>JADGBT010000015.1:40000-81127 GCA_015231375.1 Magnetococcales bacterium | reverse complement strand
AGTCTTGACAAGTACAGATGTGGAGCGCGGGGGGGAGTGGTGTGGAAGTCCGAACGAAAAAGCGAGGCGGACGATCCGGGGCCGCTGGTGGTGCGGGTGGCGGCCCCGGATCTTGACCAACATGGGGGGGTCAGGGGTTGGGGGTGTCCGGTTTTTTGGGGGGGCCGGCGTGGGGTTGGAAATCTGCGGCCAGCAGGGCCACCAGGGAGTCGGCAAGCTGATGCATGGCTTCGGTTTCGGCGCGCATGCGGGCGGCGCGACTGGCCGTGCCGGAGCTGGGCTCGTAGTAGGTGGCCACCCCCTTGACCAGAGGATAACCCGGCTTCCGGGGTTTGCCATCCACTTCCAGTTCGGGACGGGCGGTGATGGTCACCCGGTACTGGTTGGCGCGACCGGAGCTGTCCTCCAGGATCAGATCCCGGTTGACCGCATCCAGACGTACCCGCAGCCGTCGGGGATCGGTGGCCGAACGGGCGGTGGCGAAAGGCCCCATCCGGGTCACCAGGATTTCGTCGAGCATGCGGGTCAGCACCGCGTCGGCGCGCACGCCGTTGTGCACCCCTTCGACGGTCAGCACGGTCTGCTCCCAGCGGCCATGCTCCTGATTGTTCATCCGTTCAGCCGGAAAACGATAGCCGCAGCCGGAGAGCAGCCAAACCATCAACAGTCCGCTCAGTCCGGCACGGGTCATGCGCCGATGGGTCATAAGAGTTCCTGGATTATCGAGAGAAAAAGGTGTCATGTCAGGGCCGGACCACGATGTTGATCAGCTTGCCGGGAATCGTCACCATCTTGAGCACGTTTTTGTCCGCCAGGTGCTGCTGAATGGCGCCATCGTGGAGCGCCATCTGTTCCTGGACGGCCGCCGGAGCGTCGGCGGGCACGGTGATCCGCGCCCGGAGCTTGCCGTTGATCTGCACCACCACCGTCAGCTCGGCCCGCACCAGCGCCTCGGGATCGACCTGGGGCCAGCGGGCCGCGTGCAGCCGGTCCGGCATGCCGAGCGTCTCCTGCCACAGCTCCGCCGTGATGTGGGGCGCAAAGGGATTCATCACCACCACCACGGTTTCCGCCAGCTCCCGCAGGATGGCCGCCTCCTCGCCGCTCAACACCTCGGCTTGCGTCTGATTCAAATGGGCGCTGGCCGCGTTGATCAGCTCCATGACCGCCGAAATTGCGGTGTTGAACTGATGGCGGGTCATGTCCCGGGTCAGCTTGTCGATGGTTTCGTGGGTCTTGCCCCGCAGCGTCCGCAAGGCGGGAGCCTCCGGCATGCCACAAGCCGCCGTGGCACCGGGAGTCCGTTCGACGATCTGATGGACCAGACGCCACAACCGGTTGAGAAAACGCCACGCTCCGTCCACCCCGGTGTCGCTCCACTCCAGATCCTGTTCCGGCGGGGCCGCGAACAGCATGAAGACGCGGGCGGTATCCGCCCCGTACCCCTGGATGATTTGGTTGGGATCCACCACGTTGTGTTTGCTTTTGGACATTTTTTCGTTGCGGCCCACCTGGATGGGCGAGCCGCATTCGACACAGAGCAGGTTGCCGTCTTGTTCCGTGCTTTCATGAGGATAGCGCCAGCCGTGTTCCGGGCAGATGTGGGTATCCTTGCGCACCATGCCCTGGGTCAGAAGACGGGTGAACGGTTCGTCGCAGCTCACCTGATCCACATCCCTCAACGCCTTGTGGAAAAACCGGGCGTACAGCAGATGCAGCACCGCGTGCTCCACCCCGCCGACATATTGATCCACCGGCATCCAGTGATCCACCCGCGCCCGGTCCAGGGGAGCGGTCTTCAGATCCGGAGAGCAGTAACGCAGAAAATACCACGACGACTCCATGAAGGTGTCCATGGTGTCGGTTTCCCGCCGGGCCGGTTTCTGGCACACCGGGCAGGAGACCGATTTCCAGGTGGGATGGCGGTCCAGGGGGTTGCCCGGCTGACCGAACAGCTCCAGCACATCCTCCGGCAGCCGTACCGGCAGATCCGGGGTCGGCACCGGCACCACGCCGCAGTCGGGGCAGTGGATGAAGGGAATCGGATTGCCCCAGTAGCGTTGCCGGGAGATGCCCCAGTCCCGCAACCGGTACTGGATCTTGGCCTGACCGATCCCCAGGGAGGCGAAACGTTCCGCCACCTGTTTCTTGGCGGTTTCGTTGTCCAGACCGTCGAAGGGGCCGGAGGCGGTCAGGATGCCGGGGCCGGTGTAGGCTTCGTTCAGGGTGGCCGGATCGAGGGTGGTCCCGGCGGGCTGAATCACCACCCGGATCGGCAACCCATGGGAACGGGCGAATTCGAAATCCCGTTGATCGTGGGCCGGCACCGCCATCACCGCGCCGGTTCCGTAGCTCATCAGCACGAAGTTGGCGATGAAGACGGGAATCTTCTCTCCGGTCAGAGGATGGATGGCCAGCAGACCGGTGGGATGGCCTTTTTTCTCCAGCCGTTCCAGGGTCTCTTCGCTGGTGCCGCTCTGCTGGCACTCCCGGATGAAGGCCGCCGCCGCCGGATCCCGGGTGGCCACCTGCGTGGCCAGGGGATGCTCCGGGGCGATGGAACAAAACGTCACCCCCATGATGGTGTCGGGGCGGGTGGTGTAGACCGGCAGGGTGGCGCTTTCCCCCTCGATGGCGAACGCGAACTCCACCCCGTGGCTTTTGCCGATCCAGTGGGTCTGCATGGTGCGCACCGTATCCGGCCAGCCCGTGAGGGTGTCGATTCCGGCCAGCAGCTCATCCGCGTAGTGGGTGATCTTGAGAAACCATTGGGACAGCTCCTTGCGCTGCACGGTCGCGCCGCTGCGCCACCCCTTGCCGTCGATGACCTGTTCGTTGGCCAGCACGGTGTGATCCACCGGATCCCAGTTGACCAGGGACTGCTTGCGGTAGATGAGTCCCTTTTCGTACAGCTTGAGAAACAGCGTCTGCTCCCAGTGGGCGTAATCCGGATCGCAGGTGGCGAACTCCCGCGTCCAGTCGTAGGCCAGCCCCATGGACTGGAGTTCCCGTCGCATGGCGGCGATGTTGTCGTAGGTCCAGGATCGGGGATGTCTCTTTTGGGAGATGGCGGCGTTTTCCGCCGGCATGCCGAAAGCGTCCCACCCCATGGGTTGCAGCACCCGATGTCCCAGCAGTCGCTTCTGCCGGGCGATGGCGTCGCCGATGGCGTAGTTGCGCACATGCCCCATATGGATCCGGCCCGAGGGGTAGGGGAACATCACCAGAAGATAGAACTTCTCACCGCTGCCGTTTTCGTCGGCCCGGAAGCTCTGTTCGGCCTCCCAGATCCGCTGCCATTTGGCTTCCACTGCTTGGGGATTGTATTTGTTCATCGTTTCCATTCCATCGGGGACAAGGGCGCGGGGGTTCGAGCCGTCATTTGGCCAGCAATGCTTCCAGGGATTCGGCCTCCAGAATGTATTCGCTCCAGTCGTTCAGGCGCTCCATATCGGCCTGCGCGACCTGTTGGGCCGCCCACTCCGGCACCAGACCATAACGCCGCTTCATCTGGCGTAACAGAATGGTGATCGCCGCTTCGCGGAGTCCTTTCTGGAGTCCTTTCTGGAGTCCTTTCTGGAGTCCTTTGTGGAGTCCTTCCTGGAGTCCTTCCTGACGCGCTTTCTGGTTTTGTTGGCGTTGTTCTTTCAGAATCAGGGGGCCCAGGACTTCATTTTCCATCAAATTGAATGTCAGTGCCATTTCGGTAGCCTCCGTTTGGATCGTGTGTTCCAGCTTGCGCAGTCGGGAGAGCAGCAAGAGTCGTGTCAGGGCGTCGGATCGGGCCTTGGGTGGTTGTGCGTTGATGCGCGATAAAATCTTGTGGATCGTGCGGCGGGGTTGATCCATGCGGCACAACACCGCCAGTATGTTTTCTTCCAACGCCGGACTGGCCAGCAGTTCACGGCAGTCGATGTCGCGAATGTCCACCACTTCAAAACGAAACGACAGACCCGGTTCATCGATGACGCCCCGGGGGCGCCATTTCTTCTCGCCGACATAAAGCACCTTCTGGAGCAGGGGACTCTCCGGATACCGTTGCCGGATCAAGGCGCGATAGATCAGCATGCGCCATTCCATCGGTTCCGGGTTGCCTTGCAATTCCAGGTGGAACAGCGCCTTGTCTTCCAGCAGAAACAGGCAGTCCGGAATGCGTTTTTGCGTGGAGGCGAACTCCACCGGCAGTTGGCCCACAGCCCGACGACCGATCAGCAGGTGCAACAGGTGCTGGGGCGGTTGCTCGAACAGATCCTTGAAGGTGGTATCGTAGTGCGAGCGGTTGGGGGGCGGTGGATGTTCCGGCATCCGTTTTTTCCGTATATTTCTTCAAGAAATGCATGCTGTCGTGGATACCGATTGACGGGTTTACAACCCTTTTGTTAGGGTATCACGAATGCAGGCATGGCGGCAAACGGCTTTATTGTCTTTTCCGCGCCACGCGATTGGGGGATCGGTCTCGATCGGTGCGTCGCAGTCCAACGGGGAGGGGGGGATGGAACGTTCTGGCAGGGGCTCGCGGCGGGTGCGATGGATCGGGATGGTGGGGCTGTGGTGTCTGGCGGTCGCCGGATCGATGGGTCTGGCGGTTGCCGGGGAGAAGCGGGAACTGGTGTTGCTCAACTGGCCGGATTACATGGATCCGGCCCTGGCGCGCCGTTTCGAGGAGCGGACCGGCATTCATCTGCGCACCGTGGAGTTCGAAACCGACGAGACCCGCGATGAACTGCTCGCGCGCACCCAGGGCAAGGGGTTCGATCTGTTCGTGGTCAGCGGCGAGCGGGTGCAAGGGTATGTGAAGCGGAACTGGCTCGCGCCTCTCGGACTGACGGAGGTTGGGCATCTGCGACATGTTCCGGACCGTTGGCTGGACTCCTATCCGGGGGTGCGGGGGTATGCCGCGCCGATTCTGTGGGGCACTTTCGGCATCGCCTATCGGCAGGATCTGGTGCCGGATCCCCCCACCACCTGGAAAGCCTTCATGCAGCCTGAGGAACGTTTCCGCAAGCGTCTCATCCTGGAAAAAGAGTCGGTGGATCTGATGGGCATGGCCATGAAGGCCCTGGGACACTCCTGGAATCATTACGAGGAGTCGGCCATCGAGGCGGCGCGGCGCATGCTGATGGCGCAAAAGCCTTTTGTGCGCGCCTATGGGTATCCGTCGTTCGATCGGAAGTCGGCGCTGGTGACCGGCGAGGCGTGGCTGGCGTCGGTGTTCAACGGCGACGCCCTGACCTTGAAGGATCTGGATGACCGCATCGGATTCATCGTGCCGGAGGAAGGCAGTGTCTTGTGGGTGGATTGTCTGGTGGTGGCGGCGGGTTCGACCCGCCAGTCCGACGCCTACGCCTTGATTCAGTTTCTCCACGAACCGGCCCACGCGGCCCAGTTGGCGCAGCATCTGCATTTTGCCACCGTCAACCAGGAGGCCGAACCGTTGTTGCGGCCTGAACACCGGAACCATCCGGTGATCTACCCTCCGGAGGCGGTGTTGACCCGTTCCGAGTTTGTCGCCAAGCCCCCGCCCCGGATCGACCGGCGTTACAAGGAGATCTTGCGGGCTTTGCTCAATTGAATGGCCGGTTGGATTCTGTCTCTATAAAAGTAAAGCACAACGGGGAAAAAGGTCAAAGAATGGTTCTCCTGTGGAGACGTTGGTTTCCCAACGGGTTGGCCTTGCGCAGTTATCTGATTCTGGTGTTGCTGCCTCTGGTGAGCGTACCGTTGCTGACCGTGGGGTGGATCGCCGCAGAACAGGTGACCCGTACCGCCACCCAGCACGCTTTCAACACGGTGCGACAACTGTTGCGCGACACCCGTGGGGAGGTGTCGGCCCGTTTGGCCACGGTCGGGGCCAATGCGGCGTTGTTCGCCGGCAATCCGTTGCTGAAAGACTATCTCGCCACCGAAGATGAAGAGAGCCGCTACGGCATTCTGCAATTGCCTCTGCTCCATCTGTTCGCCAGTTACGCCAAGGTTTATCCCGACTATTACGAAATGCGCGTGTTGTTGCCCGATGGCACCGAGGAGGCCCGTCATGCGGCCGGTGGTCTGCCCAACCGGGCGGAACGCGAAGGCGAGACGCCCTGGTTCAACCGGTTCGCGGCGGTTCATCGGACGGTGGTGTTCACGGAGCTGTTCCGCAATCCGGACAACGGGGAGTGGGCTTTTCTGGTGGCCCGGAAGGTGTTCGGCCGGGGCGCGAGTCAGGATCCCACCGAGCCGGAAACCTGGCGGGGCGGGGTGGCCATCACCACGCGGCCCGATTTTCTGCGTGACCGGATCCATGCGACCCGGATTGGCGCCGGAGGGTTTTTGTTGGTCGTCAACGAGGCCGGCGAGGTGGTGTTCGCGCCCGATTGGGCCGAGCTGCCTTTCGGGATGCTCTCTCCGGCGCTTTGGACCCGGCTGGCGGCGGGTTCGCAGGAGGAGGAGCCGGGTCTGGAACCGTTGCGGGTGGAGTGGTCCGGGGGGGAGGCGTTGGTGATGGGGATCCGGCTGCCCCAGGGATTGCGTCTGTTCGCGGTGACCCGGGCCGAGGAGTTCGCGGCCACAGCCCGTCCCATGGGTTTGGCCGTGGCGGCGGTGATGCTGGTGAGCGCCTTGCTGGTGTTGGTGCTGGTGCAAGCCGCCTTGAAACGGATTGTCTTCGATCCGCTGGTCAAGCTGTCGGGAGCGGTCCGGGATGTGGGAGCCGGAGCGCTGGATCGGCGCGTCGATCTGGGGTGGGTACGGGAATTCGCGTTTCTGGCCGAGAGTTTCAATGTCATGGTGGAGGATCTGCGCCGTTCCCGCGAGCAGATCCGGCAGCAAAGCGAACAGTTGGAGCGGGATCGGGTGAAAGGAGAGTTTCTGGCGCGCATGAGCCATGAGATCCGTACCCCCTTGAACGCCATCATCGGACTGGGGGATCTGGTGCGTCAGACCGCGCTGGATGCCAGACAGCGGGATTATCTGGTCCGGATGGAGGGGGCTTCCCGGCAGTTGTTGGGGATCATCAACGATATTCTCGACTACTCCCGGATCGAGGCGGGCGGGTTGACGCTGGAGGTCGTGCCGGTGTCGCTGGACGAGGTGCTGCAACGGGTGATCGACCTGATCAACGTGGCCGCGATGGAAAAACGGCTGGAGTGGTGGGTGGATCGTCCGATTGACTTTCCGGAGGGATTGCGGGGAGATCCGTTGCGGCTGGCGCAGATTCTGATCAACCTGTTGGGCAACGCGGTCAAGTTCACCGAGCGGGGGGGCGAGGTGATTTTAGGGGTGTCGGTGGTGCGGGAGGAGCGCGCGTCGGTGCGGATGCGTTTTTCGGTGCGGGATACCGGCATCGGCATGACCCAGGAGCAGTGTGCCCGTCTGTTTCATCCGTTTTCCCAGGCCGATGGTTCCATCACCCGTCAATACGGCGGGACCGGACTGGGGTTGGCGATCAGCAAACGGCTGGTGGAGCGGATGGACGGTGGCATCCGGGTGGTGAGCGCGCCGGGAGTGGGCAGCGAGTTCATCTGCGAATTGACGTTGGCCCGCGATTCGGCGACGGCGGTGGGGCGGAGCCGCAAGCGGGACGCGTTGATCGGAGAGGGGGTGATGATTCTCGCCTCCCGTTCCGCTCCCAGACGGTTTCTGGCGCGTATGGGCATGGAGCTGGGCCTGACGGTACGGGTGTTCGCCGCGTCGCAGACGGCTTTGGCATCGTTCGGGGCCGAGCCGTGCGCGTGGGTGATTCTGGATGTGGAGCGGGAGGAGCGGGTCTGGTTGATCGGGGCGTTGCGCGGTCGTGTTCCGGGGGTGCGGATTTTGGCTCCCGTGCCTTTGGATCCGGAGGAGGAGCGGCCGTCGGGCGGGGTGGATGTCTGGCTGGACAGGCCGATTCTGCCGCAGACTTTGCGGGTCGCGCTGCTTGGAGGCGCGGCGGCGCGTGCTGACAGCAGCCGGGAGCGGATTGCCACCGAACGCCGTCATGTCGGAGTCCGTCTGCTGCTGGTGGAGGACAATCCGCTCAACCAGATGGTGGCCCGGGAGATTCTGGCCGATTTCGGTCTGACGGTGGAGATCGCCGGCAACGGGGCCGAAGCGGTGGCGCGGGTGGCGCGGGAGGATTTCGACGGGGTGTTGATGGATTTGCAGATGCCGGTGATGGACGGGTTGACCGCCACCCGTCGCATCCGTGCGCTGACGGGTCGGGCCGCTACCCTGCCGATCGTGGCCATGACCGCCCAGGCCATGCCCGGCGACCGGGATCGCTGCCTGGAGGCGGGCATGAACGATTATCTCTCCAAGCCCATCGAACGTCGGGCGTTGGCGGCGGTGTTGTCGAAGTGGTTTCCTGCCCGGTCCGGCGCGGTTGGCGTGGCGGAGCCGTCGGAAGCGGAGTCCCGCCCGGATGGATCGGCGGAGGTGGCGACGGATCGGGCCGTGGATGGATCGGCGGCGGCGGATCGGGCAGCGGATGGATCGGCGGGGGCGGTCGAGGCCGATCCGTTTCCCGAGGGGGTGGAGGGGGTGGATCTGGAGGATGCCCTGGAGCGTCTGGGGGGCAGGCGTGTGATGTTGCGTCGTTTTCTGGAGTCGTTTTGCCGGGATCACGGGGATGACGCGGCCCGGTTGCGCGCCTTGTTGGCCGGATCCGGTCCGGCCGGGCTGGTGGAGGCCGGAGCGTTGCTGCACGGGATCAAGGGCATGGCCGGCAATCTGGGGGCGCATGGGATTCGGGGGCTGGCTGGTGAACTGGAAGAGACGGTGAAGGCCGGAGAGACTCCCTCGGATGAGGCGCTGGCGCGTTTCGAGGCGGCTTGTGCGCGGTTGTGCCGGGCGGTGGCGGTTTTGCCTGCGATTGGAGAGGAGGTGGCCAGCGGTCCCGTGGGGTCATCCGGAGCGCATGGGCCGGAGGGGACGGTTCTGGAGTGGATCGAGGCGTTGCGGGAGCGGTTGGGTCGCAACGATCTGGACGCGGAGCGTTGTCTGAAGGGGCTGGCCAGTGTGCTGCCTGTCGAGAGCGGGGGGGGCCGGGAGGCGGTGCGAGCCATCGAGGCGTGCGTGGACCGGTATGATTTTGCAGGGGCGATCAGGGAAGTGGAGGATCTGGCCGGACGGCTCGGCGCGACGGGATCGGGGAGAGAGTGTGAAACGGCATGAAAATGGACCCCAGACATATTGGCGCGGGAGTGTTGGGATTGGTGTTGGTGGTGATCGGGGTCGGTCTGTTGGTTTTTGATCACATGCCGGGGCTGCCGGGGTTGACGGACGTGCTTTATCGTCATCCGTTCACGGTATCCCATGCGGTGTTGCGCATCCGGGAGCATGCGTTGCTCATGCACTGGGGGGTGATGGATGGGGTGCCGGAGCAGGCGGAATGGGATCGGCTCGCCACGCGCCTTGAAGGGTTGGAGCAGCAGTCGCGGGAGGCGTTGTCACAGGTGCAGGAGCGGTATCTGGGGGAGGCGGCGCAGGTGCGCGTCTTGGGAGAGGCGTTGGCGGGCTGGACCGCGTGGTGTCATGGCCTGTTGACGGTCCGGCGGGAGCGGGGGATGTCGGCGGCGTTGGAGTTGATGCGGGTGGAAGGCGCGGTTCGATTCCAGCGCATCACCGAGGCCAGCGACACGATTCTGCGGTTTGCCGACGACAAGGCGATGGAGCTGCGCCAGCAGGCCGCGCGGCAGAGTCGGTGGATGGTCTGGGTGGGATTGGCTCTGCTTCTGGGGGGGATCGGTTTCGGGAGTTGGTTGGCGTGGGGGTTGAGCGGTCGTCTGCGCGTTTCGGAGCAGGCCCGGCGACACAGCCAGGACGCGTTCCTGGAACAGGCCATCATGCTGGAGAATCTGGTGCGCACGACCACGGAGTTGGCGATCGTGGCCACGGACCCCGCCTTGGTGGTGCGGATTTTCAATCCGGCGGCGGAGCGTCTGTTGCATCTGCGGGGCGCGGAGGTGGTGGGTCAGCGGGTGTGGGATCTGCACGAGCGTCTGGGGGTGAGCCGGGAACAACTGGAGGCCGGTTTGAAGCGGGTGGGCAGGCTGGGTCACGAGCAGTTCGAGTCCCATGATCCGCAGGCCCGTGGGGGACGGTTTCTGGAAGTGCGCGTGTCGCAGGTGTTGGACCGGGAACGCCATCCGGCGGGGTATCTGCTGTTGGCGCGGGATGTGACCGAGGCCCGTCGCGCCTCCGAACGGCTCATCCGTTCCGAAGAGAAGTTCCGTCTGCTGATGGAGTCGGCCCGGGATGCGATCATGGTGGCCGACGCGGACACCGGTCTGATCATCGATGCCAACCGGCAGGCGGAAACCTTGTTGAAAATGCCTGTGGCCGAGATCATCGGCATGCATCAAAGCCGTCTGCATCCTCCCGAGGATCGGGCGCGTTATCTGGAGACCTTTCGCAGCCAAGTGGAAAGCGGCGGCGGTTTTGTCGCCAATGTCCAGGTGGTGAACCGGCGCGGGGAGCGGATTCCGGTGGAGATCAATGCCGGGGTGATCCATTTGGGAGGACGGCGGGTAATCCAGGGGATCTTCCGGGATGTGACCGAACGCCATCACGCCGAGCAGGCGTTGCGTTGGGCCATGGCCACCCTCACCGCCAGTCAGAGCCGGTTGCAGGGGATTCTGGACCACTCGCGCACGGTGATCACCCTCAAGGATCCGCAGGGTCGGTATCTGCTGATCAACCGGCGTTTTGAAGAGCTGTTCGGGGTGCGGGAGGCCGATTGTCTGGGGCGGATGGATGTGGAACTGTTTCCGGAGTCCATGGCGTCTTGTTTTCGCGCCAGCGATGCCCAAGCCATGGGGGAGGGGCCGTGCGAGGTGGAGGAGAACTGGATCCATCCCGATGGGGTGCGCACCCATATCGTGGTGAAATTCCCGTTGATCGACTCCCAGGGTCTGATCGCGTCGGTGTGCGCCATCGCCACGGAGATCACCGAGCGCAAGCGCATGGAAGAGGAGTTGCGGCTGCTCAACGTGTTTTTGGAAAAACGGGTGGACGAGCGCACCTTGGAGTTGGAGCGGTCCAACCGGGATTTGCAGCAGTTCGCGCATGTGGCCTCCCACGATCTGCAAGAGCCGTTGCGGCAGGTGAGCGGTTTCGCGCAACTGCTGTCCCGGCGCTATCGGGGCCAGTTGGACGAAAAAGCCGATCAGTTCATCGATTACATGGTCGATGGCACCCGTCACATGCAGGAGTTGATCGAGGCCCTGTTGAGTTTCGCCCGGGTCAACACCCACGGCTCCCCCCTGGCGTCGCTTTCGATGGAGCGGGTGGTGGATCAGGTGTTGCGCAATCTGGCCACGACCATCACCCAGTCCGGCGCGCTCATCACCCGCGAGCCTCTGCCCGAACTGTCGGGGGATTCGTTTCAATTGGTGCGCATGTTCCAGAATCTGATCGCCAATGCCATCAAGTTCCGGGGCGAGGAGACGCCGCAGGTGCATATCGGGGTGGAAGCGCGGGAGGCGTTCTGGCATTTTTCGGTGCGGGATAATGGCATCGGCATCGAGGATCGCCACCGGGAGCGAATTTTCATCATTTTCCAAAGGTTGCACACCCGAAGCACCCATCCGGGTACCGGCATCGGGCTGGCCATCTGCAAACGGATCGCCGAGCGTCACGGGGGGGAGATCTGGGTGGAGTCCGAGGTGGGCAGGGGGAGTACGTTCCACTTCACGATCGCCCGGTAGGCGGGGCGGGGTGTTGCTTGATTGGGTTTTATGGGTGATTTTGATCTGTGCGGATCCCAAGGGCAAAGCCCTTGGATCCCGCCAGGGAGGTGACCTCCCTGGACCCGCCATTGAAAAAGGAACGTGTGACCATCCGTGGCGTCAGGAGGCGCCGGTGTATGATTTGGTATCGCCGCTGCTGTAGTTGAACACCACCAGCTCCGCCAGACGCGGAGGCGCGGCGATTTTGCACACGTCAGCCAGTTTGTGATTCAACACCGCGACACCCTCTTCGGTGTCGTCCACCACCACATCGGCCTGGATCCAGCAGGGGTCGTCCGGCGGAATGCCGGTGAAATTGATGGTCTTCACATCCTTGCGTTCCCGTTCCAGGATGCCCAGCGCCAGCCGTTGCAGCCGTTCCAGATCGTCGTCCGACACCCCGAAGCGTTCCAGCAGGGCGCCGTTCTTGGCGATGGAGTCCGCCTCTTCGATGGGACGGGCCGGATTGATGCGGCTCCACTCTCCCATCCAGCGCACCCCTTCTTGAATGCGTCCCGTGGCCAGGGTGGTGACGATCAACTCGGCCAACAGATCCAGATCGCCGGGATTGTCCTCGTACAAGATCCGGTACTGTTCCCGCGCCTCGAAGAATTGTCCCAGTCGCGCCAGACAGGCGCCGTATCCGTGCCGCACATCCGGATCGTTGTGGCTGTGCCACAGGGCGTTCTTGAAACAGCTGCGCATCAGATCGGCCTTTTCTTGCAGCGTGGCGATCAGGCCGAGCAGATAAAAGGAGCGGACCGGTTCCTGGCGGCGATGCTCTCCGATGACCCGTTCCAGCCGCTTCAATTCAAACTCGAAGCGCTCCATCGGGATCGGCGAGGCCCACAGCCCCTGCAAACGGGCCAGAATGCCATCCAGGATTTCGTCACGGCACGGATCGCTCATCATCGCTGTCATTCGCCTCCTTGGCGTGGGCGGGCTTCAAGGGATGGCCCTCCCGGGGACCGTTTGCGGTCAGTGAAAATATTCCCTGATCAATTTATCGAGCAGACGCCGTTTCCGCTTGAGAGAAAAATGCATCCCGCCTCAAAAAAAGTGCCCGCGCCTCATGGCAGTCGCGCCAGACGCCTGCTCAACCAGGATTCCGCGTCACCGGACAGGGCTTCGGTTT
The DNA here is from genome assembly GCA_015231375.1 of Magnetococcales bacterium. Taxonomy (GTDB): domain Bacteria; phylum Pseudomonadota; class Magnetococcia; order Magnetococcales; family Magnetaquicoccaceae; genus Magnetaquiglobus. Next base: position 68,305 of record JADGBT010000015.1, on the reverse strand, counting down.
CGGGTTGCGCCGCCTCCTGGGCCGTGGCGCGCCAGAATTCCTGTCGCGCCACGGCGTCGGGAATGCGTTCCACCACCCGGGGACGCCAGCGACCGAATACCGTGGCCAGCTCCCCCCAGCCGGGTTCCAGCCAGGCGTCGATGCGTTCTTTCAAGACCCGGGACAAAGCCGGACTGCGCCCCCCGCTGCCCACCGCCACCACCACCTCCCCCCGACGCACCACCGCTGGCACCAGCAATCCGCTGCTGCCCGGATCGTCCGCCGAATTGCACCACATCCCCCGTTGGGCGCACAGCCGGGCCACTTCCCGGTTGCGCTCCGCCGAATCCGTGGCCGCGAACACCAGCCATGGTCTGGGCGGTTGATCCAGCATCGATTCTGCGAACAGAGACGACCAGTGGGTGATTCTTCCTGCGAGTACCCATTCGCTCACAACCGGATCCAGGGCCGGAGCCACCACCGTCACCCGCGCCCCGCTGGCCAGCAATCCTTCGATCTTGCGCCGCGCCACCCGGCCTCCCCCCACCACCAGAGTCTCCCTGTCTTCCAAAACCAGTTCCGCCATGTAATGGGGCATGTTATGGTGATCCATTGGCTTGACCCTCTCCCGAAAGGTGCTTTGTGATGTCCGATACCCACATCATCATTCGCGGCGCCCGCGAACACAATCTGAAAAACGTTAATCTCGCGTTGCCGCGCCATCGGCTCACGGTGATCACCGGGGTGTCGGGGTCCGGGAAATCCTCTTTGGCCTTCGATACCCTCTCCGCCGAAGGGCAGCGTCGGTATGTGGAGTCCCTGTCCGCCTACGCCCGGCAGTTTCTGAGCCTCCAGGGCAAGCCGGATGTGGATGCCATCGAGGGGCTTTCTCCCTCCATCTCCATCGAGCAGAAAGGCACCAGCAAGAATCCCCGCTCCACCGTGGGCACCGTGACCGAGATTCACGACTATCTGCGTCTGCTGTTCGCCCGGGTCGGTCGGCCCCACTGTCATGGCTGCGGTCAGCCGATCCAAAGCCAGAGCGTCAGCCAGATGGTGGATACCCTCATGGCCCTGCCGGAAAAGACCCGTCTGCTGCTGCTGGCTCCCGTGGTCCACGACCGCAAGGGGGAGTACAAGAAGGAATTGGCCGCCCTGGCCCGTCAGGGATTCACCCGGGTGGTCATCGATGGGGAGATCTATGATCTGGATCAACTGCCGGTCTTGAACAAAATGGTGAAACACACCATCGACGCCCTGGTGGACCGGATCATCATCAAGCCGGGGCTGGAGACCCGGCTGGCCGACTCCCTGGCCACGGCTTTGGGGGTGATGGAGGCGTTGGGACTCAAACATCAGGCCGGAGGGGTGGCCAAGGTGAAGGTGCTGGACGAACCGGTCCACGAAATGATCTTCAGCGAGCGGCATGCCTGTCCCACCTGCGGCATCTCCTATCCGGAGATCGAGCCGCGCATGTTTTCGTTCAACAGTCCCCACGGGGCCTGTCCGGAGTGTGACGGCCTGGGCAACAAGCCCTTTTTCGATCCCGAACGGGTGATTCCGGATCCTGACCGTTCCATCCATGACGGCGCCGTCGCGCCTTGGAACAAACCCACCGCCCACATGGCGCGCGAGTCCCTCCAGACCTTGAGCGCCCATTACGGTTTTGACATCCATCTGCCCTGGAAGGAGATTCCCGAGACCATCCGCGCCATTCTGCTCAACGGTTCGGGCAGCGAGAAGATCGTGTTCCGGTTTCGCGGACCCCGGGGATCCTTCACCACCTCCCGTCCCTGGGAAGGGATCTTGAAGAATCTCGAACGGCGTTTTCTGGAAACCGAATCCGACGAGGTGCGGGAGGAGCTGCATCCGTTCCGTTCTTCCGCGCCTTGTCCCGTCTGTCACGGCAAGCGGTTGCGCAAGGAGGCGTTGCACATCCTGATCGATGGGCACAACATCGCCGAGTTGTCCGCCTTGTCTTTGGATCGGGCCGCCGAACGCCTCGACACCCTGCCTCTCACCCCCATGGAACGGGCCATCGCCGATCGCATCCTCAAGGAGTTGCTGGAACGCTTGCAGTTTCTGCGCGCCCTGGGGCTGGACTATCTGACCCTGGACCGCTCTGCCGCCACCTTGTCCGGGGGGGAGGGGCAGCGCATCCGGCTGGCCAATCAGATCGGCTCCGGGTTGACCGGGGTGTTGTACATCCTGGACGAACCGAGCATCGGACTGCATCAGCGGGACAATCAACGACTGCTGGACGCCTTGTTCCGGCTGCGGGATCTGGGCAATACCGTGGTCATGGTGGAACACGACGAAGAGGCGATCCGGCGCGCCGATCACGTGGTGGACATGGGACCGGGGGCCGGGGAACACGGAGGCCGGGTGGTCTCCGAGGGGACTCCGGCGCAGATCATCGCCGATCCCGCCTCGTTGACCGGGCGGTATCTGGGGGGATTTTTGTCGATTCCCATGCCGTCACGGCGGCGGGCGCCGGATCCGGAACGGCAGATCCGTCTGCATGGCGTCACCACCAACAATCTGCAACAGGTGTCGGCCTCGATTCCGTTGGGGCTGTTGGTCTGCGTCACCGGGGTGTCGGGTTCGGGCAAGTCCAGTCTGATCCTGGATACCCTGCTGCCGGCCCTGACCGCACGCCTGGGACAGGGCCATCTGCCCGGCGGGGTGTTCGAGGAGATCACCGGCTTAGAGTGGCTCGACAAGGTGATTCACATCGACCAGTCCCCCATTGGCCGCACCCCCCGCTCCAATCCCGCCACCTATACCGGTTTGTTCACGCCGTTGCGGGAGTTGATGGCCAGTGTGCCCGAAGCCAGGGGACGGGGATATCAGGCGGGTCGGTTCAGCTTCAACGTGAAGGGGGGGCGGTGTCAGGCCTGTTCCGGGGATGGGTTGATCAAGATCGAGATGCATTTTCTGCCCGACATCTTCGTGCAGTGCGATGTCTGCCGGGGCAGACGCTACAACCGGGAGACCCTGGAGATTCAGTATCAGGGCAAGAACATCGCCCAGATTCTCGATCTGACCGTGGACGAGGCCGGAGAGATGTTTCAGGCCATTCCCGCCTTGAACACCCGCCTGAAGACCCTGAAGTCGGTGGGATTGGGCTATGTGCGGCTGGGACAGGCGGCCACAACCCTGTCAGGGGGAGAGGCGCAACGGGTGAAGATCGCCCGGGAGTTGGCCAAACGGGCCACGGGGCGCACCCTCTACATTCTGGATGAACCCACCACCGGACTGCACTTCGACGACATCCGCAAGCTGCTGGAGGTGCTGGGGCAGTTGGTGGAGGCGGGCAACACCGTGGTGGTGATCGAACACAATCTGGATGTGATCAAAACAGCGGACTGGATCATCGACCTGGGTCCGGAAGGGGGGAGCCAGGGAGGGGATGTGGTGATGGAAGGCACGCCGGAACAATGCGCGCTTCAGGAACGCTCGTGGACCGGTCGTTTCCTCCAGCCCATTTTGGAGGCGCTGCATGTATGAAAAGGGCTTGCGCCCCGATCCCCCCCCTTGGAATCAACCACCACTCCCCCTCGCCAACCCGATCACTCGGCGTCGTTGGTCCCCTTGCGACGTGAATCCCGCAGCTTGTCTCCCAGACCGGCTTCGATGGCCAGGGCGCGCCGCTTGTCCGAGTAGGACGGGGCCACCATGGGAAAGCTTTTGTCCAGATCGAACATGCCACGATATTCGTCGAAATCGATTTTGTGCGACCGGGTCAGATGACCTTTGAGCGCTTTGCAAGCTTTGCCGCAGATCAGACAGATCACCGCGTCTTCGGTGACGGCTTGATCGATGGCAACAAACGGCACGGCTTTCTTTTTTTCGGTGCCCGTGGTGGGGACCGGGGGTTGTTCTTCCTCTGTTTCCACAGTTGCCGCAGCCTCGCGCACCGTGGCCACGGTTGCTCCCGACGACAGCACGGTCAAGGTCTCAAAGACCTGCGTGAGCAGCGAGGATAATTCACGAGCCTGGACCTCATTATTGGATACGTATGCCTCGATGATTTCGGCAGCATGCTTGAGCAAATCAGATGACATCATGGGACTCCTTTAAACTTGTAAATGCCTTGTTGTAGATTTTTCGTATAATATTTTTCCTGGACCATGAACTGTCAAGACCTTTTTTGCAATCGATCCAAAAAACAGCTCAAAAAGGACCATTCGGCCCATTCCACCGATCCGGACGGGCGCATTTTCGGAGAGGGCCTAGTTATATCGGTGCGGATGCGGGTCCAGAGTGGAGCGATTCGCCGCAGGCGTTGTCCAGACGGGTGACGACGCCGCCCCCCCGGACCGCGTTGCCCAGTCGGATCTCTTCGGCGCAGCGCAGATCCTCCAGGGTCAGACGCGCGGGCGTGGCGTTGAGACGGCGCATGGCCTCGGCGCGCCACAGGCTGGGACAAATCCCGTCTGCCGCGCGCGGGGTCAGCCAGCGCCCTCCCAGGCGCACCAGCAGGCCACTGATGGCCCCCTCGGTCACTTGGCCGGCCCGGTTGATGAAGATCACCTCGTCGCAGCCCTCCCGGCGGGCCTGTTGCCACTCCGCGTCCGGGTGCGGTCGGCGGTTGGTCTTGTGACGCGCCAGGGGATCGAGGGGATCGGGTCGCCAGGAGGCGATGCGCGCCCGGATTCCGGCCGGCCACGGGATCAGGGGACGATGGGTGAGGTGCAATCCTCCACCCGCCGACAGGGCGAGCCGTCCGGTCAGCGGGGTCCATCCGGCTGCGGCCCAGCTTTGGGCCGTGTCGCGCACCAGCCGTTCGGCCTGGACAGGATCCAGGGGAAATCCCAACGCCCGCGCCGAAGCGGCGAGTCGCTCCAGATGACGGGTCAGCCACGCCACCTCTCCAGACGACTCCACCCGGAAGGTCTCGATCAGCTCCAGGGCTTCCGGGAGCGTGGTCAGAAACCGGGCCTTGTCTCCCACTTCGGTCCATTCCGCCTCGGGTCGGGAGTCGGCCACCACCCCTCCGCCCAATCCGATCCGGCAACCCCGTTGGGTCCGGACCACGGTGCGAATGGCCACGTTCAGCCAGCAATCCCCGCCCGGCGCCATCAGCCCCATCACCCCGGTGTAGACCCCCCGGGGGCGTTGCTCCAGGGCGCGGATGATCGCCATGGTGGCCTTCTTGGGCGCGCCGGTGATCGAGGCCGGCGGAAAGGTCGCCTCCAGCACCGCCTCCAGATCCACCCCGTCGCGCTGTTCCCCCCGCACCCGGCTTTCCAGATGGTGGACCGTGGAAAACGAACGCCGCGCCGCCAACGATTCCACCCCCACGCTGCCGGTGCGGCAGATCTGTCCCAGATCGTTGCGGGCCATGTCCACGATCATGATGTGTTCCGCCCGGTCCTTGGGGGAGTGTTCCAGAATCTCGGCCAGGCGACGATCCCGGGCCGCCGTGTCGCCCCGGGGACGGGTGCCCTTGATGGGCGCGGTCAGCAGGGTGGTGCCCCGGCGTTCCAGGAACAACTCCGGAGAAAACGAGGCCACCGACCAGGACTCTCCCTGGATCCACATCGCCTTGGGAAACCGGTGCGCTGTTTGCAACCGCAAAAACAGCGCCGCCGGATCCGTATCCGGGTCCAAGTCGGCCTCCAGGGTGTAGTTGACCTGATAACTCTCTCCACTCCGGATGTGGGCGGCGACCGCCTCCAGATCCCGCTGGAACCGTTCCCGGGTGACGCGCGGCTGCGGCGGGGTCGGGGCGTGGGGGGGCAGGGTGGCGGGATCCGGATACAGGGCCGGGCGGGGCGGGTGGGAGAATATGGCGCACCAAGCCAAGGGCAGATCGTCGCCCGTCTCCCAGACCGGCAGCCCGAAGGCCGCCGCCGCTTCGTAGGCCAGCCAGAGGCCCACCCATCGACCATCTGCGGCGGCGGCTTCGGCGGCGCGGATCAGGGGGCGCACCTCTGCGGGCCGTTGGGCGGTCAGGACGGTCGCGGGTTGGGAACCGTACAGCGGGGTGCCGAGTTCCGGAAAGTCGATCAGCAGACAGACCCCGTCCCGCAACCGCTCCGGTGTGACCGGCAGCGGCGCGTCCGGAGCGGGATCAGGAGAGGCCACGAGCCGCGAGCGCGGCCTGGGGCGGCACGTGCAGACGGTTCAATCCGGCGCTGTCGTTCAAGCCCATGGCCACGGCGATCAGTTGGGCGAAGTTCATCTCCGGCAGTTGGATCGACTGGCCGATGGCCTTTTCCGCCGGTCCCTGGAACGATCCCATGGACATGTCGCACAGGGTGCAGGGGGTGATCATCACCTCGGCGCCGGCGTTCTTGGCGTTCAGGCAGTTTTTGGCCACCATGGCGCGCATTTCCCGTTTGTCCGAGAGCATCACATGGAAACCGCAACACTTGTCGTGACCGTCATAGGCCACCGGTTCCCCGCCCAGCAAGGTGATGAGTCGATCCAGGTGATCGGCCTTTTCTCCGGCGGCGGAGTCGAAGATCTCTTCCGGGCGCAAATTGTGACAGCCGTAGAACGGAGCCACCCGCAATCCGTTGAGGGGTTTGACCACCTTGGCCTGCACCACTTTGGGATCGAGCTGGTCGGTGATCACCCACAGCAGGTGATACACCTGGATGGTGGCCTGATAGGGGCGCACTCCGGCCTGGACGATGACGTGATTGATCTTGTCCAGCAGTTCGGGTTCGTTTTTGAAACGGTGATTGGCATGGGTGAGGGTTTGCAGACAGGTGTTGCAGATGGTGACCAGATGGCGTCCGCTCTCTTCGGCTTCGGAGAGGATGCGGGCGGCCACGGCCAGGGAGAAGGCCGGTTTGGTCTCCCGCAGGCTGACCGCGCCGCAACAGGTGGCGCGGGGCATGTCGTGCAGGGTGATGTTCAAGGCGTTGGCCACGGCGCGGGCCGCGACATCGGCCTCTTTTTGCACCTGCTTGGCCGCGCAACCGGGATAATAGGCGAAATCGAGTCTCATGGGGATCTCCTGTGCTAATGGTGCGTCCCTTATTCGGGGACCACCTCCTTGGCCTTGGTCTCCACATCCAGGGGATGTTCTTCCAGGATTTCGTAGATTTTGGCCAGCTCTTCCAATCCTTTGGACTTGTGGGGAAGAGGAGAGGGGACTTTGCCTTTCTTCATCAGATGAAAGGCGGTGCCCAGCTCCTCCAGGGTGCCCAGGATGCCCACGGTGCGCATCATCAGGGTGAATTCGTTGAGGCTGCCCGCCTTTTGGATGTCGTGATGGAAGGCCAGGGCGTGTTTGGGGCCGGGTCCATCTTTGAGTCCTTTGGCGATGCCACGGGTGCGCAGCTTGACGATGGCCTCCATGGGCTTGACATCCTTGGGACAGCTCTCCACGCACATGGCGCAACGGGCGCAGGTCCACATCATGTGGGGATGGGAGAGCTGTTCGAGGCGGCGTTCCTTTTGTCCTTCGCGGGGATCGGAGACGAACCGGAACGCCTTGGCCAGGGCCGCCGGACCGATGAACTCCTGGCTGACTTCGGCCATGACGCAGTCGGAGTAGCAACTGCCGCACAGGATGCATTGGGTGACGTGGTTGACCTGATCGTAGGCCGACTGTTCCAGGACCAGATCGGTATCGGGTCCGTCTTCCAGATAGGGCCGGATGGCGTGGATGCGGGTGAAGAAGGGGCCGATGTCGATGGCCAGATCCTTGAGCACCGGTTGATTGGCCTGGGGGGCGATCTCCACCACGCCGTTGTGGGCCACGGACTCCACATGGGTCTTGCAGGCCAGGCGGGTGCGTCCGCCGATCTTCATGGCGCAGGAGCCGCAAATGGCCGAACGGCAGGATTGACGGAAGGTCAGGGAGCCGTCCTGCTCGCCTTTGATCTCTTCGAGCAGGGTCAGAACCGTGGTGGTGGGAGTGGCGGAGACCGGATATTCCACCCAGCGGCTGTCGATGCGCCCGTCCGCAGCTTTACGATTGCGCTGGATGCGAAAGGTGTAATGGTTTTCGCTCATCTTTCGTCTCCTTGGAAATCAGTAGGTGCGGACCTTGGGGGTATAGTCGCTTTTGCCCACGGTGCGCACGGCGTCGCGGGAGAGCGTCACGATCCCTTGGGCCGCATCCCAGTGGCTCAAGGTGTGCTGGCGCCAGTTGGCGTCGTCGCGTTCCGGGAAGTCGGTGCGGGAGTGGGCTCCACGGGACTCCTCCCGGGCCAGGGCGCCTCGCAGGATGCACTCCGCCAAATCGATGAGATGACCCAGTTCCACGGCCCGCAGCAAGTCGATGTTGAAGTCGTCCGAGTGGTCGTCCAGATGGATTTTCTGGTAATCCTCGCGCAGTGAGGGGATGGATTCGACCCCGGCGCGCATCCCTTCGGGGGTGCGGAACACCCCGCAATGGAGGTTCATGCCCTCGGCCATGCGGTGGTGCAGGGCGATGGGACGCACCCCCTGGTTGGTGCGGGCTTTCAGAGCGGTCAGGTTGCTTTTCACCGCCGCGACCTCGGAGGCCGGGAAGTCCCGCAGGGATTCCCCCTTGACGAACCCGGCGCAGTGTCGGCCCGTGATCTTGCCGAAGACGATGGTGTCGAGCAGCGAATTGCCTCCCAGACGATTGGCGCCGTGGACCGAGACGCAGGCCGCCTCTCCGGCGGCGAACAGTCCATGCAGGGGAGAGGCGCCGAACTTGTCGGTGCGGATGCCCCCCATGGAGTAGTGGGCCGTGGGCCGCACCGGAATGGGCGCGTGGATGGCGTCCACCCCTTCGAGGTCCAGGGAGAGCTGACGGATCTGGGGCAGGCGGTCGAGGATCTTGTCGGCTCCCAGATGGCGCAGATCCAGAAAGATCGCCCCATCCTTGCCCCGGCCTTCGATGATTTCGGTCTGTTCGGCGCGGGACACCACGTCGCGGGAGGCCAGTTCCAGCTTGTTGGGGGCGTAGCGGCTCATGAAGCGTTCGCCCAGGGCGTTGATCAGAAAGCCGCCTTCTCCTCTGGCGCCTTCGGTGACCAGCACCCCGGAGGTGCGCAGACCGGTGGGATGGAACTGGACGAACTCCATGTCGGCCAGGGGCGCGCCGGCGCGCAGGGCCAGGGCCATGCCGTCGCCGGTGTTGGTGGTGGCGTTGGTGTTGGACAAAAAGACCCGGCCATAGCCGCCGGTGGCCATCAGCACCGCCTTGGCCCGCAGGGGGAACACGGCTCCGGTCTTGATGTCGTAGGCGACCACTCCGGCGATGGCCTGTTCGGCGTCCGTGACCAGCCGCATCACGCTGCACTCTTCGTAGACCTTGACCCGGGCCTTGACCAGTTGTTCCCACAGGGTGTGGAGCAACACCTGTCCGGTGCGGTCGGCGGCGTAGCAGGTGCGGTTGAAGCTCGCCCCTCCGAAGGCCCGTTGGGCGATCAGTCCGCCTTCGATGCGGGAGAAGGGGGTGCCCATGCGATCCATTTCCAGGATGGCTTCCGGGGCTTCGTCGCACATCAGTTCGATGGCGTCTTCGTCTCCGATGTAATCGGCCCCTTTGACGGTATCGTAGGCGTGGGAGTTGCGGGAGTCTTGGGGATTGATGGCGGCGTTGATGCCACCCTGGGCCGCGCAGGAGTGGCTGCGCAGGGGGTGGATCTTGGTGACGATGGCTACATCGATGCCCGCCTTGACGCCTTCCAGCGCGGCGCGCATGCCGGCAAGCCCGGCTCCGACGATGAGCAGGTCATGGCTTTGCATATTTTTTTCCCTCCACGCACGTTCCCTCGGGAGGCCGGGACGGCCTCAACGCGCGTCTATTGAAGTGGAAACGAATGGATATCCATATACAGCAGGATGAGCGTACTTTATTCGCGCGGCTGTGGGCTTGTCAAAAGAAAATCGGCGTGTCCGCCGGCGGAAAGCGAAAAAAGACGCGCACCGCAAAGAACGCAGGCCGGATCGCCTGGAGTCGGGGTGACCTTCCCGGCTCCAGGCGATCGGCTGGTGTGACGTTGGTCGGCGTGGCTGGTGGCGGCCCGGCCGGTGCGGCGGGACTCAGGCGATCTGCACCACGATATCGTGCAGCACGTCTCCGGCCTTGGCCACCTGATCGGCGGAGTTGGAGAGATGGCGATAGAGTTCGCGGCGTTTGAACATTTCCATCACTTGTGTCATAGCCTTGGATTTGGCGCCGGGTTCCTTGTCGTCCAGGGACTTGAGCATGGCCGCGTCGGCCTGGAACAGTTCCGAAATGGCGCGACGATAGGCTTTTTCGGTATTGCGTTCGGCCTTGCTCGCCGCGATCGCGTCTTCATCCGCCAAGGCGGGGGTGACGGACAGCTTCTTGAAACCGTTTTGCAGGGAGGCGACCCCTTCTTGCAGCAGCTTGGCCATTTCCAGGGTGAAGGCATCCGGGGCCAGGGACAACACCTCCATCTCCCGGATGGTGGTCTTGGCGTAGTTCATGATCTGGTCGATGGAGGCGACCGCCCGATAGATGTCTTCCCGGTCCATGGGGGTGGCGAAGGCCTGATTGAGCACACTCATGTTGCGCGCCTTGACTTCGTCGCCTTTTTTCTCCAACTCCCGGACCAGGGCCCCTTTTGCCGGGTCGTTGGTTTCCATGAAGTCCACCAAGGCGGCCATGGACTGCGCGCACAGGTCGCACTGTTCGTTGAGCATGCCGTAGAAATCGGGCACGCGGGGGAAGACGTTGTTGAGAATCTTGGAGGCCAAGGAATTGGAACTGTCACTCATGCGCGTAATCTCCTGGTTCGATCTGGCCAACACGGCCCGGATCGGGTGGTTTGTCTGGTCTGATCACCATGAAATCGACGGGCATGATCCTTAAGAAGGCAGTCGCGGCGAACTGCGCGTCGGGATGCGTCCCATACGTTTTTCGGATAAACAAGGACCGAGATGCAATTGGCCCCGGATGTTAATGGATCTTTGTGAAATCCTGATGAGGACCGTGTTAAAGATATGTGAACATAGCATTATTTTAAATTATATTGAATATCAAATAAATAGATGATGATTCTTGCGGATTGTGTGGAGGATGCGCGCTGTTCATGAAGAAACAGAGGGAGAATTCCGAGAGCGTTGTGACGCCGGAGGCGTCAGGCCGGCGGGGCGAAGTCCGGGTGGGGGATCAAGGTGCCAAAGGGGAGGCCGGCCGGGGTGAGTCTCCTCCGAGCCATCGTCCCAGCATGGTTTTCAGCTCCTCCATGCGGGTGGGTTTGGAGAGAAAATCGTTCATGCCCACTTCCAGGCAGCGCAGCCGGTCGCTTTCGAAGGTGGAGGCGGTGAAGGCCACCAGCACCGACGGGGACAGACCCAGCGACCGTTCCCGGTTGCGTTGCCACAGGGCCAGATCGTGACCTGAGGCGTCCGGCAGTTCCAGATCGAGAAAGATCATGTCGAAGCGCTCTTTTTCCATCCAGGCGCGCACTTCGGCGCCGCTGACCGCCAACTCCGGGGTGACGCCCAGACGGCGGAACATCTTCAAGATGACCATCTGATTGAGGCTGTTGTCTTCGACCAGCAGCACGCGGGCCTGGGCCAGACGTTTGGGTGAGGGGGGAAGCGGGGAGGGGATCACCATCTGCGACCCGGGCGGAGCGCTCGCGGCCAATCGGACCGGCACCTCCAGAAAAAAACGGCTGCCCTGGTCCGGTTCGCTCTCCACCCACAGCCGCCCGTCCAGCATGCGGGCCAAGCGCACGCTGATGGCCAGCCCCAGCCCCGTGCCCCCGAAGCGGCGGGCGATGCTGGGATCGGCCTGGGCAAAGGCCTCGAAGATCACCTGCTGTTTGTCGCGGGGAATGCCGATGCCGGTATCCTCCACCGAAAAACGCAATACCGCGCCCTCCGCCGTGGTCGTCCGCACCCCGACTCCGATGCGGACCGCGCCGGTGCGGGTGAACTTGATGGCGTTGCCGGTCAGGTTGATCAATACCTGACGGATGCGGCGCACATCGCCGATGACCAGCGGCGGCACCTCCGGGTCCACACGGGCGGTGAGGGTCAGTTTTTTTTGTGCCACCGCCGGCAGCCGCATGATGCGATACACCCCATCCAGCAGCGCGCCGGGGGCGAAGCGTTCGTCTTGACGCTCCTCGGTGCCCGATTCGATCTTGGCCAGATCCAGCACGTCGTTGATCAAGGTGAGCAGCGCGCGTCCCGACTCCTGGATCACCCCCATCGCCTCCCGCCACTCCTCTGGAGAGTTGGAGCTTTCCATCAGTTCGCTGGTGCCGATGATGGCGTTGAGAGGGGTGCGGATTTCGTGGCTCATGGTGGCCAGAAAGACGCTCTTGGCGTGATTGGCCCGTTCCGCCGTCTCCTTGGCGCGGGAGAGTTCGGTTTCCACCCCCTTGCGGTCGGTGATGTCGCGCAGCGAGGCCAGAAAGGAGGGCTGTCCGCGCCAGTGCATGGCGCTGACCCGCATCTCCAGTACCCGTGACAGGCCACCGGGCAGCCAGGTGTCCAGCTCCGTGGTCTCTCCGGCGGAAACCGGAAAACCGAACAGATCCCCCACCTCCAGCCGTTTTCCGCCGAACAGGGTGGAGACTGCCGGATTGGCGAAACGGACCACGCCTTGCTGATCCACCACCAGAATGCCGTCGCTGTTCATGGCCACCAGATGACGCCAATCGTCGGCGTTGGCCCATGCGTCCGCCTGTGCGTCCATCGGTTCTTTCGCCGGTTCTTCCATCGGTTCTTTCGCCGGATGTTGCGCGTGATCCATGGTTGACCTCCCGCTCGTGGCTCTCACTTCAACGGCAACCACACCATGAAACGACTGCCCTGATCGACACCCCGGCTGCTCGCCTCCACTTGGCCGCCCAGCCGTTCGACCCATTGACGGGCCAGGGTCAATCCCACGCCGGCCCCGGAAAAGAGTCGGCCATGGGTCAGATCCGCCTGCTCGAACGGCAAAAAGATCCGTTCCAGATCGTCGGGTTCGATGCCGATGCCGCTGTCGGCGATCAGCAGTTCCAGACCCGGGGTGCCGGCGGCGTTGGTGGCCTTGCGGGCGATCAGATCGATGCGATCGTTGGAAGGCGAAAATTTCATGGCGTTGTCCAGCAACACCTCCAGCACCCGGCCCAGCAGGGTCGGATCGGTGCGCAGCAGCTCCGGGGCCTCCATCCATTCGGCGTGGATTCGCTGTCCCCGCATGGCGGCCCGTTCCCGGGCGTAGGAGAGCTGGGTGGCCAGAAAGACCCGCAGATCGAACAGCCGCACGCGGGTGGGGGTCTGACCCGAAACCGCGTCCGCCAGATCCAGCAGATTGTTCACCAGTCCCAGCAGCTCCCGACCGCTTTTGAGCACCCCTTTGAGAAACTCCTCCTGGGTGTCGGTCAGGGCGCCCATCTCTTTTTCCAGCAGCAGCCCGGAAAAGCCGATCACCGCGTTGAGAGGGGTGCGCAACTCGTGGCTCATGTTGACCAGAAAACGGTTCTTGGTGGCGTGGGCCGCCTCGGCGGCGAGTTTGGCTTCGCGCAGCTCCTCTTCCAGCCGTTTGCGCTCCGTGATGTCGCGCAACGAGACCAAAAACACCGTGGCCTTCTTGGGCCAGGGGATCTCCACAGCGCGCATTTCCGCCACCCGCGCCTCTCCGTCGCGTCGCACCAGATCCACTTCGCTGTTTTCTCCGGCGGTCACCGGAAATCCCAGCTCCCGATTGACCAGCTCGTCCCGATCCTTGGAGAACAGGCGTTCCGCCGCATGGTTGGCATAGCGGATCCGACCCGCGCGATCCACCACCAGCATGGCGTCGACATTCTTGTCCAGCAGGGTCTGACGCAGGGAACGGCTCAACATGACTCAATCCTTCCAGCTTGAAAAGGGGTCGAACCGGCTTGTGACGGGTCCAGGCGTGGTCAATCCTCGAACATGGCCCCGAGTTGTTCGACCTCCGAGGGCATGGTGGCCGAGGGAATGCCCAGGATGATGTTCTGGACATTGGTGAAGGGCTTGCCGATGTGCAATCCCTGATCGTCGATGGTGAACTCCCGGATCTGCTTGTCGTGCTGGGAGCCGCGCATCTTGATCACCGCCACTCCGCGTCGCAGGATGCCGTTGATCTCCACGTAACGCAACAGCAGAATGGCGTCGGTGATGGTGGAGATGTGGGCCTCGGTGACCGAATCCCCCCCCGACAGCTTGGGCGTGGTGCTGGTGAACAGGGAGCAGACCTCTTCTTGTTTGGCGAAGGAGGTCAGGCCGATGACGAATTCGCGGAAGAAACGCACATGGGCCATGCGTTCCATGGCCGAAACGCTGTCCATGATCAACCGTTTGGGGCGGAACTTCTCGATTTCCCGCTGGATCAGCAGCAGATGGTCTTCGAGTCCCATGGATTCGGGATACTGGCACATCACCCGCAACAGGCCATCCTCTTCCCATTTCTGGAAGTCCAGTCCCCAGGATTGGGCGTTGCGCAGCAGTTGGGCGTGGGACTCCTCGTAGGCCAGAAGCAGCACCTTTTCCCCGCGTCGGCACCCTTCGGCGGCGAAGGTGGTGGCCAGCAGGGTCTTGCCGCCTCCGGTGGGACCGCTGACCAGAAAGATCGAATCCCGGAACAGTCCGCCTCCGGCCATCTGGTCGAGGATCTGATTGCCGAAACTGATGCGGGTGGTGGAGGAGGACTGCTTGAGTTCCCGGGCCGACAACGGCAGAATGCTGATGCCGGTGGGGGCGTTGATGGTGAAGGGATATTCCCCCTTGTAATGGGTGTCCCCGCGCATTTTCAGCACCTGGATGGTGCGGCGGCATTTTTCTTCCTTGAGCACGTTGCGCAGGATGATCACCGTGTCGGAGACGAACTCCTCCACCCCATGGCGGGAGATGCGACCGTATTCGTCGAGCCGTTCGGCGGTGAGAATGGCGGTGATGCCCATGTTGCGCAGGGCATCGATGATGCGGAAAATCTCCCGGCGCACCACGGCCACGTTGTCGAACTGGTCGAACAGCGAACCGATGGAATCCAGCACCAGCAGTTCGGCGCCGCTTTGTTCCACGGCGTGCTCGATGCGCACCAGCAGCCCGGAAAGATCATAGGTGCCGGACTCTTCGATGGGAATCGGATCCGGACCGGCATCCACGAGTCTGAGTTGTCCTCTGGCGACCATGTCGTGCAATCCCCAGCCCATGCGACTGACATTGCGCATGATGTCCGGGGTGCGCTCCTCCATGCTGACGAACACTCCCTTGCGTCCGAAACGCGAGATGCCCCGATACAGAAACTCCATGCCCAAGACGGTCTTGCCGGAACCCGAACTGCCGGCGATCAGGCAGGTGCGTCCTTTGGGCAGGCCGCCCATGGTGAGATGGTCGAATCCTTCGATGCCGGTGGGCATTTTGATTAATGCTTCGGTGTTTTCGTGCATGTTCTTCATACCTTTAAACAGGATGGTTCCGGATGGCCCCTTGCCGGAAGCCCCAGGATCTGACGCAGACGCGTCTCGGCGGAGAGGTCTCCGACGATCTTGAGGGGCGGACCGGGTGAAAGACGCACCAGGGTGGGCGTGGCCAGGATGCGATGCTCCTCGACCCGTCCGGGGTGGCGTTTGATGTCGATGATTTCCAGTTCATGGTCATCCGCGAAGGCCCCTTTGGCCAAGGCGCGGAAATGGTCCGCAGCCCGCTCCCCGATGGGGGAACCGGCGGTGACGAACAGTAGAAAATGGGGTGCGGCTTGCGTGACCATGGGGCGATCAGTTCTGGCTCCGTTCCCGGTAGAAATCGGTCAGATGACCCAGCAATTCCACCAGCATCAGCCGGGCATCCTGAGAAAAGGCCCGTTCTTCGGCTGCGGTGGTCCAGTGCCCCGTACCCCGCAGCATTTTCAGGTGCAACAGCACCACGTCGCGGGCGCCGGCGTTCATGGCGACCAGACGGATCGCCAGGGATCGGACCTCTTCCCGGGGGGGATCCCGTCGTTCGCGGGTGGTGACGACATAATGGCGCACCAGTTCCGCGTAGACCCGTTCCAGGGACAAGGCCCGCAGACCGTCTCCCGGAGTGCGGGCCGACAGGCTTTCCAGGGAGAGGATTTCTTGTTCCTGACGCAGCCGTTGCCGGGTGCGTTCCAGTTCGTTGAGCAGCCGTTGTCGTTCCACCGCGTAGCGGATCGCCCGGGTCAGCAGGGCGCTGTCCAGATTGCTCTTGCTCAGGTAGTCCTGGGCGCCGTGGCGGATGGTGTCGGCCCCGAGGGCATCGTCATCCAGACCGGTCAGCACCACCACCGCCAGATCCGGCGCCCGACGCCGGAAACTGTGAAAGGTCTCCAGGCCCACGCTGTCCGGCAGATTCAGATCCAGCAGGGCCGCGTCGAACCGTTCGCGGGTCAGCAGGGACAGCGCTTGGCATAACTCTCCTGCCGGGACCAGGGATAGGGGGGGCAGGTGACCATAACCCGTCTCGTCGCCTGACAGCGCGTTTTCCTGGACCAATCTGCGATCCGCTTCCGAATCCTCCACCAGCAGGATGCGCAAAGGATCGATGGAACCACCGTTGCGCCTCGTGTCGCTCATGCGACCATCTCGCGTCACTCCGCAGGGCAGGAAAGAAGTTCTGTGGGCACGGGCAGCAGATCCAGTCCGAGCAGCACCTTTTCCTTGTCGGTCAGATCGCCGATGATGCGCCGCAACGGCAGGGGCAGCGCCTTGATCAGCGTCGGAGTGGCGAGAATCTTTTCATCTTCGGCCGATTGGGGGTGTTCCAGAATGTCGATCACCACCATTTCGTAGCGACCCCCCAGTTCCCGTTCGCAGATCCGGCGCAGGTTGTGGATGGCGCGTTCGGAACGGGGCGTGTGGCCGGTGACGAAGAGTTTGAGCACATACGTTTCGTAGTCGGTCATGGGCATGGGGATCCTTGCGCGGGCCTCAGGGACGATCCTGTCGTGGGGATCAGGCGGACCGGCGTTTCGTTGCGACTGGGCAGTTTGACCACCGTGAACCAGAAATCCTCGATGGCCTTGACCACCTGGATGAACTGGTCCAGATCCACCGGCTTGGTAATGTAGCAGTTGGCGTGGTGTTGATAGGTCTTGACCACATCCTCTTCGGCGCGCGAGGTGGTCAGGATCACCACCGGAATGGTGCGCAACGACGGATGGGACTTGATCTCCTCCAGCACCTCCCGGCCATCCTTGCGGGGCAGGTTCAGATCCAGCAGGATCAGATCCGGTTTGGGCGCGCCGGCGTGAATGCCGTGTCCCAACAGATAGTCCATGGCCGCCTCGCCGTCGGTGGCCACCACCAGATGGTTGGCCACCTTGCTGTCGGTAAGCACCTCGCGGGTCAGATCCACATCCCCCGGATTATCCTCCACCAAGAGGATTTCGATGGGTGCTCCCCAGTGCTCTTCCGGCATGGTTTCCGTGCTCCCGCGCTATGGTTTTTGGGGGTCTGACGCCATTTGGATGAATGTACAAGCATGCATATTGACACATCCTGGCAGCAATTGCCATCTCAACGTGGGCTGCAGCCAAAATAGTGTTCACCTCGCGGCCCTTCGATCCGGCGCGATGGGCCGACGTTCAGTCTGCGCTGCCGCGAAAACGGACAATGGCCCGGCGATCCTTTTTGGTGGGACGCCCCACACCCGGCAAGGGACGGGGTTCGGCGCGCAGCGTTTCGGCCATGCGTTCGCGTTCCAGACGGCTCGCTTCGCTTTCTTCGTAGAGCAGACGCGCTGCCGGGGCCGGTCCCCGCTGCCGGGACAACCCCACCACCACCACGACATGCAAAAATACCTCCTTGCGGATCTCCAGGGCGTCTCCCACCCGGATCTCCCGACCCGGTTTGGCCCGCAGACCGTTGACGTGGATCTTGCCCCCGTTGGCCGCCTCGATGGCCAGGGAACGGGTCTTGAAGAAACGGGCGGCCCACAGCCATTTGTCGAGCCGTTCGCTGGTGTCGTCCGGGTCGGCGGCGTCGGCGTCGTTGACCGGTTGGCGACCCCGTGGGGCGCTCATGACAGGGGGGGAGCGCTCAGCTCCTGGTGCAGGCGGTTCAGGGTCGCGGCCAGAGCGGCGGCGTCGCGTAGAGCCTGATCCATTCGCACATCCTCGGTGTTCATCCCCTCCAGCAGGGTCGCCGCCTCGGCCTGGGCCGCCAGGATCCCGGCCAGCCGTCTTTCCAGGTCGTTGGACTCCCCGTCTCCAAGGCGTTGCCGATCCTGGACAAACCGGTCGGACAGTTCGCCGACGCGCCGTGTCAGTTCCGCCAGTCCGGGCAGGGAGTCGCTCCATCCCGCGATGCCCTCTTCCAAGGTGGCGCGGGCCTCCGTGGCCTGTTCCGTCACCCCGTGCCCCTCGTCGGCCAGGGCGCGCATGCGGCTGGCCGTGGCCGCCATCATCTCTCCCTGCTCGTTCAAGGCGATGAGCATGTCGTCGTTGACCTCGCCGATGCGTCGCACCCCCTCCCGTACCCGCCGGGCCCGTTCCCGCACTTCGTCGGTGTTGGTCCAGATCTCTTCCGTGCGGTCGAAGATCAGTTGCGTGGCCTCGGCGGTCTTGCGGGCCAGGGCCTTGACCTCGTTGGCCACCACCGCGAATCCCTTGCCCGCGTCCCCGGCTCCCGCCGCCTCGATGGAGGCGTTCAGGGCCAGCATGTTGGTCTGCTCGGCGATGTGGTTGATCAGTTCCACCACCGAACCGATGGCGCGGGCCGAGGTGGTGAGACGTTCCAGCACCTCCCGGTCGTCTTCTGAAAAGGCGATCAGATCCCGTGACTCCTGGTTGGCCTCCAGACAGCGGGCGCGCGCCCCTTCCAGGGCCAGGATCACCCGTTCCGTGGCCTCCATGGCCGCCAGGGCGTGATGACCCACCCCTTCGGCCACCGGATGCAGCGCTTGCAGGTGTCCGGCGGCGTTTTGAACCGTGGTCAGAGAGGTGGTCATGGCCTCCAGGGTGGCGCCGAGGGTCTCGACCACCGGGTTCACCCCCGCCATTCCCGCTTCCAGAGCCTGCGTCGCCACCGCGCGGGCATCGGCCTGCTCCCGGCAGCCGTCCAGCAATCCGTCCGACTCCGCCTGGAGTCGCTGCCACGCCTGGGCGGCCTGACGCACTTTTTCTTGCAACCGGGCCATGCCGTCCGTCAGGTCGTGGGTCAAGGCCTCCATCCCCTCCCCGGCGGCGGCCAGCGACTGACCGAGACTTTCCCGCAACTCCCGGTCGTGACGCGCGGGTTTGGTGGCGGGCAGGGTCGGTTCGGTCTTTGCGGACCGGGCGGAGGAGGGCGCGCCGCTGGTGGTCTCCCGGGTCGAAGCGCTGGAATGGGTCGAAGAGGTCGCCCCGCCGCGCACCAGGAGTCCAGAGAAGAATCCTCCCCACACGATCCCGAAAGTGGCCAGCCAGGGGGCCATGCCCGCGCCCGGCAGGGTCAGGGAGGCGTCCGCCAGCGTCGCTGGCGGGGATCCGGCCTCCGCCGTGGCGATGAACAGACCCTCCAGGCCCGCATCTTGTCTGGCGGACGGAGAGTCGGATCCAGAGGCCACGGAAGCTGTCGGCGTGATCCGGGCAGGGGCCGGAATGGGGGTGGCAGCGGTGGCCGGAGAGAGGTCCGGAGCGGGGGCCTGGGTGGTCGAAAGGGGAGAGCGTTTCTCCGGGCCTCCTCCCGCCATCTGCTGCATGGCCTGTTCGTAGCGCGTCAGATCGTTCAACACCGCCTCTTGTTCGGCCTTGGGCAGCCGGGAGTTCCGCACACTGGCCCGCATGGCCTCCAGATGGGTTTTGAACGGGGTCAGACGGGCGGCGTTGCCGTCCAGCAGCAGTCCGGCCTCTTCCAGGCGCGCCTTGAGATAACCGTCCCGAATGCCGGGCATGCGGTTGTCTTGAATGAAATTTTCCAGTTGTTCCGCCGTGTCGTTCATCCGTTCGATCTCCCGCAGACTGGGATTCTTCTTGCGGGGCAGGTTGACGCGGACAAACTCCTGAAAGGCGTCCTGATAGGCGGTGGCCAGGGTGGTCAGGCGGTCACCGGTGGCGGGGGCGAGCGGGGTGGAGGCCAGTTCCTGCTGGAACGCCTTCCAGGTCTGGGCGAACTGCTCCCGGTATTTGGCCTTCCAGTGGAGGCGGTACTCCTTTTCGTGGCGTCTCAAGGTGGTCACCAGGGTGGTGATCCGGTCCAGACTGTACAAGGCGATGCGTTGCTCCAGGGCGACGGCGGCGGCGGCCAGGGTGGTCCGGCCCGTGTCGGCGATTCTTTCCGCGCGCGGCGGAGGCGGTGGAGGCGGCGGGGCTGTGGCCACTGGTGGCTCTTTTTTGGCTTCGGCCTGGGCGCGGGCCTGCTGGATCAGGGTCTGGCGCTCCCGTTCCATCTCCGCCTCGCGGGCGGTCAGGGCCGCCTTGGTCCGGAGCAGTTCCTGCTCTTTGGCGGCCAGCAGCGCTTGAGTTTTTTCCGGTTCCGCCAAGCGTCCGGTCAGTTGGCCATAACGGACGCGGTTGTCGTCCAGCGCCCCCTGATAGAGCCATAAGGCGGCAAGCAGCAACAGCGTCGGCGGGCCATAGGCCAATCCGATCCGGGTGCCCATGGACAAACCATTGAAACGATGCAGGATTCCCATGACTATCCCCTGTGTGGTTCGGGTCGCTTCCGGTGGAGCACGGCGTGTGCGTCTTCAAGCGGGAGACCAGTATAACAGAATTGTGCGCCAGGAGACAGCCGGATGCAATTTTTCCTGAAAAGGCGTATGCTCGGGGCTGTTGTGTCTGGGTGTTGATGGTGTTGATGGTGTGTCGATCGGATCGCTCAATGGAAACCATGCAACCATGAAACTGAACGCGCGGGAGCTTCCCCAACGTTTGAAACAGGAAGGTCCACCCCCGGCTTTGCTGTTGTACGGTCAGGAACAGGGGTTGGCGGCCCGTCAGGCCACCTTGGTGCGCCGCGCGGTCTTAAGTGTCGCAGACGAGGAGATGGACGCCGAAAGCCATCACGGGGCGGATCTGGATGTGGGGCGTTTTCTGAGCGGATGCAATGCGTTTCCTTTTTTGGCGGCGCGGCGTTTCGTGCTGCTCAAGGAGGCGGATCAACTGGCTCCTCCGGCCCGGGAGGCGTTGTTGCGTTATCTGAAGTCGCCGTCGAAGAGTTCGGTGCTGGTGGTGCTGGCCGGTCCGCTGGAGGCCAAAAGTCCGTTGCGCAAAGCCTTCGAGTTTCACAAACTCGCCTGGTGCGTGCCCTGTTATCCCCTGGAGGGGCGGGAGTTGGTGGCCTGGATCCGCACCACCTTGCGGGAGGCGGGCTTTTCCGCCGACGACGATGCGGTGCTGCTGCTGGCCGAACGGCTGGAGGGGGATGCCCGCAACGCCGAATCGGAGATGGAAAAATTGTCGTTGTTTCTCGGAGACCGGCGGCGTGTCGCCTTGGAAGATGTCTATGAATCCGTGGGCGGATCGGGGAGTCAGAACGGGTTCACGTTGGCGGCGGCGGTGTTCGCGGGGCGGGTCGCTCCGGCCTTGACCATCCTGGACGGGCTGCTGGAGGGCGGGGATGAGCCGCTGGCCCTGTTGGGGCTGCTGACCCAGCGGCTGCGGCGGTTGATCCAGGGGGCGTCCATGCTGGACAAAGGCGACGGCCCGGATGCGGTGGCCACCGCCTTGCAGGTGTTCTGGAAAGAAAAAGCGGAATTCTTCACCCAGGTCCGTGGCTGGTCGTCGCGTCGTCTGGCCAGTGCGCTGCTGCGTTGTCAGGAGGCGGACCGCTCTTTGAAAAGTGGAGGTGAGCCGCGTCGGGTCATGGAGCGTCTGGTGATGGAGTTGGCCCGGATGGCGCGCGCAGATCCCGCATCCGGTGGCGCAGCAGGAAGAGACCCGCCAGCACCCCGGCGATCCCCGTGGCCGTGAGGGCGAAGATGCCGCCTTGCAGCGTGTCGTAGGCCGCGCCTCCCAGCACCGGTCCCACGCAGCGTCCCAGGGCGCTCATGGACTGGAACACCCCCAGCATGCTCCCCTGGAAGGCCGGATCGGTGTTGAGGCTGGTCAGTCCCGACAAGGAGGGGTGGATCAGGCCACTGCCCACGGAGATCAGGGCCAAGGCCCCGAGCAGGAGCGGCCAGTCGTCGGCGCGCAGGGTGAACAGTCCGGCGGCCACCAGCAGCAGACCGGTCATGGCGGCCCATTTTTCGCCGATGCGGGGCATGAGCCGACGCACCAACCCGCCCTGGGTGATCACCGCGATCACGCCGACAAAGGTGAAGATCCAGCCGGTGGTGGTCATGTCCCAGTGCCGGTCGTCTTTGCCCCACAGCGGCAGCGTCACCTCGAAGGCGGAAAACAGGGTGATGAAGGCCCCCATGATCAAACTGGAGATCCAGGCTCCGGGAAACCGTTGCGCCAGACGCCAGGGATTGGCGGACAACAGGGGATGGCCGGAGCGGGGCGGGGAGTCTGCGGAGGCGGAAAAGGGATCGGATCGGGTCGGTTGACGGGTCTCCGGCAGATAATGAAACGCCGCCAGGGCGTTGAGTCCGGTGATCAGCGCCGCGACCAGGGGAGCTGCCGCCACCCCGAAACCGGCCAGCCAGCCGCCGAAGGCCGGTCCGATGACAAAGCCCAGTCCGAAGGCCGCGCCGATCAGGCCCATGGCTTTGGAGCGTTCCCGGGGCGGGTGGAGATCGGCCAGGGCGGCCTGGGCCACGGCGATGTTGGCGCCCATCATGCCGGCGGCGGCACGGGCCACGAACAAGATCCACAACGCGTTGGCCAAGCCATAGGCCAGATAAGAGAGCGCCGAACCCACCAATCCCAGCAACAGGGTCGGGCGTCGGCCGATGCGGTCGGAAAGCTGGCCCCAGTACGGGGCGCAGATGAACTGCATGATCGAATAGATCGCCATCAGCCAGCCGATTTCAGCCGGTGTCGCGGCGAAACGGGGATCGGCGGCGTACAAGGGCATGAGCGGCAGGACCATGCCGAATCCCAGCAGATCCAGAAAGACGGCCACGAAAAGAATGCCGGTGGTGGTTTTGGGTTTCATGAGGGGTGTGGGTGATCCCGATGCGAGCCATGGATGGAAAAATGAAAAGAACGCGATTTAACGCCCGACTGCCACTGCAAGCTTATATCTTGAACAGGAGGTTTTGTACACCTCCTGCCGTGTTTTCTTTTTAAGGAAGGCGTCTCCAGGCCAAATGGTGGATGGTGCGTCCGGCGTGGACCCCTTTGGTCTCGAAGCGGGTTTCGTGCCAGAAATCCGGACGAGGCGCGAACCGTTCCGGGGCCGCGAGGTTTTCAAAGCCGCTGTGGGCCTCCAGCACCTCCGCCATCCACCAGGCATACTCTTCCCAGTCCGTGGCCAGGGTGAGCCGTCCGCCGGGCACCATGCGTCGGGTCAGCAGATCCAGCAGTTCCGCCTGGACGATGCGCCGCTTGTGATGGCGTTTCTTGGGCCAGGGGTCCGGAAAGTTGATCACCACCCAGTCCAGGGAGTCGGGAGGAATCATCTCTTGCAGGGCCAGTCGGGCATCTTCCGGGATGATGCGGGTGTTGGTGGACTGGTCCCGTTGCAACCGTCGGATCAGAGCCGCCATCCCCTCCTGGAACACCTCCACGCCGATGAAGCGGTCTGCGGGATGTCGGGCGGCCAGCGGGGCGAGAAATTGACCATTGCCGAATCCGATCTCCAACACCAGTCGCGCCTGTTCCGGATCCGCCCCGAGGGCGGCGAGCAGGGCGGCGCGGCTGTCGGCCTGGGGAGGCCGGAAGTCGGGCAGGGTCGCGTCCAGCCAGATTTTCTCCTTCGGAGTGAGAAAGCCGCGCTTGCGTCCGTGGACTTTGGGTTTCCAGGCGGGCGGGGGGGCGTCTGTGGCGTCGGACGGGGTGTCGTGGTCGTGGGTCATGGAGATTCCTTGGACATGCATGACGGATGAAAGGCGTTGGTACAAGAGTCGCCGGCTGCAAGCCTGGGCGATTCGCAAAGTCAGGGCGATTTACAAATCCAGGGCGATTTGCAAGCCTGAGGCCGGAAATGAATGGTACCCGGATCTGGACATTCAAGGACCAAAAAAAAAGGGTGTGCGCGTGTGACCACTCTCCGGTTGACGGATCGGGTTTTCGTTTCATAATAAAGGCGGGAGTGTGAACCCGTTCGCATGGAAAAAACAAGGGAGAGGCACTGATGAAACAGCCCAAACAATGGGATATGCAAGACGCCAAGCGGATGCTCGACTGGCTTGAATCCCCGGACGTGGATGAGGGAGATGCGCTGGTGCAGGCCATGCACGCGGCGTGGGTGCCCATCGACGAGCGTCGGCCGAGGCCCGACTCGGTGATCCTGGTGAGCGATGGACGGGAGCTGGCCTTGGGACGGGTCGATGGCCAGGGGGGGGTGGGCCTGGATCGCATCCCGTGGACCCCAACCCATTGGCTGCCGCTGCCACCACCACCGGCCCCGCTCGAAAACAAGAATGAGCAGTCGATCTTCAGGCATAACAAGGTCTGGAGACGTTATTGAACCGTGGCGCACCCGTCTGGCGGCATCGGACGGCTGTGAGATGTGGGCGGAAACACGCACAAGACCGGTCGGCGGATCGGATGGCGTCGGCGTTGCAGGGTCCGGCTCCTCCGAAGAGAATGGACCGCGCCGGCAGTGAGGCACTCCGGCGCGGCGGTAATGGCGTCACAGCGTGGCGTCGGTATGTTCCACCAGCATGGCGGCCATGGCATCCTTGATGCGGAGTTTTTCTTTTTTGAGACGCTCCAGATCGAACTGATTGCGCACATGGCGGGTTTCGTCGATTTCGTTGCGCAGGGACTCGTGGCGCTCGTACATCTCGCGGAATTTCGGGTTGGACTTCAGAAGTTCGTTCACGGCCTGCAATTGATCTTCAAACATGTCATGTTTCCTTGTGCGATGGTTGGGCTTTGGACACGATCGTTTCCCTCCGGACAGACTGCCGGCTGGTCACGTGTGGGTGAAACCGTCTGGACTCGTGCCGTTTTTTTATGAATCGTGAATTGAAACCAAATCGGTGACCTTGTGAATCTTTGAAATGCCGTCTTCAACCGGCGGGATCCGGGGGCAGTTCGCCGGAGCGACCGGAAACGATGGCTTCGCGGGCCAACTGGTCCGCAGCCTCGTTGCCCGGATCTCCCGCATGTCCCTTGACCCAGCGCCATTCCACTTCATGCTTCAGACAGACCGCATCCAGTCTGCGCCACAGCTCGGCATTGAGTACCGGTTTGCCGTCGCTTTTTTTCCACCCCCGTCGTTTCCATCCGGGCAGCCACTGGGTGATCCCGTTCTTGACGTAACTCGAATCGGTGTTGAGAATCACACGGCACGGACGGGTCAACGCCTCCAGGGCGTGGATCGCGGCCAGCATTTCCATGCGATTGTTGGTGGTCTGGGGTGCGAAACCGGACAGGTTCTTGGCGTGGGCGCCATAGCGCAGCAAGGCCCCCCAGCCGCCGGGACCGGGATTGCCGCTGCATGCGCCATCCGTGTGAATGCACACCGCGTCGGATGACGGGTGAAGGTGCGCCTGGGGTGCGGTTTCCGAGTCCATGGAGTCCATCGTTGTGGGCGGTTCCGTTCCGGGTTGATGTCGTTTATAGTTCATTCTCGTGGGTCACTCATCGAGAGTCTAAAGGAAAGGAAAACGCATGGGCAAGGTTCTCGTTACGGGGGCGGCGGGTTTCATTGGTTCCCACCTCTCTCTCCGGCTGCTGGAGCGGGGCGATCAGGTGGTGGGACTGGACAATCTCAACGCCTATTACGATGTCAATCTCAAGCACGCCCGCCTGGCCCGCCTCACCGGACAGGCGGGATTCTCCTTTGTCCGGATGGATCTGGCGGATCGCGCCGGCATGGAAACTTTGTTCCAACAGGAACGGTTCGACGGCGTGATCAATCTCGCCGCCCAGGCCGGCGTGCGCTACTCCCTGCAAAATCCCCTGTCCTACGTGGAAAGCAATCTGGTCGGCTTTGTCCATCTGCTGGAGGGGTGTCGCCACACCGGGGTGAAACATCTGGTGTTCGCTTCGTCGTCATCGGTCTACGGGGCCAACGAGAGCATGCCGTTTTCCGTGCATCAAAACGTCGATCATCCCCTTTCGCTGTACGCCGCCTCCAAGAAATCCAACGAACTGATGGCCCATACCTATGCCCATCTGTTTCGTCTGCCGGTCACCGGTCTGCGTTTCTTCACGGTCTACGGACCCTGGGGACGGCCCGACATGGCGTTGTTTCTGTTCACCCGCGCCATCCTGGAGGGGCGGCCCATCGATGTGTTCAACGCAGGACGCATGCGACGCGATTTCACCTATGTGGGCGATATCGTGGAAGGGGTGGTGCGGGTCTTGGACCGGATCCCGACTCCCGATCCCGCCTGGTCCGGCCAACATCCCGATCCGTGTTCCAGCTCCGCGCCCTATCGGATCTACAACATCGGCAACAACCAGCCGGTGGAGTTGATGGAGTACATCGCCGCCCTGGAAGAGGCGCTGGGCAGAAGCGCCATCAAGAATCTGTTGCCCATGCAGCCCGGCGACGTTCCGGCCACCTGGGCGGATGTGGATGACCTGATCCGGGATGTGGGCTTTTGTCCCAAAACCCCGGTGCGCGAAGGCATACGCCGTTTCGTGGCGTGGTATCGGGCGTATCACGGGGTGTGAGGCCCCCCAGAAGTCGGCGGGATCACTCCTTGACCGACAGCATCTCCTCCGGGGCGCCTTGATAGTCGGCCCGCAGAATCTTGATCCCGAGCTTGGTCCCGTGGACACTCACCACGCTGCACGGATAATCCGTGGGACGCCCGAAAAAAACCACCCGCAGTTTTCCCGGGCTCCCGGACGGAATTTCGGGGGGATCGCCGCTGACCATCATGGACGCGCCGCCGAAGCCCATGTTGTCCACGGTGCCTTGGAACTGGCGTCCGTCGTCCAAGGTCAGGGTCACGGCGTTGTGGAACGAAAAACGTTCGTGGCGGCGGCGTTGTTCGGCTTTTGTGTCGGGCATGGCGCAAGATCCTTGTTTCTGGTCGGGCGTGCTTTTGTTTCCACGTTGATCGTTCAGCCTATCAAGTCGCGCGGGCGCGGTAAATGGTTTTTTGGAGCCGGTCGCGTCATCTGTGGCTGTCGGGGCTCAGGCGCGACGGCCCAGCAGGACCACCGCCTGGGCCGCGATCCCTTCCTGGCGTCCGGTGAATCCCAACCGTTCGGTGGTGGTCGCCTTGACGTTGACCTGTTCGGCGGGGATGTCCAGGATGGTGGCCATCACCGTCACCATGCCGGGAATGTAGGCCGCCAGTCGGGGCGCCTGACAGATGATCGTGGCATCCACGTTGATCACGCCCCATCCCCGGTCGGTGATCGTCCGTTTCACCGCGCGCAGCAGTTCGCGGCTGTCGGCCCCCCGATAGGCCGGATCGGTGTCGGGAAAATGGTGTCCGATATCCCGCAGCGCGGCGGCTCCGAGCAGGGCGTCCATCACCGCGTGCAGCAGCACGTCCGCGTCGGAGTGACCCAGCAGTCCCTGATCGTGGGGAATGGTCACGCCTCCGAGGATCAGGGGTCTGTCGGGGGTGAAACGGTGTACGTCGAATCCTTGTCCGATGCGCATGTCCAGGGTGGACCTCCTTTGCTGTAAATGATGTCGGGCCAGGAACCAGTCTTCGGGACGGGTGATCTTGAGATTGGACTCTTCTCCCGGAACCGTCAGTACCGGCAGCGCGCATCTTTCTATTAAAGAAGCGTCATCCGTGGCCACGATTCCCAGACGCGCCGCCTCTTGATGACAGCGACTCAACAGCCCGAATCGAAAGATCTGTGGGGTCTGGATGCGACGCAGCGTGGTCCGGTCCAGGGTTCCGGCGACCCGCGCCATGTCATCTATCCTTTTGATGGTGTCATGGATTACAATGGCGGGAATCACGGCGTCTGCGTGACGACGGGCCAGCAGCAGCCGGTCGAGGAGTTCCGGACCCGGAAACGGTCTGGCGCCATCGTGAATCCCGACCCAGGCCGATTCCGGCAAGGCCAGACTGGCCAGTCCCCTGAAAACCGATTCCTGTCGTTCGGCCCCGCCTGCGACCGGAGCCAGCACTTTCGGCCAGGCGGCCAGATGGGCTCCCATGACCGTTTGCCACAGTGGGGCGCCATCCGCAGCGATCACCGGCAGGATCGCGTCGATCCGGGGGTGGGCGTGCAGGTGATCGAGGGTATGGGCCAACAGGGGGCGACCATCGAGATCCTGGTATTGCTTGGGCAGCTCTCCGCCGCACCGTTTGCCTTGTCCGGCGGCCACGACGATCAGGGTGACCGGTTGGGTGGCGGGGTCCGGGATGTTCCGGGTCTGCGTCATGACCTTTTCCTCTTCTATATAGAGTGAAAGGGGGGATGGGCTTCGGATTATTGGGTAGGGGAAAAGTCCGGCGCCGTCA
>JADGBT010000015.1:0-35000 GCA_015231375.1 Magnetococcales bacterium | reverse complement strand
GACGGAAAGACCCCGTGAACCTTTACTATAGCTTTGCATTGGCGCTAGGAATGATTTGTGTAGGATAGGTGGGAGACAGCGAGCAGGGGACGCCAGTCCTCTGGGAGTCAACCTTGAAATACCACCCTGATCCTTTTTGGCGTCTAACTCCGGCCCGTTATCCGGGTTGAGGACAGTGCATGGTGGGTAGTTTGGCTGGGGCGGTCGCCTCCTAAAAAGTAACGGAGGCGCGCAATGGTTCGCTCAGGTTGGTCGGACATCAACCGTAGAGTGCAAAGGCATAAGCGAGCCTGACTGCGAGACTGACAAGTCGAGCAGGGACGAAAGTCGGCCTTAGTGATCCGGCGGTTCCTTGAGGAAGGGCCGTCGCTCATCGGATAAAAGGTACTCCGGGGATAACAGGCTGATCTCCCCCAAGAGTTCACATCGACGGGGAGGTTTGGCACCTCGATGTCGGCTCATCGCATCCTGGGGCTGAAGTCGGTCCCAAGGGTATGGCTGTTCGCCATTTAAAGCGGTACGCGAGCTGGGTTCAGAACGTCGTGAGACAGTTCGGTCCCTATCTGCCGTGGGCGTTTGGAGAATTGAGAGGGGCTGCTCCTAGTACGAGAGGACCGGAGTGGACGTGCCTCTAGTGTGCCGGTTGTCCTGCCAAGGGCAGTGCCGGGTAGCCACGCACGGAAGGGATAACCGCTGAAAGCATCTAAGCGGGAAACCCGCCTCAAGATAAGTTCTCCCTACGAGACCCGTGGAAGACCACCACGTTGATAGGCTGGGTGTGCAAGCGCGGTAACGCGCGTAGCTTACCAGTACTAATCGGTCCATTGGCTTTATTCCTCACATCGACATGCTCCACGAACCTACATGCCCGTTCCCTTCAGTTGTCATGGATCGCTTCAGCTCCATCCATAGATTCACATTCACGAATCTTCCTGGTGGCGATGGCGAGGAGGAAACACCCGATCCCATTCCGAACTCGGCAGTTAAGCTCCTTTGCGCCGATGATACTTCGTCTCAAGACGCGGGAAAGTAGGACACTGCCAGGAAGTTTTTTATGATGGTCCCAGGCTTCGACCTCCCCGGATTCTTTCCGGGTGAGCCCGAAGCCTGGGACCGATTTTTACCGAAGGACTCCCATGTCGCGGGATGGAGCAGTCAGGTAGCTCGTCGGGCTCATAACCCGAAGGCCGGAGGTTCAAATCCTTCTCCCGCAACCAAGAAAACCCGGCTCTTCATGAGTGCGGGTTTTTTTTTGGTCTGATTTTCCGAATGGATGCGGCAAAATCCGACCGCCTGCCACGCGCTTGGAGTCGAGCATGCTTGAACCAACGCCCCATTTTGTCCTCCATACCCCCCTGTTGCCCCCGTTCCCGGAAGCGTGTGAACTGGCCCTGTTCGGTCTGGGCTGTTTCTGGGGCGCGGAGCGTCTGTTCTGGAAACAGCCCGGCGTTCATGTCACGGCTGTCGGTTACGCGGGGGGCCATCTGCCCAACCCGGATTATCGACAGGTCTGCACCGGTCTGACCGGGCATAACGAGGTGGTGCGGGTGGTGTTCGATCCGCAGCGCCTCGATTATGACCGGTTGCTGGCGCTTTTCTGGGTCGGGCATGACCCCACCCAATGGATGCGTCAGGGCAACGATGTCGGCTCCCAGTACCGTTCCGGGATCTATACCCACTCCGCATCCCAGCTTCACAAGGCTTTGGCCTCCCGTGATCATTATCAATCCCGCCTGACCCAGGCCGGTTTGGGACCGATTGTCACCGAAATCCTCCCGGCCCCGGAATTTTTTTACGCCGAAGCCTACCATCAGCAGTATCTGGCCAAGAATCCCCATGGCTATTGTGGTCTGGGGGGCACGGGAGTGAGCTGGGCATGAACACGCGCGAGTCCATGGGCCGCCGGGTCTTGGCCTATCACGAACACAGCAAACATCAACCCCAACGTTTCGCGCCGGGTCCGGGTCATCTGGACTGGGCCAATCAACCGGATCCCTTCCGCACCTACGCGGGAGCGCCCCAGGTCCGTCTGCCCCTGGTCGCCGACCGGTTGACCGTGGCCTTCGAGGATCTGTACCGACCCTCGGCGGGGGAGGGTGACGCGATCCCCCTGACTCTGGAATCCGTGGCGGCGTTGTTGGAGTTGTCGTTGGGGTTGTCGGCCTGGAAGGTCCATGGGGATTCCCGCTGGGCGTTGCGTTGCAACCCTTCCAGCGGCAATTTGCATCCCACGGAAGGGTATCTGGTGGTGCCTACGCTGTCGGCCAACGGAGCGGGGCCGGGGCTGGATGGGGGAGTGTATCATTATGTGAGCCGCGATCATCTCCTGGAGCAGCGGCGGGGGATGGATCCGGGAGAGGTGTCGGCGTGGAACGCTCTTTTTCCGGCGGGACAGTTTCTGATCGGTCTGACTTCGATCCATTGGCGCGAGGCGTGGAAATACGGGGATCGGGCCTATCGCTACTGCCAACTGGACATCGGTCACGGGGTGGCGGCGTTGCGGTACGCGGCGGCGGCGCTGGGGTGGCAGGCGCGGTTGTTGACCGCTCCGGCGACCCGGGATGTGGCCCGTCTGCTGGGTGTCGAGAGTGGGGGGGTGCGTTTCGGCGTGAACGACGCCGAGCCGGAGCATGCGGATCTGTTGCTTCAGATCGCGCCCATGGGGGAGCCTTGGGTGGCGATGAGTCCCAAGGTGGCCTCTTTGGTGGAGCTGGCCGGGCAGGGGCCGTGGATGGGTCGGGCCAATCGGTTGAGTCGGCGCCACGGCATGGAGTGGCCCTTGGTGGATGAGATGGCGGAAACCACCCGTCAGCCCTGGCAGGTGGAGTCGCGCGCGCCGCTTGCGGCCCCCTTGCCCCGGTTGGCGGCGATCCGGGGCGATGATCGGGGGAGGATGGGGGCGGCCACGTTGATCCGTCAGCGGCGCAGCGCCCAGCAATTCGACCCCGGGGCCACACTGGATCGGGAGGATCTGTGGCGCATGCTGGATGCCACCTTGCCCCGTGCGGATCAGGCGCCCTGGGATGCGCTCCCCTGGTCGCCCCGGGTGTTTCCGGTGGTGGTGATTCACCGGGTGCCGGGGGTGGAGGCGGGATTGTATGTGTTGGTCCGGGATCCGGAGCGGGTCGAAGCGTTGCGGGCCGCGCTGGACGGCTCTTTTTTGTGGAGCCGGGTGGAGGGCGCGCCGCAGCATCTGCCGTTTTTCCGGTTGCGGAGCGGGGATTTTCAGGAAAGCGCCTATTGGATCTCCTGTCGGCAGGAGATCGCTTCGGACAGCGCCTTGACGATGGGGATGTTGACCGTTTTCCCTCCGGAGCTTGCCACCGCTCCCTGGATCTATCGGCAGCTTTACTGGGAAGCGGGCATGGTGGGGCAGACCCTTTACCTGGAGGCCGAAGCCGTCGGTCAACGGGGCACGGGGATCGGCTGTTTTCTGGATGACGGGTTTCACCAGTTGATCGGATTGCGTTCCGAGGGTTTTCAAAGCCTGTATCACTTTACCCTGGGCCGACCTGTGATCGATTCCCGATTGTCCACCGATCCCCCCTATCCGGCTCCAGGATCTTAAGATGATTGCGGGTTCAGGGTGGTCACCACCTTTGGCGGGGGGTGGGGCAACGTCCCATGGTTTTGAATGGTTGATTTGAGAGCGCAACCATTCACTCACGAAAGAACGCTTCATTGCTTTATCAAACACCCGCTGTTATCCTTTTTCCGGGGCATTCACATGTTTTGATCACAGAGGATAACCCGCAATGATGAGCCAAGTCGGAGAGATCCTGATCATCGAGGACGAATCCGGGGTGCGTCAGGTGTTGGCCCGTCACCTCGGAGAGGCGGGCCATCGGGTGCAGACGGCCTCCACTCTCCCCCAGGGATTGGAGTTGTTGGGTCGGCACCCTTTCGATCTGGTCTATTGCGACATCCGCCTTCCAGGCCACTCCGGTCTGGAACTTCTTCAGCATACCGATACCTTCGCTTCAATCCCTTTTATCATCATGATGACCGGTTATCCCTCTCTGGAAACCGCCCAGCAGGCGTTGCGTCAGGGGGCTTTCGACTATCTGGTCAAACCGGTGCTCTCCGAGGCGTTGTTGCGCAGCGCGGCCCTCGCTCTCAACGCCAAGGGGATGCAGGACGAGAAAAAAAGGGTGCGTCTGCATCTGGAAGCGGTGTTCGACAGCGTGGACAACGGTTTGATCACCTCGGATCCAGGGTTGAATCTGGTGGCGGCCAACCGGGCGGCCAGCGTGATTTGCGGGTTTGATGCCAGCAGTGGCGCGGGCCATCCCCTGAAGGAGCTGGCCACGGGGTGTGGCGGTCAGTGTCTGGCTGTTTTGCGTCAGGCCATGGAGCAGGGCCAGCGGGTGACGGTCAAGCGTCTGCTCTGCGGCCAGGAGCGGCGGATCGAACAGGTGGTGAGCGTGACCGCCACCCCGATGCGGACCCGTCAGGGGGAGCTGCTGGGCGGGGTGATGGCGGTACACGACGAAACCCCTCTGGTGACGCTGGAAAAACGTCTGGCCCGTCAGAGTCGGTTTCACCGGCTCATCGGGGGCAGCGTGGCCATGCGGGAGATTTATCAACTGGTGGACAATCTCGCCGACCTGGAGACCACGGTGTTGATCCTCGGGGAGTCGGGCACCGGCAAGGAGTTGGTGGCCGAGGCCATCCACACCCAGGGGCGACGCCGGGAGCGGCCTTTGGTGAAGGTCAACTGTGTGGCGTTGTCGGAAACGTTGCTGGAAAGTGAACTGTTCGGCCATGTGCGGGGTTCGTTCACCGGCGCGCTGAAGGATCGGGTGGGTCGTTTTCAGGAGGCGGACGGGGGCACCTTGTTTCTGGACGAAATCGGCGACATCTCCCAGGCCATGCAGTTGCGTCTGCTGCGGGTTTTGCAGCACAAGCAGATCGAACGGGTGGGGGACAACCGTACTCTTCCTGTGGATGTGCGCATCGTGGCGGCCACCAATCAGGATCTGCGGGCCAAGGTGGAGGAAGGCGTCTTTCGCGAGGATCTGTACTATCGGTTGAAGGTGGTGGAGATCGAGGTGCCTCCCCTGCGCGCCCGCACCGAAGACATTCCCCTGCTGGTCAACCATTTTGTGGATCAGTTCAACACCCGTTTCGACCGGAGGATTCCGGGGGTCGCTCCCGAGGCCATGAGCGCGTTGATGGATCATCTTTGGCCAGGCAACATCCGCGAGCTGGAGCATGCGGTGGAACATGCCTTTGTGGTATGTCGGGGGGAGGAGGCCATCGCTCTGGAACACCTGCCCCGGGAGTTGCGTACGGTTTCCGGAGTGGCGAAACCCCTGTTGCCCAAGGTTTCCCCCCGTCAGCTCCCGGAGTCGGAACAGACGATGATTCGCGCCGCGTTGGTGGCGTGCAACTGGCGTCGGGAGGTGGCGGCCAAACGGCTGGGCATGAGCCGCAGCACCCTGTTTCGCAAGATGCGTCAATGGGGCATCGTGGACCAGAGTGGTTGATGCGCTTTTTTTCGGAACCGTTCGCATCCGGGCCTCGTGAGTGAGGCGTGGTTTGCTGTGATTCGAGTCGAGGAGTTGCCCGATGACGCTGTTCACGACCCCGCGCGCCCGTTTTTGGCTGCTGATGATTCTCATGGTCACTCTGGCGGTGGCGGTGGCGGGGGTGAGCCTGAAAACCATGCAGGATGCCGCCATTGTCAGCGAAAGCGAACGCCTGTCGGCTCTGGCCAAAAGTCAGGTGCGTCTGGTGGCGAGCTTCCGGCAGTGGGAGCGGGAAGACCATCGTCCGGAAACGGAAATCGGCGACCGCTTGAATCGTTTTCTCGCCGCCACCCACGAAGGGTGGTACGAGGGGCTGGGAAAAAGCGGCGAGATCGTTTTCGCGCAGCGTCGGGGGGAGGAGATCGTTTTTTTGTACCGTCAACGCCACGGGGATTCCCGACTGCCCCAGCCGGTCCCCTGGTCGAATCATGAGATTGCCCAACCCATGCATCTGGCCCTGCAAGGCGAATCCGGCGTGGTGATCGGCACGGATTACCGGGGGGTGGAGGTGCATGCCGCCTACGAAGCGATTCCGGCGTTGAACATGGGACTGGTGGTGAAGGTGGACATGGCGGAGCTGCGCGCTCCCATGTATCAGGCTGTCGGGCATGCCGCCTGGGTTTCCGGATTGTTGATTTTATTGAGCAGCCTGTTTTTCACCCGCATTGGCGAAGGGGTGATCCGTCGGATCCAGGAGACCGAGGAGAATCTTGCCATCACCCTGGACGCCATCGGGGACGGGGTGATCGTGACCGATGGGGGCGGACGGATCGTGCGCATGAATCCGGTGGCGGAGGAGCTGACCGGATGGTCGATGAAGGAGGCTCGGGGAGAGCCTTTGGATACGGTGTTTCGGATCGTCAATCATCTGACCCGGCGGATGGTGTCCAATCCGGCCCAGATCGTGATTCAGACCGGCAAGGTGGTGGGTCTGGCCAATCACACGGTGCTGATCGCCCGCGACGGCAGCCAGCGTCATATCGCCGACAGCGGTTCTCCGGTGCGGGACGCGCAGGGCAGACTGTTCGGGGTGGTGCTGGTGTTCCGGGACGTGACCCAGGAGTACCGCCTGTTCACCTCCTTGCGCAAAGGCGAGGAGCGCATTCGCCAATTGTTGGAACTTCAGCAAGAAGCTCATCTTTTGGAGGAGACGGAGCTGTGTCGTCGGGCTTTGGGGATCGCGGTGCAATTGACCGACAGTCGGGTGGGATATTTGTACCGGGTTCACGAGGATCAGCAGCGGCTCACCCGTATCTCCTGGAATCCGGCCTCCCCGGAGTGTGGCGACGGGGCCGGGTTGGAGGGGGGGGTCTCTTTGGATCAGGCGGGGATCTGGGCCGACAGCATCCGACGCCGCGAGCCGGTGGTTCACA
The DNA here is from genome assembly GCA_015231375.1 of Magnetococcales bacterium. Lineage (GTDB taxonomy): Bacteria > Pseudomonadota > Magnetococcia > Magnetococcales > Magnetaquicoccaceae > Magnetaquiglobus. The sequence continues at coordinate 28,096 of JADGBT010000015.1, read as the reverse complement.
ATGCGCGGGTCGCGCCCGAGGCGTGGCACGGGTTGCTGCCGGTGGGAGCCGAGGCGCTGATGCGTCACGCGGGTGTGCCGGTGGTGGAAGGGGAGCTGGTGAGTCTGGTCATGGGAGTGGGGAACAAGAGCGATCCTTATGATCAAGGGGATGTGCAGCAACTGCAACTGATCGCCGAGGGGGTGCAGAAGATCTTTTCCCGTCACCGGATCCTGGCCGATCTGCGACAAAGCCGGCTCTCCCTGAACGAGGCCCAGGCCATCGCCCGTCTGGGGAGCTGGAGGTGGCGCCTGACCGAAAGCGCCTGGGAGGTCTCCGAGGGATTGTGTCGCATTCTGGGTCTGTCTTCGCTTCCCTCGCAACTGGAGTTCGAGGATTGTCTCGCCTACCTCCACCCCGAGGAGCGGGAACGATTCCGGGCATTCCTCGAAGGGGTGCGGCAGGGTCGGGAATCCGGGGCCGAAGAGTTTGGGATCCGGCGTGAAGACGGGGAGGAGTTGGCGGTTCTGGCCCGGTGCGTGTCCGGGGATTTTGGAGCGCCAAAGGGGTCCGGGAGCGAGACCGCCCCCCATCTGTTGGGAACCATTCAGGACATCACCGCCAGCAAACGCAAGGAAAAAGAGTTTCTGCGCATGAATCGCGCCCTCAAGGCGTTGAGCATGGCCAGTCAGGCGTTGCTGGAGGCGGTGGACGAGGAGCGGTTTGTCGCCCGGTTGTGCCAGTTGGTGGTGGAGCAGGCGGGATACCGGCTGGCCTGGGTGGGGATGGCTTGGGATGATCCGGAAAAAAGTGTCCAGCCTGTGGCCCAGTTCGGCTACGAGCAGGGCTACCTGGAAACCCTCAAGCTCACCTGGAGCGACGACTCCGAATGGGGACGGGGACCGGTCGGAAGCGCCATTCGCACCGGTCGTCCGGCTTTGGCGGGCAACATTCTCGCAGATCCCGCCTTTCGGCCCTGGCGGCGACAGGCTGCGGCCAGGGGGTTTGCCTCCTGTCTGTCGTTGCCGCTGTTTTTGAACCAGAAAACCATTGGTTCCCTCAACATCTACGCCAGCGAACCCGACGCCTTCGACGAAAATGAGATCGGTTTTTTGTTCGATCTGGCCAACAACGTCTCTTTGGGGATCGGCTCGTTGCGTCAGAGCATGAACGCCAAACGGCTGATGGCCGCCGTGGAGCAGGTCGAAGAGATGGTCCTGATCAGCGACAGGCAGGGAACCATCCAGTATGTGAACCGTGCCTTTCTCAAAGTCACCGGTTATGAGGAGGAGGAGGTCATCAACCGGAATGTCACCTTGCTGCGTTCCGGCCAGACCCCCCAGGCGGTCATCGACGACATGTGGGAGAACCTGGAACTCGGCAAAACCTGGCAGGGGTACTTCGACAATCGCAAGAAGGATGGCAGCCTCTTCAAAGTGCTGGCGAGCATCTCCCCGGTGAAGGATCCGGATGGGGTCATTCAGCATTATGTGGCCGTCTATCGGGACGTGACCCATCAGGCCCGGCTGGAGTCCCAGTTGCGCCAGTCGCAGAAAATGGAGGCCATCGGCACCCTGGCGGGGGGGATCGCGCACGATTTCAATAATATTTTGGGAGTCATCATCGGCTATACGGAACTGGTGCTGAAAAAACTCACCCTGGAGGATCAGCGTTACCGGGATTTGCAGGAGGTGCTGACCGCCAGCCTGCGGGCGCGGGATCTGATCGCGCAACTGCTGGCCTTCAGCCGTCAGGCCGACCTTCAGGAGGGCAGCATCGCCCTGCTTCCTTTGGTGAAAGAGGCGATGCGTTTCATGCGGGCGGTGATTCCCGCCAATGTCAAGCTGATCACCGTATTGCCGGAAGGGGATCTCTCCGTGGTGGGCAATCCCACCCAGATCCATCAGATCCTCATGAATCTGTGTACCAACGCAGTTCAGGCCATGCCCCGTCGTCAGGGAGGGGAGTTGACCGTCTGTCTGGAAGAGGCGCGCATCGAGGCCGCTTGCGACCAGGAGGCGTTGGTGCTGCCTGTGGGTCATTATGCCTTGATCCGGATCCGGGACAACGGTGTCGGCATTCCGCGAGAGGTTCTGCCGCGTATTTTCGATCCGTTTTTCACCACCAAGGGGGTGGGGGAGGGGACCGGTCTGGGGCTGTCGGTGGTGCATGGTCATGTCACGGCCATGCGGGGTCGGGTGCTGGTGGAAAGCAAAACCGGCCTGGGCACCACGTTTCGCATCTATCTGCCTTTGGAACAGCCCGCCGACGATCAACACCCCGGCGCCGGTGACGCGGAGCATCCGGGCCGTGATGGTCTGCGGGTGCTGGTGGTGGACGACGAACCTCAACTGGTGCGCATTCTCGCCGAGCATCTGAAGAGTCTGGGGTGTCAAACCGCCATCGCGGGCAGTGCCACCGAGGCGGTGAAGCTGGTGCGCAAGGATTCGGGACGTTTCGATCTGGTGATCACCGACCAGACCATGCCCGATGCCACAGGCGAGCAGTTGCTGCGCGCCTTGAGAGGCTACGCGCCGGAGTTGCCGGTGGTGCTGACCTCCGGTTATCAGATTCCGTGTTCCCCCCAGGAGCTGCTTGCCACCGGTTTTTTGGAGTTTCTGCCCAAACCGGTCCTGACCGAGGATCTCAAGAAACTGTTGAGCCGTCTGTCGCCTCCCTCCTGAAAGAAATCGCGTCTCCCCCCTTCGCTGGAGCGGTCATTTTTGTCTCATGGCGTGTCGCGGCTGTTGCATCGGATGCAACACCCTGTGCCATGTCCAGGCCGCAGCGGTTTCCTTTCGTGACGGGGTGGAGCATTATGCTGATTTTGCAAGATTAAAAAAACCTTTCAATTTTTTCTTTCGTGGCATGAGGATTGATATTCTTTTGGAAAGGGCTGCGCACATTCGACTGCGGGCTGACCGGGGATGACACTGTTTCGAGAGGAAGCGGACGATGAAAACGATTCTGTGCGTGGAAGACGATGCCCAACTGCTGGGGCTTTACAGTCGGATGTTGCAGGATCAAGGCTTTGCCGTGCTGACCGCCCACAGCGGAGAGTCCGGGCTGGAGGTGCTGCGGATCGCCCAGGTGGATCTGCTGATCACCGACATTCTCATGCCCGACATGGATGGGGTGGAGCTGATTTTTCACGTGCTCAGTCTGCATCCGGATCTGCCGATTCTGGCCATCAGCGGGGGAGGCCAGTATCTTTCGGGCAGCAGCCTGCTCAAAACCGTGAGCCTGATGGGCGTGCAAGGCACCCTGCTCAAGCCCTTCTCCCAGGAAGCCTTGATCGCCACGGTGTTTGGCGTGCTGGGGGAGTGATGCGGCAACGATAAGGATTGGTGTGTGGTCGCTGACATGTGTTCAGCCTGATGATGGGTTGGGGGCTGTGCGTTTGTCGGTACTCTTTTTCATCCATCCAGCCTTTATTCCTGTTCCCTGGTTGTGGTTGAATGGCCCTGACTTGTGAATCATCGGCGGCAACGGTGGGGTCTGGCGGACTTTGGCCCCATCGCTCCCGGATGGATGCTCCATTCAGCCACAGCGAGATCCTTTCTTATGACGAGACCTGAAATTTCCCACGCGACCTCCGAAGAATCCTCTCTGCCTTGCCTGGTCTGTCACGGGACAGTCGGCGCGAGCAGACTGCCGGGTCTGCTGCAATGTCGGCGATGTGGTTTCATCACCACGGATCTGACCCTCTCCCACGCGGAGCTGGCATCCCTGTACGGTCGTGACTACTTTGAAGGCCACATCTACTCCAGTTACCTGGGGGAAGAGGTCGGATTGAGAAGGAACTTCCGCAAGCGCCTGGAGGATCTGAAAAGACTCCTGCCCGATCCGGCGCGCTGTTCACTTTTTGAGGTGGGATGCGCCTACGGCTTTTTTCTGGCCGATGCCCAATCCCTGTTTGCCAGGGTGACGGGAATGGACATCTCCGAGCATGCGATTCGGATGGCCATCCAACGGTTTCATCTGGATGTCCGTTGCGGGGATTTTTTGCAGATGCCGGAAACCTCCCGCTACGATGTCTTGTGCCTGTGGGACACCGTTGAACACCTGGCCAGACCAGACCTGTTTATCCAGAAAGCGGCCCGGGTGTTGCAGCCGAATGGCTGGCTGGCGCTTACCACCGGCGACATCGGCAGCTTGAATGCCCGCCTGAGAGGAGCCCAATGGCGCCTGATTCATCCTCCGTATCACCTCCACTATTTTTCCAGAAAGACCATGACCGCCTTGCTGGAACGGTGCGGATTTGAAGTCGTTCAGGTCCGTTATCCGGCCGTCTACCGCTCCTTGCGCATGATGCTGTATCTGGGCTGCAACCTGCGCCAGGAGCGGAACGCGCGTTTGATATCCCTGCTGGACCGCTGGTCCTTCCTCGACCGGGAGGTGCCCTTCAACCTGTTTGATCTGATGTTTGTCGTGGCACGCAAAAAAGACGGTCCCCATTTGGATTCCCGGGGGCATGATCCGGTCGGTTGAATGGGTGATCTGAATGGCTTCATCCTTATGATTCCCGCCGGACGGCGGTAGCGTCTGGGGGTGGGTTCGTGTTATGCTGGCGCATGCATGAACCAAAATCCGTGGACACAATCGATGACTGACCGGCCGGCATGATGCACGCGATGGAGATGGTGGAAATCTGGCAAACGGCTCTGGCCGTGGTCAAGGAACAAGTCGCCCCGCGTGTGTTCGACATGTGGCTCAAGCCCCTGCGCCTGGGTCGGGAAAAGGAGCGGGGACGGGTGGAAATCCTGGCCGGCAACGACTTTTCCGCCGACTACGTCCGGGATCACTATGGCGCCTTGCTGGAGTCGGCCCTGTCCGCCGCCGCCGGGCGGGCCGTATCGCCTCTGTTCGCGGTCGATCCCAATCCCCCGGAACCCGCCCCCACCGCCGAACCGGCCCCCCGGCCCGTGGCCCCCTCCCGCGCGGGCGTGGATGGACGCTACACCTTCGACAATTTCGTGGTGGGCAGTTGCAATCAATTCGCCCACGCGGCTGCGGCAAGGGTGGCGGACGCCCCGGCAACCGCCTATAATCCCCTCTATATCCAAGGGGGCGTGGGCCTCGGCAAAACCCATCTGCTCCACGCCATCGGCAATGCCTTGCTCCGCTCGCGTCCGGATGGCAAGACGCTTTACATCACCTCGGAAAAATTCATGACCCAGCTCGTGGATTCCTTGCGTTTCAGGCAGGTACACAATTTCAAGGAGAATTTCCGCTCCGTCGATGTCTTGTTGGTGGACGACATCCAGTTCATCGCCGGCAAAAAGGCCACCCAGGAGGAGTTTTTTCACACCTTCAACGCCCTCCAGGAGGCCAACAAACAGATCGTCATCTCCTCGGACAGCTTTCCCGGCGAGATCGAACACCTGGAAGAGCGTCTGCGTTCCCGTTTTTCCCAGGGGCTGGTGGTGGACATCCACCCTCCGGACCTGGAAACCCGCATGGCCATCCTGAAAAAAAAGGCCGCCCAGGAGGGCATGGATCTGCAAGACGATGTGGCCTTTTTCCTGGCCGAGGCGATCCAGACCAATGTCCGCGAGCTGGAAGGGGCGTTGATCCGGGTTTTTCTGCTCGCCTCGCTGGAAAAAGAACCCATCACCTTGTCGCTGGTCAAGGAGTCCCTGCGGGGCACGGTCCGGCGCAACGAGCCCAGACTGGTCTCCATGGAAAAGATCATCGAAACCGTGGCCGCCTATTACAAGATCCGACCCCTGGACATCCGCTCCGAAAAGCGGGCCAGACGCTACAGCCATCCCCGTCAGGTGGCCATGTTCTTGTGCAAGCAGTTGACCAAATACTCCTATCCGGATATCGCCTTCGAGTTCGGCGGTCGCAATCATACCACGGTGCTGTACGCCGTGGATAAAGTCGCGTCCCAGCAGCAGGTGGATTCCGATCTGGAGCAGACCATCAGCACGCTGGTCGCCATGCTGCGCAAGTGATCACCCAGATGACAAGAGGGATGCGAGGATCCCGTTCCCGGAAAAAACGTCAACCAAGGCATCGAAAACATGGAATTTTTCATTGACCGTGACCCTTTTCTGAAAGTCCTGGCCCGCATTCAGACCGTGGTGGAGCGGCGCAACACCATGCCGGTTTTAGGCAACGCCTTGCTGGAGGTCACGGATGGCCTGCTCACGGTGTCGGCCACGGATCTGGAGGTGTCGGTGCGTACCGTCACCCCGGTGGAAGGGGTGGTGGATGGCGCCTTGACCGTTGGCGCCCGCGTGCTGTTCGATGTGGTCAAGGAGCTGCCGGCCCGGGCCATCCGCCTGCGCAAAGAGGGCGAACGGCTGCTGCTCACCTGCGATCGCGCCCGCTTCGATCTGGCCACGCTGCCCGCCTCCCAGTTCCCGAACATTCCCGGAGCCGATGGGGAGTTCCGTCTGGTCATCCCCCGGGAACAGCTCGCCATCATGCTGGAAAAGACCCAGTTCGCCATGTCCACGGACGAAACCCGTTACGTTCTCAACGGCATCTTCGTGCAGGTGACCGCCGCCGAGGATCCGGAAGCCTCGGGTCGCATCCGCATGGTGGCCACCGATACCCACCGCATGGCCATGATGGAACAATCCCTGGAGTTCCCGGTTCCGGAAAGCCGCGAGGTGATCCTGCCGAAAAAAACCGTCTTCGAAATCCGCAAACTCCTGGAAGAAGACGACAACGCCCCGGAACTGATTCTGGGTGCCGGTCATGTGCAGTTGATCAAGCCTGGAATCACCCTGGTTTCCAAGGTGGTGCAGGGTCGCTTTCCCGATTGGCGACGGGTGGTGCCCACAGGCAACACGGTCCTTCTGACCACCACCCGGGAGGCGTTCCATCAGGTGGTGAAACGCATCTCCACCCTGTCTCACGAAAAGACCCTCGGGGTGCGTCTGCTGATCGAGTCCAACCGCATGCGGATCGTCTCGGTCAACCCGGAACAAGAAGAGGCCGAAGAGGAGATGGCGGTCTCCTTCGCAGGGACCGATCCCATGACCATCGGTTTCAACGCCCGTTACCTGAGGGAGATTCTGACCGCCATGACCGGCGAAACCGCCCAGTTCGCCTTCAAGGACGACGAATCCCCGGTGCTGGTGTATGATCCGGAACACAGCAACGCGTTGTTCGTCTTGATGCCCATGCGGGTGTGACGCCTGCAACGGCGCGGTTCGGGGTGTTGGCCCATCATGCTGCTGGAATGGCTCCGCTTGCAGAATTTTCGCAACATCTCCGAAGGATCGTTGCGCTTCGGACCCGGACTCAACCTGATCACCGGGGATAACGGTCAAGGCAAGAGCAACCTGTTGGAGGCGGTGGGACTGCTGGCCACGGGGCGTTCGTTTCGACGGGTCCACTCCGGAAATCTGCGCCGCTGGGAGCAACCCTGGTTCCGGGTGAGCGGCGCGGCGCAGGTGGCGGGTCTGACCCGTATCCTGGATGTGGTGGGCGAACCGGGACGCCAGGTGTTCAAGCTGGACGGCAAACCCATGGAGTCGGTCTCCCGCATGGAGCGGGCCTTGGTGGCGGTGATCATCACCCCGGAAACCCCTCTGCTGGTGCGCGGCGGACCCGGCGAGCGGCGGGCCTTTCTGGACTGGGTGATCTTTTGCGCGGACCGGCGTCACGGGGTGGAGTCCAGAGGGTATCAACTGGCCTTGCGGGCGCGGCAGAAACTGCTGCAAACCCCAAGTCGGGACCGGCGGGAACTCGATGCCTGGGAGGCGCAACTGGGGCTTTTGGGAGCGCGCATCGCGGAGCGGCGTCATCGGGCGGTCGGTCATCTGGGCCGGGTGCTGCCTCCTTTTCTGGAACGGCTCGGATTGGCCCCGGAAACCTGCGACATGGCCCTGTCCGGAGATCTGGAGCCGCTGTTTTCCCAGGGTCTCGGCCTGGAGGCGGTCAGCGCCTGGTTGCGCGAGGCGCTGACGCAAAAACGGGAACGGGATCGGAACTCCGGCACCACCGGTGTCGGTCCGCAACGGGATGAGCTGGTTTTGCGGTTGTCGGGTCATCCGGTGGCGCGCTACGGCTCTCGTGGTCAACAAAAGCGGTTCGCCTTCGCCTTGAAGCTGGCCGAGGCGGGCTGGCTGGAAGAGATACTGGGGGAACCCCCGGTGATGGTGTTGGACGATCCGGTGGCGGAACTGGATCGGGAGGGAGCGCAAGGATTGATGCAACTCATGTCCGGTCAGGGTCGGCAGGTGTTCGTGGCCGCCCGGGAAGCCGGAGAGATCCCATGGCCGGGTGGCGCGTCGGTGGAGCACACGGTGGTCGCGGGGGTATTTCAAGTCAGCACGGAGCCTAGGAATTCATGACCATATCGGAAGAAAACGCCCTGGCCGCCAACGCGGCCGGCGAGTACGGCGCAGACAGCATCAAGGTTCTCAAAGGGCTGGAGGCGGTCCGCAAACGTCCGGGCATGTACATCGGCGATACCGATGACGGCACCGGCTTGCATCACATGGTGTTCGAGGTGGTGGACAACGCCATCGACGAAACCCTGGCCGGCTATTGCGACCGGATCGATGTGGTGTTGCGCAGCGATGGCGCCGTGACCGTGCGCGACAACGGACGGGGCATTCCCACCGAAATCCATCAGGAGGAGGGCCGTTCCGCAGCCGAGGTGATCATGACCGTGCTGCACGCGGGAGGCAAGTTCGATCAGAACTCCTACAAGGTGTCGGGAGGTCTGCACGGGGTGGGGGTGTCGGTGGTCAACGCCCTCTCCGCGCACCTGGAACTCACCATCCGTCGCAACGGCGAAGTGTGGCATCAGGAGTATCGGGAAGGGGATCCGGTGGCCCCGATCCGGCGTATCGGTGAAACCAAGGGAACCGGCACCGAAGTGACCTTCCGGCCCAGTCTTCAGGTCTTCACCGACGTGACCTTCTCCTTCGACATCCTCTCCCAGCGTCTGCGGGAGCTGTCGTTTCTCAACTCCGGGGTGAACATCCGCATCCGCGAGGAGGCCACGGAAAAAGAGCATCATTTCCATTACGAAGGGGGCATCCGCTCCTTTGTCGAGCATCTCAACCGGGCGCGCACCCCGTTGATGACCCCGCCGATCTATTTTTCCGAATTGCGGGGGATCATTCAGGTCGATGCCGCGTTGCAGTGGAACGACTCCTATCAGGAAAACGTGTTCTGTTTCACCAACAACATCCCCCAGCGGGACGGGGGCACCCATCTGATCGGGTTTCGTTCCGCCCTGACGCGCATTCTCAATCAATACGCCTTGTCCATGGGTCTGCTCAAAAAGGACAAGGGGGCGACTTTGGCGGGTGAGGATTGTCGCGAAGGGTTGACGGCGGTGTTGTCGATCAAGGTGCCGGATCCCAAATTCTCGTCCCAGACCAAGGAGAAACTGGTCTCTTCCGAGGTGCGCACCGCCGTCGAAGGGGTGATGGCCGAGCATCTGGCCACCTATTTCGAGGAGCATCCCCAGGAGGCCAGACGGATTCTGGCCAAGACGGTGGAGGCGGCCACGGCCCGTGAGGCGGCCCGCAAGGCCCGGGAGCTGACCCGTCGCAAGAGCGCTTTGGAAATCTCCTCGCTGCCCGGCAAGCTGGCGGACTGTCAGGAGAAGGATCCGGCCCTGAGCGAACTGTATCTGGTGGAGGGGGACTCCGCAGGCGGATCGGCCAAACAGGCGCGGGATCGGAAATTCCAGGCCATTCTGCCGCTGAAGGGCAAAATCCTCAACGTGGAGAAGGCCCGTTTCGACAAGATGCTTTCGTCGGCGGAGGTGGGCACCCTGATCACCGCCTTGGGAACCGGCATCGGCGCCGAGGAGTACAACCTCGCCAAGCTGCGTTATCACCGCATCATCATCATGACCGACGCGGACGTGGACGGTTCTCACATCCGCACGCTGCTGTTGACCTTTTTTTATCGGCAGTTCCCGGACATCATCGAACACGGTTATCTGTACATCGCCCAGCCGCCTTTGTATCGTCTGGCCCGGGGCAAGACGGTGCGTTATCTCAAGGACGAAGAGGCGCTGGTGGAAGTGTTGATGGAAGGGGGGCTGGAGGGGCTGGAGCTGCTCACCGACACAGGAGCGATGTCCGCCGGGGAGCTGGAAGGGGTGATCCGGGAGGCGCGCCGTTATCAGGTGTTGCTGGATCGGCTTGCGCGTCGTTTCGATCGTCGGGTGGTGGCGGCGGCGGTGGAGCGGGCCAGGGTGACTCCGGAGAGTCTCACCGGCCTGGACACTGCCCAGGAGACCGCCGAACGGTTGCGGGAGGCGTTGGAGCTGGAAGAGGGCGCGGGTCGTTTGACGGTGCGGGTGGAGCCGGACGCGGAACTGGAGGAGGCTTACGCTCTGGTGATCCGGCGGACCGTGCACGGCGTGCCGGTGGAGATGCGTCTGGACGGGGAGCTGGTGCGTTCGACGGAGTATCGGGAGATGTCCCAGTTGTCGGGCCGGATCGGATCGCGTCTGGGAGGAGGGGCCCGGTTGCGCAAGGGGAGTCATGAAACGCCGGTGACCGGGTTGGAATCCCTGTTGAGTCAGGTGATGGTCGAAGGGCGCAAGGGATTGTCGATCCAGCGTTACAAAGGCTTGGGTGAAATGAATCCCGAACAGCTTTGGGAGACCACCATGGATCCCAAGGTGCGCATCTTGTTGCAGGTGCGGGTGGAAGACGCCATCGAGGTGGATTCGGTCTTCACCACCTTGATGGGAGACGCGGTGGAGCCGAGGCGGGAGTTCATCCAGGCCAACGCGTTGAATGTCGTCAATCTGGATGTGTGATTTCGTCACCCCGATTGGAGAGTTCTGGCTGCACACCCGCGATCACGGGATTGTCGCCCTGGCGGTCGATCCGCCGGATCAACCCGGATCCGAGGTGTTGCGTCGTCTGGTGGGGGCGTGGTTGCGGGACTATTTTTCCGGTGCCGCTCCCTCCCTGGCAGCGCTGCCCCTGCGCCCTGAAGGGACCGCCTTTCAGCAACGGGTCTGGGAGGCGATGCGGACCATTCCGGCGGGCCGGGTCGAAAGTTATGGCTCTTTGGCCCGGCGTCTCGGTTCGGCTCCCCGGGCCGTGGGCCGCGCTTTGGCCCTCAATCCCATTCCGGTTCTGCTGCCGTGCCACCGGGTGGTGGCGGCGAACGGGGAGCTGACGGGTTACAGCGGGCCAGGGGGCGTGGCCTCCAAACGGTTGCTCCTCACCCTGGAAGGTGTCTGCGTCCTCGAAGAAAAAATTGGTCTGCGGGTGGTTCCTCCTCCGGGAGGGTGAACCCTCCGATTCAATCGTACTCATGGCGGGATGCGTTGTTTTATTGATGGGAGTCCAGGGGCCATTGGCACATGGTGGGATCCAAGGGCGAAGCCCTCTGGACTTTAAAAACATAAAAATTTTCATGAATCGTCAATGTTAATATTTTGTATTTTTAAAGCCAAAACCCTGGGTATGAATCCCCCAGATCCCTTCTTTTTTTTAGAAATTTAGCCATTTCTTCAAACGTGTCAAGGAGAAGTGGCTTGCCGCATTCCCCGCTCCACCCCCCACGCCACCCCCTGAATGATCAACCAGGAGAGCAGCATCGACACCAGCACATGGCTGAGGAAATGGGCGCCTTTCATCATCTGGTAGATGCCCATGATCCAGCCTAAGCTGATGCCGAAGCCCAGTCCGAGCCACTGCCCGCGCCGGGTGGAAAAGAGGAAAAACAACGCCATGAAGGCAAATCCCCCGGAGGGGTGACCGGCGGGATAACATTTGCCGGGGCGCACGGCGGGGAAGTCGGCGGGCTGGGCGTCAAAAACCGGGACAAAAGGCAGGGCGCCCCCGTAACGGGTCAAAGACCAGGGGCAGTGGACGTTGGTGACGTTTTTCAGGCTGGAGATCACCCCAGGCACCAGAATCAGCGACAACAGCAAGATCATCAAAGGACGGCGGTAAGAAATCCACAGCGGGGATTTCCGGGACCACAACAACGCCATCAGAATGCCGATCCCCACCAGCGCCACCGCCCATTTGGCGCCGGTGTAAAAGATCATCCTCGGCCAGTAGGCATCCTTGTCGATCCACCAGCGCCTGGCCTCGGAGGCGTAGAAAAAATCCTGCACCCACAGATCCAGCAGGGTGGTCTCAGCCACCAGCAAAACCAGAATCAGCAGCGCCAGGGTCGATCCGAAAGCACGTCCCAGGGTCACGGCAGCCTCTTGTCGAGTCCTTTCTGGCGCATGGTGTTGGCGGTTTGATAAAAGGAGATCGCATCCTGCAAGCCCTGCGGATCCTCCTGGTTGAGCCGTTCCTGACTCTCCTGGCCCCATCCCCGGACGAATCGATAAAAACTGGATTGGTTCTGGGGACTGAGTACCGTCAGCCGATCCCCGGTGATCAGTCCAAGTTTTTGATAGGTGCCGATGAAGGCGCGGCGCGACTCCGGCGGGGTCTTGAAGATGTCCTGGCCGAAGAAACGACTCGAATAGCTGAAATTCAGCAATCCCAGCACCGTGGGCGTGATGTCGATCTGACTGGTCAATCCCTCTTCCAGACGCGGCGCGATGTGACGCGGAGAGTGGATCATCAGCGGCACATGATAGCGGAACACTGGCAGTTCGGTTTTGCCCGCGCTGCCGGCGCAGTGGTCGGCGGTGATGATGAAAAGGGTATTGTCAAACCAGGGGCGCTCCTTGGCCCGGGCCAGAAACTCCCCGATGGCCCAGTCGGTATATTTCACCCCGCCATGCCGCCCTCCGGGCGAGGGAATGTCGATGCGTCCCGCCGGATAGGTGAAGGGACGATGATTGGAGGTGGTCATGACAAAATAATAAAACGGTTTGCCGTCGGCGAAAGCCCGGTCGGCCTCGCGGATGGTCCGCCTGAACAGATCCTCGTCGGCCACGCCCCAGATGTTTTCATGCGTGATTTCACTGGCGTCCAACTGGGTGCGGTCCACCACATCGAAGCCGTTGTGGCCAAAGAAATAATTCATATTGTCGAAATAACCGTAACCGCCATAGATGAAACGGGTATCGTAACCCCGTTGGCGGAACAGATGACCCGAAGAGAACAGATCCTCGTTGTTGGGCCGTTTCACCTTGCTGCGTCCCGGCGTGGGGGGAACGGAAAGCACCAGACTCTCCATGCCCCGATCGGTGCGGTTGCCGGTGGCGTAAAGGTTGGTGAAGGTGAGGGACTCTTGGGCCAGACGGTCCAGGTTCGGGGTCAATCGATCCGGATTGCCGAAGAGACCCATGAAATCCGCGCTCATGGACTCGATGGTCAATTGAATGACGTTGAGCCGCTTTTCCGGGCCTGGATTGGTGATGGCGCGGGCAATGTCCAGAGGATCGGAGTGGGGGAGAGGCTTGGCGTCCGGGGTGGAGAGCAGCCGTTCCCGCACCCGGGCGGCGGCCTCTTTTCCTTCCCGCTGGAGATAGAAGCGTTCGTACTCCAGTTCGTTGTGGATGAAGGCCGAAAACAGGGCGTAGATGCCGTTTTTGGCCAGTTCGTTGTGGAACCGGTTGCTGGAGACCTCCGACAAGGAGGAGTCGATCGTCAGGAAACACACCGGCGGCAGCAGCAGAAAGAGCGCCCCCTGCCGGACCCGTTGTTTGAAGGTGGTGATGGCCGCGCAACCCGGTTGCAGCCATCCGGCGCGCCACACCCCGGCGAAGATGAGCAGGGTGACGGCCAGAATGGCGCTCAGCAGGGTGGGCACGGGATAGGACTGGCGGATGTTGCCGATCACCTCCTGGGTGTAGACCAGATAATCCACGGCGATGAAATTGAAGCGTACCCCGAACTCGTCCCAGAAAATCCACTCCGCGACCCCGTTGAACACCAGGATGTACAGCGCCACCCCATACAACAGATAATAAACGACCCGATGCAGCCGATGGTTGAAGATCCGGTCCGGCAGGGCCGTCAGGTAGAGGGTGAAGGGGATGGAAAAATACAGGGCCGCCAGGAAGTCATAGAAAAGACCGCTGGACAGAATCAGCAGCACTCCCCCCGGAGAGGGGTCCAGGGTATCGAAGGTCTTGACCCCCAACACCAGGCGGATGACCATCGAGATGGCCACAAACAGTCCGATGAACAGATACAGCCCGCCGAACCGTCTGGACAGCAGACGGGAGCTGTGGGAAACGGTTGGGTCGGGCGGCGGAGTGGTCATGGGGTGGCGGCAGGCTCGGCAGGTTGTTTTTCCCGGTAGTCGCACGCTTCGACCGCGCAGAGATGTTCGGTGCCATACCGCTTGGTGATCTTTTCGGTGATGAAGGGCGCGCCGCACTTGGGACAGGGCGTATCGGCGATGGGCTTGTTCCAAAGGGCGTTCTTGCACTTGGGATAGCCGGAACACGAATAGAAGATCTTGCCGCGACGGGATTTCTTCTCCAGAAAGGTGCCCTTGTTGCACATCGGACAGGCCACGCCGGTATCCCGGGGTTTTTCCAACGGCTGGATGTTGCGGCAGTCGGGATAGCCGGAACAGGCCAGATATTTGCCGAAACGACCCTCCTTGATGAGCATCGGCTTGCTGCACTTGTCGCACAACTGGTCCGACAGCTCGGGAGGGGCGACGGGGGTTTCCTCTTCGCCTTCTTTTTTGATGTTCTGGGTGAAACGGCACTCTGGATAGTTGGAACAGGCCAGAAAACGACCAAAACGTCCCAGCTTGATGAACAGCGGCTGGCTGCACTCCGGACACTTCTGATCCGTGGCTTCGGTGGTGATGTCGGAGCGATTGGTGGTGGTTTCCTTTTCGTCGATCTGGTTTTTGAAGGGGGTCCAGAAGGAGTCCAGCAGGGGAACCCAGGCCATCTCGCCACGGGATACGGCGTCCAGATCGTCTTCCAAGTGGGCGGTGAAATGATAATCCACATATTTTTCGAAGTGTTCCACCAAAAACCGGTTGACCACTTCGCCCACGTCCTCGGGCACGAACTTGCGCTGGTCGAGCTTGACGTAGCCCCGCTCCTGAAGCGTGGACATGGTGGGGGCATAGGTGGACGGACGACCGATGCCGTAGCTTTCCAGGATCTTCACCAGCGACGCCTCGGTGTAACGCGGTGGCGGCTCGGTGAAATGCTGGTGGGGCGTGACCGAGGTCATGGTCAGAGGATCCCCGGTCTCCAGAGGGGGAAGCATGGTATCGGTTTCGTCTTCGTTGCGTTCTTGTTCCGGGGTGGCGTCCTGGCTTTCGCTGTAGACCTCCATGAAGCCGGAAAAAGCCACCGAAGAGCCGGTGGCCCGCAGCAGATAGGGGGCCTTGGGATCGTTGATTCCCACCGACAAGGTGGCGGCCACCTGATCGATTTGGGCCGAGGCCATCTGACAGGCCATGGTGCGTTTCCAGATGAGTTCGTACAGCCGGAAACCATCCCGGTCGAGATGCTTGCGGACCTTTTCGGGCAGCAGGGCCGGATCCGTGGGACGGATCGCCTCGTGGGCCTCTTGGGCGTTTTTGGCCGAGGATTTGTACTTGCGTTGCGTCTTGGGCAGATACTCCGCGCCGTAACGTTCCTTGATCAAGGTGCGCATGGCGTTGACCGCTTCGCTGGCCAACTGCACCGAGTCGGTACGCATGTAGGTGATCAGACCCACGGTCTCCTGACTGCCGTCCGGGGTGGTGATCTCGACCCCTTCGTAGAGCTTCTGGGCCACCATCATGGTCTGACGGGCCGAAAAACCCAGCTTGCGCGAGGCCTCCTGCTGCAAAGTCGAGGTGATGAACGGCGGCGACGGATTGCGCGCCACCCGTTTTTTCTCCACGGCGGCCACATGCAGCGGCTGGTTTTCGATGGCGCGCACCAGTTGTTCGGCACGGGCGGCGTCGTGGATGTCGAAGCGGTTGAGTTTCTTGCCTTCGGCGGTGACCAGACGGGCCACGAAAGGACGGGACTCGGCACCCGGAATCGAACGGATCACCTCGGCGGAGAGGCTCCAGTATTCCCGGGTCTTGAAGGCGCGGATTTCGTTTTCCCGCTCGCAGATCAGCCGCAGGGCCACGGATTGCACCCGACCGGCGGAAAGTCCCCGGCGCACCTTCTTCCACAACAAGGGGCTGAGATTGAATCCCACCAGATAATCCAGCGCGCGCCGGGCCTGCTGGGCGTTGACCAGATTCATGTCGATGTCGCGGGGATTGGCCACCGCTTCCAGGATGGCCTTCTTGGTGATTTCGTGGAACACCACCCGTTTGCACGGGATGTCGGCGATCTCCTTTTTGGAGCGCAAGGTCTCCAGTACATGCCAGGAGATGGCCTCCCCCTCGCGATCCGGGTCGGTGGCCAGCAGCAGCATGTCGGCGTCCTTGGCGGCTCGGGTCAATTCGGTGACATGCTTGGTCGAGTCGCTGGAAACCTCGTAGCGCATCTGGAACTGGTTGTCCGTATCCACGGAGCCATCCTTGGAGGGCAGATCCCGGATGTGCCCATAGGTGGCGGCGACGGCATACTCTTTGCCGAGAAATTTATTGATCGTCTTGGCCTTGGCCGGAGACTCCACGATTACGAGAGTGGTCATGAATACGGGTGTCGCATTTTTCAAGGAGTGAACGAGGAACCCTCCGGAAAGAGGGACTTCAATCAGGGGCGGTTGGTGATGGTGTATCGACCGCCCGGCAGGCGCTGCACCAGTCCGGAGAGTTCAAGTTGCAGTAAGATGCGTGAAAGCGCGGCCACTGTCAATTGACAACACCGGGCCAGATCATCTTCCTGGGTCGCGCCAGCCTGGATGTGGGTCAGGATGGCGGCCACCTCGGCGGACAGACCGGAGGTCTGAAGGCGCGAAAAGGTTTCGGGGAGGGAGACGGGGAGGGGTTCCAGGGGCGGGGAGGACCAGTGGAGTTCCTCCAGAATGTCGGCGACCCCTTCCACCAGTCTGGCCCCCTGGCGCAGCAGGGAGTGGGTGCCTCGGGTGTTGGGATCGTTGGGAGGGCCGGGAACCGCGAATACCTCCCGGCCCTGTTCCAGGGCCGTGTGGGCGGTGATCAGGGAACCGGACCGTTCCGGCGCTTCGACGATCACCACTCCGCGTGCCAGCCCGGACAGAATGCGCGCCCGGGGCGGAAAGGCCCAGGGCACCGGCAGCAAGCCCAAAGGGGCTTCGCTCACCAGACAGCCGTGACCGGCGATGACCCGTTGCAGCTCCCGGTTTTTGGCGGGATGAAAGATGTCGAGTCCGGTGGCCAGCACCCCGATGGTGGGACCGGGAGACTCCAGGGCGCCCCGATGGGCGGCGGCGTCGATGCCTTCGGAAAGTCCGCTGATGACGACGATTCCCGCCCGGGTCAGGTCGCAGGCCAGCTCGGCGGTGAAGATTTGTCCCCGCGCCGTGGCCTTGCGGGTTCCGGTGATGGTCACGCCGCTGTCGTGCAGCAGGGTCGTGTTGCCCAGCGCGAACAGGGCCGCAGGGGGATCGTGAATGGTGGACAGCAGCATGGGATAGTCTGGAGTGCCGGGCACGAGCATGCGGCCTCCCATGGCGTGGAGCCGTTCCAGTTCTTGTGCCATGGGTTGGGCGGGAATCTCCCGGCGGAACCGTTCGAGCTGCTGGATCATCGCGGGCCGGATGCCCGGAACGGTGGCCAGGGTCTGGCGCGTGGCCGACAGGAGCGCCTCGGGGCTGCCCAGATGGCGGATCAGATGGCCAAGGGTGGCGGGACCGATCCCGGGGGAACGGACCAGTCGCAGCCAGTCGATGAGCAGTTCGGGATCCATGGGGGATTGGTTTTCTGGTTACGGGGTGCGGATGATATCCCCCCGACGGATGGGTGCATGGGTCCGGGTGAGCAGCGCCAGAGAGGCCCGGTCGCCGATCTGGATCAAAATCGCCTGTCCGATCTCCGGTTGGGGAGATGGATCCGGGGGATGGGAGGCCCGGTCATCCCGCAGGAGCGGCAGGGTCAATCCTTGAAAGGCGTGATCGCGCCGACCCAGACCCACGATCACCAGATCATGGGCCGCCGCCTCGTTGCGTCCGTCGTGGATCCGGATGACGCGGCCGGAGAGAGGATGAGGGGATTGGGCGCGCAGGGTGAAATCCGCGTTCACCGGATGGGGGAGATCCAGTTGATCCCCGGGTTCGATGGCCTGAAAGGAGCTTTCCACCCGGGCCAGGGAGACCTGGGGTCCGGACTGCTGCACCCGTGCCGAACCCAGGCGTTTGACCAGTTGTCCCAGGGGTTGATCGTCGACCGGATCGGTCAGCATGGGGCCGGGACGCAGGATGTCCAGGGCGGTGCCCACAGGCAGGGGAGCGGGATGGCGGATGCGGATCATGTCTCCTTGTCCGATCACCTGACGCTCTCCGATCGCTCCCAGAATCCGTCCCGGAATCGGGGTGGCGGGCGGGAGGATCCGGTCTCCCCGGGCGAGGGCGTGCCGGATCAAAGAGACGCTGGAGGCCGGAATGGCCTGGAGGTCGTCGAGCGGTCGGATGGCGGTCCCGGGAGCGATCCGTTCCACCCGCAGGGAGGAGGCGCGCGCGGTGTCGTCCCCGTGGGCGGGCCAGGAGATCCCGAGCAGCAGCAACAGCACTGGAAACACGGACATGGCGGATTGGACTCGCGGAGTCGGGGGGTTGCAGGGGATTGGCAGCCCATGGCGCGCGGACGGCAAGTCGCTTTGAAGATGACCCCTCGGCTTTGACACTCTTGAAGGATCGACGCGGCGGTCACCGTGGGTCGTGCTTGCTTTCCATGGGGGAATGCGCGCATCATCTCCATAAATGGTCGGATGTGTCAACCAGCAAGGCGCGCGAACCTCAACGATTGCCTGAATCCATGAACAAAACCAGACGCAGGGGAAGAAGCGAGTTCGATACGCCCTGGAAACGGATCGTGGAGGGGTATTTCCGGGAGTTCATGGCTTTTTTTCTGCCCGAGGCCCATGACGACATCGACTGGTCCCGTGGTCACGAATTCCTGGACAAGGAACTGTCGCGCATGGCCCGGGAGTCGGAGATCGGCGACCGGCAGATGGACAAACTGGTCAAGGTGTGGAAAACCGGTGGCGACGAACAATGGGTGTTGATTCACGCCGACATCCAGGGGGACCGGCAGGAACAGTTCGAGTCACGGATGTATACCTATCAGTATCGGGCCTATGACCTCAAAAAAATGGTGGTGGTGGGTCTGGCCATCCTGACGGACGAATCCCCGGGTTGGCGGCCCGTGGCGTTTCGTCGGACCTTGTGGGGGTCGGAGGTCTGTTACCGGTTCAACACCGTCAAACTGTTGGACTATCAAAACGATCTGGCCGCCCTGGAGCTTTCGGACAATCCTTTCGCCGTGGTGGTGCTGGCCCACCTGAAGGCCAAAGAGACCCGCACCGATGCCGAAGCCCGCTATCAGGCCAAATGGCGGCTGATGCGCACCCTGTATCAACGGGGTTTTTCGAGAAACCGGATCATTGATCTTTTCACTTTTGTCGACTGGGTTCTTGCCCTGACCGATGCGTTTGAAGAGCGGTTCTGGGACGAACTGAAGCAATTCGAGGAGAGCCGGAAAATGCCATACATCACCAGTGTGGAACGGATTGGACAAAAGCGGGGCAGGCTGGAAGGCAGGCTGGAAGGCAAGCTGGAAGGCAGGCTGGAAGGCAAGCTGGAAGGCAAGCTGGAAGGCAAGCTGGAAGGCAAAGCCGACGCCTTGATCGCGCTGCTTCAGCGTCGTTTTGGTTCGGATGCGGAGTCGGTACGCTCCAGAGTGACCGGGGCGGAGGCGCAGGATCTGGAACTCTGGTTGGACCGGATTCTCGACGCCGATTCGCTGCATGGGGTTTTTCAGTAGGTCGGGAGCGGGGCGGGATCGGGTCGGGTTGGCAGGGATCCGGTCATGGGGTGGCGGTTTTTTTGCCGATTCTGGGTTCGGTTCCGGCGAGCAGACGGCGGATGTTGTCCCGGTGGCGCCAGAAGACCAGCAGGGTGATCAGACCATGGATGGCCGGGGCCAAAGGGGGCGCGGGCAGCCAGAAGAGGGACAGTGGGCCGATGACAAAGGCGCTGAGCGCGGAAAGCGAGGAGATGCGCACCCATTTGGCCATGCCCAGCCAGGTGAGGACCATGAGCAGACCCGGCAGCGGGGTCCAGGCGAGCAGACCGCCGAGGGCCACGGCGACCCCTTTTCCCCCCTTGAAGCGCAGATAGACCGGATACAGATGGCCTGAAAAGGCGCAGACCACGGTGGCGGCGGTCTGCCAGGAGTCGGGACCGAACAGCGGAATGGCGACTCCGGCGGCCAGGGCGCCTTTGCCCATGTCGAGGAACAAGGCGAAGGCGCCGGCCTTGCGTCCGACCACCCGCAGCACATTGGTGGCGCCGATGTTGCCGCTGCCCTGGGCGCGGAGGTCGCCGACCCCGGCGAAGCGGGCCACGATCAGGCCAAAGGGGACAGCCCCCAGCAGATAGGCGGCAACGAGAAAAAGGACATCCTGGATATTCATGGTTGGGTGCGTGGTTTGGCTGGGTCGCGGGTCGGGGGTTTTTTGCCCGGATCCGGGGTTTTGACGGTGGGTTCCCGTCGTCCCTGGGGGGAAGCGAGCTGGTTTTGATTCCACATTTGGGTGATCGCTCCCGGCAGATTGAGCAACGGTTCCATCTCGCGGGCGTTTTTCATGGCCAAGGTTTTCAGGCTCTGGGTGGTCACTTCGTGGGCAGGAGGGGTCAGGTTGGTGAAGTGGTTTTCGGAGGACCATTTGCCGAGGATTTTTTGTTCCTGGGCCAGGGCTTGATCCACGGATTGGGGCAGCGCGGCGGCGGCCTTGGTGATCGCCTCCTGCCACTCCGGGGCGAGTCCGTTGAACCAGTTCAGGTTGACCGCCAGGATCATCCAGCCGTGCAGATGGCGGGTGTGATGGAAGGCGGTGGCGTTGGTATTGGCAAAGGCGGTGCGGTTGAGCAGTTCCGGTGTGGCGACCACCCCCTGGATCCATCCCGAGGCGATGGCTTCGGAAAGATCCGCCGCCGGGGGAAAGGCGGGACGCAGCCCCAGCGCCTGATGGGTTTCGATCATCCACGGGTCGTTGGGCACGCGGGTGGTCAGATCGGTGAGGGTGGGGGCGTGGTCTTTGGATGGCTGGGAGGGACGGAAATTCAACACCCCGTAAAAGCCGTAGGAGGCGTATCCGAGCACGAGCAGTTTTTTGGTCTTGGCGTGTTCCCGCAGGGCCAGATCCAGGGGTGAGCCGACAAAGGCCCGGAGATGCTCCGGGCGGGTGAAGAGCTGGGGCGTGGCCAGGGCGCGGAAGGCGGGCAGTTGGCGCGCGAGGGTGAGCGACGAATAGAATCCCCCTTCCAGGTTGCCTTGGAGTTGTTCTTGCAAGGCGGTCTCTTCGGAGCCTTTCTTGCCATTGGCGAAGAGTTCCGGACGGATTTGTTTTCCGGTGGACTCTTCGATGGCCCGGATCATGCGGGCGAGACTCTGGACATAGGTCACATCCCCTTTGTGGACGGCGGCCAGGCGCATGGGGATGAATCCTTCGGCGACGGCGGACGGCGGTGTGGCGGGCGGTTCGGCGTGGGCCAGGGGAATGCTTGTGGTCAAAAGAAGCCACGATACCAACAGCGCTGACCAGGGGTGTCGCATGACGGACCCTCTCTTCGGTTGCGGACCTGAGGCGCGGTCTTGCAAAACCGGATGTTTTTTTTTATCGTGCCTCGACAAGCGGTCAAAATACACGGCGGAATCTCATGAGAGCAAGGGGGTGTGACGGATGTCCAGATCATTGAACAAGGTGCAACTGATCGGCAACCTGGGCGTGGATCCCGAGGTGCGTTTCACCCAGGATGGCAAACCGGTGGCCACGCTGAAAATCGCCACTTCCGACTCCTGGAAGGATCAGCAGGGGCAGATGCAGGAAAAGACCGAGTGGCATCGGGTCGTGGCGTTCGGACGGGTGGCCGAGATTGCCCAGCAGTACCTGCGCAAGGGGAGCAAGGTCTACATCGAAGGCCAGTTGCAGACCCGCAAGTGGACCGACAATCAAGGCCAGGAGCGTTATACCACCGAAGTGGTGATCAATCCTTTCGGTGGCCAGATGCTCATGCTGGATGGTCGGGCTGGTGGAGGTGGTGGGCCTCAGGCCGGGGCGTCGTCCTACGGCAATCCCCAGAACGCCAATCCCTACGCCCCCCAGCCGGAACAGGCCTCGGAATACCGGGCGGCTCCCCTCTCCGCGCCGCCGCCGCCTCCGATGGCTGCGGGCCGTTCGGCGGCGGGTGGTCGTGGCCAACAAGGCGCCCCCGGCGGTGCCCATCCCCCCCTGGACGACTTTGCCCAGACCCCGAATTTCGACGACGATATTCCGTTCTGAAGGCAAACCCGTGGGGCTTTGCCCCACCCCCCACCATGGGCGGTGACCGTCCTGGACCCGCCATGGGTGGGGGGGTGAGGAAAGATCGGGTTTCCCGGCGGATCAGCGGGCCGGTGGCTTTGGGGGTTCCGGGGCGGGTGGCTTGGGGGGTTCCGGCCTGTGGGGCGGTTGTCGAACCGGGGGAGGGGGTGTCTTGGGCGCCCCGGCTTCGGTGTTGCGACGCGTCTGGGGAGGCTGGGCAGCCGTCGGGGTCTCCCGGGCCGTGGTGGCGCGCTGGAGTGGGCGTTGGGGCTTGACCGGCGGTGTCTGGGCGGCTTCGGGAGCCGTGGTGGCGCCCGGTTGGCTGCTTCCGGATGGGCTCTCCGACTGAAGCCGTCCGAGGAAAATGATGTCATCGAAGGTGCGATTCAGGGTTTTGTTGGTGAAGTTCTTCATGGGCGTGCCCTGGGCCCAGATCACCGTATCTCCCTCCTTGATCCGGGCGGTGGGCCCGGCCAGCCATATCCCGTTGGCGTTGCCGATTTGGACATAGGTGTATCCCCCGGCGTTCAACACGGCGTGGGCCTTGCCTTTGCTGGGCGTCACCGCCGCCGGTGCGGGACCGGGCTGCAAGGTGCCGACCAGCAGAATAGTGGGAAAGGTCTGGTTCAGCGCCTTGCTGTAGTAGTTCTGCTTCATCGAGAACCGGTCCCAATGCACCACCTCTCCCGGTTTGGGTTTGGCGGGATTGGTGGCCAGCCAGTGATGGAGGCCGTCGGCTTCGATTTTGACATAGGTGTGGGCCCCGGCCTGTTTGACCTCCACCACTTTTCCGGATTGGGGGGGCCGGGACGGCTGTTGGGGCGACGACGCTTGAAGAGCCGGAGAGGCGACCGCTGCCGTCTGTTGGGAGGCGGCAGCGGTTTCCCGGGGATCGGTCTTTTGCTTCTCTTCGCTTTTGGAACATCCGGTGACGAGGAGACAGGCCAACAGGAGCAGACCGGAGCGTTTCCTGTCGCGTCCTCCGTGTTGTTGATTCATGGGGAATCCTCCATTGACCCGCCACAAAGGGCTTTACGGTTTGTCCGTTTTCGCCGTGGATGGATCCGGCAGGGATTTTTCCCGGCCGACCTGACTCTTGCCTTCGGGCAGCAGCAACTGCAAGCGGAAACGGGTGCTGCCGGCGGGAGGTTTGACGAACAGCACCTGGAATGGCGTGGCGTTGCCTGGTACCAGTTTGTTCATTTTCAGACGTTTTTCTTCTCCTTGCAATCCGGCCATGGTGCGCAGGGTGTTTTCGCTGCTTTCGTCGAGCAGTTTGTCGTCGATCACGCGGCCCGGAAAGCCCATGGCCGAGCCGACCTCCATGCCCGCCTCGTCCAGCAGCACCACGCGGATGCCCGGCACGTTTCGCACCATCCGGCCGGTGTTGACCAGGGAACCGGAAACCGTCAGAAGCATGCCGTGGGGATAGCGTCGCCACTCCCCCTTGGCCTCGTTGAAACGATAGTCGCTGAACAGATCGAACCGTTTGTAGCTCCACCAGTCGGTCAATGTGACCAGACCCGCTCCCAGGGTCAGGAGCAGCAGCAGTGCCACCATCCAGAGCATGCGCGGGGATTTTCCGGCCACCGGGGGTGGAGGCTCTTCCCCCGACTCTTCCTCGTCGTCGATCGATACCTCATCGGCATCCCATGTGGGCTCCACTTTGATGAAACTCTCCTTTTTTGGTTCTGGTGGGGGCGGAGGGGGAGGTGGGGGTGGAGGAGGGGGAGGCGGTGGAGCGTTCCGTTTTTCCTCGGCCAACCGGGCCAGTTCCAGTTCGCGGGCCGTGGGCTTGCCCAGGGCCAACTGGACGCCGGAACTCAAAACGGTATCCGAGTCGTCGTCGTCTTCTTCTTCCGGGGGCGGGGCGTAGGAAGGCGCGGCGCGCGCCGGGGGAGGCGGCGGGGCTTCTTCTTCGACAAACAGATCCTCTTCTTCCTCTTCTTCTTCGCGCAGATAGGTGTCGATCAGGCCCGATCGGGCCGGGGGTTCCTCCTCCTCCTCGGCGAAATCCGCATCCCCGAAGAGTCCCGACAGGGCCTCCTCGGCGGAGATTTCCGACGGGCTGAAATCGGCAGGACGCGGCCGGTTGTCGGGTGCGTCGTCGTCGGCGAACTCCGGATCGTCGATTCCGGGTCCGAAGGCGTCTTCCACCTCGATTTCGTTGAGCAACCCATCCAGGCCGTCTTCCACGTCCCCGTCACCGAGGGGTTCGTCGGAGTCGGACCAGGAGTCGGCGTCGTGAGACGCGTTGCCCAGGAGGGTCTCTTCGTCGTCGGTCGGTTTGACGGGCGGCGGCGCGGCGTGCGCAGGTCCGCTGTCGCGGGACGAATCGGCCCGACGGGGCATATCGATGACGGCTTTGGCCTGGGTCGGGGGGGCCTCGCCGGTTTTGTGCTCGCGACCCTTGGGCGCAGGCTGGAAAAAAACCGCCTGACATTGAGAACATTTCAGTTTGCGTCCCGACGGTCGCAAAATGTCGTCATCCACATCGAACTGGGCGCGACAACTCTCGCATTGAACAATCACGTCTCGACTCCACTCGGGAAAGCGGCCAGACACGGCTTCACCAGAGTACTATAGCGGAATTCACACCGGCGAGACAACACAAGCCGCTTGCCGGTACGGTCAAAATCGGAAAACTTCACCGGTTCGAGCGCCGTCTTGTGGTCTGCCGCGCAACACGGTAACATGACCACACACAGAAGCCATCCCAAATCCGCCCATGACCCGCTCCTGGCCCCATGATTCAATTTCACGATGTCACGCTGCGTTATCCCACCGGATACGAGGCCTTGAAAAAAGTCTCCTTCTCTTTGCCACGGGGATCGTTTCATTTTCTCACCGGCCACTCCGGAGCGGGCAAGAGCACGGTCTTGCGTTTGATCTACCGGGCCGCGCTGCCGACCGAAGGCAGCGTGCTGGTGGATGGGCGTTCCGTGGCTCAGCTTTCCCGCAAGCAGCTTCCGGCCCTCCGACGGGGAATCGGGGTGATTTTTCAGGATTTCAAGCTGCTGTACGACCGGTCCGTCTACGACAACGTGGCTTTGGCCATGGAGGTGGCGGGTCACGATCCTGTCCGCGTGCCGGGTCAGGTACGTCGGGCCTTGCAAAATGTCGGCCTGCTGGAACGGATGCATCAAAATCCCATTTCCCTGTCCGGAGGAGAGCAGCAGCGGCTGGCCATTGCCCGCGCCACGGTGAACCGTCCTCCCCTGGTGATCGCCGACGAGCCTACCGGCAACCTCGACAAGGAGATGGGACGACACATCATCGCCTTGTTCGACACCCTTCACCAGCAGGGCACCACGCTGCTGGTGGCGACCCATGACCTGGATCTGGCGGCGGAAACCGGTCATCCCCGCATCGACATGCGCGACGGGGGGCTGATCGCTTCGTCCAGCCTGTCGAGCGATGGCGAAAGTCTTGGGGAGGGGGCATGATTCCGCGTTCATCCGATCCGCCATCCGCTCCCCGGAGCGGGGGAAAATCTTCCCCGACGCGACGCGACGACGATCCGGCCCAGCGCGGCGGCGGCCAGCCTCTGTCCGACGAGGAGATTCTCACCTCGCGGAATTTCCATGTTCGCGCCTTGAGGCGGGCCTGGCAACCGTTCGCCGACAAATCGTTGTCGCATTGGACCACTACCGTCGTCATCGCTTTGGCTCTCACCATCTACGGCACGTTTTCGTTGCTGCTGGTCAACGCCAACACCGCCTTGAGCCGGTGGGAGGATGAAAACCTGGTCACGGTTTTCATGCAGCGCACGGTGGAGCGGGAACAACTGGTGCAGGTCGGCAAGGTGATCAAGAGTCATGCCGGCGTCACCGATCTGACCATCATCGCTCCCAAGGAGGCGGTGGTCCGCCTGAAACGCATGATGGGGGACGAGTCCGCGCTGCTGGACGAACTGGAAGAAAATCCCCTGCCTTATTCCCTGGAGTTTCGCATGGCCCGTCAGGATCGGTCGTTGGCGTCGAATCTGGCCAAGGAGATCGGAGCCATGCCCGGCGTGGAATCGGTCTCTTATGACCAGCAATGGGCCGAACGACTCGCGGCGGTGATCGATACCATGCGCTACGTCGGCAATGTGATGTCTTTTTTGTTGCTGGCGGTGGTGGCGCTGATCGTCTCCAATACCATCAAGCTGACCATCATCGCCCGACGTGACGAAGTGGAGATCATGCGTTTTCTGGGGGCCGACGATCTGTTCATCAAGGCTCCGTTCGTCTACGAGGGGCTTTTGCAGGGATTGCTGGGGGCGGCCGGCGCGTTGTTGCTCACCGGAATGCTCTATTTCGGGGCGCTGGGCGCGGTGTTGGAACTGGGACGGGCTTTCGGGATCGCGCTTCAGTTGGCGTTTCTGCCCTGGACCCAGTTGGGCGTGCTGGTCTTTCTGGGCGCCGCGTTGGGATTGGTCGGGGCTTTTCTCTCCTTGTCGCGTTTTCTGGATGCCTGAACGCTATTCTGGGTCGTCTTGGACGAAAACCATTGCGTTGATTCGGTTGGCGGGTTCAAAATGCTCTCTCTTGACCATCCAACCGGCCAGAAATAAGGAAATCCGTCCATGTCAGAAATCGGAGAGATCCCAAGAGAGTTGCAGTACAGCAGGGAACACGAATGGATGCGCGCTCTGGGGGAGGAGGTGGAGGTCGGGATCACCGACTATGCGGCCCACGCCCTGGGTGATGTGGTGTTCGTGGAGTTGCCCCGCGTTGGCGCCCGTCTGGAACAGGGCAAGCCGTTTGGCGTGGTGGAGTCGGTCAAGTCGGTTTCCGATCTGTTCGCGCCGGTCAGTGGCGAGGTGACCGCCATCAACCAGACCCTGGAAGCCTCCCCGGAACAGGTCAACGAAGCCCCCTACGCCGCCGGATGGATGGTGCGGATCCGTCCCGATCAACCCCCCGGCGCCGCCGCAGGTCTGTTGACCGCCGACGACTACCGCGCCATGCTGGAATCCGGCGCGCATTGAGAAAAAACCGGATCCCTCCCTTCTGGATCCGTTCGAGAAAGGTTGACCCTGAACCCGTTTTCGGGTATGGTATCACGATGTTTCAGATGGGCGGTTAGCTCAGGGGGAGAGCACTACCTTGACACGGTAGGGGTCATAGGTTCAAATCCTATACTGCCCACCATCTCGACAAACATTGACGGCCACTCGCAAGGGTGGCCGTTTTTGTTTCTGCACCCACATAGGGCGTATTGACATTCACGAACATGAGAAAATTGACCGAAAAACCGGGAGAGCAGATGGCCAAGGGAATGGAACTGGACCAGTTGATTCGGCGGAAATTGGGTTCCTTGGGGTATGAGTTTCTGAAATTCAGGATGTCCTGAAAATCGGAGGTGACTGTGGCACGAGATGATATGGATGTAACTATTCACCACCCCTAGCTTGCGAAAATTCCTTGACATTGGGGTGCGAAATTTCTTGATACTCCTTGCGTCAATCCGATTCAAGGAGATTCCCGTTGAGAATCAACTCAGACGACATCCGCTCTCAAGTTGAGCAGGTTCGACGCATGCTCCAGGAGGAAAGCACACTCTCTCCTGCGCTTCGGGCCGCCATGGAGATGTTGCTGCTGGTCGTCACGATCCTGCTCAATCGCATTGGACTCAATAGCCGCAACAGCAGCAAATCTCCCTCGAACGACCCGAACCGGGAGAAAAAACCGAGCAACGGCAATGGCAACAATCCTGGTGGGCAGAAGGGGCATCGAGGTGCCAACCTTGAACCTGTCACCGATCCGGACGAAATCGTCTTTTTGCAGTGGGACATGACGACCCTGCCGCATGGCATCTACCGGGAAGAGGGGTTCGAGG
>JADGBT010000014.1 GCA_015231375.1 Magnetococcales bacterium | reverse complement strand
CTGACCGCCAAAACCGGCTCCGCCGGCGGCCAGTGCTGCCGATGGTATTCAGGGGCATCACCCCATCTCAAAGGTCGTTCGTCCATTTATATTCCCGGGAGCTACCCACGTGAAACAGCGAGGAGCCGCAGGTATATACCCCGAAATTGATGTCTTCGCTTTGTTTTTTCTTCTTTGCGTGACCGGGAGTCGTCACCAGCAGCAAGGCGAGCATACAAACGGCGATTATGATTATTATTTTCATTATGCACCATTTTATTTTAGGTTTGTGTTGGAACATCAACGGCAAGTGGCGTAAAGAGGCCCAGGTCAAGCGGCCTTCGTTTTGCGACGTGCTTTTTGGGGTTGTGCTGCCATCATGACCCGGCAGATGTTTGCAGCAGGGTCTTTTCCGGGTGATCGGTCGGTGGTTCCGTGGCCAGACAGAAAGTATCCACGCGCGCCGGGGGCAGATTGCGCCAGACGATACGGCTGTATTGTTTTTCCAGGGCCATATGGGTGAAATAGGCCGATTCGGTGGGGCGCAGGTCGTAGGTGAACTGGATGTAGCGGGTCTGGGCATCCATCACTTGGCTCAAGGCCACGCCGATGCGATGCACCACCTTGTTGGGCAGGGAGCGCAACGGCAGCGAGGAGACCACAGCCGCAACCCGGCGCCCCCTGACATGCTTGAGCAGCCATTCCGCCGAGTCGTGTACCACCGTGACCCCGTGAAATTGTCGTTTCAGTTCGGGAATAAAGGCTCCCCCCACCTCGATCAGCAGCAATTGCTTGCGATTGGCGACCCGTTTGTACACCTCCCTGGTGATGGCCCCGAGTCCCGGCCCCAGTTCCACGATCAATCCCGATTGCTGATAGTCCACCTGCATGGCCATCTGTCGCGCCAGATGGCGAGAACTGGCCGCCACCGAACCGATCTCCCGCAACCGAACCAACGACGACGCCAGACGCGTGCCAGACCGCCAATCCGCATGGTCCGGCCATACATGGCTGGCTTGAGATATCATTCTGAACACAGCAACAACCCTTCTTGAAGTATGGGTGGAGATCGTTTGCGGTCTTTGAAGTCAACGGGTCAACCGAAGATCGTCAAGACACGGGAGTGCGAATGTTTTATTTCTTTAATTATTATATTATTATTAAAGAAATTATTTCTATGGCTGTTGAAAACGTATCATTAATGAAAATTGGATGGTGACGCAGCATACATCCATCACGTTCGCAGATCAAGTACGCGGAACCGGTGTATCCACAATGATGGTGTCCTTGGGCCGTGTCGTGTCAAAAAAAAGGGCATGGGTGGTCCTTTTTCATGTTCAGTTCATGTGTTTCCTTTATGTTGAGGACCAGACAAGAGCCTTGACCTTTCCGTCCTGAACGGGACTCAACCTGGTGGATTCGGGGGAATTTGTGAACAGATCATTGTTTCGTGTGGAGATTCTTCCTTTTTTGCTGTGGTTTCTTGCCTTGGTGATGGCGACGATGGTGGGGGATTATCTGTTTCATTTTTTCGGGTTGGTGTGGGTCGGTCGTTATCTGGGGATTCCGGGAACTGTGTTGATTGTTCTTTCTCTTGTCTACTCCTTGCGCAAGCGCAGGATCATTCGGACTGGCAATCCGGCCAGATTACTGAAATTGCATGAATTCTTGACGTGGTTGGGAACCTTGATGGTTTTGATTCATGCGGGTGTTCACTTCAATGCCGTTCTTCCATGGTTGGCCACGTTGGCGATGATGGTCAATGTGATCAGTGGATTGGTGGGGCGCTATCTGTTGGGACGCTCCAGAAGACATCTGGCTCATGAGCAGGAAAGGTACCGACTCCAGGGTCTGTCCAAGGATGCGATCGCGACGGAAATGTTTTGGAATGCGGTCACCTATGAGTGGATGAGCCGATGGCGGGCGGTGCATTTTCCCATCTCGTATGCCTTTGCCGTTTTGGCGATGGGACATATCGTCAGTATTCTCATTTTCTGGAAATGGCCATGAAGCGGACCGCGACCGTATTGTTTTGGATCAGTTTGTTGTGTATCGCCGGCCTGGTGGTGCTGCGTCCGCATTGGATGATCAGTCCGGGCTCTTTGATTCAGGGGCATCGTGCGCTGGAGAGTGATTGTTTGGGTTGTCACGATCCGATGTTCGGGGCTTCTTCTGACAAGTGCGTTTCCTGTCACAAAGTGGAAACCATTGGTGTGATGACGACCAAAGGCGTGGCCATCGCGTCCGCGAAGAACAAAGCCAGATTCCATCAGAAATTGTTGGGACGGGACTGTCTGGCCTGTCATAGCGATCATGCGGGCGTGGCCCCATTTCGCACCATTGGGCGGTTTTCTCATCAGTTGTTGGAGGAACGTGATCGCCATGTCTGTTCCTCTTGTCATGCACGACCCGGGGACTCGCTGCATCTTCGGGTTTCTGAGAGTTGCCATTCCTGTCATGGTCTTGAAAAATGGAAACCGGCCGTGTTCAAACACGAGTGGTTGCCTGTTGCGCAACGGGAACAGTGTGTCGCCTGTCACAAGGACAAGACGCCTGTGGACTCCTTGCATCGGCAGACGTTGGGTCGGTGCGGACAGTGTCACAGCGTGGAGCGGTGGAAACCGGCCACGTTTGATCATCGTCGATCCTTTGTTCTTGATAAGGATCATGACGCCAAATGTATGGTCTGTCATCCGAAAGATGATTACAATAGATACACCTGCTATGGTTGTCACGAGCATTCGGTCAGGAAAATCAGGGATGAACATCTGGAGGAGGGGATCCGGGATTTTGAGCGTTGTGTCTTGTGTCATCGGGATGCCGATGAGCATAAGGCTGAATGGCTCTGGAAATCAGGGCGTTGGCGGGATGGGTTGTCTGGATCGGTCCGAAGTCCGGTCGCTGGAGACCCGCACCGGGAACCGTCGGCCCATCGTTTTCGACCGGAGTCGCACAAGAAGGATGACGATTGATGGCAATCGGCGTTGCCCCTGCTGGACTGGACCGCTGTGTGACGAGACGGGAGAGGGGCCGGGAATGCACATTTTTGCTTTCTATCCCCGTTGTGCTGACATATGATGACTGAATGGATGGAGATCTCAAACTGCGGGATACTGTGGTCTGGGGTATTCATTGGACAAGACCTGGGGCGATTAGAATGTATTTCATTCCATGGCCCGGTTATAGACAAAGGAGTCACCATGAAAAGAGTCGGAACACTGCTTGCGGTTGGGTTGTGTGCGGCCAGTCTCTCTTTGACCTCCCGTGCGGATGCCGGTGAACAGGGGCATTATGTTCACGGGGTCGAAGGAATCAAGGCCGCGACATTACCTCCTCCAGGCGTTTACTGGCGTTGGTACAATGCCTTGTACCAATCCACTGCTCTTCAGGACAATAATGGCAACGAGTTGCCGGTGGGATTGGATCTGGATGTGTTCGCATCGGTCCATCGATTCATCTGGATGACTCCCTACAAGATTCTTGGGGCCGATTATGGCATGGATGTCATTCTGCCCCTGGTGAACACCGATCTGGACCTGAACGGTGTCGGGGTGGAGTTTGACAAGTTCGGCGTGGGTGACATCACCTTTGAACCGTTGCTGCTCGCCTGGCATGGCGCCAACTGGGATGCCTCGACCGCGCTTGGATTCTATCTGCCCACTGGCAGCTACAACCGTTTCAATCCAGCCTCTCCCGGCAAGGATTTTTGGACCACGATGTTCACGCTGGGGGGAACCTGGTATCCGGATGCGCAGAAAGCGTGGTCGGTGTCTGTGTTGAGTCGATACGAAACCCACTCCAAAAAAGATGAAACCGATGTGCGACTGGGGGATGATTTCCATCTGGAATGGGGCATCGGTCGTCAGGTGACCGATCTGGTGGAGTTGGGCGTGGCCGGTTATGGACAGTGGCAGTTGACCGACGACAAAGGCACCGGTGTCACCTGGAATCGTAACGATCACGATCAGGTTTTCGGCATCGGACCGGAGTTGGTCACGGCGATTCCCTCCTTGAAAATGGCCTTGTCGTTGCGCGGCATCCTGGAATTCGGGGCTCAGGATCGCCCGGAAGGCTCGATTGTGACCATGACGTTGACCAAGCCGTTGTGATTTTCCGGCGGGAACGAACGCATCCGAGCGTTTGTTCCCGCCATTTTTTTGTTCCGGATGGCGCGCGTGGAGGATGGTGAATCCGTAATTATAATTAATATTATTTTATGTGCGTCATGTGACCTTTGGACGGTGTGTTGGAATCCGGGTCGCGGGTCGCAAATGCAGGGTGTGTCCTGAATGTTTCCGTTGTTCGGGTCCACGGCCGTTCCGGGAGACTCCTTTGGCAGGATGAGGTGTGGCAATGGTGGATCTGAGAGACAAATTGAGGAAATTGAATCAGATCGGCGTCGCGTTATCCTCTTCCGTGGATTTGGATCTTCTGCTGGAGATGATCCTGGTGTATGCCAAGGAACTGACCCGGGCCGATGCGGGAACTTTGTATCTGGTTGTTGACAAGAGATTTCTTGGTTTCGAGATCGTGCGTACCGACTCTCTCGGCATCAGCCTGGGAGGGGCTTCGGGGCGTCCCTGTTCGTTTCCCCTGATCCCTTTGTATCTGGACGATGACAGTCCGGATCTGCGCTCCATTGTGTCTGCCTGTGTGCTGGAAAGAAAGATCATCAGAATCGAAGACGCGTATGCGGTGACGGACTATGATTTTGAAAAGACTCGTGAATTCGACAGAAGCAACGGCTACCGTTCTCGCTCTTTCCTGACGGCTCCCTTGATGATCGATGGGGAGGAGCCTGTGGGGGCGATTCAGTTGATCAACGCGACCGATGAGAAGAGTGGTCAGGTTGAGCCGTTTTCCGAGGATGACGAAAGTCTGGTGGAGTCCTTGGCCTCCCAGGCGACTATTGCTTTGAATCATCACCGCTTGAATGATCATATCCAAAAACAGTTGATCTATCAGAAAGGGATTGTCGAGATTCATCGGGTTGCCACCAGTCCTCTCCCCTGGAAGCAGAGACTGGAAAGCATTCTGGACACGATGGTCGCGGTGCATGATCTGGCGAATTTCGTATCCGCCGGCATTTTTATCGTGCCTTTGCAAGAAAGAAGCGGTGAGGGGGAGTGTTTGCGGGTTGCCATTGGCATGGATGGAGACGGAATTGACAGGTGTTGTCAGTTGTTGTCCGGACTGGAGGATCTGGAGGGATACGCGTGGCCTTGCGGACATTTCGTGCTTCCGGTGGAGCTTGAAGAGCGACGTTTCGGTATGATATCGATTGTTTTCGATCATCGACCGGCTTTGAGCGTCGAGTCGATCGATTTCTTGAAGACCGCCGGGCGAATCATGGCGGGAGTGCTGGATTGTGAACACAGCAAGGCATTGATTGCCGAGAGCGAACGGTATCTGGAAACCATTCTGGATCATGCGTTGGATGGCATCATGGGCATCGACGCGCGGGGCCGGATTGTGTACTCCAATACGGCGGCCATGAAGATTTTCGGGTATTTGTCCTCCGAATGGGATGAAATCGCCATTGGAGATCTCATCCCGAATCGGGAATTTCTGTCGTTGTTGTACACCTCGCCGTTGGGGGTCGGAGAAGAGCAGTTCTTCGATCAGCCTGGCATCATTCAGAGACGCATCAATTGCACCTGTTTGGGGGCCACGGGGAAATCGATCGATCTGGATATCGGTCTGGTGGTCTGTGTGTGGCATAAGAAGATCAACAATATTGTTTTTCTGCATGACATCACCTCAGAGAAGCAGTTGTTGCGTTCCCTCAAGGATACCTTGAGTGTCGCAGAGGCGGCCAGCAAGACAAAAAGCGCCTTTCTGGCCAATATGAGTCATGAGATTCGCAGTCCAATGAATGCCATCATTGGCATGACCGATCTGATCCTGACTAATAATCTGCCCCGAGAGGAGGAGTTGGGGCATTTGCAGATGGTGTTGAATGCCGGTCTTTCCTTGCTGGATCTGATCAACGATATCCTGGATATTTCCAAGATCGAAGCGGGCAAGCTGGTCTTCGAGAATATCCCCTTTGACCTGTGTGGCCGGATCGAGGATGTGTGCGAGACCATGGCGGTCAAGGCGCATCAAAAATCGTTGGATCTGTATTGCGATGTGGCCTGGGATCTGCCGGAGACCCTGGAAGGGGATCCGTTGCGACTCAAGCAAATCTTGATCAACCTGATCAACAACGCCATCAAGTTCACCACTTCCGGATTTGTTCTGGTGCGGGTTGAAGGTGCGCGGATGTTTGATGCCGAGGGCGATGGTTTTTTGTTGCACATTGATGTCGCCGATACGGGAATCGGGATTCCAGAAGACAAATTGAATATCATCTTCAAGGAGTTCACCCAGGTGGACGACTCCACGTCGCGCAAGTATGGCGGCACGGGTCTGGGGTTGGGCATCAGCAAACATCTCGTGCAGATGATGAACGGGCAGATCTGGGTCGAAAGCGTGCTGGGACAGGGAAGCACCTTCCATTTTACCGTAAGATTGAGTCTGTCCAGCCAACCCCACACCCGAGGCTGCCGATCCGAGCATGAAGATCGTGGCAGCGCGCCCCGCCAAACCAACCCGACTCTGGCCGGGGTGCGGGTGTTGATCGCTGGAGGTCCGGAGATCGGGCAGTCGATCATCGGCAAGGCGGTGGTCGGATTTGGAGGAGCCTGTCGGACGGTTGCAGACGGCGTGGCTTTGCTGGCGGCTTTGCAGGAGGCCCGGAACCGGAATCAACCTTTTGATGTGCTTTTGGTGGATGAGTGCCTGCTGCGGGAGGAGCTCCCCGAGACCGGGTTGCTGGAGGCGCGCAGCGGATGCCGGAGCGCGCCGATCGTGCTGTTGCCCACCAACATGAGCCTCTCCGCCGTCGCCGGATCGGGTTGGTTGCAGGATGCGTTGTCTTTGAAAAAACCGGTGCGACGCTTTCAACTGCTCAATCGGATCCAACAGGTGTTGGGAAAAGAGAGTGGTTTGGTCCATCCGCTGGATCGTTCCATCAAACGTCGGACCGATGTGCATCCCTTGCACATTCTGCTGGTCGAGGATCTGGCCACCAACCAGAGATTGGCGACCACCATTTTGCATCAGGCGGGGCATCTGGTCACTCTGGCCAACCATGGCGGCGAAGCCCTGGAGGTCTTGAAGAGGAAACAGCCTCTCTTCGATTTGATTCTCATGGACTTGCAGATGCCGCACATGGATGGCTTTGAAACCACCTTGCGCATCCGCGAAAGCCACCCTTCCGAGGTGGTGAATCCCCGGATTCCCATCATCGCGGTCACGGCCTGCATCATGGCTTCGGAGGAGGAGAAGTGTCGTGCCATCGGCATGAACGGTTATCTCCGCAAACCGTATCGACCACACGAGTTGATTCAGGTCGTCGAACCGTTTCTCAGGTTGCGGCAACGGCCTGTGACCCGGATCGTGCTGGAACCGGTGGACGGGGATCAGGAGTCCTGGAACCGGGCCCGATCCGTCTTTCAGGAGGAGGTGTGGTCCGTGGTCAAGGCGTTGCGTCGGGCCATGGAAAAGAAGAACATCACTCAGGCCGTGCAGGTGGTTGGGAGATTGGGCTTGCTGGCTCAAGGGATCGGGGCGGGTCGCATCGGCACGCAGACCATCCGCATCAAAGGGTCCGTGGAGGTGGGGGACTGGGAGGAGGTGGGGGTGTTTGTGGAGAAATTGGATGAACAAATCACGCAGACTTTGGAATTGTTGACCGGCTTGTGATGGGGTGTCTGCGGTTGGTCCCGGTTCTTTTTGCGATTTTCGCGGTTTTTGTTGTCGATGGGGGCCGTATTGTTCATCTGGAGCGGGAAAGGGATGTCCTGTTGAGCTCCGTTGGTGTCGAGGACGGTTCCGGGCGCGCTTCCGGAGTCGGCCATATCCGGCGTTCTGGATGGTGATATGCTGGGATTTCAAGAGAGTACCACTGGCATGCGGTTCGTCTGGATCCCTCCGGGAACGTTCCTGATGGGCAGTGTCGCCAGTGAGGATGGTCACAAACCGAGCGAGTCTCCGTTGCATGCGGTGAGCCTGGATGGTTTCTGGATGGGTGTGTTCGCCGTCACCCAGGGGGAGTGGTGCAAGCTCCTGCGCGAGAATCCGGCCCATTTTCGTCGCGGGGAACGGTATCCGGTGGAACGGGTCAGCTGGCATGATGCCATGACCTTCATCGAACTGTTGAATCTGGGCAGCGGAGGCGGATATCGTCTGCCCACGGAAGCCGAGTGGGAATACGCCTGTCGCGCCGGAAGCCGGACCCCTTTTTCTTTTGGCGAGACCATCCGCTCCAACACTCAGGTCAATTTCAATGGCAGTTGTCCCTGTCGCGGACTTTCCAAGGGACTGTATCGTCAATCCACCATGCCGGTGGGCAGTTTTCCCGCCAATGCGTTTGGCCTGCATGACATGCATGGCAATGTCTGGGAGTGGTGCCGGGATGGTTACGATCCCGACTATTACGCTTCGCCGCAGGCGGGTCTGAAGAATCCGTTCCGAACCCATGAAGATTGCAAGGATCGTGTTCTGCGCGGCGGCTCTTATGACAATGGCGCCCGCAGAGCCCGCTGCGCGGAACGTTATTGGCATGCGCCGGACAGTCGGTATGACTATATCGGTTTTCGATTGGTGCGAATGCCCTGATCGTTTGTCGGGTGGATCGCAGACGTTGCGGAGTCTTGACGCTTCTTTTCCGGAGGCGTTGCTGTTCTTTTTCTGACCCTCCTCTCAGGCTGCAACGTCGCAGTCGGTCTGTTTCTCCATGTTTCGGGTTCAGGCGTGCGGATGTTTTTCGGATCCGCGTTGCATGGGATGCTGCAAGCGGGTGCAATACCTGATATGGTATCATCCATTTGGAGTGACAATAGGATTCATCATTCCTGTTTGCGTCTGTAAACTTCCAGAAATGATGGCCTCCCGATTTCAACCCGGCATCACTTTCGTAAAGCGCAAGAAATGGACCTGATCTTCAATCGAAAGTTTGTGCTGCTTGGCCTGATCTTGTTGATTGTCCCCATGATTGTGGGTGGTATCACCCTTTGGACCCTGTATGAGACCCATCTGGAAGAGACCCGCAACCGCTTGATCGAGATTGTCCAGAGTCGCGCCCGGTTCATGGAATCCCTGGCGGCGTTCGATCAGAAGCACAGTGCGGATTTTCCGGGAGGTCCACAGGAAGCCACTCTTTCGCAAATCCGTCAGGCTCATGACCGTTTCAAGGGTTTTGGCGATACCGGAGAGTTCACGGTTGGCCGTCGCGAGGGGGATCGGATTGTCTTTGTGGTGCGGCATCGCCATGCCGACTTCGACAAACCGCAACCGGTGCCTTTTGCGGGTCATCTGGCTGTGCCGATGCGGCTGGCGTTGTCGGGAGAGTCCGGTTCCGTGATCGGACTGGATTATCGCGGCGTGGAGGTGGTGGCCGCGTATGAGCCGGTTTCCATTTTGAATCTGGGTCTGGTGGCCAAAATCGACCTGGAAGAGGTACGCAGTCGATACGTTCGGGCGGGTCTGCTGCTGTTTTCCTTGACCTGCGGGATCGTTGCGGTCGGAGAACTCCTGTTCTATTGGATCAGCAAACCGTTGCTGCGTCGGGTGCGCGCCGCGCTGCGGCGGAGCGAGGAGCGTTTGCAGTTGATTCTGGAAGGGACCAACGATGGCGTCTGGGATTGGAACCTGTGTACCGGTGACATCTCTTTCAGTCCCAAGGCCGAGCAGATGCTGGGTTTTTCCCCCGGAGAGCTGGTGCCGCATTTCCAAAGCTGGGTGGACCGGTTGCATCCAGAGGATCGGGAGCGGGTCTTGCAGGGGCTTGGCGAGCATGTGGCCGGTCGCATCGACAGCCACTCCCTGGAGTATCGTTTGCGTACCCGCGCGGGGGGATGGGTGTGGATTCAGGGGCGTGGCAAGGTGGTGGAATGGGACCAGGAGGGCAGACCCTGGAGAATGGCCGGCACCTATACCGACATCACGATGCGCAAAGAGGCGGAGTTGGAATTGAACCGCATGAATCGCGCCCTCAAGGCGTTGAGCTCCGCCAGCGAGGCGTTGCTGCACGCCCAGGATGAAGAGCAGTTCATGACCACGTTGTGCCAACTGATCGTGGAAAAAGCCGGTTACCGTCTGGCCTGGTGTGGATTCGCCAGGCATGACCCCGGTAAGTCCGTGGTGCCCATGGCCCAGTTCGGTTATGAAACCGGTTACCTGGACAGTCTGCGCATCTCCTGGGGGGATGGTCCCAGCGGGCAGGGACCAACCGGTCGCGCCATTCGCACGGGTATGCCGGCTCATGCCCGGGATATCCTCAACGATCCGGATTTTGTCCCCTGGCGGGATCAGGCCATGGCGCGCGGCTATCGTTCTTCGCTCTCCCTGCCGCTGGTGAGCGATGGGGAAGTGTTTGGCGCGTTGAGTGTCTACGCGGCGGAACCCGAGGCCTTCGATCCGAGAGAGACGGCGTTCCTGATGGATCTGGCACGGGATATCTCTTTCGGGATCATGGCGTTGCGCGCGCATGCCAACAGTCGTCGTCTGGCTTCGGCCATCGAGCAGACCGAAGACATGGTGCTGGTAGCGGATACCGGAGGGGTGATCCAGTACGTCAACCAGGCGTTTTGTCGGGTGACCGGCTATACCGCAGACGAGGTGATCAGTCGCAACATCACGATTCTGGATGCCGGAGAGTTCAAACAGGAGATCGCCGATGAGATCGAACGCACTCTGGCGGTGGGCCAGACCTGGAAAGGTCACTTTCTCAACCGGAAAAAGGATGGTTCGTTGTTTGATGTGGAGTCCAGCATCTCCCCGGTGAAGAGTCCCGATGGTTCGGTCAGAAACTACGTCGCGGTGTATCGGGACATCACCAGACAACTGCGCATGGAACGGCAACTGCGTCAGGCGCAGAAAATGAAGGCCATCGGCACGCTGGCAGGTGGCATTGCCCATGATTTCAACAATCTGCTCGGCATCATTCTGGGTTATACCGAACTGGTGATGGGCAAGATTCCCGCCAGCGATCAGAAATATCAGGATTTGCAGGATGTGTTTCTGGCCGGGAAGCGGGCCAAGGATCTGGTCGCCCAGTTGTTGACCTTCAGCCGCATGTCCGAAGGGGAACGCCAATCGATCCGGGTCTCTCCGGTGCTCAAGGAGACCCTTCAGTTCATGCGCGCTTCGGTTCCGACCACGATTGCCATCCATACTCACATTTCGCAACCGGAGGTGATGATTCTGGGGGATCCGACTCAACTGCATCAGGTCATCATGAATCTGTGTACCAATGCCGCGTTTGCCATGGAGGAGAAAGGAGGGGTCATGGGGGTCACCCTGACCACGGTTGTCTTGACTGAGGAAGAGGCGTCCACTCTGGATGTGGCCCCTGGTCCTTATGCCGTGCTGATCGTGGAGGATACCGGGGTGGGTATCGAACCGGATATCCGGGATCGTCTGTTCGATCCGTTCTTCAGCACCCGGGAGATCGGCAAGGGGACCGGCTTGGGATTGTCGGTGGTTCATGGGATTGTCACCGAGGCCAAAGGGACCGTGCAGGTGCAGAGCGTACCCGGTCGGGGCAGCACGTTTCAGGTTTACTGGCCGCTGGTGGTCAGCGAATCGGAAATCGTGCCGGAAGGGAGCGCGAGCGTGTTCAGACCGGATCGGCCTTTCCGGGTGTTGTTCGTCGATGACGAAACCAGCATCGCCCGGTTGGGAAAGATGCAATTGGAACAATTGGGCTATCAGGTGGAGTGTTGCAGCGATCCGGGTCTGGCGTGGAAACGGTTTCAACGCGATCCGGATCAGTACGATGTCATCATCTCCGATCAGACCATGCCCGGCATGACGGGAATCGAACTGTTGACCCGCATCCACACCCTGCATGCCGGTCTGCCCGGCATTTTGTGTTCGGGTAAAAAGGATCCGGTCTCCCCGGAGCAGATGCGCACCCTCGGCATCCGGGCGGTCCTCCGGAAACCGGTCCTGAAAGAGGAGTTGGGACGGGTTCTGCACGACGTTTTCAACAACCGGAACGCCTCGGAGGCGGACCGGTCGGGTGTGGAACCCCTGGCGGCGGTCGGGACAGGAGGCGTGAATCCGGCGTGACGCGACGGCATAGAATCAGCCTTTGTCTGTGGGGGTGTCGGATTGAGGAGTCGGAGCGCGCCGCCCGGATGATCATGAACCTCAACGTTCAATGGATGCCCGTATATGAAAGATATCTTGATTGTGGATGATGAACAGAGGTTGGTGAATTTGTTGTGTCGTGTCTTGCAGGATGCCGGTTATACGTTGGCGACCGCCTCCAATGGGGTGGAGGCGTTGCAGGTCTATCAGGCCGTGCAACCCAGGCTGGTGATCAGCGACATCATCATGCCGGATATGGATGGCATTGATCTGATTCAGCATATTCAGTCGATTCACCAGGAACAAAAGATCATTGCCATGTCTGGTGGCAATGCCCAACTGGCCATGGATTTTGTCTTGAAACTGACCCGGATGTTCGGCGTGGTCCATGTGTTGCAAAAGCCGTTCACCAATCGGAAGATTCTGGATGCGGTCGCGTTGGCCATTGGTCTGCCCGATCCTTCAACCCATTTGGAAAGGGATTCCATGAACCACCATCCACAGAGCGAAGCAACCCGGAGCATCCTGATCATCGACGACAACCCCGCGATCCGTACCTTGATGACCCGCATCCTGCGGGAGAGCGGGTATGCGGTGGAAGCGGCCAGCAATGGCCGGGAGGGTGTGCAGGCGTTTCAGAGGAGTCCGGCTGATCTGGTGATTACCGATATCATCATGCCGGAGATGGACGGGATCGAGGTGGTGATGCAGTTCGCCCGTTTGGAGAACCGACCCCGGATCATCGCCATTTCCGGCGGCAGCCCTCCCTACCTGTCAGCCGCCTTGAACCTGAAGGCGGCGACCGTTCTGGGGGCCACCAGCATCTTGATGAAGCCGTTCACCGCATCCGAATTGACCGCCGCAGTCGCGCGCGCGTTCGGAACAGGAGAAAGCGACGCGACTTGATGCGTGTTCTTCTTCTTCATTGGAGCGGCGGCAGAGCCTTCAGGGCTGGTTCCGGATGACCAGAGTTCCGGCGATCTTGTCGTGCAGTCCCTGCTTCTTGTCGGTGAAGGCCACCATGAGGAAGCCGAAGAGCAGAATGATCATCGAGAGGAATTTCGACCAGAACCGGGCATTGGCTTTCCCGAAGCCGATTCTGCCGCCGAGGTCATCGGTGACTCTCAGGCCGAGCATTTTCTTGCCCACCGAGCCTTGCCACGCGGAGGATTCCGGGATGGTGAACCACAACCATTGCACCAGAAATCCCACCATGAAGCCCACGGCTTCAGCGGCGGCGTGGAAGTGTTCCGGGGAGGAGTCGTCACCCATGGACATTTCGAGCGACAATCCCAAGGGAATGACCAGCAGCAGCACGGCGACGATCTGAGCCAGCAGGGAATCGATGATGGCCGCCAGGGTACGGATCCAGAAACCCGCATACACCAGGGAACGGTTGACGGATGGCGCGATCCCCTGGACCGGTGGCGGGGCCGATGGCGCGATCCCCTGGACCGGTGGCGTGTTCTCTGCTGCCAATGGGACTCCACAGGCGGTGCAGAATCGTGATCCGGGGGACGAGGTGGCACCACATTGCGCGCAAAACACGGTGATGAACTCCTGAAGTGTCGGAAATGGAACAAGACCACGCGATCCGCTATTCTATAAAGATCGATCGGAAGGATCAACGGTTGTGACTTTTTGTCTGTGTTGGCGGTGTCGGCTGCGCGGCGGGTTTGCACGGGTGATTTGATTTGCAAGTTCTTCGTGATATAGTGTGGATGATTGCGTTCGATGGCAAAGCCGGGGAGTGCTGGAAATCTCAAGAAGAGAGCCTGGGTGATGGCCTTGAATCGATCAATCGGGTTGATTGATTCCAACAGGTAATGAGTAATTGTCATTACAGGTAATAGGATAATGGTCGTGAAGAGTGCCAAGAGAGATTTGATCATTCCGTTCATTGTGATCATCACCATCATGATTTCCTGTGGTTCTTTCGG
Source organism: Magnetococcales bacterium (assembly GCA_015231375.1). GTDB lineage: Bacteria > Pseudomonadota > Magnetococcia > Magnetococcales > Magnetaquicoccaceae > Magnetaquiglobus. Next base: position 68,759 of record JADGBT010000014.1, on the reverse strand, counting down.
AATCTACTGGCAGCAGACCACCCAGAACGAATACCACATGCAGGAGGTGGCCGATGCCATTGGTCGCGCCCTGGTTGAATTGCACGCCACGGAAATCAACAAGATGCGGATCGCCATCCATGCCATTCGCGGCAACGAGACCATCAAACAGGCCTACCTGAAGGGTGACCGGGCGGAGTTGTATGCCCGTTCCAAGGAGTTTTTCCATGTTTTGCGGCAGGAGGACCGGATCACCCATTTTTATTTCCACCAGCCGGATCGGATCACCTTCTTGCGCGTTCATCAGCCGGACCGTTTTGGCGATGAGATCCAGCGTAGCTCTTTGTTGCAGGCCCAGGAGAGTGGTCTGATCGCCTCGGATCTGGAGTTGGGAAAAATGGGCACGCTGGTCTTGCGCACCGTCAGTCCCTGGCACGATGGGGACAAGAGGATCGGTTTTATTGAATTGGGCAAGGAGTTGGAGCAGTTTGCCGGTTTGGTGCGTCAGCAGTTTCCGGTTGATCTGTATCTGTTTGTGGAAAAAAGCCGTCTTGAGCAGACCGATTGGCAGTCCGGAGCCAGAATGCTGGGTCGTTCCATGGTGTGGGATGCCTTTCCGGATCATGTGGTGATCAATCAGAGCATCACCACGCCCCCCTCCCTGATTCATCACCTCAACCCCGATTTTCATCTGCCGGGTCGTCAGTTATGGTACAACGTGTCGCAAGGCGAGGACCATTTCAACATCGCCCGGCTGCCGGTCATGAATGCGCGCGGTCAGGAAGTGGCCTTCATGATCGTGGTGCAAGATGCCACGTTTCAGGTGCATCACGCCCAATGGATCATTGCCATCGGCATTGGCGTGGGGATTTTGGGGGGGATCGGGTTGATCCTGCTGTTTGGCCGGATGTTGGGAAGGATGGAGCGCAAGCTCCTGGAGACCCATGCCGAATTGAAGGATCGGGAAAAGCGACTCCATCTGAATCAGGAGTCGGCGTTGGATGCCATCATCACCATCGATGACGCTGGCCGGGTGGTGGAACTCAACCCGGCGGCGGAAGAGATGTTCGGGTTTTCACGCGAGACGTGCCTGGGCAAGGATCTGGCCCATTACATCATTCCCCCGGAGTATCGTCAGGCCCATGCCCAGGCCCTGCTGGGGCACGCCCACGGCCTGGAATCCTCTCCCCACCTCAAAAGAAGGGTGGAACTGCCCGGTTTGCGCGCGGATGGTCAAATCATCGACCTGGAGGTGGGATTGGTTGAAATCCATCTGGGTGGCAAAAGGTTCTACACCGCCTTCATGCACGACATCACCGAGCGCAAACAGTTGATGAAGTCGTTGAAAGAGACGCTGGAGGTGGCCGAGTCGGCCAGTCGGATGAAAAGCGAGTTTCTGGCCAACATGAGCCACGAAATTCGCACCCCCATGAATACCATCATCGGTTTGACCGATCTGATCCTGACCACGCGCCTCTCCGCCCAGGATCAGCGACACTATCTGGAGGTGATCCAGAAGTCTTCGGATTCGCTGCTGGAGTTGATCAATTCGATTCTGGATCTGTCCAAGATCGACGCGGGCATGCTCACCCTGGAACGGATTCCCTTTGATCTTTCCGGGCAGATCGAGAACGCCTGCGATGCGTTGGCCATCAAGGCCTATCAGAAGGAGTTGGAGTTGTATTGTCATCTGGCCGACGACGTGCCCTCCACCTTGCTGGGGGATCCGTTGCGGCTCAAGCAGGTGCTGATCAATCTGATCAACAACGCCATCAAGTTCACCTCGGAAGGAGAGGTGGTGCTGCGTGTCTCCTTGGCCGGGCCGGATGAGGTGTCCATGGTCCATCCGGATTTCAAGGAGGACATCTGGTTGCATTTCGCCATTGTCGATACCGGGGTCGGCATCGCGGCGGAAAAGCAGGCGTTGGTATTTGAACGCTTCACCCAGGCCGACGGTTCCACCACCCGCCGGTTCGGCGGGACCGGACTGGGTTTGACCATCAGCAAACATCTGGTTTTCATGATGGATGGCACGATCTGGTTGGAAAGCGAAGCCGATAAGGGCAGCATTTTTCATTTCACCGCCCGCTTCGGGGTAAGTCGGCGCGGCCGGATGGGACGGGAGGGGGATGAACGCCGGTCCGACCCGGGTGGCGCGGCGTTGGAGGGAGTGAGAGTGCTGCTGGCCGATCCCCATGCGACCGGGCGTATCATCGTGCGGGGTATTTTGGTCGCTGCCGGGGCCGAGGTGGTGGAGGCGGAGGGGGTCGAGGCGGTCCGGGACCGTCTGGAGCAGGCCGCCACCTCTTCGGGTCGGGGGTTTGATCTGTGGATCATCGACGACGGCCTATTGCCAGATAGCCTGAACCTGTTGGCCGCATTGGAGTTGCGCAGCGGGGTGCTGGTGCCGGACAAGGTGGTGTTTTTTCTGTCACCCACGGTGGACGCGGATGAGGTCATGTCCGTGAATGGACTCCCCAACGCCACAGTGGTACGCAAGCCGGTGTGGAAATTTCGTTTGATCAAGGCGATTCGGCATGCGCTGGGGCTGGGTCCGAAGGTCGATGAGGCCGGTCTGGCTGCGGCGCATGTGAGCAGACCGATGATCCCGTTGAATATTCTTTTGGTTGAAGACAACGCGCAGAATCAAAAACTTGCGACGCTTATTCTGGAGCAGGCCGGACATACGGTTACCATCGTCAGCAATGGCCAGGAGGCGTTGCTCCGACTCGGACAACACGCCCATGATCTGATCTTGATGGACCTGCAAATGCCGGAGATGGATGGCATGGAAGCGACCCGGCAGATTCGTCACGGGGATCCAGCCACCTTGATGGTCAGCCCGCAAATTCCCATCATCGCGGTCACGGCCAAAACCATGGGCGAAGAGGAGAAACAGTGCTTCGATCTGGGCATGAGCGGTTATCTGCGCAAGCCCTATCGCTCCAGCGAGTTGTTGGAGGTCATCGCCAAGGTGATCCGGCGCCATCCCTTGCCTGCCAGACAGGCCGTACCCGGCGCCATGCCATCGGTTCTGAAGGCCGTGGAGCTGGAAGAGGCGGTATGGGTTGAGAAAAGCCTGACCTTTCTCGCGCAGTTTCCTCGTTGTCTGGAGGCGTTGCAACAGGCCGTCGCCAGTCACAACGAGGTCGGGGTGGGCAAGTCCGTGCAGAGGCTGAGTGAACTGTCGCGGGAGATTGGAGCCTGGAAGGTCTCCACCCAGGCCTTGCGTCTGCGTGGCGGGGCGGAACAAAAACAGTGGGAACAGGCTGGAGAGGCGTTGGTGAAACTGGAAAGTCACTGTCTGGAAGCCAGGCAGGCACTGTCGGAGCGCGGAGTGAATCCATGAATATTCTGATTGCGGATGATTATCTCGAAAATCGCAGGTTCTTGTATGATCTTTTGCTTCCATTCGGGAGTTGCGATCAGGCGGCCAATGGGCTGGAGGCTGTGGATCTGGTCGAGGCATCCCTGGTGGAAGAGATCCCTTATAATTTGATCCTGCTGGACATCATGATGCCTGTCATGGATGGTCAAAGTGCCTTGCATGCCATTCGCGCCTTGGAGGTGGAGTATGGCGTGGCCGGAGCCAGGGAGGCGGTGATCATCATGGTGACCGCGCTCGATGCCCCGGAGGCGGTCACCGAGGCTTTTTACAAGGGCTATTGCACCGATTACATCATCAAACCGTTCACCCGGCGGGTGCTTTTGGATAAATTGAAGGAATACAATCTGATCCCCAGGGATGGTCCTGGCGGGGAGAAGGGGTGACGTTGACGGGGCGGTCCGCCTTATGCGGCGGGCGCGTTCATTTCCGCAGACGGGGCGGAGTGGCGCGGCGCGTGGGTGGAGGCGCGTTCGGGAGGGTGAATTTCTTCAAGAACTCCACCAGCGGCCAGTGGGGTGGTCCGGCCATCCAGATCCAATCGTGCCGGGTCTCCACCGACAGGAAATAGACCCCGGTCGGTCTGGGTCTGCCGGTGAGGGAATCGTACCAGGGGAGCCTGGCGTGGTCCCACTCTTGTTGCAGCTTTTGTGACAACGCCGCGCTGGATGGGCCGTACAGGTTGATGAAGAAGCCGCGCCGTCGCGGATGGCGCAACCAGGCGCGGAACTTGTCGTCATCGCTGTAGAGGGCGTCCAGCAGGATCACGCCCCGCAGTCGTTTGTCGCGTTGATCTTTTCTGGCGAACCCCCGGTCCAGGGTATAGGCCGTGGCCCGGAATCCGCCGCTGAAGGCTGCCAGGATCACCGGGGCGCGGTTGAAGCGCGCGGCGAAGGGTCTGCCCATGCGGCCTTGCAACACCCGTGAGACATCCTGGAGCAGGTTGTCGAGTCCCCGGTGACGATAGAGCTTGCCAGGACTGGAGTCTCTTCCCTCCAGGACCATCTGGGGAGCCACCAGCAGCAGATTGCGACCCGTGGCGTTGATCTGTTCCGGCAGGGCCATCTCTTCGACCAGGGTGCGGTTGAGTTCGGTCAGGTGTCCGTGGAAGAATAGCACGATTTCAAAGGGCGTGTTCGGATTGAAGCGCGGGGGCAGATGGATCAGAACCCGGTTGTCGCGGTAGTGGGGAGACTCCGGATAGGCCAGCTCTGCGCCCACCTGATGCAGCCGTTGGCCGCTGGCGGCGTCGATCCGGTCGAAGAACGGCTGGTCGGTGTCTCCCACCTTGCCGTCATAGGGAAACGGGGCGTGGGGCAGATGGGCCATCAGGGTCAGCAGGCAGGAGGGGGTTTTTCGACAGATCACCTCCTGGCGGAGGGCAGGCTCTGCGGCCAGAGCCATGCCCCCCTGAAGCAGCAGCGCCATCAGGCACCCGACGCGCGCGAGGCGGCGGGGGAAGGTTTCAGCAAGGCGAAGAAGCACGGCCAGGCCAGCAGATAGAGGATGCCCGCCAGATAGAGATTGGCGGACAGACCCATGTTCACGGCGATGATGGGAACCAGCACCGCGCCCATGACCGAAAACATGCCGTTGATGCCCCATGCCCATAGGAAGAACGGTTCCTTGCCCAGTTTGGCCAGCCAGCCCATGCCGGTGGCGAAGGGAAAGCCCATCAGGAAGGCTGGCGGGAACAACAGCAGAATGCAGGCTGTCGTGCGCCACGAGAGGGTGCCGATGACCGGCAGCCAAGCCTCCAGGGCCACGCCGTAGAGCGTGAGGATGGCGGCGATGGCCAGAAAGATGCGTGGCATGATCGCGGAGGCCCGTTCCGTGATGGATCCGGAGGCCAGGGATCCCAGTCCGGTGCTGATCAGCATGCCGGTGATCAGCACGCTGGTGGAGATCACCTGATTGCCCAAGGCGCTGATGAATTTGCCGATCAGGGCCACTTCCACCAGGATATACCCCAATCCCAGGGCGGCAAAGTAACCCAGTATGCCGAGCTTGCCGGGCTGGGGGGCGAAGATGGTGCGCCAACCGAACAGAATCGGCATGGAAAGCAGCAAGGCCCCGGCCATGGCCGATTGTCCCAGGGTCAGCCACAACAGCAGATAGCCCCATTCGTCGGAGATGACCTCCAGACGGTTTACGAAGGAGAGCATGTCGCCGAGCCGCACGAATCCGGCGAAATAGGGGCGGTCATCCGTCAAGGGTGAGATGTCGAAGGGATAGGTGTGGATCTCGTCGAGTTTTTCGTGGTGCATCATGCGATCGAGCATGAGTCGGTACAAGGAGGGCACGGAGAGGTCCACGCCTTCTTCTGCGATCTCCCCTGCGGCCTCTTCTGCGACGGCCGGTTGTGGATGTTCCGCGTCTGCCGCGCCGGGTTTGGGTTCTGTGGGCGTGGCGCCGGTCTTGCTGCCCAACACCACATCCCGGAATCCTCCAAGCAGGGTTTGCGCGTCTCCCTGGAATCTTTCACCGGGCCGGTATACCACGTCGAACGCCATTTCCCGGGCATGGGCATCCAGTCTGGCCAGCTCTTGCGGGGTGAATCCACCTTTCTTGTACAAGACGGTGGTGGTGGAAAGAAACACCTGAACCACATAAAACGAGTTGGCGGTCAACTCTCCGGCGGTGGCCCGTCCCGCTGCCGCCAGGGTGTTGAAGAGGCGCAGGGTGGATTTCGGGGGATCTTCCTTGTTCCAGACCGTGACCGCCAGCACGCCTCCCGGCAGCAGGGCGTTCATGTAGGCGGTCATGGTTTCGCGGGTGTACAGATATTTTTCCGTGACCGAGAAACCGCCAGGACTGGACAGCCCGGTGGAGTCGGCCAGACTCAGATCGATCACCTGAAAACGCTGGTCGCTGCTGCGGATGAACAGATGGCCATCCATGGGGGCCAGGGTGAGGCGGGGGTCTCCGAGCAGATCACCGGTGAAGGTGCGAATCGCCTCCTGGGAGAAGGCTTCGGGGATCATGGGGTTGCCTTCCGCGACGGTGACGTGTTTGGCGCCTGAAGCCAGGGCCACCCGTGTGGAGATGCCGCCTCCGAACTGCACCACGAACACGCTTTCCGGCTGCGGATGCAGCAGGTAGGGCATGGACATGGGCAGAAAACGGTAATAATCGTTTTGTTCCGTGGGGATGGCCTTCATGATGCCGATGGGGCCGTCGCTGTCCACATACAGGCTGATGTAGGTGTTCTTCGGCAGTTCGCCCATGGTCAGGGAGGCCATGTCGCTCAGGCCGGGGGCGAAATGGAAATAGGAGCTGCTGTAGATTTCCAGCAGACCGTGGGGGCCGGCGTCCTGATAGAGGCGTTGGGCGTCGGGAAACTTGGCGGCATAGCTCACCCCTTTGTAGGGGGAGACCTGGATCTGGGGCAGCAGAAACAGCAGCAGCACCGAGACCACCCCGGAAAGCGAGACCATCCAGGGGGAACGCCGGTCGCCCCAGGCCCGGAACCAGGCGAGCGCTCCGCCCCACCACAGCAGCAGGGGCAGCAGCAGCAGGTGTTCGGGCATGAGCCATTCCATGGCGGTCAGGCAGAGCAGTCCGGTGACGCCGGAACCGGTCATGTCGGCGGCGTAGGTGAGCTGGAAACGATGGCGTCCGGCCAGAAAACAGATGCCCAGCAGGATCGCTCCCACCAGAAACGGGGCGGCGTAGGCCAGCAGATTGAGAATCAGGTTGAGAATCTGCCGGTTGTCGGCCAACAAGAAGATGGGGTTGAACTGGGCGTTCTGGGCCATCACGTTGCCGAGCACGGTCAGGGGACCGAACAGCAACAAGGCGAGACGGGCGATCTCTTCGAGGCGGCGTTCGAAGAGATCGCGTCCCAGGCACATGACGGTGCTGGCAAAACCAAAGCCGAACATGGCGACACTCACCACCAGAGAGCCGAAATGGGCCCAGCCGGAGATGGCGTAAAGCCGCATGATGGTGATTTGCAGACCGATGATGGCTCCGGCGATGAGGAACACCGCGAGCAGAAACGAGTGACGCCGGGCTGCGTGGTCCGGCGTCACTCTCGGGGGGAGACCGCTCAACGGTTGCCCTTTCCGCTCCAGGTGCCGCCGCCTTCCTTGGTGAAGGGCACGAAGGAGACCGAGCGTCTGCCGTTATAGACATCGGTGCGGTTGATGGTGACTTTGCCGTCCGCGTCAACGCTTTTTTGCACCTTGAGCAGGGTCTGTTTGCCCGGAGGTCCGACGGGGATCACCATGACGCCGTTGGGGGCCAACTGCTTGAGCAGGGGCGGCGGAATGTGATCGATGGCGCAGGTGACGATGATCTTGTTGTAAGGTCCGTTTTCTTCCCAGCCGTGGTAGCCGTCTCCGGATTTCAGATGCACGTTCTGGTATACGGCGTTGCCGGCTTCCACCAGTTTCTTGTACACCGCCTTGGTGCGTTCGTGGAGGGGTTCGATGATCTCCACCGAGTTCACGTTGTTGGACAGATGGGCCAGAATCGCCGACTGGTAGCCGGAACCGGTTCCCACTTCCAGCACCTTGTCGTCGGGTTGCACGTCCAAAGCCGAGGTCATGCGCATCACCAGATGGGGACCGGAGATGGTCACCCCGTAACCGATGTCCAGAAAGGCGTGGTCATAGGCGCGGGGTTTGTTGCGTTGCAAGGTGAACTCCTCGCGGGCGGTCAGCAGAAAGGCTTTGGCCTCTTTCTCGCTGCCGGCGACGAGATCCTTGTTGTTCAAAAGCGCCTTGAAACGGTCGAAGCGCCAAGCCACCATGGCCTTGTCGTGGTTGGTGATTCGGCTCATGGAGGAGACGAAGCTGGCCTTGTCCTTGTAGTCGGGCAGGGGCAGGGTGGCCACATCGAAGCGGCTGGCAGTAGCCGGAGCAGCAGTAGCCGGAGCAGCGGCAGCCGGAGCAGTAGCAGCCGGAGCAGTAGCAGCAGCGGGAGCAGCGGCAGTAGCCGGAGCAGCGGCAGTAGCCGGAGCAGCGGCAGTAGCCGGAGCAGCAGTAGCCGGAGCAGCAGTAGCCGGAGCAGCAGCAGTGGTCCCCTCGGCGAAGCCGGGGGCGACCGGGGTGAACAGTCCCATCAGCAACAACGGGAGACACAGGTGGATTCGATGGATCGACAATGGTTTCATGGTGTGCTTTCGTCATCAAAAGGAGGAGGAATGGTCCGGCGGCATGGCGAGCCTGCCGCCGTTTGTCACGGGAGACCTGGATGGCGTCATGCGGCCAGGAGGCTTCCGGTTGTTTGGGTTTGTTAAAGTCACGGCGCCACCGGATCAGATCACGCCCTGGGCCAGCATGGCGTCGGCCACCTTGACGAATCCGGCGATGTTCGCCCCGTCCGGGTAACTGATGCGACCATCGTCGTGGCGGCCATACTGTCGGCAAGTGGCATGAATGCTGGTCATGATGTGACGCAGGCGGGTATCCACCTCTTCCCGGCTCCAGGAGAGGCGCAGGGCGTTCTGACTCATTTCCATGCCGGAGGTGGCCACGCCACCGGCGTTGCAGGCCTTGCTGGGGGCATACAGCACATCGGCGGCGGCGAAGGTCTGGATGGCTTCGATGGTGCTGGGCATGTTGGCCCCTTCGGCCACGCAGAAGACGCCGTTGTGGATCAGGGTGGTGGCGTCCACGGCGTTGAGTTCGTTTTGGGTGGCGCAGGGCATGGCCACATCCATGGGTACCTGCCAGGGTTTGATGCCCGGCTTGAAGGTGACGCCGGTGAGTTGCGCATAGTCGCGGACACGCCCGAAGCGTTCATTCTTGATCTGCATCAGGAGGGCGAGTTTTTCCGGGTCAAATCCCGCCGGATCGATGACGGTGCCGTCGGAGTCGGAAACGGTGATCACCCTGGCGCCCAGGTGCATGGCCTTTTCGACCGCGTATTGGGCCACGTTGCCCGACCCGGAGACCCCGACCCGCAGCCCTTCCAGGGAGCGGCCAGAGGCTTTGAGCATCTCGTCTACGAAATAGACCAGACCGTATCCGGTGGCTTCGGAACGGACCAAAGAGCCGCCAAAGGAGACCCCTTTGCCGGTGAAGACGCTGGCGGCGCTGTTGACCAGTTTTTTCATCATGCCGACCATGAAGCCGATTTCACGGGCGCCGACCCCGATATCGCCCGCCGGGACATCGGTATCCGGACCCACATGGCGGAACAGTTCGGTCACGAACGCCTGACAGAACCGCATGATTTCGAGAGGGCTTTTGCCTTTGGGGTCAAAGTCGGAGCCGCCTTTGCCGCTGCCCATGGGTAGGGAGGTGAGGGCGTTTTTGAAGGTTTGCTCAAAGGCCAGAAATTTGAGCACCGACAAATTGACCGATGGATGAAAACGCAGACCGCCCTTGTAGGGGCCGATGGCCATACTGTGTTGGATCCGATAGCCCCGGTTGACCTGGACCGTGTTCTGGTCATCCATCCAGGCGACGCGGAACATGACGATCCGTTCGGGTTCGATGAGACGTTCCAGCAGGCATTGTTCCAGGTATTTCGGATTTCTTTGAATGAATGGCCACAGACTGACCATGACCTCGGTGACCGCTTGCAGAAACTCGGATTGCCCTGGATTGCGTGTGGCGACACGCTGTAGAAAATCTTGCAAAGAGGAGTCTTGCATGCTTGCACCAATTTTTTTCAAAGAGATCAAGATCCTTGATTGTGAAACTTCCAAACATACAAGTGTAGCACACCGTTTTGAAGTCGACCAGTTGAAAAGTCACGGGGGGCTTGTCAAATGAGGAGTCGCTGCCTGGACGGTCGGCGCGCGGTGTTCAACCGAAAAGAAAGCAGGTGGTGGCAACAGTCCGTCACAGAGCGTCAGTGGATGGATGATGCTTCTGATCATCCTGGTGGCGACGGGACTTGCGGGATTTTATGCCATCAATGAATACGCCTCCACCACGGGAGCGGTACTCAAACGCACCAATGACAACGCGGAGCAGTTCGAAACCGTATTCCGCGATTTATTGCAGGCCCGCATGCGGGCGATGAATCTGGCCTCCGAGGTGATGTTGCAGAGTCGGGTCACGGTCGAGGCGTTTGCCAGGAAGGATCGCGAGTCCCTGGTCGCGCGCATCGAGCCGTTTTACCAGACTTTGCGCAAGGATCACGGGGTGGCCCAACTCAATTTCTGGCACGCCCCGGCCACTGTGTTCTATCGGGCGGGCAGTCCGAACGAACAGGGCCAGGATCTGAGCAAGTTCCGCAAATCCATCGTGGCCGCCAACGAGCGCAAACAGAAAATTCTGGCCGTGGAGACCGGTCTGGGCGGAGTGATCGCGGTGCGGGCCATCACCCCGGTGACCCACGAGGACAAGCTGGTGGGTGTTCTTGAATATGCCAGCGATTTCAACATCCCGTTGGAGCGCGCCAGCACGGTCACCGGCATGAAGTGGGCCATCGGCCTGATGAAAGAGGTCTCGGATCGGGTCGAAAGGCCCATCGACAACAAAAATGACGCCCTCAAGGGCAGCGATGTCTATTACATCTACTCGGACAACACCGCCGGGGAGATGATGCGCGCGTTGCAATTCGATCCCCGCGCCAAGGACTCCACTTTGGATAAATCCGGTCGCAAGACCGTTTTTGTCAAGACCTTTCCCCTGGTCAACTTTTCCGGGGTGCCGACCATCGTCATTTCCACCATGCTCGATCTCACCGAAGTGTATGGTGAACTCTTCCAGAGCGCGGCCATCAAGGCGGGCCTTTTGTTTCTGGTCATCGCCGTGGGCGGCACGGTGGGCTACAGGCAGTTGGGACAGATGCGGGCCGGTTTCTTCGGCGTGATGAACCGCCAGAAGAAGGAACTCGAAGATCGCGCCGTGATGTGTGATGCCGCCATGGCCAAATTGAAGGAGGTGGATCTCATCAAGCGCGGATTTTTCACCAATCTGGTGACCGCCCTCAACGAGCCTTTGCTGTCGGTCAGTGGACAGTTGCAATCCCTGATGCCGGTGGTCGATGTCGTGTCCCGTGGCGAACTGCCTCCTGCGGAGCAGCGCCAGACCATGCGGGAACGGTTTGAATTCTCCATGCACAAAACCGCGCGCCTCAGCCGACTGGTTTCCGACTATCAGCAGCTTGAACTCTTCCGGCAGAAACTGGTCAAGGCCGAAAATCCCCTGGTGTCGGTGGCCGATGTCGTCGCTGTGGTGATCCATGAAGACATGGCCAGTTTGCGTCGTCTGCCTCAACTCAAGATCACCTCCACGGTCAGCGCCGACATGCCCCGGATCCGGGCCGATGCCGAACTGTTGCGTCGGGCCATTTCCGGTCTGGTGGGCTACGCCGCGCATCAAAGTGGCAGCGGCGGCATTGGCGTATCGTGTGAGCATGATCCGCGCGACGGCGGATGGTTGAAGCTGTCGATCACCGGATCCGCCTTTGCCAACGCCGGAGTCCCCAACGAGGCGATGATCGATGAATCGCGTCAGTTCCTCGCGCGCATCGGCAGCATGGCGCCAACCCCGGAAACCAATACCGCGCCGCTGATCGCCGTGGTGTTGTCGCGCATCATTCTTGAGTTCTATGGTGGTCAACTCGACGTTGCGACCTCCGAACCCGGCTTTGTGCTTCGTCTTCCGGTCACCGTCTGAGGGGTGCTGCTACCATGAATGGATATTGGCAGATTTATGGCCGACTGACGGTCACAGGGGTCATGCTCGGTCTGGCGGTGCTGCTCGACGATCTGTTCACCCGACCGTTGGCGTTTGTCTCCGGGATCTCCCAGGATATGCTGGAACAGTATATCTGGGGCGTCTTTGGCCTGGTTTTGACGATGTTGGTGGCCCGTGTCGTCCGCCACGAAATTCTCAACGGGGTTTTGCCCAGGAAAACCGGCAAAGCCTTGCCCCAATTGGTGATCGATCTGACCGGGGCCTTGATTTTTTTCATCGGGATCTGTCTGATCTTCTCGCTGGTCTTCAAACGCGACATCACCGCGCTGGTCGCCACCGGAGGCGCTTCGGTCATGGTGATCGGTCTGGCGTTGCGCGACATGCTGCTGTCGGCTTTCACCGGGATTCTGCTCAACGTCGAAAAGCCCTTGAAACCCGGTGACAGCGTGCGCATCAACGGCAAATGGGGGGGCAAGGTCGAAAAGATCACTTGGCGCGCCACCTATCTGCTGACCAGAAACGAAGAAACCCTTATCATCCCCAACCTGACTCTCGCCAATGCGGTGATCGTCAACTTCACCACCCCGGATGCCCGCGCCCGACGCAATATCGAGGTGGTGATCGACTTCGACACCTCGGTGGAAAGCGCGGAACGCATTCTGTATGCCGCCGTGCTCGGAGCCGTCGGCGTGAACTATGTGGTCGGTTCCCCAAGTGTGACCGCGATCCGGATCGAGCGGGATGGGGTGGTCTATCTGGTCACCTACATCATTACCAACTATGGCGATCGCTGGAAGGCGGATCACGCGGTGATCAAGAGCATCCTGCAATGCATGCGTGACGCCGGCATCACGGTCTCCTTTCCCAAGTCCGAGGTCATCCAGTCTCAAGGTCGCGTTCCCATTGCCAACCGTTCCTTGGATACGTTACGACTGGTGCAGCAGTGTCGTGTCTTCAGAAAACTTCCGGGCGCTGTGTGCAAGCGGATTGCCGAAACGATGATCGAACGGTATGTCGCAGCCGGCGCCACCATCGTCAAGGCCGGAGAACAACGCGATTCCCTGTTCATCGTCGGGGAGGGCATGGTCAAGCGGACGCTGACAGACCGGGACGGCACCCGTCTGGTCACGGAGCGGTTCATTGCCACCGAGGCTTTTGGTCTGCGCGCCCTGTTTTGTCATCAGCCTCAGGTGGCCACGGCGATTGCCGAAACCGCTGCGTTGATCTACGAGTTCGATCGGAAGGCTTTGGCGGCCATGATCGCGGAAGAGCCGTCCTTGCTGGATGCATGCGCCCATTCGTTGGCGCTGCTGGCGTGGCGCGAGTCCAAGGACAGTCTGGCCGGTGCCGAACCGGCGCTAGCCGTGATCGATGATCTGACCAATCTGTATCGGGGTCAGATTCACGCCAATTATATGCCTCATGACCTGCCTGTTGGGACCGAAGCGGAATCTGGCGTGTCCTGAAAACAAAAAACAACGCATGGCAGAGTGGATGGACGTGTTGCGGGGTTTGGATCGGGTATGACCCGCAGCCGATACAGATGGTACATGAAATGCTTGGTCAGAGTCGGGACGCTTTTTTCCCGACCGATTCTTTTGGGCAACGCAGGATGGTTACGTGCCATCCGGGTCGCGTCGTCTGCGCCACCGCAAGAAGCGGCTGGGTGGTGGATGACGTGGCGGATCTCATGGCAGCAGGAGAGTTTCTTGATCACAGCCGATGACCTTCTGGACGCTCTGCACGGCTTGGGCGTGACCTTGATTGCCGGGGTGCCGTGCGCTTTTCTGACATCCGTCATCCAGCGTGCCATGGATGACCCGACCCTCTCCTACATCCCCGCCGCCAATGAAGGGGATGCGGTGGCGATGGCCGCCGGTGCCCATCTGGGCGGGGGACGGGGCGTGGTCCTGATGCAGAACTCCGGACTCGGCAATGCCGTCAATCCTCTGACTTCCCTGTGTCACACGGCGCGGATTCCGCTCCTGATGCTGGTCACCCTGCGGGGAGATCCCGATGGTCCCGAGGATGAACCCCAGCACGGCCTGATGGGCGCCATCACCACCGGTCTGCTGGATCTGCTGCACATCCCCTGGTGCGACTGCCCTGCCGATCCGCCGGGTCTGCGTCAGGTGTTGCAACAGGCCGTGGAACACATGGACCACGAAAAACGACCGTATGCGCTGGTGGTGCGCCACAACGATTTTCTGCCTGTCTCCGGGTCTGGCGCGCCCGTCCGCTGCCTTGCGCCGGTGGAACCCTGCGTGATCTCCGGACAAGGGGGCATCGTGGGAACACGGGCAGAGGTGCTGTCCGTGGTGCAGGGGGTCACCCAGCCGTCGGACCTGCTGTTGGCCACCACGGGGTATACCGGGCGCGAGCTGTATGCCCTGGATGACCGCCGGAATCAATTCTATATGGTGGGTTCCATGGGATGCGTTTCCAGCATCGGTCTTGGACTGGCCCTGACCCGGCCCGACCGGGGGGTGGTGGCCATCGATGGCGACGGGGCGTTGATCATGCGTCTGGGAACCTTGGCCACCATCGGCCACATCCGGCCTGCCAATTTGATTCATCTGGTGCTGGACAACGGTCAGTACGAATCCACGGGCGGACAGGCCACCACGTCGCCGGAGATGGATTTTGCGATGATCGCCGCCGGTTGTGGATACGCCGCCGTGGTGGAGGTGGAATCCCTGGACAGGCTGGCGGAAGAGCTGGGACATCGCAACGGACCCCGTTTGTTGCACATCCGCATTCACCCCGGCACCATGGAACCTCTGCCGCGTCCCGGTGTTCCCCCGGATCAGGTGGTGTCGCGGTTTCGATCCTTCGCGCGCGGGTGACGGCCCTGAACGGCAAAGGGCGTCATCGTCAAGATCTTGGCCTGCCGCTCGTGTTCGGGTCAGGGTGGTTTCTCAAAGGGGGACGCACCATCGGAGCGCGGGGGTTGAGGGTTCTCAAGGTCCATCGGAGCGCGGGGGGTGCGTGGTTTTCAAGCTCGCGCTGTATCCGCCGCTTGCCACCACGGCCACCATGCCGCCCATGTCCAGGCACAGGGCCAGCATGGAAAGGTCGTAATGGCCCTGTCTGAATTGATATCCGTCATCCACGAACAGGTTTCCCAGAACGACCACCAGCAGCGCGGCAAACAGGATGCCATACCAAGAGATTGCCGGTTTTGAAAATGGTACGAAACGCGTGATGCCATCAAACAGTTTGGCGCCAACCACATGAAACAGCACCAGAGCCGCTGGCCCCGCATAGAGAAATCCAAAAACGGTCAACATCACCGGTCCCCATCCCGGGGAGGTCGGCCCGCTTCCGGCCATGATGCCGATCCACACCATCAAGGAGAGTGACACCGGCAGCAAGAGGAGGTTGAGTTTGAAGAATCCTTTCTGGATCATGGTCAACGGAATGGCGGGAGGCATGGATCGGTCGTTTTTTTGTAATGACTCATATTATTGATGATTGACTAAAGAATTGTTCTGGTTTTTTGTGTGAACGCCTGCGCGGTGGTGTGAGTTGCTCAGGGCGTCAAGGTCAGACGGTCTGCAAAGAGGGTTCAAGGCCGGTTTTTGGTCGTCCAACGAAAGGTCAGCAGATCCTGTTTGACTTCATAAGAATCGAGCCGTTTGAAAAAGCTCATGCCCAGCAACGATTCGTGCGCCTCTCCGGCAATCACCGAAGCCGGCATGCGTTTCAAGGTGAGGCTTCCCAGTCGCACCTCGTCCAGCAGGATCGGGGCTGCTCGGGTTTCGCCATTGGCGGTTTGGTAACGGAGCGTATAGTCGAGCCGATCGGGTGACAGACCGATTCTCCGGGCATCCGCGCGGGTCAGCACCAGGTCGCTGGCTCCGGTATCCACCAGCATGCGGATGGGGGTGCGATTGACGCGGAGTTCGACATAAAAATGACCGTCGGAGGATTTGAAGACACTCCATTCCCCTGCCGCCGGTTCAAAACCGCGTTGGGGTAGCAGCGTTGCCATCCAACGCGTGCGCAGGTCGGTCAGTTCCTGTCGGAAGCCGTAACCCAGAACCAGCAGCATCAGCACGCCGATCCACAGGCCCACGCCTTTCAAGAGTTTCGGCAGTCCACGCCACGACACGGAACTCAGCAGCCAAGCGAGCATGAAAGCCGACCCGGCGGCATATCCCAACCGTTCGGTGTGGGTGGACTCAAAGAGCGAATCGGTGAACTGGTCATGCAGCGCCCAGACCACGACCAGTCCACCCGCAAACAAGGCGATGAACCGGATCATGGTGGGTGGATCCTTGGCTTCATCCGGGCAGGGGCATGGGATGACGCTTCATGCGCCGGCATGGAAGGGCCGCAGAATCCGGAGTTTCCGGAGTTTCTCAATAGTCGCAGCGATTTAGACAGTTTTCATGGTGTCTTTTGGCTCTCTGGATACAATGACGTTGCCGGCGTTCGTTTTCGCAGTCGCGCATGGCCTCATGGAAGCGGTGACGACAGATCCGGACACATTTTTTCTGGTGGTGGTGACCACGGTCGCGGTCGTTCCAGGCCAGCACCAGCGGCTCTGACAGCGTGGGTTCGGAACTCAGGCTGGATGCGCCCTGGTCTGGATCCGCAACCGCCATCGAGGTTGTCAGCAGGAGGATCATCGATACCACAGCAACCGAACGTGTGTATTGCCAAAAAGTCCGCATGAAACAACTCTCCTTGGATGGTTTTTGTGTGCGTGTGACACGGCAAAGAACGGTGGTCTGGCCATCTCCCCGCTAGTGGATCGGGATGTCGCGACGTGACGGGCTGTCATGATCGGGTTTTCGTGCCGATGTTGCGTCCCGATATTCTTAAGGCTGTCGTCTTGACAGGGTAGCATGGTTTGCCATCGGCAACCAGGGGAAGCGGGAGGCGATCAGCCGGGATCGATCCGGTTTGGGAGCGTCCGGTCGCTTGTGGTCCGGTTCCGTCCGCTGCCGTTGAGGGGTCAAGGCTTGATGGCGGACACGAGCAGGGTGCGTCCGGTGAGTAGCGCGAAACGGTTGTGGCGACGCACCAGAGGTTCGTTTTCTGCGGTGAGTGTCTTGTATACCCGTTGCTCCTGGTGCATGAAGAACAGCCATCCCAATCCGAGCAGCGGGGCCAGGAACAGGAGCCAGACCAGGGAGTACTTCTGCACCCGATCGGTGGCGTCTTGGATGCTGGAGAATCCCACATCCAGCAAGGCGTGGCTCAGATGGAAAAACGAGATGGGGGTGATGTGGTGTCCGGTGGAATAGAGTTGATCGTTGCGCACCGGCAGGGGACCAAAAAGATTATAAAAACCGCTACCGAAGAACCGCAGGCGGGATTTGACGTTCAGGATGTTCGGCGTGGTCACGATCAGCAGACCGCCCGGCTTGAGAACCCGATGCATCTCCCGCAGCAAGGCGCGGTAGTTTTCCAGGTGTTCGATCACCTCGGAACAGGTCACCACCTGGAACGAGGCGTCCGGATAGGGCAGCGGCTCCCGATTGAGATCCACCTTTTGCACGGGCACGGCGGGCATGGTGAAGAACTCGGGATAATAATCACAGGCGTTGGCAATCACGGGATGCTGTGCCGTGATGTGTGCGAGCAAGGCGCCATTGCCGGCCCCGACATCCAGCAGCGTGACGGGTTCCTGAAACGACATGCGGCGTTGCATGATCCGCAGGACCGCCTGATAGATGGGTTGGGTGCTCATGATCGCGTGTCTTGGCCTTGATGGCGTTCGATGTCTGGGGGCGTGACCACGGGATGGCAGGCGTTTGCCGCGGTGGTGTTTCCGGGACGGCTTGTGTTTCTTTTAGGAGGTTTACCAGTTTTGGAGGATCCTGGCAAGCAGAACGGCGTGCGGGATCGAGGGGATGAGCGGGTGGTTGGTGATCGGTGGGTTGGGACCACCCAGGGTTGTCATCGCCCTGGGTGGCTTGGATGCGGTCTCGCACGGCGGTTCGTCTAGCCGTTTTGGCCTTTTTCGCTGACTTTTTGATGGACTTTTTGCAGATTTTCTTCCAGCCGTTGACGATAGGCGTTCAGCATCTCCTGCAAATTCCACAGGCTGATGTTGACCACGCTGTTCACCCGGCAGCTTTCCATCTGGCTGGTCACCACCCGCATGCGGGCAGAGGCGTCCTTGGGTTGAGGCGGTTCATCGATGCGTACCAGATCGCCGGTGGTGAGCATGCATTCTTCACCGGAAACGATCTCCGTGGCCTCCATGTTCTCCGCGACCTGGAAAATGTAGTCTTGCGCTTCGGTCGAGGTCAACAGGTTGGCCAGGGAGAGCGGCTGACTGTTCTGGTGGGCGACGAGATCCTGTTCGACCTGCTGGCGGAACTGTTTGCGTACCGGTTCGGGGATCGGCATGGGGATCTTCTCATCGACCGGTTTGCTGGCGAGTTGGGATTGCAGCGCTTCCAGTGGGTGATTCTCCTGGTCGGTCAGTTCCATGCGCAAGGTTTCGTTCGTGGCGGTGGCGCTCTCCAACTCCTGTTGCAAGGAGGCCACCGTGGCAGACAACGCGTTCACTTCGGCATCCGGGGCCGTGGTTTCCATCACCAGGGTGTTCTGGCTGTCGTATACCGCGCCGGCCAACAGCATATCCACCAGCAGATCCATCGGGGTGGCGTAGGAGTGTACCGGCTCCACATAGGTGAGCATCGGCGGAGGACAGATCAGACAGGAGTGGCCGATTTCCAGCGGAATGAGGAAAGGTTCCTCCAACACCGTGTAATACGTGGCGATGAAGGGAGTCGGCCTGTAGGCGTATACCACGATATTCTGGATCGGAGTCTCTTCGTAGATTCGTATGATCGGTTTGGGCAATTCAACCGTCCGTCCCGCCGAGTAATGGGCGTAGAAGGTGCGATGGATCACTTTGCGTTCGTGGCCCCGGTGGTCGCGGGACGTGGAGAACGCATCCTTGAAATAACGTTTCCGATCCGGCAGAACCGCTTCGCGCAGACCATTGCTGAAGGTGGTCATGGTCGGACGGCCAGGGGTGGTACGGGTGACGAAATCCTTGCCGAAGACAACCCGGCGGCCATCGTTGTAGACGCGGGTGCGGATTTTGGTTTTCGGATCCTTCACATTCTGATAGGCCGTCACCTTCTGGCGTCCGTTCGGTTGGATGCGCGAGATGACACGGGTTTCGGTACCGTTCGAATGGCGATGCTGAATGGTCAGCGCCGATTGATCCGGTTGACGTATGATGGAAGTGGTCGGACTGATGGGCACCGGTTGGATGGCTACCTCGCGGGTGCGTTGGCCGCCTCCACCAGAGGAGAATGGGCGCTGCGTTTGCGGGTCGATCCCGGAAGGCCGTTGCCTGGTTGCGTCGGGTTGATGGGGCCGGAATTCGCCTCGGGAACGATCTTGCGGATGGATTTCATCCGGCATCACAGGCTCGCGGTCGTACCGGCCGGATTGTGAATCCTGTTGCCGTCTGTCCGATGGCTGCCTGTCCGATGGCTGCCTGTCCAATGGCTGTCTGCGCTCCGGATCCGGGTGCAGCCGGTTATTGGGATGTCGCTCATCAGGCGGCGTGTCGAGCGGCAGACCCGTGGGTTGGTTTTTGTGCTCCTGCCTGTCGCGGCGCTTGTTGGGTTGGCCATCGGACGGCCTGTCGGGCGGTACTCCATCGGGTTGGATGGTGCCGGTGGGCGGCGCTTCAGGCGGTTTGATGGCTGGAGGTGGTCCCGCAGGCGTTGTGTTGGGCTGCTGGCCATCGTGTGGTCTGCCCGGTTGTCCGTCGGTGCGTTTGTTGCCCGCTTCTCCCTGGGGTCTGCGGCCTTGTCCATCCTGGGGGGGAGGCGTGCCGGGTTGCGCGTCGGGTTGTTTGCCCGGTTCCATCTGGGGTCTGCGGCCTTGCTCTTGTGGCTGCTTGCGGAGCTGTTCTTGCTGTTTGAGAGCCTGGGATTGTTCTTCCTGCTGCCTGCGGGCCTGATCTTCTTGTTGTTTGCGGGCTTGTTCTTCCTGCTGCCTGCGGATTTGTTCTTGCTGTTTGATAGCCTGGGATTGTTCTTCCTGCTGCTTGCGGAGTTGTTCCTGCTGTCTGCGTGCCTGATCTTCTTGCTGCCTGCGTGCTTGTTCTTCCTGCTGTTTGCGGGATTGTTCTTCCTGCTGCCTGCGGAGTTGCTCTTGTTGTTTGAGAGCCTGAGCCTGATCTTCCTGCTGTTTGCGGAGTTGCTCCTGCTGCCTGCGTGCTTGTTCTTCCTGCTGTTTTCGGGATTGTTCTTCCTGCTGTCTGCGTGCTTGTTCTTCCTGCTGTTTGCGGGATTGTTCTTCCTGCTGCTTGCGGAGTTGCTCCTGCTGCCTGCGTGCCTGATCTTCCTGCTGCCTGCGTGCTTGTTCTTCCTGTTGCCTGCGTGCTTGTTCCCCCTGCTGCTGTCTGCGGGTTTGCTCTTCCTGCTGTCTGCGGGCCTGCTCCTGCGCTTCACGTTGGCGGAGTTCCCGTTGCTGTTGGCAGATTTCAGGTGGGGTGCCTGGAGGACATTCGTCCGCCGCTCTGTTCTCCGGCGCGGCGAAACCAGGAGAACTCGATCCGATCGTGATCGCGACCATGAAAATGATGCTGTTCTTAAGGATCTGAGAGGGGATGCGCATGGTTCATGGTTCCTTCTGACGGCTTGCCGACCGGAACGATTTCCGGAGCCTTTTGATTCGGAATGCTAACGCAGATCCGAGTCCGGATACAACACCCGTTGCCCTGCTGTCTTCTTGAGGACGGGTCGATCACGCCTCCTCTTCGGGTCGTTCCTGGTCTTGTTTGTGGCGCAGTTGTTCCAGGAACAGTCGATAATCCTCTGCGGAAATCTGGGTGATCAGAGAGGCGTAACCCCTGTCATCCACGGCCATGTGTCCTACCAGCCAATTGTGCAGAAATTTGATGATCCGTCTGGCGCCGTTGACTTGATCCTGATTGTCTTCCACCAGACGTTTGAGTTGCAGCAGCAGGAATTTGTGCGTCTCTTTATGGGAATGATAATGTTCATATCCTAATAGGAACATGAATTCTTCTTCGAACTGGAAGTGGGATTTCACATGATCGATGAAGGTTCTCAGCGTCTTGCGGATCGTATGATGGTTCACCTTGGGATGAGCCAGAAGATCCTGCATGGTATCGACATGTCGCATCAGATCCATATGTTGCTGATCGATTTCGACAATACCGATACTGTATGCAGGGTTCCATTGGGTTGGGATGGATACCGGATCGGACATATCACCTCCTGTGAGCGGCGTTGAAGCTGTCATCCATGCTCGTGTCAAGTCGCCAGGACTTTTCGGTGGGTGTGGCTCCTTGGCAACAGACATTGATTCTCAGTAAATTCCTTTGGAATTCAAAAAATGACCATACTGGAGATCGTCGTTCAGGATGTGACGCACCAGCCATTGCGTGAAGAATCCCTTGAAATCGGTTTGCTGCAAAGCGGCCTGCTCTTGCAGTTGCGACCGGTATTCCAGCACCTGTTGCACCAGCAGGCGATGTTTCTCCTGATGGCGTTTCAAATCCGGATAGGCGTAGCGTTCCATCAATTGTTCCTCGGCCTTGAAGTGGTATTCGGTGTAGTCCGTCAAAGACTCGAAGGTGCTTTCCAGGGATCCGTGGTCTTCTCCATGACGCAGGATTTCCATGATCGCGTTGGCGATTTCCAGCAAGGTCTTGTGATGGGTATCCATTTCCAGAATCTGGATGTTGAAAGCGCCATCCCAGCGGAAACTGTCCGATTTGCCGCCGCCATGGACCACCATCATGGTGCGGGTGCGATAGGATTCAAAGAGTTTCCAGCGCACGATGGGGATATCCCGCACCAGATGTCCGGGCAGTTGAAACAGTTGCACCGCATCCATGGCCGTGAGCCGGAACAGGCAAGGGGTGTTGAACACGGCCCGTTCCTCGCCGAAATGGTCGCCGGATTCGAGCACATCCACAGGGGTGCCGGCGATGGAGCGTTCGATCCGGCCGGAACGGATGATGTTGATCCGGTTCAAGTCGCGGCACAGGAGGATCTCTCCGGCGGGAATATCGCGGATGGTCAGGTTGTCGAGCAGCGGACTCATCACCGGCGGCGACATGCCTTCGGAAAACAGGGACGTGGATTGCAGAAACGTGCCGAATTCCGAATGACGCAGGATGCGTTCCATGAAACCGTTGCGCTGAACCAGTTCCCGGTACATCACCACCGGAATCTCCAAGGCCATGACAAAGCAGGCCGTACTGAAGGTGTGGCGGGAACGGGTTCCCATCAATCCGGACATTTCACCGATCAGGGCGCCGCTGCTGATCCGGCCGCAGTATCCATCCCGGGCGCGGATCTTTTCCACGCTTCCCGTGAGGATCAGATGGATGTTTTTGGGGACTTCACCCTCTTTGAGCAGGATCATGCCCGGTTTCAGGTTGAGCGCGGGGTTGTTGACGAGTATCCGCAGATGGTGCACCGGAATGGTTGGAAACGTCGATTGAAGAAAGGTGTAGGCCCGGCGACGCGTGAAATCCGATTCTCCTGGAATCAAGACATCCATCATGCCGTGAGGCGCGCTGGAACCGATCTCCTTTTCCGCCGGGGTCAGTTCGCGCGCCAGATGGGACAGCAGAATGCGGGTCGATCCATCGGTGGCGAAATCCTCCGCCATGCCATGAATCATGCCTCCGCCGATATCGAGTTTCTTCAGGTCCGCCGGAATCAGATATTCGTTCTTGACGTGTTCGTAGTAGGCGCGCTCCACGCCCGGGGAGGTGGCGTCGTCCACGATCATCTTTTCCAGCAGTTTCAGGGAAACGATGTCGGCAAAATGGGCGTAACTCCGATACCCCTCACGCCACAGGGTCCGGAAATGGAAAATGGTGGTTTCCACGGGGTGGGGGGAGTTGACCGGACGCACTTCCAGGCCTTCGATGTCGTTCCAGACATGGGCGGTCAGATCGTGGAGTTCGAAGAATTCGCCGAAGCGTTCCTCCTCGATGGAGAGCAGGGCCGCCACCTTTTTTTCCACCGTGGCCCGGACTTGTGGCGTGGCATAGTAACGGACTTTGCGGCTGGAACGCATCAGGGTCGTGATGCCGGCGAAGTGGTCGTCATGGGCGTGGGTGTGAAAAATTCCCTCGACCTCATCGATGCCGATTCCCAGGGAGGACAGATTGTAGAAGAGGTTCGGATCGGCATCGATCAGATAGATCTTGCCGTGAAACATCAGAATGCTCGACATGCCGGGACGGTTCACATCCCAGCCGTCGCCTTCCCCTGCGTGGACCACCGCGAAATATTCACGGGGCAACAGTTGATACCCCAGCGGATAGGCCGATTCATACCGCATGCCCGGCTTCAGGTTGAGGTCCACCTGAACGCTCTGTCCGGCGTAGGAAAATTCGTACAGGTTCGTTCCCTTGCGCTGTATCCACACCCCGTTCCGAATCTCCACCGCCCCGTCGCCGACGATCCGGCAATCCAGCAGTTCCCGCGACGGGCGGATGGCTCCGAAGGCGAAGCGCCATTTCAGGCGCATCATCTGGTCGGCGGTCGTGTCGTCAAGGCCGGTTGCCAGCATCTCTTCGCGCGAGATCAGGCCGTAGTTGCCCCGGTAGATGTATTGCATCTGGGCGTTGACCTGTTCCGCCTGACCGATCAGCAACGGCTTTTGTCCGGTATTGTTGGGATGTCCGGGCAGGATCATGCCTTGCTTGTAGAGCATCTGCAAAACCGGGAATTCTCCCAGATTGGCGAATTCTCCGTTCTGGAGGATGACATCCGCAAGCAGAATGGCATTGGGTCCGGTTTCGCAAGGGATGCCATTGTTCTCCGTGGGCATGATCAGACCCCGTTTCATCAGATGCTTGACGCTGTCCATGGGACAACCGCACAGGATCCGCAGACCCGCATCCGGGATCTCCACCCATTGAATGCCTTGCGCGATCGTCAATTTGATGATTTTCATGATGATATGCCTTGATGCGCGTCCATACTCTTTGAAGAAGAAAGCACCGGTTGCGGGTGGTACGGACATCACCATGACAACGGCTGCCTGCGGGGGCCACCGGTTGCGCCGACGGATGCGTGACCGGTTGAGTCGCCGGACACAGGATCGGATGTTGATTGGCGTTTTGATGGCCGTTCGTTAATCCATGACGTGACGCATCAGTTTATCATGAATCGTGTCCGTTACCCAACCCTCCATGCGTCACGTTTGCGCGATCGTTCCCATCATCTGATGACCGAAACGAATGCACGCAACGCGTGTGGCGCGCGCCCGGATGGCCAGGAGCGGTGGTGCGTCGTTTCCGGGGTTCGGCCAGTCACCGAAGCGCGTGTGTCAGCGTGCCACGGGTTTTGGTTGCGCAGGGGTGGCGCGCGTTTGTCCTGTCCGGTGGCTGGTCTGGTGCGTGTTCAACACTCTGGCCAGAACTTCCGAAAAATGTCCGATCGGAACCGGTTTGTGCAGCACGATGTCGATGGCGGCATCCCGGTCTGCGGTGTGGAAGGCGTCACTGCCCAGACCGGTGCAGAGCAGAATGGGCATATCCGGGCGGATGGCCTTGACCCGGTGAGCCATTTCAATGCCGGTCATGTGGGGCATGGCGTAATCGGTGATGAGCGCGCAGAAGCGTTCCGGATTGGTGGCAAAGGTGCGCAGAGCGGCTTGGGCCCGGGTTTCCGTGACCACCTCGTATCCCAGGCTCGACAGCAGTTCCTGGTAAATGGAGAGGAGTTGTGGTTCGTCATCCACCACCAACAAGGTACCGACGCCTGTTCTGCGTACAACCGCTGCGGGTGCGGACAGCTCCCGTTTTTCGCCCTGGGACAACACGGGCAGATAGACCCGAAACAGGCTGCCTGTGCCCGGTGTGCTGGTCACGAGGATAGCGCCTCCATGGTTGGTCACGATGCCATGCACCACCGACAATCCCAGTCCGGTTCCTTTGCCGATCTCCTTGGTGGTGAAAAAAGGATCGAAAATGTGATCCAGGATCTCCGGGGGGATGCCCATTCCGGTATCCAGCACCTGGAGTCGCGCATAATCGCCTGCCGCCAGAGGGATTCCCGGTTCTTCGGAGGAGAGATGGACCCGTTCCAGGGAGATGCGGATGGTTCCCTGCTCGGCGGGAATCGCCTGGCGGGCATTGGTACACAGGTTCATCAGGAGTTGATGCAGTTGATCCGCGTTGCCATTGACCACCAGATCGTCCGCTTCGATCCTGGATTCGATGTCGATGGAGGAGGGGACCGAAGCCCGGAAGAATTTGATCACCTCTTTGACCAGCACGGACAGCAGCACGGGCTGACGCGGGGATTCGCTTTTGCGACTGAAGGTCAGGAGTTGATCCACCAGAGCCTTGGCGCGGACCCCGGCGGTGAAGATCTCTTGCAGAAAGCCATGGATCCGTTCCTGTGGCGACACCGTGTGCAGAGCGACTTCGGTATATCCCAGGATGATCCCAAGTATATTGTTGAAATCGTGGGCAATGCCGGCGCTCAAGGTGCCGATGGCTTCCAGTTTGCCGGCATGGCGCAACTGGCGTTCCAGTTTGACCCGTTCCAGGGTGATGGCCAACAGGCTGGCGATGCGTTCCAGGGCCACGGTATCGTCCGGGGTGTAGTCCCGCCGTCCGTTGATGACGACGATCTGGGCGACCCGATGTTTTTCGTTGATGACCGGTACCGACAGCAGACGCCGGATCGGCTGCGCCTCGTTCGGAGCGCCGATGAAATCCGGATGTTCCCAGGGGGTGTTGCTCAACACCGGGCGGCGCGTGTCGAGCGCCCAGAGTTGGGATCCGGTCTCCTCTGGAGACGGCATGGGCTGTATGAACTCCGCGCACAGGGGAAAGGTGGTGGTGATGGCCCGATTGACCGCAAGTCCGGTCTGGGGATCGACCTCGTTGACATAACCGCAGGGACTGTCGGTCACCACCAGACTGGCGTCCAAGACGTGTTGCGCGATCTCTTCGATGGCGACCTCCCGGGACGCCAGAAAATGTTTCGCCAGACGGGCCAGGGTCTCCTGAATGTGTTTTTCACGCAGGATGGTGGCTTCGGCCTGTTTGCGTTCGGTGATGTCTTCGAAAATGGTGGCGAACTGGCGTTCCCGGGGGCTGTAAGCGAACACCTCGAAAAATTTGCCCGTCTCTTGCGAGTAGTTCTGAAAACGGGTTGCCTGACGGTTCAGGGCCACCCGGCCATAGGTTTCGATCCAGAACGGTTCGGTACGGGGCATGATTTCCAGCACGGTGCGTCCGACCACGTTGGCCGCTTGCAGGCCGGTCATGTGGGTGAACGCCTGATTGATCTCCAGAAAACGGTAATCCCGTGGTTGACCGGCGTCGTCCACCAGGATCTCGTGCAGGGCGAAGCCGTTGAGCATGTTGTCGAACAGGGCGCGGTAGGTTTCTTCGCTGAGGGTGAGCGCGTTTTCGATCCGTTTGCGATCCGTGATGTCGGTGGAAATGCCGCACAATCCCCAGATGTCGCCGTTGTGGTCGCGGAGCGGTTGTTTCAGTTCCCAGTAGACCCGCCACTCCGGGGTGTTCGGGGCCACTTCGATCTCGGCGTGGGTGGCGGTTCCTTGTTTCAGCACCCGTGTGTCCACTTCCTTCACGCTCGACACGGTTGCCGGGGGAAAGAAGCGGCTGTCGTCGCTGCCGATCAGCGCCTCGGCGGAACATCCGAACAGTTCCAGCGTGTGGCGGTTGCCGTAGACATACTGGGATTGGGCGTTTTTGATGTAGATGTAAGACGGCGTGTGATCGAGGGCGTCGGTCAGTTGTTTGGCCTGGGACAAGGCGTGACGCAGGGCGGTTTCGGTTTCGGACTGCCGCAGCATGACGCGTTGAGTCAGACGCCAACCGTGTCCCAACCAGACGGCCATGGCCACCGTCACCAGCAGAAACAAGACCACGAGGCCGCACGTCCAGCGCAAGGTATCGTGCCAGGCGGCGAAATGCTCCTCTTCGGAGAGGCCGACATTGATATAGAAGGCGTATTGGGGATTGAATCGATAACTGTGATAGCGTCGCACCTGATCGATGCTGGTGTTTCCGGCGCGGTAACTGCCTTGGGTGGCATCGCGTGCCAAGGCGGTCCTGAAGTCGTCGGAGAGCCGGGTTGGTCCGGTTTGCACGCCATCCGGCAGGATCGGGTGGCGCAGGATCAGTCGCAGTTTGTCGTCGCGCCAGGCGACCGAGCCGTTCTGGCCCAGTTTCAGGGCGCCGAAGTGTTCGTACAGGAGTTTCAGGGAGACGGTTGCGGTGACGATGCCGGTGAACTGGCCATCGGCGGCGTTCAACCGGCGGGAGAGCACCAGCGACCATTGTCGGGTCTCCTGGGAGAGGATGGGCGAGGAGATGAACAGGCCGGTATTGGGCTGGTTGCGCTGCGTGAGGAAGTAGTCGTGATCCGCGACATTCGTGCGGGTGGCGTCGTTGGCGATTTGTCCCCAGACCACCAGACCTTCGGCGTTGGCGGCCCCGAGGTCGGACAGCAGAGGCAGAATGGCATGCTGGCGTCGCAGTTGTTCGTTCCAGTTTTCCTCTGGCAACGCCATCCGGGACGTTTTCTTGGCGTATTCGTCGCTCATCGACAACAAGGAGAGGTCCACGCTGGCGATCAGGCTGACGATCTCGCGTTCCAGCATCAGCGCCAGATTCTGGGTGGAGATTTGGGAACTTTCGACATAGGTGTGCCAACTCGACCGGAGCGTGAAAGCCGCCAGACCTGCCATCATCAGGTTGATCAGCAGCAATGCCAGCCACAACCAGCGAATGAACCGTCTTGATTCCATGTTGCGCACTCTGTGGATGAATGAACATGTATAAAGAGGTGCGAATGATGAAAACTGACGACGCATTTTATTTTAGTCCAATCCTGGAGGAATTGCATCCTTCATTTTTTGGTTTGCCGTACACGGACCGCCTGGTTTCGTTTGACAAGGGGCGTTTTTTTTGCGACGGTTTACGATTGGACCAGGAGGGTTGTATGATCTTCCGGCCACCATCAGGAACGGAGCGGTGGAAAGGGTGGCCGGGAAGGATCGACGACGGAGGATGATCGGGTCGCATGAACATGAATCTGGCAAGTGGTAGCATCCTGGTGAAACGGACCAGTCGTGACGTGCGCATTGCCATCCGGGGGGCTTTTACCCACAGTCTCCGCCGGGAATTTCGCGAGTCTTATTACACCTGTCCTGCCAATACCCATTATGTGCTGGATTTTTCCGAAGTCAGCGCCATCGATAGCGGGGGCATCGGCATGTTGCTGATCTTGCGCAAACATGCCGGTGATGCGGCGGCCAATATCAGTCTGGTCAATGTCCCCTTGCGGGTGTCGAATATCCTGAAACTGTCGAAACTGGATGAATTGTTTGATTTTGTGTGATGGAGCATGGGCGCGAAAATCTATATCTTTACATACAATTATTACTTATATTTTTATATTCTGGATTTCGTTATTTTCTTATGGTTGTTGATTTATGACTGTTAATACAAATTGAGTTGAACCTGAATGGGCAGTTCCGGTACGTTTTTTTATATGAAATGGATTGACAGAATGGTGCGATTGCAGAGAGAATAAAATCACTAATTAAATGAAAATAGAATCCTGACTGTGGATTCTATTTGGATCGAATGCCAGAATAATGCCAAATGCATACCAGGATCATCGGTTTGCGTGGCGTCCTTGAGTCTATCTCAAGGCGCATGAGGAATTCCGGATGGATCGCAAGATGCCAGGATTTATTCTGTCATGCCTTGATGCTTTTGTTTCGGGTTGTCCAGTCGTGCCGGTATTGAAATCTTTGTTCGTCCTGTGATGAGCTCTGTATATCCACTCAACGGGTTTGACGATGATGGATGCGAGCAAACACAGTTCAGGAAGACCCGGCGGCTTTTTATGGTCGGACAACCGAAGGGGTGGTTTCTCCCGACAGGGCGTGGGCCATCGACGCTTCGACCGGTTCCATCCCGGACGGAACGAGACGACCCGTCACCTGGAAAATCACCTTCATCATCGTCTGCGCCTTGCCGTGTGGAGAGGATGTCATCGATGCTCGAACACTCGAAACCAACGGTCATGTTGCAACATGCCAGCAAGCGTGATCTTGCCAAGCTGGTGGTGATGGTCGCCGGTGTGGCCTTGATCGTGACCCTCCTGGCCATCGGCTTTCTCTACAACGCCGCCTTTGAACAGATTGGCAATCAACTGGTCACGCTCACCCGCAGCGAAGTGGCGTTGTTGCGCAGTCTCAACGCACTGGAAGACACCTATTCGGTTTTGAACAAAGAGAATCGGATCCGGGAAATCCTGCAAGAGGTGGTCGCGGCGCACCAGGAAACCCCCTGGCCACTGCTCACGCAGGAACTCGCGATCGGACACAAGAATGCCGAGGGGTTCACGGAACTTCTGCTGCGCATGCGGCACGATGAAGTGCTGGCTCCGCTTGTGTTGCCGCAAGATCAACGGATGGGTTCGCCGATGCATCTGGCGATGAAGGGGGAGTCGGGTACGATCATCGGTCACGACTATCGCGGCGAAATGGTGTTGGCCGGTTACGAATATGTGCCGGAACTGGGATTGGGCGTGGTGGCCAAGATCGATCTGGCCGAAATCCGCAGACCGTTTCTCGTTGCTTCGGCCTTCACGTTTCTGCTGGCTTTTTGTGTGACCGCCATGGGAGGGCTTCATATCATTCGGATCACCCGTCCGATCATCTGGCAGTTGGCGCGGGAGAAGGAGAGACGGCGCCATGCGGAAACCCTGTACCGGGTGTTGTTCGAGAATATGGCCGATGGCATCGTCGTCATCAACGGCAAGGGGTTGATCACCCATTTCAACACCATGGCGGAACGCATCTTTGGTTGGACCGAGAAAGAGGTCTCCGATCAGAGCGTCAGCATGCTGCTGCCATTGGCGCAGCGTGAATCGTATGAGGATCATCTTGCCGAACAATTGGAAGTTCACAGGACACAGGTGGTCGATCTCAAACGTGAACTGCACGCCATGCGCAAGGATGGCGCGGAGATCATGATCGAAATCCGTGTGCGGGAGTTTTA
The DNA here is from genome assembly GCA_015231375.1 of Magnetococcales bacterium. Taxonomy (GTDB): domain Bacteria; phylum Pseudomonadota; class Magnetococcia; order Magnetococcales; family Magnetaquicoccaceae; genus Magnetaquiglobus. Next base: position 38,749 of record JADGBT010000014.1, on the reverse strand, counting down.
TCTCGGCGGCGACAAACATTATATCGCGGTGGTCCGGGACGTGGCGGAGGAACGGGAGACCCGGGAACGGATCGAAAGGCTCAACCGGGAACTGCTGGAAGCCGAACGGGGCTCCAGCATGGCGGCCATCGCCAATGGCGTCTTGCACAATGTCGGGAATTTGCTGGTTCCGGTGGTGGTGGGGGTGCAGATTCTGGTGGAAGGGCTGCGGGGATCGCGATTGAGCCGGTTGGTGGATGTGGCCAAAATGCTTGATCGGCCTGAGGATGAACAGATCCGATTTCTCACCACCGACGCGCAGGGCAGAAAAGTGTTGGGCTATCTGGGGCGTTTGTCGGCGCATCTGGTGGAAGAGCGGGCCAATCTGCTCAACGAGGCGAATCTGGTGGTGGCCGGGAGCGATGCGGTTTCAAAACTGATCAGCAGCCAGCAGGCGCTCGCGCGTCGCTCTTCGGGGGAGATGGAGTCGGTCAATATCGCGGAGATCATCGATCAGCTTTTGGCGATGAATGCCTATTCGTTCGAGCGTCATTTCATCACGGTGGAGCGGGATTTCAATGCTTCGATTGTCGAACTGGTGCTGGATCGACAACGACTGTTGCAAATCGTCGCCAATCTGATCTGGAACGCCCGTGATGCCTTAAAGAGCAGAAACGATGGCAGGGCGGTGCTTTCGATTCAACTCCGCAGCGATCCGCACCATGTCTGGATCATCGTTTCCGACAACGGGTGCGGCATCGCAGCGGAGAATCTCCCTCATCTTTTCAAGGAAGGGTTCACGACAAAATCAGGGGGACACGGATTTGGTCTGTACAGTGCCGCGTGTTCGGCCCGGGAACTTGGTGGAGGATTGACGGTAAGCTGCCCCGGTATCGGTTCAGGAGCGACTTTCACACTTCAGCTTCCTGTGAGAAGAGAGGAACATGAAGATGAATACGGCAAGAATCATCGTCATTGACGATCAACCCGTGATTTACCAGGCGATCAAGAAGGCTCTGGTCCAGATCAATCAACCCAGCGACGATCTTCTGGATGACGAGGCGGCACTGTTCGGCAAGGCGCCCCTGCCCAGAATGCATTTTGAAATCGATTACGCCAACAGTGGCGAAGAGGGGCTGCACCGGATTCGCGAAGCGGTCCTGGAGAATCGACAGTATGCGGTTGCCTTCATCGATATGCGCATGTCCGGAATCGATGGATTGGAAACGGCCCGTTTGGCTTTTACCATCGACAACAGTGTGCAGATCATTTTCTGCACCGCCCATTCCGATCGGGGGTGGACCGAAATCGCCGAACTGGGCAAGGCGGATCAATGGTTGATTCTCAAAAAACCGTTCGATCAGGTCGAAGTGTTGCAGATGGCCTTGATGCTGGCCGACAAGTGGCGGCTGATTCGGGAACTGGTGAAAGCCCGTGAAAAGGCCGAAGCCGCCAACCGTTCGAAATCCGAATTGTTCACCAACATGTCACACGAATTGAGAACCCCGAATCATGTGATTGGCAGTTATCTGGGTTTCGCGCTGGACGCTTTCGGCTTTGAGAATTATGAATTCGAGAATCCTTCCGATGCTGAAGTCCAGGCTGTTTTCGCCCAGTTTGTCGCCGAGGCGGAAAACGCTGCCCGGGAAAACCGTTTGGCGCCATTCCTGACCGGTCGGATGGGCCCCATTCCACGGCGTCTTCTCAAAGCCTTTCACGCCAACGCCGATCTGATCGAACTGCTCAACAGCGTGCTCGATTTGGCCAAACTCGAATCGGGACGGATGGATTTTGAATTCCGATCCGACAATCTTTATCAATTGTTTGGACAGGTCGCCAAACGTTACGAAGGACTGCTGAGCGCGCGTGGTCTGACCATCGACGTGCGGGTGCAAGACGAACAGGCGTTGGTGGCGGAAGTCGATCCGGGAAAAATGATGCGGGTCTTCGAGAATCTGATCGGCAACGCGGCCAAGTTTTCGCCCAACGGTTCGACACTCACGGTTCGGTTTTGCGCAGAGGAGCATGAGGTCTCCTTTTCCCTGTCCGACACCGGGCCGGGAATTCCCGAAAGCGATTGTGACGCCATTTTCGACAAATATTTCCAGTCCAAACGGACGGCCAGCGGTGCGGGGGGAACCGGATTGGGATTGCCGATTTGCATGGCTTATATCCTGGCGCACCATGGTCGGATCTGGGCGGAGAACAATCCGGATCGCGGCTCGACTTTTTTTGTCTCCGTGCCGCGCGTCCAGAATGGTCGGAAGCCATAACGCCTCATTCATCCATCATGGATGGTGTTGGCGGAAGGCGATGAGGGATGGGGGCGTTTCCGGTATTTTTTCTGTCATAATCAAGGGGATCGATAAGAGCGTATGGTCTGGGTCCGAACGATTGCGGATAGAATCGAAGGCGTGTCGGGTTTCCTGGAAAGGGGAGTGGCGGATATGACTTCTTCCCGTTGCAATCGGATGGGAATCACACCCTGGTTGGTTTTTCTGCTGGGGTGCTTGGCGGTTTTCGGAAGCTGGGGCAATGCCCGCGACCACGAGATCAACCACAGCCATCAACGGTTCAACCGGGAAGTGGTCGAACACATCCTGGCCATCACGCATCGCATGGACAGTTATGAACAATCCCTGCGGGCCGTGGCCAGTCTGGTCACGGCCATCGAGGTGATCAACCGACCGATCTGGCAGACGTTTGTGGAGGGGTTGCGCGTGCGGGAGATGTTTCCGGGCATTCAAGGGATCGGCTGGGCGCCTTTTTTCCGCGCCGGGGAGATGGAAAACCACCTCCAGATGGTTCGGGAAGAGCTTCCGGATTACACCGGGCCCAGGCCTTCCGGACAGCGGGCCTTCTACGCGCCCATCTTGTATCTGGCCGCCGTCGAGGAGCGCAACCAGAAGAAGATCGGCGAGGATCTGTTCGCCGAGTCCACCAGTCGGGCGGCCATGGAGCGCGCGCGCGATGGCGGCAAGGCGGCCCTGTCGGGCAAGGTCGTCCTCCGGGAGGAGATCGCGGGGAGAATGCCGGCAGGCATCGGCATGTACATCCCCATCTATCGGCAGGGACTCCCGATTGCAACCGTGGCGCAACGCCAGGAGGCCATCCGGGGGTATGTGTTCGCGCCGTTGCAGATGGATGATTTCATGCGCGGGATTCTCGGCAATCGGGTGCATCTCATCGACCTGCACGTCTTCGACGGATTGTCCAGACAGGAAGAGACCCTCTTGTACGACTCCGACGGGGTGTTCGACCGTTCGGAGTCCTCGCTGTTTCATCGTTTTGAGATCGTGGAGATCGCCGGCAGGAGTTGGCGGCTGGAGTTTCATGCCACACCCGAGGCGATCGCCGCCATCGACAGCCAGAAATCCCGGATCATCGCCGTGGGTGGCATGCTCATCAATGTCTTGTTGTTTGGTCTGATGCATGGGTTGAGTCGTTCGCGGGTGAGGGCGGTGGATCTGGCTGAAAGAAATACCGTTGCCCTGTCTTCCAGCAAGGAGTGTACCCGCACCATTCTCGATACCGCTGTGCATGCCATCGTGACCATGGGTCCGGATCATTGCATTCAGACCTTCAATCTGGCGGCGCAGAAACTGTTCGGCTATGGCGCGGAAGAGATCATCGGTCAGAACGTGAACGTGCTCATGCCTGAACCGTATCACTCCGAACATGACGGCTATGTCGATCATTATGTCCAGACCGGGGAGCGGCGTGTCATCGGCCTGGGTCGCGAGGTGATCGGTCGCCGCAAGGATGGCTCCACGTTTCCTTTGTGGTTGACCGTGGGTTCGTCTCAAACCGGAGAGGGTTGGTTGTTCGTCGGGTGTATTGTCGATATCAGCGACCGCAAAAAGGCTGACGAGAAAATCCGTACCCTCTCGCTCGCCGTGGAGCAAAGTCCTTCGGTGGTCATCATCACCGATCTGTCTGGCGATATCGTCTACACCAATCCGCGCTTTTCGGAGGTGACCGGTTATCCCCATGGGGAGATCCTGGGACGCAATCCCCGTCTGCTCAAAACCAATCACACCCCTCCGGAAGCCTATCAAGTCATCTGGCGCAAGCTTCTGGCCGGAGAGGTCTGGCGGGGTGAAATGCTCAATCGTCGCAAGGATGGCACGCTTTTTTGGGCCGAGGTCTCCATGGCGCCCATTCGCAACGAAACAGGGGATATCAGCGGATTCGTCTCTTTGCAAGAGGACATCACCGCCCGGAAACAGGCCGAATCGGCGTTGATCACGGCCAAAGAGACCGCAGAAGCCGCCAATCGCGCCAAGAGTGATTTCCTCAATACCATGAGTCACGAATTGCGGACCCCTCTGACGGTGATTCTCGGTTATCTGCCTTTGCTGATCGCGTTGCCGGGGCGGAATCCCTCCGCCAAACGGGTGCATGCCTTGTTGCGGGAACTTCGCGACCCGGACGCGGCCCCGACGGAATCGATCCGGGATTTGGTGGCCGAGTTGGCAGCGGAGTTTGAAAAGCTCATGGCCGTGGTGAGTCGCATGGCCGGTGACATGAAACGCAATGGCGATCACCTGCTCAGTCTCATCAACGATCTGCTCGACATCGCCAAAATCGAGGCTGGCAAATTCACCCTGGATCTGCGCCGGCTGGAGGTGGCGTGCGTGGGGCAGACGGTGCTGGATTCGATGCGCGGCAAGGCGGAGGAAAAAGGCTTGCAACTGGTGGGTGTGTTTGGCGAGGAACGGGTTTGCGCGGACGAAACCCGACTCCGACAGATTCTGCTCAATCTCGTGGGCAACGCGGTGAAATTCACCGATTCCGGCGAGATTCGCGTCAGCACCCGACAAAAGGGAGAGTGGGTCGAGTTTGCGGTGCAGGATCAAGGCCCTGGCATTCCAGGCGATCAACTGGAAGAGGTGTTTGCGCGGTTTCATCAGGTGGATGGTTCCTCGACCCGAAAGGCCGGAGGCACCGGATTGGGTCTGACCATCACCCGCAAACTGGTGGAGTTGCATGGAGGCGTCATCGTGGTGGAAAGCGCGCTCAATCAAGGCGCGACGTTCAGATTTACGATTCCATCCTGCGTTTGAAGTGTCTGAAGCCTTGTACTAAAGATGATGTGACGTGATGTGAAACAGCGGGTTTTGGTGCGCGAAGAGTGCCCGTATCCCCTCGGTTGGATGATGCATGCATGAGGAGAACCGATATGATCACGCAGAATATTCTGGTGGTGGACGATACCGCCGACATTCGTGCCCTGCTGCGTATGCATCTTGAATCGTGGGGATTTTACGTGCTGGAGGCGACCAATGGGGAGTCCTGCCTGGCGGCGGTGGCGTTGAATACGCCGGATCTGATCTTGTTGGATCATCACATGCCAGGCATGGAAGGACTCGATGTGCTGGGGCGCTTGCGCAAGGCCGGCATCGCCACGCCGGTTGTGATGCTCACCGCCGATCCGACCCAAACCGTGGCCGTGCGGGGATTTCTGGCGGGTGCGGACGATTTTCTGTCCAAACCGTTCGACCCGGATTATCTGGAACTGGTGATCCGCCGCACCCTGCGGCGTCGGGAACAGTCCGCCAAATTGCGTGAAACCGAAGTGGCGCTGGCTGCGGAACTGTTGTCGGCCCAATTGAAGGATCGTCTGTTGATCAATCTCAATCATGAAACAGGAACCCTGATCCATCAATTGGGCAACTATCTGGAGTTCATGGACGATTGCCTGACGCAACACAATCCATCCGAAGCGCAACGTTTTCTCTCCAAGGCCCATGCGGTGCTCGGCAATCTGGATCGATTGTTCAACCGTCTGTCCCGACTGGCCAAGCTTGAATCGGGTTCGGTTGAGTTTCGACCGGTATCCACACCATTTTCCCGACTGGTGGCCGGGGTGCTGGACCGCTTTGTCGAGCCGGTGGCGGCCAATCAGATCGATTTGATCTGTCAGGATATTTTTGATGTTGAGATGTGGGTGGATGTCGAGTGGTTGCACATCGCGTTGGTCGAACTCCTCGACAATGCGGTCCGGTTGACCCCCAAAGAGGGCCGCATCGAGCTGAAAGGCGCGGTGAATGTGGATCGGGTGACGTTGACGATCACCGACTCCGGTCCTGGCATTCCCGGAGCGGAACTGGAAACGATTTTCTTTCCGTTCACCGAATCGACACGCACCAGTTGCAATACCGGAGGTATCGGATTGGGATTGGCCATCGCCAAGCAGGTGATCGTCCGGCACGGCGGGATGATCCATGCCGGTCACAACCCGAATGGGGGCGCGGCCATGACGGTTGTGTTGCCGGTGGTGGCCGGAATCTGAACCGGATGGGTGCAGGCCTGATCGCAACAGGTTTTCAAGGTGTTGAAGTACGGTCTGGCATCGTGAATCTTCTCGTCTTGTGAGTGGATGTTGTCGCGATGTCTTTGTCATGGTGTCAACCAAGGGGATTCGTCCCATGTTCCATCGTTTGCAGACCTTGATGCCGATTTCCGTGGAGAGTATTCGCTCAGCGGCGATCCTGATCGTGGATGACAACGTCCATAACCTGGAAATTGCGCGACAGATTCTGGAATGTCGAGGATTTACCCGGATCACGACCGAATCGAACCCGTTGGCGGTGTTTGATGTCCATCTGGCGGGAGGAGGGCAGCCTTTTGATCTCATTCTGCTTGATTTGATGATGCCCCATCTGGATGGTTTTGGTGTGATGACCCGACTCAAAGAGTGCGGCAATGCGTCCCCGGTGCTGGTGTTGACCGCGCAGAACGATACGCAGTTATGCCATCACGCCTTTGCCGCCGGAGCCAGCGACTTTCTCAGCAAGCCTTTCACCGGCGAGGAGATGTATGCGCGGGTGAACAATCTTTTGATCGCCCATCTGGCGCAAAGAAGACTTTATCACGAAAACTATACCCTCGAAGAGGCGGTGCGACAGCGTACCACCGAACTGGAAGCGGCGCAGTTTGAGATCGTCCGACGTCTGGGCATGGCCGGAGAACGTCGCGATAATGAAACCGGACTGCATGTGGTGCGCATGGCCTATTTTTCTCGCATCATCGCCCTGGGCGATCGCATGGAAAACACGGATGTGGATCTGCTGTTTCATGCCGCGCCCATGCACGATATCGGCAAGATCGGCATTCCGGATCGGATCCTGCTCAAGGCCGGTCGGCTTGACGACGCCGAGCGTCACGTGATGAACACCCATGTGGAGATCGGTTTCCAGATTCTCAATGGCAGCGACATCCCGCTGTTGCAACGCGCGGCCACGATTGCCCGCACCCATCACGAAAAATGGGATGGCAGCGGTTATCCCTACGGCCTGCGTGGCGACGAGATCCCCTTGGATGGGCGCATTGTCGCCATCGCGGATGTCTTTGATGCCCTGACCTCCAAACGTCCTTACAAGAAAGCCTGGTCTGTCGAGGATGCCATCACATTCATTTGCGGACAGGCTGGTGAACATTTCGATCCCAGACTGGTTGCGGTCTTTGAAGAGGTTCTTCCGGAAATACTGGAGGTGAAGGAGCAATTCAAAGACCATTCTCATGATTAGGGAGTGGAAAAGGTGATTGCCTCGAATCGTACTGTCCTGATTGTCGATGACAAATCCGATAATCGTGAAATCCTGACCGTGCATTTGTCGCGTTTTGGTTTCTCCTGTCTGGAAGCGTCGGATGTTCCGGGTGCGTTTCATGTGTTGCACAAACTGGGATCCGAAGCCGTGAACGTGATCTTTCTGGATTGGATGCTGCCCGGCATGAGTGGTCTGGACATGTATACCGCCATGCGGCATCACCCGGAGTTCTGTAGCGTGCCGATTGTCATCGTCACGGCCCGTATTGATACCGTGAGTCGGGAACAGGTGGCCAAAGCGGGAGTGGTCCACTTTCTCGCCAAACCGTTTGGCAAACAACAGGTCCGAAAAGTTCTGGAGCAGGTTTTTCCGGAAGAGGTGTTCGCCTGATCCTGGCGAGTCCGTGGACGATGGACAGGCGTTGCCGTTCAACGCCGAAAAAAAGGCCGCTGCATGGATGAGGGGCAGATCCTCTCATGGAGCCGGGCAATCCAATCTTTGGAGGGTGTGGCATGAAAGAAGGAAGTTTTGCGCTCCTGAAGAAAATGGCGCAGGGAATGCCTGTCTTGTTTGTCGAGGATGATCCCCGTTTCAGGCGACAGACCCGATCGAGATTGGAGGATCTGGGATTCGTGGTGACGACAGCCAACGATGGATGGGAGGGATCGCTGGCGTTTGATCGGGGATCTTATCCGCTGGTGGTCACCGACTATGAAATGCCGGGTAGAAGCGGTGTCGAACTGATTCGTGACATTCGTAAACGCTCACCATCCACTCATATCATCATCTTGACCTCTCTTGAGAGAAATGAAGAGGTGAAGGGCATTTTCCACGGAGATCTGATGGTTTACCTCGTGGCCAAAAGTGGCATCGAAAGAGCGGTCGTCGGCCTGGATGATGCTGTTTTCATGGCTCTGGCGCGCATCAGTTTGACGAAACCCGGCCACGAGAAGCTGCGGATCGGACCGGATGGACCTCCTGCCACTTGATGAAAGAAGGTCTCATCGGGTCGATAGGCCTGGGTCGATATGATGAGTTGGCAAGAGCTTTGGCTTACACCTTCTTGACGAACTCCGACTTGAGCATCATGGCCCCGATGCCGGTGATTTTGCAATCGATGTTATGGTCACCTTCAACCAGACGGTTGATTCTGACCTTGGTGCCGACTTTGACCACGCCGGAAGAACCTTTGACCTTCACATCCTTGATCAGGCTGACCGTATCGCCGTTTTGCAGGATGTTTCCATGGGCATCCGTGACCACGCGGGCCTCGTTCTGGGCGGATGTGGTCTGCGGATCCCATGTGTGTCCGCATTCCGGGCACACCAGTTGGTTGCGATCTTCATAGGCGTAGGCCGAGTTGCACTGGGGACAGGGGGGCAATGCGTCGCTCATCGTTGTTTTCCCGGTTTGGATGGGTGGTTGCTGGTTGGCGGCAGACTAGGCCCCTTGCCAGCGCGTAGGGGGCCCCCCGTGGACCTTCTACCAGCGCAGGGTGACCCCCGTGAACAGATGGTTTGCCGTGTAGTGCGTGGTGGGACCGGTGACCTGGGTGGTGTAGCGGTCCACTCCGGCGCTGAGCAGCCAATCGAGGTTGGATCCGAGCCGCCATTGCGCTCCGGCCATCACGCCTCCTTGCTGGGTGTCGGCCAGATTGAACAAGACGGCGGTATCCCAGTCCACGCCGTAGATCCGTTGTCCCAGCAGACCGCCCAACTGCGTCGAACCCGGCAGCCAGTCGTTTCCGGAGGGGAAATAGTGGGTCCACTTCAACTCCACGGCGTCGGTCCCCGAATGCTGCATGGCCCGCCGGGCATTGGAGACCCGAACGTCGTACAGTCGGGCCTGCATCCAATCCGCGCCGTCGTTCAGGGCGAAACCGAGGGTCGGGGTCCACTGCTGAACGGTCAGATCCCCATTGCCGATCCGGCTGTCGCCGTAGCCGCTTGCGGCATATCCCAGATCCACATAGAGGCTGCGGCTCGTGTTCAGATGCGCCAGTTGCAAGGCGATGGTGTCTACATCGTCGGTTTCGTGGGTGGCGTCGTTGCTGGACACCGAGTAGCCATCCAAGCGCACGGTCATGCGTCCGGGAAACCAGGAGGAGGTGAAATGCACCCGGCCCGAGGCGAAACCGGTATCCTGATCCAGCGCCGGCAGGCCGGAGCGCATATCCAGACGCATGTGGGACAGAGCCAGGGTCACTCCGTAGCGCTCCGGACGTTCCGCGTCGAAGGTCACGCCGTAGTTTGTGGACTCATCCCGGGTGGTTTCTCCATGATACGGCAGATAGGTGAATTGGGGAGTCAGCCGGAACTGCCAGCCATCCGGCGTTCCGGGTCTGCCGTCGCCTTGCGCCTCCCCGGCAATGGCGGTCCCCGACATCAGCGTCAGAGCCATCGCGACCGTCTGCCAGCCGTCCGGGCGGAATCCTCGAAGTGCATTGTTCTTCATGATCGTGTTCCTTGTTGGAAAGAAATGATGCCGGGCACGGGTCCGTCACGCAGGCCGGACACCCTTTTCACAGTTCGACCCACAGTTCGCTCTCTTCGAAAAAGGCGAAGGACTGGTGCATGCGCACCTGATTGGGCCAGCGATACTCCATGGTCCGCAGCAACGGATTGTAGATCGCGGTATAGAGGGTGCCAAACCCCTGGGCGTAGTTGGCGGTGAACAGCGGAGCGTACTCGAAGGCGTTGACGAAGGATTCGATGCTCGTCAACGGATCGAACAGCTTGCCGATCAGAAATTGCTGCCGCTCGTAGGAGCGGGAGAACATGGCGTAGTTGGTGACCACGCAATCCCCCTGATGATTGACCGCGAAGGGTTTGCAGGTCACGTTCGGCGTGGCCACCGGAGACAGCTCCACGCAACGCACCTGTCCCTGGAGATCCAGCAGCAGAATGTTGTAGGCCATGTGCGCCGGCACCCGGGTCAGCACCGCCACCGCTTCGTCCACGTTGGTGCAGAACTCCAGGATGTAGCGCAGGATGATGGGAATTCCGAACCCTTCGGTCACATCGCTCTTGCCGCCGAAGGAGAGGGAAACGCACAGCCCGTGCGCGTTCATGCCGTCGAGCACCCCCCAGAGGCAATCGGTGGAGGCGATCACATGGGTGTCGTGCCAGCGGCTTTTCAGGATGCGGCCTTCGCAGTAGTCCGGCGCATAGTCGTAGTTGCGCACCAGCGTCGGCGTGTACCGGGTCCACACCGACTGGGTGCAGCCGGTCAGATAGGGGGCCGGACAGTAGAAACTCAACAATCGGGCATCCTGGGCATCGGCCTGGGTCAGCGTCAGCAGGTTTTCCCAGAAGGGCACCAGTTCGGGCATGTGGGTCTCCAACGCCGCCCGGCATTCGGCGAGACCCGGTCGTTTCAGCTCTCCTTCGCTGGCGAACCAGCGCCGGTAGGCGGGCATGGCGGCCCGATAGTGGGCCAACCATTTGGGGCCTGGCCGTTGCTCGTCCACGGCCTGAAAGCGTTTGCTGGCATGAAAGCTCATCGCGCGGGTCCGCTTTTGCTGATCGAAGGAGTCCGGACCCGCGCCAGCAGGGCGCGCTCCCGGGCGTCGAGGGCGCGGAACCCGAACAGTCCCTTGAGCCCCGCCAGCCACTTCAGACCGGTCGGCCCCAGGCGTCCGGCGTCGTTGCCGATCACCTGATTGACGAACAAAATCGCCAGATCGGCCCCCTTGTAGGCGTACTCCCCGGCGGTCAGAATGCGCAGGATGAAGGCCTCGTCCGCGCCCAAAGCGGCCCGGCGGTCGTATCCCGGCCTTTCAAGCTTCAGTCCGCCGTTGGCTTCCATCCGGTAGACCCCGGACACGGGCGCGGCCGTGATCATCTGCAACGGCTCTTCGGTGTGCTTGAGGATCATCTGGGCCGCGATCCCTTGCGCCCCTTGCGCCAGCATGGCGCGGTTGAACGCCTCCACATCGAGGGTCAAATCCACGCCGTCGTCGTATTCGAGCAGATGAAACAGGAACAACGGAACCGTGCGCGCGCTGAAGTCGGACAGGTTGGTCATGGCGCTGATCCCGGTGATGCGCGGGTTCAATTCGCCCAGGTACAGCTCGCCCGTATCCCGGTCGATCAGGTAGTCCACCTCGAAGTAACCCCGGTAGCCCCGCTGATAGAGCGCCCGACCCAGCGCCTCGGTCTTTTCCTGGGCCTGTTGGCGGATGGCGGCGGGAAAGGCCTCTGGATACAGCTCGTTGCCGCACCATCCGCCGGGATAGGGGGTGAGGCCGGGATCGCCGATCAGTTCGGTGAGCAGCGGACCGACGAAGGTTCCCCAGCGGGTGGCGCAAGCTTCGATGGCCGTGCCCCGGCAGTTGACCCGACGCATCACCTTGACCTGGGCTTCGGCGGAGAGCTTGCGGGCCACCTTGAGATAGTCCACCTCGTTGTCGATGAAGAAGGTGGTCTTGCCGGAGTCGCCGTAGGCGGTCTGCACCACCCAGCGCTCCCCCAGTCCGGCCTGGGCGGCCACCCGGCGCAACTCGGCGAAGGAGCCGATTTTGGCCAACCGGTTGGGAACGCTCGGCACTCCGGCCTGATCTCCCAGTTCGGTAGTGACGATCTTGCTGTCGATCTCTCGGACCAGACGGTTGGGGGGGAGGGCGATCCGCACTCCCATCCGGCGGCATGCTTCTTCGATCGACTCATCGAAGAACAAAAACAGCGCCTGGGGCGCGGGGGCGTCGCTTTTCTCCCCTTGCGGGGATCCCTCCCCGGCGAGACCGTGTTCCAGGAGATGGCGGTTGATCTCTTCCAGGCTGGTGAAATCCCGGCTGCGGTCGTCTGCCACCAGACGCACCTGGGGATGAGCGCCGTCGTAACAATCGACGAGATTGACATTCAGCCAATGGGCGACCCATTCATGCAGGCCCATCAGGTTGAAATTGGTGGCGCTGATGAAGCGATAGGGCACCGGGCTTGCGGCGAAATACTCCCGGATCCGGTCGATGGAGTCCAGCGGTCTCCTGGTTTCCTGGGTCATGGCGCCATCCTCACGTTGTCAAGTGGCCAAGAGACTGCCGGGATGCCGGTCAGTCGCGCGAGATGCTCCTCGCGGAACACCTTGAAGCCGGATTCGAGATCGAATCCGTGAATCTCCCCGATCCGGGTATGGCGGAAGAAGTCGAGTATCTCCGCCGTGATGATCTGTCCCGGCACGATCATGGGAAAGCCTGGGGGGTAGGGGGTCACGAACGCCGCCGACACCAGCACCCGACCTCCCTGGACTTGCAGCAGGGTATCGGCGGACAGGGGCACATGGGTCACGTTCGCCTCGTCGTCTCCCTGGTTGCACGCGGCGCGCAGATCGCTGGCCGGATACTCCCCGTCTTGCCAGGGCAGAAAGGCCGCGTGGAAGTGGCGTCTGCCGGGCATGGGAAACAGGGCGACCGGCATCGGCACCGCGCGGCGGCGGCGCTCGTGGGAGGCCATCTCCCGCAGCACCTGCAACAGATAGTCGATGGTCGCCTGGGTGGCGCCGATGTTGATCAGAAACAGCACGGTATTCCGGGAGGTCTTGTTGATCTGGATGTTGTAGCGGGTCATCAGCAACTGCCTGAAACCCGTCCCATCCAGGCCGGTCCTGCCGACATCCAGGGTGACCCGGGTCGGATCGATCACGAACCGCTCATGGCCCCAGCGGCGGCGCAGGTTCGCCAGTTCCGGCGCCAGCGGTGTGTCCGTGTCCTCCGTCGTCACCCCGGATCCGTTTTTCGTCCCGTCCGTCCCTGTCCCGCCCGTCCCTGTCCCGCCCGTCCCTGTCCCGTCCGCCCCGGTCCCGTCCGTCTTGTCCGTCGTGTCGGTTGTCGGCAGGCGATGGCAGGCCGGAATCAGTTCCTCGTCACCCAGCACGGTGAAATAGCCGTTGAGCAGCGTCGATTCCCGAATCCGGCGTCGCAGTTGCATGGCCAGCCGGATCGCCTCCCGCACCCGGTGGAACCCCTCCAGGGCCGTTTGCCGCCGGGCGATGTCCAGAGAGGCGATGAGTTGATAGTTGGGCGAGGTGGAGGTGTGGATGCGGAACGCTTCGAGAAAACGGGCCTGACGAAACGCCACATCGACGATATGGATCATCGATCCTTGCCGGAAGGCGCTCAATGTCTTGTGGGTCGATTGGGTCACATAGACCCGCAGGCGGATGCGCGCCGGGTCCGGATAAAGGCGGGCTTGCCATTTCTCCTCCGCTGGATCGGCGGCGAAGTCGGCGGACCACGTGGCGTAAAAGCGGTGATAGTCATGGTCCCGAATCCGCCGGCGAATCCGTTCCACGGCGGTCATGGCGGTGCGGCCATGATAGAGGGGATGAAAATGGGCGAACGCCGACCACGCCTCGTCCCAGTGGAAGATGAGATCCGGCTTGATGGCGAGCAGCTCCATCATGTAGCGCTCGCTGTGATAGACGAGACCGTCGAAGGTCGAATTGGTCAGGCAGATCTGCTTCAACCGATCCAGGCGATCATGTCGTTTGAGATCCAGCATCACGGATTTGATCTGCGCCAGATCCACCCCGCCATACAGATCGTATTCCGGCAGCGGATAGGTTTCGAGGAAGACCGGATAGGCTCCGGTCAGCATCACCGCGTAGGGAATGGATTTGTGGCAATCTGCGGAGATCAGCACGATGTCGCCGGGCTTCAGATTGGCCTGCATGACGATCTTGTTGGCGGTGGAGGTGCCGTTGGTGACGAAATAGCTTGAGTCCGCGCCAAAGCTTTCGGCGGCTTTGACATGGGCCTGCTTGATGGCGCCGGTGGGATCGAGCAGCGAATCGAGTCCGCCCTGGGTCGCCGACGTTTCGGCCAGGAAGATGTTGTCGCCATAAAACTCCAGCATGTCGTGAATCCACGGCGAGCCTTTCACCGACGCCCCCCGTGAGAGGGGCAAGGCGTGAAACACCCCTCTGGGCTGTCGACTGTAGGTTTGCAGGGCATCGAAGAACGGCGTGGAGAACCGGTCCCGCACGCCGTTGAGCATGGCCAGATGCAGATCGTGGAAGGGGTGCTGCGTGAACAAGACCCGGTTGAAGAGCTGTCTGATCGTCGGAGCGAGTCCGGCCGGGGTCGCATCGCTGATCAGGTAGTGATCCAGTTCGGGACGCAGGCTGCGCATGGTCCGACACAGCGTCACCTCCACTCCTTCCTCCGGCGCCGGAAGTGGCCCGTCGGCCAGCAGAGGCCGACTGAAGGTCTCGAACCAGTGGCCGGAGCCTTCCGTGGCGGGCTGGATGGGATAGACATGCACGCAGGCTTGCAAATCGGTGTTGGCCAGCAGGACGGTCAGGGCGTCTTCGGCATTATCGACGCACACCAGATCATAAAGAAACTCGTCGTGGGGCGAGCGGAAGCTCGCCAGTTGCTGCCGGTAGCGCAGGAAGCCGCCTTCCGGATCGGGCAGGATCAGCAGCACCTCGAAATAGGGCCTGGAACGGGCCGTGGGCACCGCGTCCAGTTGCTGTTCTTCGTGCCAGGCAGGACGGTCCAGCCGCTCCAGATGGGTCTGGAACGGCAAAAAGATCTGCTGGCGATAGCGCTCCGCGCGCAGATGGTACAGGCTGTTGTTCACCAACTGGGCGATCAGGGCGTGTCGCCCCTGGGACAGATGCTGCGTCAGACGTTGCAGGATCTCCGGACCGGGAAAGGCCCAGAAGCGGTCGATGGGCGTCAGTCGCGCCAGGGCCGTGGCGAACGCTTCGGCGGGGAATGGTTCCCGGCTGGCCAACGTGGAGAGTTCCTGCCACAAAGACAGGCGCAGATCCAGCAGATCGAAAGGGGGCGAGGGGATCATGAAGCCTCTCCGGGTACCCGGTCCCGGGGGCGGGCAGCGGTCAGGGTCGCGGAGGCCTCTCCGGGTACCCGGCGGCGGGGGCGGGCAGCGGTCAGGGGTGGCGTCATCGGGGCGCTCACGGCTGCTCCAGGGCGGCTTTGGCTTCCGCCTGATCGGGTTGTCGGACCAGTACCGCCCGGTAGGCTTCCGTTGCCTCGCGTTTTTGGCCCAGTCCGGTCCGGGCGCGGGCCAGATAGAGAAATCCCATGGCGTCACTCGGGAATGCGGCGATCAGAGACTGCGCGCTCTGGACCACGCCTGACCACTCCTTTTGGCCTGTCTGGGCAACCGCGAGCCGCAGCAGGGCCAGATAGTTGTGGGGAGCCTTGTCGAGGATGGTGCGCGCCTCCCGTTGCGCTTCGTCCCAGCGTTCCAGGGCCAGCAGGGGCAACAGCAGTCCCAGCCGGGCGTCGAGGGAGGATCCGTTGCGCTCGATGGCCAGCCGGTACTCCCGGATCGATTCGTGATGGCCACCCAGCAGATATAGCAGCCAGGCCCGGCGCAGACAGCGCAGTTCGGCGTCCGGACCGTTGACCGGCACCGGGTCGAGCATCCCGAGGGCTTCTGCGAGACGGCCTTCGGCTTCAAGGCGATAAGAGCCTGCCCAGAGGCTCTCTCCGGCGCTGGCGGGAGCCGAGGCCAGCAGCAGCGCCGCCAGCAGCAGCGCGGCGCCCGGACCACGGACGCGTCGGGGAGAGGTTTTGGAAAACGAATGCAGAATCATACGAGCCTCCGCAAGGAGATATGGCCGCCGATGGGTTCTTCCCAGGCGGGAACCCCGACATCGGCCTGTTGGAAGGTGCTGGCCGCTTCGAGGACATACCGGACCGATCCCACTTCGCCTTCGAGGTGGGTGCAGCCGAACTCCGGGACCAGCAGCGCCGACGTGCGGCGCGTGACGCCGAAGAGCCGTTGGCGATGTTCGGCCTCTTGTTGCCAGGCCTGGGCCTCGTCGTCCCAATGGCGGCGATGGACGCTGACGGCGAAGGCGGCGAAGGGCCAGAGCAGCCTGGCGCTCCAGGGGGCCGAGCCTCCGGGCAGCAACCGGGCGGGGGTGAACTCTTCCCGCCAGTGATCCACCTCGCCCGAGGCCGGAGTGAATCCGCAGGCCAGCAGCCACAGATCGAAACAGGGATCGGACGTGCCGCTGCGTTCGTGGCAGGAGAAAGTCGCCCAGGTGGATTCCGCCAGACAGCGCGCTCCGGCGCTGGATACCAGCATCAGTCGGCCCGACCGGTCCACCTCGCAATGCAGGCTCCAATCGGCGGCGGGGGCACCATCGCGGGTCACGGTGTAGCGGATGCCCCGTCCGGCCAGCAGGTAGAAGGGTCGGATATCCCCCGCGCTGGCCGGGCTGACCGTCGCGCCTTCGTTCGGTGTGGCGGCCAGGAGATAGGAGGCGGGGCTTCCGGTTTCGGCCACCAGCACGCTGGCCAGATGGAAGGGCACCGTGGGCGCGCCGGGATCGTCGCCGGACTGGACATGCAGATGGATGTGGGGCTGGGGCGAGCGTCCCGAATTGCCGCAGGTGCCCAGATAGTCTCCGGGTTTGAGCCAGTCGCCGGGGGTCACCGCCACCGAACCGGGAATCAGGTGGGCCAGCACCACCCATTTGCCGTCTGCCAGCCGGATGACCACGCAGTTGCCCCAGTTGGCGGCGGCGTTGACCGTGCCCGGCGGGTTGTCGGGGACATCGTTGACGACCCTCCAGACCTGACCATGGACCGGGGAAAGCACCGGCTGGCCATAGCAGAGGAAATCGGCGAGCGCGCTGCCCTGGTTGATGAAACTTTGCCCGTCGCGGGTGATGATGAAATCCAGGGCGTGACGCCAGGATCCCCGATGGGTATGGGCGCCGGCAAAGCCCTGGAGGATGGTCCAGGTGCCCAGGAACGGCGCGGCGAGGGGCACGCTCGCCGGACTGCCCACGCGCCCCATGCTGATCCGCGCCCGTTCGTGGGAGCGTTCCGGCAGATCCGGGAGCAGCAGGTTGAAGGCGGTGGTCAGACGCGCGTTGCGCACGGCGGCATACAGCACCAGCCAGGAGGCCGCCACGAAGGGAGCGGAGTAGGGGAGCAGATGCGAAGGCGCCAGGATCCGCCCCAGGGCCAGGGAGAGCCAGGCGGCGATGCCGGCGGTCAGGGCCGCCAGCAGGGCGGTGGACCCGGAGGGTCTGGCGAACAGGCCGCCCACCAGCATGGCCGCCAGGACGGCGTTGGTTCCCCAGGCGGTTCCGGCCAGATGTTCCGGGGCCGCGCCCATGGATTGCAGCCAGAGCTGGGCCGTGCCGTAGCCCAGCAGGGCGATGGCCACGTAATAGCGGGAGGCGAGCAGCAGCACTGTCAGCACGCACAACCCGGCCAGGGGTTCGCTGGAGAAGTAGAAATTGCCGAAGGCGCTCAAGAAGCGATCAACGGCGTCGCCGAAGAGGGCCACCGGGGCCACATAGGGACGATGCTGAAGCGCGGACAGACTGCCTCCGGCCGCTCCGGTGAGCATGACCACCAGCGTGAACGGCAGACTGAGCACCGGCATCTGCACCAGGGTCCAGGCCAGACGGCCAAGCACCACGGTCAGCCAACCGCTCAACACGCCGCCCATCGCCACCATGCCCGCAGAGCCGAAACCGGAGGTCCACACCTGACCGATGAACAGTCCCACCAGCAGACCGTTGAACACGCAGATCGGTCGTTCCTCCTCGCCAGCCCCGGCGAGTTCTCCCGCATGCCAGGCGATCAGCCCTCCCGCCAACCCGTGGAGGCCGCTCCAGGGGTCTATCAACAGGGTCATCAGCCCCAGAGGCACGCCGAACCGCCAGGAGGGCAGCAGGGAGACCCAGCCGTAGCCGCGCGCGGTCTCTTCCGCGATTCTGAACAGATACTGACGCCAGGTCATGAGGATGCCATTTCTTTAATCCGTATCGGCCTTCGGGTGTGTCGGCAGGGAAAGCGGCATGGCCATCCTTATCTTCACTTCTCGTTGGACGGTCAACCGACAAAAGTCCGATCGCGGACCTTCGTGAAGAGCGCCGGGAGGGTGTTTCCGACAAGCGCCTTGCAATATCCATGCTACGTGATTTTGCAAGGCGTGTAAACACTGGCATGGCGTGGCCGAGGCAAACGGGAAAGCGGGCCTTTCGTTTCTGTCGGTGCGTTCTTGTCGTGGCTGTTTTTCGTGATCTCCTGACCCACAGGGTCTGCGCCGAAGCGCATGGGACGGGTCGGGAGGGCTTGCAAGACTGGTGACGGAGAGACGCTGGTTTTGACTTATGCTTTTGACTTCTTTGCCCCCAGGAGGCATGATGTTCCCGGAAATCATCGTCTGCGCGTTTTTTGAGCAAGCGTTTTTTTATCAGGCGTCATTGCCGTCACGGAGATTGTATGCACTCCACGTCATCACGGCCCGACCGCTTCAGGTCGGTTCGTCTTTGGTCTGTTTTCCGGTCCGCGTTGCTGTGTCTGGGTTTGGGGGTGTCTGCCGCAGCCTATGCCGAGCGCGCGCCCGATCTGCTGGAAAGCTCCCGCGCCTGGCTGGAGCAGGGCAAACCGGAGCTGGCCCTGTCCCGACTGGGCGCCGAAGAGCATCGGCGCGCCGGCGAGTCGGCATTCGATCTGCTGCTGGGCTGGGCGCTCATGGCGAGCGGTCGGGACGACGAGGCCGCCTTTGCCCTGGAACGGGTGCTGATGCTCGATCGCCAACAGAGTCAGGCCCATCTCCAGTTGGCCATGCTCGCCAAACGGCGCGGCGATACGCCACAGGCTGAAGCCCATTTCAGGCGGGTCGATGCGGAGCGGTTGCCGCCGATTTTCAAGCCGGAGTGGCAGCGCTTGCGTGACGCCCTGTTCACGCAACCATCGCCACAGGCCGGATTGTCCGGAAACGATCCGGGCAAACCGGGCGGGCAGGGCACGCGTCTGGCGGGCAATCTGCTGTTCGGCATGGGCTACGACACCAACGTCACCAGCGGTCCTCATGCCGAAGCGTTGATCCTGCCGGGAATTTCGTCCACTCTCCCGATTCTGCTGGGGCGTTCTTCCCGCCAGGGCAGCCCCTTGCTGACCGTGACGGGGAACGGCTCGTTTTTGACCCCGCTGACTTCGCATACGGCGGTGGGCGGCGCGCTCTCCGTCACCCAGAACGCGTTGTCGCAGCGTCAGGATCTGGACGAGACCACCATCACCGGCATGCTGGGCGTCAGTCACGTCATGGCGGGTGATACCGTCTCGTTGGCCGGTTTCTCCCAGGATTATCGGGTGGACAAGGAGGCGTATCGTTCCTTCTGGGGCGGGGCCACCTCCTGGAGTCATCCGCTCAACGACAGACACACCTGGATTGGCCATGTGCAGTATCTTAACGACGACTATCCGTTTTATCCCAGAGATTCGATGCAACGGGTGGCCGGTGGAATGGCGGACGAGATCGCCCTGGACAAAAAGGGTGCTCATGTCTCCGGGGGATGGCGTGTCGGTCGCGAGTGGCCGAAGGATGATGCCGCCCCTCAGGTGGGTCTGCGTCTGGTGGGGCTGGATCTGGGGACGAAGTGGCCCGTAAGCGAGACCGTGACCGCCCAGGGCCTCTTGCAATACGAACGGAAGGATTACGACGCCCGGGATCTTTATCATCTTTGGCAACGCAACGATGATCTGTGGACCCTGGGTGGCTTCGTGGATTGGGAATATGCCAGACATTGGCACCTGATGCCGTCGATCACCCATCTCCACAATCAGTCCAATCTGGCACTGTATCAATACGACCGCACCCTGATAACCCTTGCCTTGCGTTGGGATTTTGTCCATGAAAAACAGTGATGTCGTCATGAGTCGCATCTTCTGGATGGCGTGTGTTCTGGTGTTGGGGCTGGCAGCCTGGCCGGCGCATGCCGACAGTCCATCCACCCAGCCTGCGGCGCGCATTCTGGTGGCTGTCGGGGAGGTGCAGGTGCAACGAGGGAACAAGCCGGAGAACGAGGCCCTGGAGCGGGGTTCCATGCTTTACTCCGGGGATACGGTCATCACCGGCGCCCACGGGGAGACCCAGTTGCAGTTCGTGGACAAGATGATCATGTCTTTGTATCACGACACCCGCTTCGCCATCGACGCATACCGTTTCGCCACCCAGGAGCCGAACGATCACAAGGCGCAGTTCAGCCTGCTTTCCGGAGCCATGCACATCCTGACCGGCCTGATCGGCAAGCAGAAGCCTCAGGAGTTTCAAATGCGCACCAATCTGGGTACCTTGGGGGTGCGCGGGACGGAATACTACACGGCTTTGGACAACGGATTGAACGTTACGGTGGTCTCCGGCGCGGTGATCCTGTCCAATCCGAGCGGCAGCCTGGAGATCCAGGCCGGACAGAGTGGCCTGATCCGTTCCGCCACCATGGCGCCGCAATTGAGTCAGCGTCCGCTGGCGATGGATCGGTTCCAAGGCGTCAAGCCCGGCGCCGTCACTCCAGAGCCGCCGCAGGGCGCGCAGCCGGGTGCGCAGCCGGCTGCGGGTGGGCAGCCGCCGCTCCCCGGTGGTGGCGTTGGCCTGCCGGGCGCGGGTGGACAGCCGCTCCCCGGCGGTGGCGTCGGTTTGCCGGGTGCGGGCAGACACACGCTTCCCGGCGGTGGCATCGTTTTACCGGGTGGACCGGGGCCTGGCGGTGGCATCGGTTTGCCGCCGCCGGGTGGGCCGGTGCCCGGCGCTTTGCCGCCCCCGGGCGGTTTGGGGGCGCCGCCGCCGGGCGGACCTGGGGCGGGCATTCAGAACGTGCCGCCGCCGACCAACGCGCCGCTTCCGGCGATGGGAGCGCCGCCGCCCGGCGGCAAGCCGCCCGGAGCGCCGTAACGGCCGTCAAGGGTTTTGGGGAGTCAATGGATTGAGGTTTCCGCCGGGTGCGGCGGCACGGGGCCATGGGACGGCGGACGGCTGCGCCGATGGCATCACAGGTGAGACGGAAGCAGGTTGAACACGGTGTCCCTGAAAACAATCTTTCATCGTGATCCATCCGTTGCGCCGCGCCGGGGTCGGGTGGCGGGGGTCTTCGTCCATGGGGGCCAGGGCGACATGGGGCTGGTCTCTTTTTGGGTCACCCTGCTGCTGCTCGCCTTTCTGGTGGGCGTGCAACTGCTGGATCCCGCGCCCCGGCAGAAAATTCGCAATTTGGCTTTCGACTGGGCCCAGCGTCATGTCTCCTGGGTCGATGCCGGGACGGTGCCGGTCCGGGTGGTGGCCATCGACGAGGAGAGCCTGAAACAACTGGGCCAATGGCCCTGGCCCCGAACCCGGCTGGCGCTTTTGCTGGACCGGTTGCGCGATCTGGGGGCGCGGGTCGTGGTGTTGGATCTGCTGCTGGCGGAACCGGATCGCACCTCCCCCGCCGCTCTGGCCGCATTGTGGCCCGATCATCCGGAGTGGAGCGCCACCCTGGCGCGCATGCCCGACCATGACCAGCTTCTGGCCGACAGCATGGCCCGTCTGCCCACCGTGCTCTCCTTCGCGCTGGACGACCGCAGCGGCGCGCCTTTGCCGATGGAAAAGGCCCGTTTTCCTTCCCTGGGAGGTCATCCCCAGGAGCGGCTGCCCCGGTTTGTCGGCTCGGTGGCCGCGCTGCCCCTGTTGCAAAAGGCCGCCTCGGGCAATGGGGTCATCTCCCGGGTCGGCAGCGATCCGGATGGGATCCTGAGGCATCTGCCCCTGATCCACCGGGTGGGTTCCGGGATCTATCCGGTGCTGGGACTGGAGGCGCTTCGGGTCTATCACGGCCAGACGAACCTGATGCTGCTCACCGACGGGAGCGGTTCCGACCATTCGGCGCTGCGCGGGGTGGGGCTGGGCCAGTCGTTTTATCCCACCGCCTCCGATGGTCAGATCTGGCTGCATTACCGACCGTTCCAGCCGCAACGCTACCTGTCGGTGAGCGATGTTCTGGACAGCAGGATGGATGCCGCGCGGATCCAGGATCACATCATCTTCGTCGGGGCCACGGCCCGTGGGCTTGGGGATTATGTCGTCACGCCTTTGGGCGAGATGGTGCCCGGCGTCGAGCTGCACGCTCAGCTTCTCGAACAGCTCCACACCCAAAGCTATCTGCTGCATCCGGCCTGGGAGAGCGATGTCGTGGTCGGGTTTCTGCTGGTCAGTTGGCTGCTGGCGCGGCAGTTGATCCAGCGCTCCCGCATCCGTTGGATGGTGGCGCTCAACGGACTGTTGGCCGTTTTGCTGGTGTTGCTGGCGCTTTGGTTGCTCAAGAGCGCGCGGTTGTTCTTCGATCCTCTTTATCCCATCCTCGCCATGGCGTTTTTGTCGGCGGGCTTCTGGGTGCCGCATCTGTACCGGCTGGAGCGGGAACGCCAGATGGTCCAGGCCAAAAGCCGCTTCATCGCCAACATCACCCACGAGTTGCGCACCCCGATGACCGCCATTCTCGGTCTGACCGGGCTGTGCCTGCAAACCGAACTCACCTCCCGGCAGCAAGACTATCTGACCAAGGTGCGCACCGCCGGAGAAACCCTGCTGGGGCTGATCAACGATCTGCTGGACATCTCCAAGATGGAGGCGGATCGTTTGAGCCTGGAGTGCGTTCCCTACCAGTTGGATCAGGTGTTGGGCCATCTGGCGGTCATGACCCAGCTCAAGGCGCGCGAGAAGGGGCTGCGACTGTGGATCCATCGGGATCCGGCGATCCCCGAGAATCTGCGCGGCGATCCGTTGCGGCTGGGACAGGTGCTGATCAATCTGGTCAACAACGCCATCAAGTTCACGCCGACCGGGGAGGTCTCAATCGTGATGCGGCTGGCCTCCCGGAGTCGGCAGGGGGTGGTGCTGGAAGGGGTGGTGAAAGACAGCGGCATCGGCATCAGCGCGGCGCAGCAGCAGCGGCTGTTTCAGGCGTTTGTCCAGGCGGACAGCTCCACCTCCCGCGAGTTTGGCGGGACCGGACTCGGATTGGCCATCTGCAAGCAGTTGGTGAACATGATGGGCGGGGAGATCCTTCTGGAGAGCGCTCCTGGTCAGGGCAGCACCTTCACCTTCACCGTGACCCAGACTCTGGACGCGACCAGACCGGAACGTTTGGCCCTGCCTTGCGAATGGCGTGGGATGCGGGTGTTGGTGGTGGATGGCTGCGCGGCCACCCGGGGGCAGGTGACCACATGTCTGGCATCCTGGGATTGCCAATCGGTGGCTGTGGAGAGTGGAGCGGCGGCCCTGGAGGCGATCCGGGAGGCCGGGGAGCCTTGGGCGCTGTTGCTGATCGATTGGGATCTGGCGGACATGAGCGGCCTGGAGGCGGCGCGGCGGTTGCGGGCGGTGTTTGCCGGAGCGACGGGTGCGCCGCAGGTGTTGCTGATTACCCCTTTGCTGGAGGCGTTGCCTTCTGCCGGGGATCTGGCCGTGGTGGACGGGGTATTGACCCGGCCTTTGCTGCCGTCGTCGCTGTTGCGGGGGATTTTGGATCTTGACCCCCGGCGGAGCGCGATTGTTGCGGGGGAAGTGGCGTCGGAGGCCCGGCAGGAGTCTGCCGTCATGGATCCGGTCTGGCGTTTGCGGGGCGCGCGGGTGCTGGTGGTGGAGGACAATCCTTTGAACCGGCAGATCGCCACGGAGCTTTTGCAACAGATGGGCGTGGAGGTGGAGGTCGCCCGCGATGGCCTGGAGGCTGTACACCGGATGGAAGCGGGCGGCGGCTTCGACGCGATCCTGATGGACATGCAGATGCCGGTCATGGATGGTCCCACGGCTGTGCGCCGCATTCGGGCGGATGCCCGGTTCGCGCGCCATCCGCCGATTCTGGCCTTGACCGCCCAGGAGGAGAATTCGCGTCTGCTCCAGTCTGTGGGCATGGACGGCTTTGTGGCCAAACCCATTGAGCCGCGCACACTGTATGCCGTTCTGGCGGCCCATCTGGCGTCGCGTCCAGAGCCGCTGTCCCCCGGACCGAAAGCCGCGTCTGCCGCTCCGGATCTTTTATCCATCGGTCCGGGTGTCGCGTCCGCCGGTCCAGATGTTCTGTCCGCCGGTCCGGATGTCGCGTCCGCCGGTCCGGATGTCGCGTCCGCCGGTCCGGATGTTCTGTCCGCCGGTCCGGATGTCGCGTCCGCCGGTCCGGATGCTCTGTCCGCCGGTCCGGGTGTTCTGTCCATCGATCCTGCGGTTGTGATTCCAGCCCGGTCCCAGGCCGTACTGGCGCCGGAGGTAAGCCTGCCGGAGTCGCTGCCGGGCATGCGTTGCGCGGAGGCTTTGGCGCGGCTGGGGGGCAATCGGGCCTTGCTGCGATCCCTGCTGGAGGGCTTTCGGGAGCGGCATGGCGATGAGTCGCAGGAATTGCGCGCCGCGCTTTTGCAGGAGGATTGGACCCTGGCGCACCGCAAGGCCCACACCCTGAAAGGGATCGCGGGTTCTTTCGGCCTGCTGGCGGTGCGGTCGGCGGCTGAGGCGTTGGAGAATGTTCTCGATGGGCTGCTGGCGCGACGACAGGCGGGCATGGCCGGAGAGGAGGTGGAGTCGCTCCAGGGTCTGGTGGAGAATCTGGAGCGGGCGCTGACCCCTTTTCAGGTCGCTTTGGGTGCGTGGATCGATGCGGAGGCGACAAGGCGCGTGGCCGATCCGGCGCCGACGGGGCAGCGGGTGGCCGATCCCGTGGCGCTCGCGGCGCGGTTGGACGCGTTGGAGGCGATGATGCGCCAACTGGATCCGAAAGCGGTCGACAACGTTGCCGAATTGTTGCATCATTTGCCTCCGGAGGCTGGTGCTGCGGCGTCGGTTTTGTTGCGCCGGGTCAAGATGTTCGATTTTGACGAGGCACTGGAAAGTCTGCGCGAACTGCGTACTGAATTGCGCACCGAATTGCGCACCGATCGGCGCGCTCCAGAAGAGGCCGCGCCCTCTTGATCCAACCCCAAGCCACCCCAAGGCGACATGATGGAACCTCAAGCCAAAATCCTGATTGTGGATGACGAGTTGTTCAACATCGAATCCCTGGTCGGTCTGCTCAAGTCGGAATACCGGATCATGGTGGCCAAGAACGGCGAACAGGCTCTGCGGAACCTGAAGCCTGACACCATGCCGGATCTGATCCTTTTGGACATCATCATGCCGGAGATGGATGGATTCGAGGTGATCCGTCGGCTCAAGGCCGAGCCGACGACCCGCGACATCCCGGTGATTTTCCTCACCGCGCGCAACGACGTGGCCTCCGAGACCCAGGGGCTGCATCTGGGGGCGGTGGATTACATTTCCAAGCCGTTTCATCCGGCCATCGTCCATGCCCGGTTGCGCACCCATCTGGGCCTGAAACACAAGATGAATCTTCTGGAGCGGCTGGTCTGCCTGGACGGACTGACCGAGATTCCCAATCGCCGGGGGTTCGACACAACCCTGGAGCGGGAGTGGATGCGGGCCATGCGCGATCACGAACCGATCTCCCTGATCATGATGGATGTGGATCAGTTCAAGCAGTACAACGACCATTATGGCCACTCGGGGGGGGATGTCTGCCTGCGGCGGGTGGCCCGCGCCTTGTTCGAGGCCAAGCACCGGCCTGGAGATTTCATCGCCCGCTACGGCGGCGAGGAGTTCGTGGCCGTGCTTCCCGATACCGACCAACAGGGTATGGCGCAGATCGGCGAGCAGTTGCGTCAGGCGGTCGTGGCCATGGATCTGCCCCATGCCCTGTCCACCGTGGCTTCCCATGTCACGATCAGCCTGGGGGGGGCGGTGGTGATTCCCGAGTCCGGGATGGGTGCGATGCAACTCCAGCAGGCGGCTGACCAGATGCTCTACGAGGCCAAACGCCAGGGACGCAACCGGCTTTGTACCACCAATCTGCAATCCCAGGGCACGCCGGGTCAGCCAGACTGAATGCAAACGGATCCTGAGGCTTTCGGTTGTCGTTGGCCCAAGCCGGTTGTCGGTCCTGATCCTGAGGCGATACACGAAGTCGAACAGGCCCTGCAACGATTGAAGAGTCGTTGCAGGGCCTGTTTTTTTTGCTTTGAATCCATCCCACCCCGGCTTTGAACGAGGCCCTTTTGAAGGGCGCGAGCCGGGGCGGGACGATTTTCGGTGGGGTCAGCGGTGCTGCACGGCGTCGCGGATCACGTCGAGCATTTTGGCGTCTTCGATGGTGGGCAGTTCGCCGGGATCCCGTCCTTCGGCGATGGCCAGAATCGCTCGGCGGATCACCTTGCCGGAGCGGGTCTTGGGCAGGCCCGGCACCACATGGAGAAATTTGGGCTTGGCGATGCCGCCGATCTGACGGGCCACCACGGCTTTGAGTTCGTCTTCGCTGGGAATGGCGGCATGGCTCATCAACACCACGAAGGCTTCGATCTCCTGTCCTTTCAGATCATCCTGGATGCCCACCGCCGCAGCTTCCGCCACAGCCGGATGGGTACACAACGCCTCTTCCACCTCCCGCGTGCCCAACCGGTGGCCCGCCACGTTGATGACATCGTCGTTGCGGCCCATGATGAAATAATAGCCGTCGTCATCGTAGATGGCATAGTCGAAGGTGGCATAGAGCATCTGCCGGGCGCTGGAAAAATAGGTCTGGACAAAACGGGCGTCGTCGCCCCAGATCGTGCTCATGCATCCCGGCGGCAAGGGAGGCCGGATCATCAGGGAGCCTTTGGTGTTGGGCCCCAGTTCGGCGCCGCTTTCGTCCAGCAGCACCATGTCGTAGCCGAAGGCCGGTTTGGTCGGCGAGCCGAATTTCAATTCCATCAGCCCCAGACCGGCAAAATTGGTGAGGATCGGCCATCCGGTTTCGGTCTGCCAGTAGTTGTCCACCACCGGGATGCCCAGGGCTTCGGTGACCCAGCGATGGGTCTCCTTGTCCAGAGGCTCTCCGGCCAGAAACAGGGTGCGCAACGAGGAGAGATCGTGGGCGTGGATCCAGTCGGCGCCGGTCTTTTTCAGCAACCGGATGGCGGTGGGGGAGGTGAACAGGCAACTGACCCGATAATCGGCCACCAGCGACCACCAGATGCCCGGATCGGGGCGGATGGGCAGACCTTCGTAGAGAATGGTGGTGGCTCCGGTGAGCAGCGGCGCGTAGACGATGTAGGAGTGGCCCACCACCCAGCCGATATCGGAACCGGCGAACATCACTTCCCCGGGCTGCACCCCGTAGATCCACTGCATCGATTGCCGCATGGCCACCATGTGACCCCCGGTATCCCGCTGCGCCCCCTTGGGACGACCCGTGGTGCCGGAGGTGTAGAGGATATAGGAGGGATGGGAGGATTCGACCCATTCCGGGGCTACTTCCCGGCCCGCGTGGCGGGCGATGGCGGAGGCGAAGTCGATTTCGCCTGCGATCGGGCAGGGGGTCGTGGCCAAGCCCCGATCGATCACCAGCACCTGTGGCCGCTCCACGGCGATGGCGGCCAGTCCTTCCACCAGCAGCGGCTTGTAGGGGGTCACCTTGCCGCCCCGCATGCCCGCGTCGGCGGTGATGATCAGTTTCGGGCTGGCGTCGTCGATGCGGGAGGCCAGCGCCAGCGCGGCGAAACCGCCGAACACCACCGAATGGACCGCGCCGATGCGCACACAGGCCAGCATGGCCACGATGGCTTCGGGAATCATCGGCAGGTAGATCAACACCCGATCCCCGGAGACGATCCCCAACTCCAGCAGCAGGGAGGCCATCTCGTTGACCTGCCGGTAAAGCTCCCGATAGCTCACCTCCAGCCGTTGTTCCACTTCGGTGGAGACCCAGATGATGGCGGTCTGATCTCCCCGCTCCTCCCGATGACGATCCACCGCATTGTAGCAGATATTGGTCAATCCTCCCGGAAACCATTGGGCAAACGGGGGGTTGTCGTAATCCAGCACCCGGTCGAAGGGTTTGTGCCAATGGATCAGTTCCGCCTGTTCCCGCCAGAAGGCTTCCCGGTCGTCGATGGAACGGCGATACATGGTTTCATAACGTTCTTGGTTGTTCATGCCCTGCCCACTCCTTGATTTGGAAAGTGTCATGCTGAGAAAGGATCGACCAGCACCCGTCCCCGTACCCGGCCTGTCAGCAGATCCAGACAGGCCGCCGGTGTTTGCGCCAGCGAAACCGTGCGATCGACAAAGCGCGCATAACCATCCTGCGGGATGATCCGGGCCAGACGGTTCCAGGCCGACCGGCGCGCCGTCTGGCTGATCATCACCGAATCGATCCCCTGCAAGCGGATGTTGCGCAGGATGAATGGCAGGACCGAAGCGGGCAGGGAGGCGTCATCCGCCAGTCCACAGGCGGCCACCGTGCCGCCATGGGCGATGTGTTTGAGCACTCCGGCCAGGGTGGCCCCGCCGGCCACATCGATGGCGCCGTTCCAGCGTTGGGCGTCCAGGGGTTTGGTGGAGGCGGTCAATTCCGAGCGGTGGATCACCGTGGTCGCTCCGAGTTGACGCAGATATTCTCCATGGGGCAACCGTCCGGTGGCCGCGCAGACCCGATACCCCAGTCGCGCCAGCAGCACCACGGCCCATCCGCCCACCCCGCCGGAAGCGCCGGTCACCAGCACCTCTTTGCCGTCGGGACGCACCCCTCCGGCCTCCAGGGCCTCCACCCCCAGCATGGCGGTCAGACCCGCCGTGCCCAGGATCATGGCCTGTTCCAGGCTCATCTCCGCTGGCAGCGCGGTCAGCCATGTGCCGGGCATGCGGGCGTATTGGGCAAAGCCCCCGTGCCGGTTTTCCCCCATGCCGTATCCGGTGCCGATCACCCGGTCTCCCGGTTGCCAGTCGGGATCGGTCGAGGTGACCACCTCTCCGGCCAGATCGATTCCGGGAACCATGGGAAAACGTCGGATGATCGGGCCTTTGCCGGTGACCGCCAGGGCGTCTTTGTAGTTGATGCCGGAGCGCGCCACCCGCACCACCACATCCCCGGGCGGCAGATCGGACTCCTCCAGGGTGGTCGGTTGGGACTGGGTGGTTCCGGTTTCATCTTGTTCCAGCAGCAATACTGTGTTTTGCATCGTGACAGACCTTTGGCAATCGTTGTGACGGAAACCGGGTCGGCAGGGAGGAACGGGGCGCAGGCCAAAGGCAAAACCTTGGGAGAGGAATCTCCCAAACCCGCTCTTTTTTTTCAATGGTTGAAAAAATGAAAGGGTTGAAGGGGTCAGGATCGGGCCGGATTGAGGGGAGGGATCCCCCTCAATCCGACGGTCAAACGATCCGAAAGCATCCGGCGCAAGAGGCGCTTGCGCCGGATGCCAAAGCAATCAGTCTCTGGCCACGCACAAGGCGATGCCCATGCCGCCGCCGATGCACAGGGTCGCCAGACCTTTGCGGGCGTTGCGGCGCTGCATTTCGTACAGCAGGGTCACCAGAATGCGGGCACCCGACGCGCCCACCGGATGACCCAGGGCGATGGCGCCACCATTGACATTCACCTTGGACAGATCCCAGCCCATGTCCTTGTTGACCGCCAGCGCCTGCGCGGCGAAGGCTTCGTTGGCTTCGATCAGATCCAGGTCGTCGATGGTCCAGCCCGCCTTGGACAGGGCCAGACGGCTGGACGGAATGGGACCGGTGCCCATGATGGCCGGATCCACGCCGCAAGAGGCCCAGGAAACGATGCGGGCCAGGGGTTTCAGACCGCGTTTGGCGGCGTTTTCCGCGCTCATCAGCACGGCCACGGCCGCGCCGTCGTTGATGCCCGAGGCGTTGCCGGCGGTCACGGTGCCTTCCTTGTCGAAGGCGGCGCGCAGCTTGGCCAGGCTCTCCGCCGTGGTGCCATGCTTGGGATGCTCGTCGGTGTCGATGGTCACATCCCCTTTGCGGCCCGGAATGACCACCGGCACGATCTCATCCTTGAAACGGCCTTCCTTCTGGGCTGCTTCCGCCTTTTGCTGGGAAGCGGCGGCGAAGGCGTCCTGTTCGGCCCGGGTCAGACCCCACTTCTTGGCGACGTTTTCCGCCGTGTTGCCCATGTGATAATTGTGAAAGGCGTCGGTGAGGGCGTCGCGGATCATGCTGTCTTGCATTTCGGCGGAACCCATCTTGGTGCCGTTGCGCAGATGCAGCAGATGGGGAGCCAGACTCATGCTCTCCTGACCGCCCGCCACCACGATCTCCGCGTCACCCATGGAGATGGATTGATACCCGTTGACCACGGCGCGCAACCCGGAGCCGCACAACTGGTTGATGCCATAGGCGGTCTTTTCGGCGGGGATGCCCGCGTTGACCGCAGCCTGACGGGCCGGGTTCTGACCGGCGCCAGCCGACAGGATTTGTCCCATCACCACCTCGGACACATCCGCCGGCGCCACACCCGCCCGTTTCAGCGCCTCGACGATGGCGATCTCTCCGAGTTTGTGTGCCGGAACCGCGCTCAGGCCCCCCCCGAAAGCACCCACAGCGGTACGCGCAGCCGAGACGATCACGATGTCACTCATTTTTTCAACTCCCTGTTTAGATTATGAATCATGGCTGGCTTGTTCCAGCTCCACCAAAACTCCACCCATCCCTTTCGGGTGAAGGAAAACCACCGGCTGGCCATGCGCGCCGATTCTGGGTTCCGGGTCCAACACCTCCAGACCCTGAACGCGCAACCGTTCCACCGCCGCCCGGATGTCGGCCACTTCGTAACAGACGTGATGCATCCCTCCGGAAGGATGGCGTTGCAGAAAACGAATCAGGGGGGAACGCTCGCCCAACGGATGCAGCAGCTCCACATTGGTATTGGGCAGTCGCACGAACACCACCGTGACCCCGAATTCGGGCAGGTCGCAGGGGGCATCCACCCGGGCGCCCAGGATCTCCCGATAGGTCGCCACCGCCTGGTCCAGATCCGGAACCGCCAGGGCCACATGGTTCAATCGTCCGATCATCGCGACCTCGATTTCTTGATATCATTCAAAGGTGAACAGGGTGGCATCGGCTTCCACCGCGTCACCGGCCTTGACATGCACCACCGCCACCACCCCATCCTTTTCGGCCCGGATGGTGTTTTCCATTTTCATGGCCTCCAGCACGCACAACGGATCCCCCTGGGCCACCTTGTGCCCGGCCACGGTCATCACCTCGCGCACCAGTCCGGGCATGGGCGTGGTCAGGGACTTGGAGCTGCTGGCGCGTCGTTTTTCCGGCATGCGTTTGGCCATGGCGTACAAACGCCAGGGCCAGACCGTCACCTGCACCCGGCTGCCCCCGTGGGCGAGTTGATACCCCCCCTCGATCCGTCGGATCCGGACCGTGCGGGGCTGCCCTGCGATCCAGAAGGTCGCCAGCCGCTGGCCGGGGCGATAGGCTTTGCCCACCTCCAGACGGGTTCCGTCTTCCAGGGTGATGAGGTTGTCCCCTTCGCCCCATTCCACCGTCAGCCGTACCGCCTCGCCGGCCATCATCACGATCCACTCCTCGCGCGCCGGCGGCAGGGAGAGCAGCGCCTCTTCGGCCTGTTCGATGCTCACCGCCACCACGGCGAAGAACTGTTTGAGTTCGGGCGTCAGGGGAGCGCCGCCAAAGCCGTCGGCATACTCTTCGGCGATGAAGGCCGTGGTGATCTCCCCGGACTGGAACCGCTCATGACCCAAGACTGCGTTGAGAAAATCGATATTGTGGGCCAGACCGTCGATGAAATAATGGTCCAGGGCGGCGCGCATGGTGGTGATGGCGGTCTGGCGATCCTCGCCCCAGGTGATCAGTTTGGCGATCATGGGATCATAATGGATCGACACCTCCCCGCCGGGAAAAACCCCGGTATCCACCCGCACCCGATCGCTCTCCTGGGGCGGTTGATGACGCACCAGCCGTCCCGACGAGGGCAGAAATCCCGCGTAGGGGTTTTCGGCGTAGATGCGGCTTTCCATGGCCCAGCCCCGCAGGGGAACCTCGGCCTGGGTGAAGCCCAGTCTCTCCCCCCGGGCGATGCGGATCATCTGTTCCACCAGATCCAGCCCGGTGATCATCTCGGTGACCGGATGTTCCACCTGGAGCCGGGTGTTCATCTCCAGAAAATAGAACTGCCGATCCTCCCCCACCACGAACTCCACGGTGCCCGCCGACACGTAGCCCACCGCCTTGGCCAAAGACAGCGCCTGTTCCCCCATGGCGCGGCGCATGTCGGGATCGACAAAAGAGGAGGGAGCCTCTTCGATCACCTTCTGGTTGCGTCGCTGGATGGAGCACTCCCGCTCGTTGAGCCACACCCCGTTGCCGTGGGCGTCGCAGAGGATCTGGATTTCGATGTGACGGGGCTTTTCGATGAATTTTTCGAGAAACACCCGGTCATCCTTGAAATAATTGCGTCCTTCACTGGAAGCCGAACGCCACCCTTCCATCACCTCCTGGTCGTTGCGGGCCAGACGCATCCCTTTGCCGCCTCCTCCCGCCGAGGCCTTGATCATCACCGGATAGCCAATCTGGCGGGCGATGGTCACCGCCTGTTCCGGGCTGTCGATGGTCTCCGGGTGGCCGGGAATGGTGTGGACGCCCGCCGCGTTGGCCAGTTTCTTCGAGGCGATCTTGTCGCCCATGGCGCGGATGGCCTCCGGCCCCGGACCGATGAACACCACGCCGCGTTCCCGGAGGGTTTCGCAGAAGGCGGCGTTTTCCGACAGAAAGCCATAGCCCGGATGCACCGCGTCGGCCTGGGTCTGGGCGATGGCGGCCAGAATGTTGTCCACCGCCAGATACGACGCGCTGCTGGCCGCTGGACCCACCCGCACCGCCTGATCGGCCTGACGCACATGCAAGGCGTCCCGGTCGGCGTCGGAATGGATGGCCACCGTGGCGATACCCATGCGGCGCGCCGTGCGGATGATCCGGCAGGCGATTTCGCCCCGATTGGCAATCAAGATCCTGCGCATGCTTGGCATCCCCCGGCTACAGTGGCAGATTGTCGTGTTTTTTCCAAGGATTGGTCAATTTCTTGCCCATCATGTTCTGCAACCCCCGGATGACCCGGAAACGGGTATCGTGGGGCATGATGACATCATCGATGAATCCTTTGCGCGCTGCGATGAAGGGGTTGGCGAAATTGGCCGCATAGGCGCTGCTGACCTCCTTGAGCCGGGCTTCGGGGTCTTCGGCGGAGCGGATTTCGTTGCGGAAGATGATCTCCGCCGCCCCTTTCGGCCCCATGACCGCGATTTCGGCGTTGGGCCAGGCATAGTTGAGGTCGCCGCGCAGATGTTTGGACGACATGACATCGTAAGCCCCGCCATAGGCCTTGCGGGTGATCACCGTCACCTTGGGGACCGTGGCTTCGGCGAAGGCGAACAGCAGTTTGGCACCATGCTTGATGATGCCCCCCAGTTCCTGCTGCAGACCGGGGAGAAAACCGGGAACATCCACGAAGGTGACCAGCGGAATATTGAAGCAGTCGCAAAAGCGCACGAAGCGGGCCGCTTTCACCGAACTGGCGATATCCAGACATCCGGCCAGCACCAGGGGCTGATTGGCGACGATGCCCACCGTGTGGCCATCCATGCGGGCGAAACCGATCACGATATTTTTGGCGTATCCGGCCTGGACCTCCATGAAATCGTGGTTGTCCACCACCTTTTCGATCAGCTCTTTCATGTCGTAGGGGCGCAGCGGATCGTCCGGCACCAGGGTGTCCAGGGAGGGCTCCTGGCGGCGGGGATCGTCTCCGGTGTCGATGCGCACCGGGGGCGCGAGATTGTTGTCCGGCAGAAACGAGTGCAGACGGCGCAACTGTTTGAGCAGAATCAAATCGTTGCCGAAGGCGAAATCCGCCACGCCGGATTGGGTGGCATGGGTGTTGGCGCCTCCCAGTTGTTCGGCGGTCACCTCTTCGTGGGTGACGGTCTTGACCACCTCCGGTCCGGTCAGAAACATGTAGGAGGTGTCTTTGACCATGAGGATGAAGTCGGTGAGGGCCGGGGAGTAGACCGCCCCTCCGGCGCACGGCCCCATGATCGCGGAAATCTGCGGCACCACCCCGGAGGCGAGCACATTGCGCTGGAACACCTCCGCGTATCCGGCCAAAGAGGCCACCCCTTCCTGGATGCGCGCCCCGCCGGAGTCGTTGATGCCGATGACCGGCGCGCCGACCCGGACCGCCATATCCATGATCTTGCAGATCTTGCGGGCGTTGGTTTCGCTCAACGACCCTCCGAGTACGGTGAAATCCTGGGAAAAAGCGAACACCCGCCGTCCGTGAATGGTGCCGAAGCCGGTCACCACCCCATCTCCGGCCACATGGGTCTCCCCCATGCCAAAGTCGGCGCAGTTGTGTTCCACAAACATGTCCAGCTCTTCGAAGGAGCCGGGATCCATCAAGACATCCAGCCGTTCCCGGGCGGTCAGTTTGCCCCGGCGATGCTGGGCCTTGATGCGTTCCTCGCCGCCGCCCAGACGGGCCTGATCGCGGAGTTTATCGAGCTTGTCAATGATTTCCCACATGATTTCCGTTCCCGCTGCCATCCAGAACACGCAACATCCGTTCCGCCGCCATCACGGCTCCCACTTCACCCCGGCGCACCTGTGGTTCCAGTTCGGCGGCCAGTCGTTGTACCGCCGGATCGGCCAGAAACCGTTGCCGCAATCCGTCGTGAACCCGATCCCACATCCATCCGCTCGCCTGACGCAGCCGTTTTTTGGCCAGGGCGCCGTTGGCGGTCATCTGGCGCTGAAAGGTCCGCAGGGCTTCCAGGGTTTGATCGATGCCCCGCTCCTCCAGGGCGCTGACCATCAACACCCGAGGCTGCCAGCCAGCGTCGTTCTTTTCACGATGCAACAAAGGCAGGGCCGCGCTCACCTGGGCGTGGGTCAGTTCGGCGGCCTGGGTGAACACCCCGTCCGCCTTGTTGATCAGAATCAACCCGGCCAGCTCCATGATGCCCCGTTTGATCCCCTGCAATTCGTCTCCCGCGTTGGGCAGCAACACCAGCACGAAGAGATCCACCATGCCATCCACTTCGGTTTCGCTCTGTCCCACGCCCACGGTTTCCACCAGAATCAGCCCGTAACCCGCCGCTTCCAGCAGGGTCATGGTCTCCCGCGTGCGTCGTCCCACCCCTCCCAGTGTGGTCCCGGCCGCGCTGGGGCGGATGAAGGCCAGCGGATGGGCGCTCAAACGCGGCATGCGGGTTTTGTCCCCGAGAATGCTGCCGCCGCTGCGCCGGGAGGAAGGATCGATGGTCAACACCGCCGTGCGCAGTCCACTGGCCACCGCGCGCAGTCCCAGGGTCTCGATCAACGTGCTTTTGCCGGCTCCGGGAGGACCGCTGATGGCCACCCGCAAGGCCGGTTCATCCGGTGCGGGCAGGGACTCCAGCAGGGCGGCGGCACGCCGGTCGTCGTCCGCTCGGCTGCTTTCCATCAAAGTGATGGCCTTGGCCAGGGCGCGACGCTCCCCGCGACGGATCCCTGCCGTCAACTCCGGCTCCGACCTCTCCGGCTCCAACATCAATCAGGCCGCCGTGTGCGCCAGACGACGCTCGATGGCCGCCAGCACCCGTTTGGCCGCCTCCACCGCCGAGGTTCCGGGGCCGAAGATCTCCGCCACCCCCAGTTCCTGCAAGGCGGGGTATTCTTGTGGCGGGATCACCCCTCCGGCCACCACCACCACATCGTCGGCCCCTTCTTGGGCCAGGGCCTGCATCAGCAGGGGCAACAAGGTGGCGTGACCTCCCGCCAGACTGGAAACCCCGATGGCGTGGACATCGTTTTCCACCGCCTGCCGGGCCGCGTCCTCGGGGGTCTGGAAGAGCGGACCGATGTCCACATCGAAACCGGCGTCGGCAAAGGCCGAGGCGATCACCTTGGCGCCGCGATCATGCCCATCCTGTCCCAGTTTGACCACCAGCAGCCGGGGCCGCCGTCCGGTGCGGGCCACGAAGGCGGTCACATCCCGCGCGAGTTGTTGCCACACCGCTTCACCCTGCCAGTTGGTGCCATAAACTCCGCTGGTGGCCCCGATCTGACGGCGATGCCGTCCGTATACCTGGGCCAGCGTTTCGCTCACCTCGCCCACCGTGGCCCGGGCGGCCATGGCCTCGATGGACAGGGCCAGCAGGTTGCCGCTGTCTTCCGTGGCGGCTTGGGTCAGGGCCGTCAGGGCTGTCTGCACCGCGACCGGATCCCGCGCAGCGCGCACCTGGGCGAGCCGCTGCAACTGGGACTCCCGTACCGCCAGATTGTCCACCACCAGCACGTCGAGCGGCTCTTCCGTGGCGCAACGGTAGCGGTTGACCCCCACGATTACCTCTTCGCCCCGGTCGATGCGCGCCTGTTTGAGGGTGGCGGCACTTTCGATGCGTCGCATGGGCAGTCCACGGGCAATGGCCTCCACCATGCCCCCGGCGGCTTCGATCTCTTCGATCAGGCTCCAGGCCTTGTCCGCCAGATCGTGGGTCAGGCTCTCCATCAGGTAGGAACCGCCCCAGGGGTCGATCACATGGGTCAGATGGGCCTCTTGCTGCAAAATGATCTGGGTATTGCGGGCAATGCGGGCGGCGAATTCGCTCGGCAGGGCGATGGCCTCGTCCAGGGCGTTGGTGTGCAACGATTGGGTGCCGCCGAAGACTGCGGCCATGGCTTCGATGGTGGTGCGCACCACGTTGTTGTGGGGATCCTGACTGGTCAAAGACCATCCCGAGGTCTGGCAATGGGTGCGCAACTGGCTGGATTTGGGATTGTGCGGCTTGAAGGGCGCCATGATCCGTTGCCACAACAGGCGCGCGGCGCGCAGTTTGGCCACTTCCATGTAGAAGTTCATGCCGATGCCGAAAAAGAACGACAGACGCGGGGCGAAATCATCCACATCCAGACCACGGGCCAGGGCGGTTTCCACATAGGCTTTGCCGTTGGCCAGGGTGTAGGCCAGCTCCAGGGCCGCGTCCGCCCCGGCCTCTTGCATGTGATAGCCGGAAATCGAGATGGGATTGAAGCGGGGCATGGTGGCCGAGGCGTGGGCGATGATGTCGCCGACAATGCGCATCGATGGTCCCGGCGGATAGATGTAGGTGTTGCGCACCATGAATTCTTTGAGGATGTCGTTCTGGATGGTGCCGCTGAGTCTGGCTTCCGCCACGCCTTGTTCCCGGGCCGCCACCACATATCCCGCCAGAATCGGCAACACCGCGCCGTTCATGGTCATGGAGACCGAAACCCGCTCCAGGGCGATGCCGGAGAACAGAATTTTCAGATCCTCGATGGAGTCGATGGCCACTCCGGCCTTGCCCACATCCCCCACCACCTCTGGATGGTCCGAGTCGTATCCCCGATGGGTCGGCAGATCGAAGGCCACGGAAATCCCCTGACCGCCCGCAGCCAGGGATTGACGATAGAAGGCGTTGGAGGCCTCGGCGGTGGAGAATCCGGCATACTGGCGGATGGTCCAGGGCCGTTTGACGTACATGGTGGGATACGGCCCGCGCACATACGGGGAGAGGCCGGGCATGGTGTGGGGATCCCAGTCGCGGGAGGCCAGATCGTCGGCGGTGTACAGGGGTTGCAGGGGAATTCCTTCGGCGCCGGTCCAGGCCAGATCCAGAGGCGATTCCCCCCCCAGAGCCTGGGCGGCGGCCTGTTGCCACTGTTGATGACCGGTGGAAAAGGGGGTGTCCTTGGGGGCGGGTTGGTTCACAAGGGTCTCCCGTGGCGCGTGGCTACAGTCATCAACCGGAATCTCCATTATTTCTCTGTCATTTATCGCCTGCCTGTCGGGTATCGTCTTTGGGTCCACGCGGTTTTGCCCGGAAGGGCTTGGCGTGACACGATTTCACGGCCTTTTTCAAGAATGCGCGTGATGCCGTGAACGATCCTCGGACAGGAGCGAAACTCATCCATGTCGGTCGAGGGTATCATGGAGGCGTTTGCGGTTTTTTTCAAGACATCGGACCAACTGGTGTGCTTTTTTTCGCGATGGGGACCGGTGGGGCGGGTATTTGATCCGGGCAGGGTCGGGTCTGGATGAAGCGATTGGCGTGGTATTGCCATGTCCATTGAAAATGGTGCAGCGCAGAATGACTGCATGACTGCAAATTTAAAGAAGACGGAGTTGTCTGCTCACGTCCAGGGAATCCAGCCCCGTCACCGGCATCCGGCAGACTCAAGCGGTTCCTGGAGTGGGTGAGCAGGAAGGATTAAGCAGACCTTCAGGAGGGCGGGGGAAAGGATAAGCTCTCGATGCGGGGGCGAAAAACCTCATGTAATTTTTCTAATTTGTCAGCAAGCCAGGAAAATTGTGACGGCCAATCTTTTTCCGACTTAACGTCGATGTTTGGGTTGACTATGGCAATCTTTGAACTTTTTGCATGAGGGAGTTCAAGCCAATCAACGGAAAATCCGGCTCCTCGCTGTTTCACGTGGGTAGGATATGATAATATGGGCGCTTTGGTAGACAACCGAGGAGGCGCACATGGACCCATCCACCCTGTTCACACTGGCCTTGGGATTGACCCCGCCATGGGAAGT
>JADGBT010000013.1 GCA_015231375.1 Magnetococcales bacterium | reverse complement strand
AGCTGGAGGGTCTGACGCCGGATCAGAGCTACACGGTGAAGGCGTTCAGCGCGACCAAGGTCAAGAGCGCGGATTGGAGCGTGACCAGTGGTTATGCCACGGGTAGCGCCACAGCCACCAGTGGGGGAGCGGCTTTGGATCTGGGTTTGAACTGATCCAACGACTCACCCCGCGTGTTGCCGGTTCGCCGATGGGCTGGATGTGATCCATGGTGAACCGGTAACGCGCGGGAGTCCTGGCACGATGCTGCCGTGATCTTTACAAGGTCTGCCAGGAGCGTCGTCAAGGTTCTGGAGCCAAGGTTTTTAACGCGGTTCTGGAGTCAAGATTTCTGACGAGGATTCTGGAGCGTGCGTATCCGGTCATGGCGTTCCGTGGGCCTGATGGGGTTGAAGCTCCTGATGGTGGGGTGTCTCGGTGGCGTGGTGTTTGTGCTGCATCGGGATTATCGGCTGTCCGGGGGCGTGGAACAGGTCGCCGACGCCACGATGACGGAGGCATTTTCCCGGTATGCGGTGGGGGGACCGGTTTATACGGAACTGCGGGATGGCCGACCGGTCAAGTCTTTCGCGGCGCAGGAGTTCACCATTCAACGTCGTCGTTTTCTGGCCTTTCAGAGTCGGGCCGTGCAGGAAGCGATTTTCAAGGATGTGCATCTGCGTCTGTATCGTGACAGCGCCCACTCCCAACCGTTACCGGACTCCCTGGATCTGGAGGTTGGCGGCATGATCAAAGGCATGCTTCCGCAACGGGCAGAGGGGGGGAAGGCTGGGGTGTCCTCTTTGTGGTCGCGGGTGACCCAACTGGTATTGGCTCCGGTTACCCTGGAGTTGTTGCTGGATCAGACGGTGACTTTGCGTTTGCACGCGCGCTCCGCTCTGGTGACCCAGGAGTCGGGTCGCATTCGCTTTCATCAGGCCACCCTGGAGAATCCGATCGCGCAGCAGAAAATTACCAGTATTGCCATGGAGTGGAATCCAGTCGAACGCGCTTTCGAGATTCCGGGTTCTTATGTCGCCGAAACCCCCAAGGGCCGGGCCACGGCGCAGGGGTTGCGGGTGGGGCTGGATTTCGCCCTGACCGCCATGTGAGTGGATGCGAGATCATGTGGAAAGGATCCCAATTCACGATGATGCAGGGGGGGTATTTTTTGTTTTGACATTTTTTGAGTAAATGTTAACCTGAACTGAAAATGGAGCGATCACTCCATGCAGCAGGGAGCTTTCCAACGGTTTTTCTCCCAGGGGGAAGGGGAGTACATGAACCAATTCCGATTGATTTTCCTGATTTTGTTGTTCTCCTGGGTGGTGTTCGCACCCGCTTCCGCGATCTCTGCCGCCGCATCGGTTCCCGACGGGGTTTCCTACCGTCAGGGCAAACTGAGTGTCGCCTTTCGTTCCACTCCCATTCGGGCGGCTTTGGAACAGGTGGCCAACACGGTCGGCGTGCCATTTTTGCTGGATCCGGAGGTCAAGGGCGCGCTCTCGATGACCTTCGAAGGGGTGCCTCTGGAGTCGGCCCTGAAGCGTCTGCTGAGCGGTCAGAGCCATGTGGTGGTGTACGCGACGGGCAAGAAAGGTGAAAAAGGGGAAAAGGGCGCTTCCCGGGTGGTTCAGGTCAAGGTCTTCAAGAAAGGCAGTCTGAGCATGACCCGCTATGACCGCATCGGACCCGCCGAAGTCACCGAAACCGGTGCCGACAAAACCGCAGCGCCCAATGCTTCCGAGGCCGGGAAAGCCGCCCCGGCCACGACCTCCTCCGGCGATCCGGTCGGGAGCGCCGCCGCGTCTTCCGGGTCGGGCAGGGATACCGCCACCGCTGGATCCTCCTCTCCTTCCGCTTCAGGACGCATCCATGTTCATGGCGTGCGGGGACCGGCTCAGGTCATGTCTGCCATGGCCGAAACCGAGGCCGCCATGGCGCTGATTCAACGCAAGGCCGCCGGAGAGCGTCAGGCCCTGGCCGCAGAAAAGGCCCGTACCCAGGCGGCGTTGGCCTCGGGTCAGGGCAATTCCCGCGAACTGGTGGAAAAATTGGCCACCTTGGAGCAGCAGCAGGCCCGCAGCGAGCAGAATTTTCAAGGCATGATGGCCCCGGAGCAACTGAAATTGCAGCAGTTGCGTCAGGATCTGGCCACTCTCAAGACCCCGGCGGAACAACAAATCGAAAATCGGGCCATGGTCAATCGGCAAGCCGCTCTGGTGCGTGATCAGGCGACCCAGGTCGAGGCGGCCCGACGTGCCGAGGCGACCCGTCAGGCGGCCATTGTCACCGAACAGAAAACAGCGGCGGCACGCAACGCCGAAGCCAAACGGCAAGCCGAAATCAAACGGCAGCGTGAGGCGGCCCAGGGCGCTCAACCGTGACGCCCGTCGCGCCCGCCTCGCGCGTTTCGCATCAGGCCAGACAGTCTTTACACACAAGGGGATGGATCATGGTTGGACAAGGGATCGGAAAACAGGTTCTAAGAATGGCGTTCGTCCTGCTCGGGCTGGTATGGTCCGTGGGCATGGCGCACGCCGAGTCGATTTCGGGTCAGATGGGCGCAAGGGCGCTCATCTTGGTGGTGGATGGCAGCAATACCGTGCTTCGGGCCACAGAGACCCTGGAATCCACGCCTCTTGCCGGCATGATGCCCCAGCAGACCTTCGTGGTCAGCGACCTTCCGGTGAATCAGGATCTCTCGGTATTCGTGTTCACCGACGGAACCTTGTTGCCGTTGCGATTCAACAACCGTTCCCAGGATGCGTTTCAACTGCTCTCTGGAGCCGGTTTTGATTTCGGCATGCTGCATATTCACGCCGTCGAGGGTGTGGTCACCCCGACCAACCCCCCGACCACCGGGTTGGCGCTGGCCTCTTCCACCCCGTTGCGCGCGAATGTCCCCTTCGGAGCCATTCAGAGAACCCTTATCGATCATGTCTCGACCCTGGATGTGCCCACCCTGACGCAATATGGTCTGTCCATGGCCTTCAGCCACGGCTGGATGGTGGCGGCGGACGCCTTTTTGGCCAAGGCCGACGAGAAGGCCACCCTGGCCGGGGACTCTTCCAAACATGCCACCCACGTGCTGCACGCCCTCTCCCGCATCGCCTCCCTTGCGACCAATACCGCCCAATCCGCAACGACCGCGACCACCCGGTATGACACCGCAGGCGTCACCTTGGGGGATTTGCTGGCCGGATTCGGCTGTACCCGTCGTCATCTGGGGCTGGAAAAAATGACCTGTCCCGAGGTTCTGCCCATCGCCTCTCCGACCGGTCAGGATCTCAGCGGCTGGATGAACGCCGCGATGATTCCGGCGTTCAACGAGGCCTTGGCCCTGCTCAACGATGTTCCGGCGGACATGGCTCCCTTCATGGTGGGAGAACCGGGTAGTTCAGAGTTGGACGAGATCGACTACTCCGACGTGTTGATGTTCAGAGGTCTGCTGGGCCTGATGCTCGGCCAACTGTTTATTGATCAGGCTTATGACTGGACCATCGACATCGATGCCGCCATGGGCGTGCCTGCCGAACAACTCTTTTTGAACCATCCGAATTTCGGTTCCTTGTCCCCGTATGCCTCCACCAATCTGGCCGCTGCCAAAAGCCATTGGAATCTGGCGGCCGACTCCCTGCTGGCCGCGATTCCCTCCATTCAGGCGGAGAGCGATCCTCAAGACGATGACCTCTTCACCCTGGATGCCCAGGAGGTCGCCGATGCCACCAAGTTCTTGAACGACTTCAAGTCCGCTTTGGCCGGTACCACCCAGATCACCGAAGGAACCCACTCCCTGGCCCTGAATCTGGCCAAATGGTTCGACGGCGTGAGCGTGCGGAACATCCTGCCCGCTTTCAGCGGCAACAAGCCGGGTGGACTGTTCCCGGATGCCACCTTGGGTGGCGTGTTTCCGGATGGGGTTTACAATTTCAAACACGAAAGTCTCAACCAGGATGTCAATCAGAACGGCATTCCG
Source organism: Magnetococcales bacterium (assembly GCA_015231375.1). Lineage (GTDB taxonomy): Bacteria > Pseudomonadota > Magnetococcia > Magnetococcales > Magnetaquicoccaceae > Magnetaquiglobus. The sequence goes on along the minus strand of JADGBT010000013.1, from coordinate 85,586 downwards.
GATATTCTCGAAGAGGTGGTCTTCGTCGCTCCTGTGGCCACCATCGTGGTGGATGGCGCTTCCACCGACTGGGCCATGCTGGCTCCGATCCTGGCGGATCCTCCCGGTGACCAGGGGGATGAGTACACGGGTCTGGACGTGACCGGGATCTATTTGGCCCGCGATGACACGCGGGGTTATCTGCGCCTGGATCGCTCTTCTCTGCTGCTGCCGACCGGTGAATATGCCAATTACTGGGTCCAGTTCATGCCTGCCCAGGCGGGTGGACCGGCTTTTGCCGTCGAGTTGTTTTACGATGCCGCAGGGGTTTCGGCCCGTTTGTACAACACCTCGGCCAATCCTCACGACTACAACGCCTATGTGAAGTTGTCCGACTCTCTGACCGTGAACACCTCCACCCAGACCATGGAGGTCTCCTGGCCTTTGTCGATGATCGATCAGCAGGCAACCTATGCGCTTGGATTCTTTACCCATCATACCGTGGGTCTGCTCTGGCCCCAGGGCGGCGGCCAGGGGGACTGGAACAACAACCGTTCCGAGCGGGTTCGATTCGCGCCCCACGCCACCAGCCATCCCGTGACCATGACCGTCTATCCTCCAGCGCTGAACCTTGAGGTGGGCGGAACCGCCGAACTGCTGGTCTCCGGTGGGACGGCTCCCTACCGGTTCGAAGAGGACAGCCCGTTGATTGCGGTCACCGGTGTCAACGCCAGCGCCACCGTGGTCTGTTCCGAAGCGGGCAGCGCCATGCTGGTGGTCGGAGACAGCGCCTCTCACGCCTTTTCGGTGCCGGTCAATTGCACTGTTTCCACGGGTGGTGGAGGGGGTGGCACCACGACCCCACAGCCCCTGGAGCCGATCAACATGACGGTCGGGGGTTCGCGTACCCTCCCGATTCCGACCGGCGGCAACGCTCCTGCGGTCACGGTCACCTCGGGAACGGACGTGATCACCTGGACCACTTCGGTGACGGGCGTGCCCATTACCTGTCAGAAGGCGGGCAGCGCCACGCTCACCCTCTCTTTTGGTACCAGCGAGGCCACCACCACGGTCACCTGTGTGGATCCAGCCACGCCGGTCACCTCCATCGACATGGCCCAATGGCTGTTCCCGGCGGAGGTCACCCTGGTGACCCATGGCCGCTGGAACGCCTTCCAGCAGACCAATCCGGTCACGGAGTTCTCCTTGCAACCCTCGCGGGCCGGTGGCAGCGCCACTTTGATGGAGCGTGCCGTCTCCGTGGAACGGAGCAATCATGGGGAGAACTACTACACCCTCGATGCCAATGGCCTGACGTTCCATGGGGAGAAACGGGTGGATCTGTGGCAGAACCGGATCACCCGTTTTGTGGATTTCGGTTTCAAGACCCAGCCCGATCCGGCCGTGGGCGTGACCGCTGCGGATCTGTCCAGCTCCAATCTCACCTTGCCTTCGCCCCTGGTTCCGGCTTCGGTCACGGACGGCTACACCAACAGCCAGTATGCGGTACGGTTCCCGCTGGGCGAGGATGGACAGCCCAAAACCGATCAGTGGACGGTCACCAAAACCGAAATCACCGTGACCACGAACGTCAATCTTCTGGATCCCACGCCTCCCACCGCCTTGATGAACGATGCGTATTTCGCCCATTGGCGCGATTCGATCACCGACGCGGCGTTGTTGAGTCGGCTCACCCAGGCGACCCAGATCCGGATGGTGGAGACCCGTCACGCGCCTCAGGGTGCCGGGACGAGTACGCCGCAGGTCAATCATGTCTATCTGGCGCAGGGTTTCGGGGTGGTCTTTGAACAAAACCAGGAAAACGATGGCCTGTGGAGGGGTTCCTTGCGGGCCGTGGTGGACGCGACCGGGACGCTGAAGTCCTTGACCACGGACGCCATCCAGGCCCGCAAGGTCCGCATCGACGGGCCGATGGGTGTCATCTTGAACGATGCGTTTGTCCAGACACGGGCTGAACATATCGGCAGCGCCTATGCCGAGCCCCATTCCCACAACGTCGCCGCCACGTTCAACGAAACCCCGGGCACGAGCAGCGCCTTGTTGACCCTGTTCAATCGTCTCACGCCGCCGGTGGGCGATGAGATCGCGACTCTGGATGTGACCTACAGCGCGGCGGGATTTGTCCGCAAGCACCTCCAGGTGCAAACCGCCTCCTGGACCGATCCCCAGGTGTTGACGCTCAGTGCCACGGATCAGGGCCGGAATGTGCCTTTCCGTGTGGTGACCGCCGCCAGCACCCCGGTGCCGGATGCCGGCATCCAGATTCTGCCGTTTGACAACGGCGCGTGTGTGGCGGGACCGGGGAATCATTTCGGCGCGGATCCGGAGGGCAAGGTGACGGCGGTGCTCGCCGATGGCACCTATTGCCTCGGGGTGTGGCCGCATAATGGCGTGGGTTCTTTCACCGGCGGCTGGTACAACGGCAACGCCGCCTCCGGAACGGTCAATGTGGCCGACGGCACTCTCACCGGTTCCGCCGCCTTCCAGGTTTCCGCCACCAGCGGGGAGATGGTGTTGATGGTCGGGAGCGCCGGTTCCCCGACGGGCAAGAAACGCATCAGCGGGATCCTCACCGACGGAACCCATGGGCTGGTCCAGGCCGATCTGCTTGTCTATCCCGCCAACAGCCAGACGCCGTTGGTGTTCCATACCACGGCCAACGGCGCTTTTGACGTGGAGTTGGATGCCGGTTCCTACACCTTGGCCTTCCAGTATGTGGGCACCGGTTTCGTGGCCATGGCCTATGTGGCCTCCATCGGCGAGAGCACCGGTCTTTCCAAGACCCAGGGCATGAGTCAGAACCTCCAGAACGATCTGAATCTGGGCACTGTCTCCTTGACCTCGGAATACCACCAGACCAGCGGTGGCGGCGGCGATCCGGGGACGACCACCCGGATCACGGTTTCCGGTACGGTGACCGGCGCTCAGGGGGCTTTGCAGAATATCCAGGTCGAATTCCAACCCGATTGGGAACACAACACTGGAGTGGTGGACTCCGCCTCGGTGAAAACCGATGCGGCCGGACACTATTCGGTGGACATCCATCCAGGCCAATACCGCGTCCAGTTCCGTTCCGAATATTGGGACAACACCACGATGTCGATGGTGAAGATTCCTGGCGTGTTGGGACATGGCGGGTATGCCGATGGTGAGGGTGGTACCGTCGAACTGTCTGAAAACGCGGAAGTATTCCATTTCGAGCAGACCACGACCCTCAACGCGGTCATGGCCAGCGGGATGCGCATTTCCGGCAAGGTGGTCAACAGCGCTCAACAGCCGGTTCAAGGGGTGCGGGTGGAACTGCAACCCGACTGGGAGAGCACCACGGGCACTTCCGAATGGGCCCAGGGCACCACGGACGCCAATGGCAACTATGAGATTTTCGTCAAGAAAGGCTCGGTCTATCGGGTCTACTTCAGCACCAGCTACTACGACTGGCAGACCCAGAAACAGGTCAAGTTGGACGGATTGGGTGGTTACAGCACCGGTGCGGAGGATCACAGCCTCAACGGCGCTTACGACACCGCCAAGAAATACACCTTCAACACCGATACCACGGTCAACGCCACCCTGATCGCCGGCTTGACCATCCGTGGCAGCGTCACCACCGATGGCACCACCGGAATCCAGGATGTGACGGTGCGCTTGCAACCCGAGTGGGACGAGGAGACCGGTTCTTCGGGTCTTTGGGCCGAAACCCGTACCAGTGCGACTGGTCAGTATGAATTTACCGTGCAGCCGGGTAAATACCGCGTCGAGTACGCCACCTCCTACTGGAAATGGGATACCAATCCCCCGCAAGAGGTGAAACTGCCCGGTGGTCTGGTGGGTGGTTATGCGGATGGCGAGGGCCATGTGGTCCATGACTGGTCCAGCGCCAAAATTTTCCGGGTGACCAGTTCCTTGGTGCTCGATGTGCGTTTGATGGCTGGCATGACCCTCTCCGGCAAGATGGTGCAGTCCAACGGCGCTGCGGTCGCCGAGGCGCAAGTGAGTGTGCATGACAAAGAGTGGACGACCAACTTCCACGCCCGCACGGATGCGGAAGGAAACTTCTCCGTGCTGGTGGTGCCGAACAAGGAGTATCAGGTGGAGGTGTGGCCGGCCTACTGTGAGACCGGCACCGGCGGCAGCGGTGCGTCGTCTTGCAATGCGGTGAATTTCCAGGGTGGCAGTTGGATCACCCCTCCGGAAGCCTCCTGGGTGAGCCGTTGGGTGAAGGAGGACGAGAAAACCCGGCCTCTGGTCAAGGCGAGTCTGGTGAGCACTACGGACACCTTGAGTCATAACGGTCTGTCCGGTCAGATGGCGGGCGTGGTGCCGGGCATGGTGATGTCGCAGTGGGACGAGCATGTCGTGACCCATATCCTGATGGACAAGTCTCTTGCCATTGGCATTCTGGTGGATGCGGGCAAGCCGATTCACGGTCGGGTGGTCAATGGCGCCAATGAGGGTGTGCCTTATGCCTGGGTCAACTCGTCCATGGGGGGTGTGGCCACGGATCAGGGGGGCTATTTCACCTTGAATCTGCCTTCGGTGAATCTGACCCAGGGGGTGGACAACAGCTTTGACATCAGCATCTATCCCAGCGGTCACCAGGATCCCCAAACCGGAGCCTGGATCGAAGGGACCGGATTCATCGGGGGTGTGGTGGTTGGCAATGCCACCGATGGTTATGGCCTGTCGAGTGATTGGCAACAGGCCTTGCCGTTCGAGAAGGATCTGACCGCAGACGCCACCGGCGAGGTGGCCTGGCCGTTGATGGATCTGGGCAATGGAAACCAGGGATTGCTGGTGCGTGTGGGCAGCGGTCTTTCCATCACCGGCACGATCCAGGATGGCTCGGGCAACGGGATTGCCAATCTGTGGGTGAATGCCTGGTCTTCCGATACCCGTCAAGGCGCGGGCAAGGCGTCGGATTCGACGGGTCAGTATGCGCTTCTGATCCACAAACCGGCTGCCGGCAAGGTGGTCTGGTATGAAGTCAACGTCTGGAGCGAGGCGCATCTTTCTCCGGAACCGGTGATGGTGAAGGTGGAATCCCAAGGTGTGACCGGGGTTTACAAACGGGCCAAGGACAAGTTTGTCGAAACCGAGGATGGTTATTCCAGGCCGGTTGCCGGTGAGGTGATTCAGGAGAACAGCGCCGGCGGTGTTCCGGTGAACTTCACCCTGACCACGGGCAACACGATTTCCGGTCGTGTGACGGACGCGAGCAACAACGGTCTGGCGTGGACCTGGGTGGACATTCACAGTCAGGACGGAAGCCGTTGGTATGGAGCCAACACGGATGAGAATGGCAATTATCGTGTGACGGTGGAGCCGGCCAACAACTATGTGGGCGTGGTATGGGGATGGAGCGGGTTGTATCGCACGACCTATTACAAGAACGCGGGCAAGGAGGACGAAGCGACGCTGATCGACGCTTCGGGGAGCAAGAGTCCGGAGAACGTGGACTTTTTGATGAACGCGGGGGCTAAGATCGGCGGTACGGTTGCGGGTCTGGGCAAGGATGTGAAGGTGCGTGTGAACGTGTGGTCGGAGAGCGAGCGGGTGTGGGGCGGGACCGAAGTGGTGGGGACCGGAAGCGGAGCGGTGAGTTTTGAGGTTTCGGGTCTGGCGCAGGCGGGCGATTATCGTCTGGATTGGCAGTCGGATGCGGAGGATGTGCCGTCGGGATATTATGGCGGAGTGGTTGGAGGAGCGGCGTCGGGACCGAAGAGTTGGGAGAAGGCGACGTTGTTGAGCACGTTGAACGGCAACGTGACGGGTGTGGCGGTGGATCTGGCGGCGGTGACCTCGAAGACCTTGAAGGTGAAGGTGACGGGTTTGAGCGCCGGTGCGAAGGTGGATGCCAACGTCTGGTCGGCAGAGTTGAGCGCGGGTCGCTGGAAGCAGGGGACAGCGGACAGCGCTGGTCAGGCGTTGATCGAGTTGAAGGGTCTGGATGCCAGCGGGAAGGACTACCGTTTGTTTGTGGGTGGTGCGGATGGTGGTTTCAAGACGGGCAACTTCAAAGGAGAGGTGGGAGACAGCGACTATCCGGCCACGGTCGGGAGTCTGGTGGGATGGGATCGTGCGACGTTGCTGGACCTGTCGAGCGACCGTTATGTGGCGATGCAGGTGGGCAGTGGTCGCCAGGTGACGGTGAAGGTGTCTGGTCTGAAGAGCGGTCAGAAGGCGTGGGTGGATGCGTTCTCGGAGACGACGTGGTCGTGGGGCGGAGGCGAGGTGTCGTATGGAAACGGCACCAGCGATTCGGTGGAGATCAAGGGTCTGGAAGCGGCGGAGGACTATCGGATTTCCATTTGGGGCGGCCAGATTCAGGGCGGCACGTATGCGGGCAACGGCAAGGCGCCGGGAGCCTGGGAGAACGCGGAGTTGGTGAATGTGGCCAGTGGTAACGCGACGATCGATCTGGTGGTGTCGTCGGGCAAGTCGATTGCCGGCACGGTGAATGGCATGAAGAAGGGACAGTGGGGCTGGTTGGACGCATGGTCGAACAGCACCTACTCCTGGGGCGGGAACGCGGTGGAGGCGGCGGGATCGGGTGCGGATGCGTACACGATCGCCGGGGTGGGTTCGGCGACGGACTTCAAGGTGACCTTCAGCGCGGACGGCTACATGACGCAGAAGAAGTCGGATGTGAACACCAGCGGCGGGGACGTGAGCGGAGTGGATTTCACGGCTTCGACGGGAGGAACCATTGCCGGAACCATCACGGGTCTGAAGGGCCAGGAGTGGGTACGGGTGGATGTGTGGTCGCCGGCCACGGACGCGTTCGTGGTGGGGGGAGCGACGGCGGACGCCAGCGGATCGGCGAGCTACACGCTGAGCGGCGTGCCGGATGGAACCGACTATGTGGTGGGGGTGTGGCGTGGTTATCAAGGGGTGTTTTACGCCACGTCTGGCGTGACTGCGGTGTGGGACAACCACAGCAAGGTGAGTGTGGTCAACGCGGGAGCGACCAAGGGAATCGACTTCAACCTGACGGCGGCGGGCAATCTGTTCTACACGCTGTCGGGAACGGTGAGCGGTCTGGCGTCGGATCAGGTGGTGGAGATCAACGCCTGGTCGGCGACGGGTGGATCCCGGACGAGTGTGACCGGGAATGCGAGTTACACGCTGGAGGGATTGCCGGCGGGCAACTACACGGTGGAGGTGAGTTCGAGCGGGTATGTGTCGCAGCGGACCCGGAGTGCGACGGTGAGCGACCACAAGGTGACGGCGTCGAGCTGGACAAGCGGCTGGAACGATGTGGGCACGGTGTCGGTCAGCGGCAACACCACGGGATTGAACGTGGCGATGTTGACGGGTTACGCGATCAAGGGCACGGTGACGAGTGGCGGCAACGCGGTGAGCGGGGCGTGGGTGAACGCGTGGTCGTCGAGCGATTCGATGGGCGGCGGAGCGGTGACCAACGCGAAGGGAGAGTTCACGATCAAGGGATTGTCGAACGCGACCTACAAGGTGGACGTGTGGACGCCGGAAGGGACGGCGGGCACGGACGTGACGGTGAACGGCGCGAATGCAAGCGGGGTGACGCTGGCGGTGGTCAAGGCGGCAGGGATCATCCAGGGCACGGTGACCAGCGGCGGCAGCGCGGCGGGGGAAGCGATGGTGATCGCGTATGACGCCAGTGGCGTGGAGAAGGATCGTGCGGTGGCCAATGCGACGACCGGGGTGTACAAGCTGGAGGGTCTGACGCCGGATCAGAGCTACACGGTGAAGGCGTTCAGCGCGACCAAGGTCAAGAGCGCGGATTGGAGCGTGACCAGTGGTTATGCCACGGGTAGCGCCACAGCCACCAGTGGGGGGGTCACTCTGGATTTGAGTCTGGGCGTCACGGTGTCCGGGGTGGTCACGGATTAACGTCTTTCGTGTTCAACAGGGATGGACCCCAAGGCTTTGTCTGTGTCATGATCGGTTTTCAGGATCTCCCCTCCCGAGGTGGGAGGGGAGTTTTTATGTTCAATAAAAATCAGGATGTTACCATGAAACGTAATCACGCAATTCAGGTATTGTCGGCCGTGATGGTGTGGGTTGTGTCGGCCCTGAGCGCCGGTGCGGCCATTACCAGCGGCAGTTCGGTGAACGGGGTCGCCAGCACGAGTCATACCGCGTCGGTCTCTTCGACGAACAGCAGTATTGTTTTGTCCTGGACTGCCGCCACTTCCGGGATTTCCGGTTCGTCGATTACTTACGAATATGTGGTCAGCACCGACACCTCTTTGGATACGTCCACCTTCGAGACGCGTCTGGCCACGGCCGAGTCCACCACCTTGAAGCGTGGCACCTTGAGCAACAGCACGACGGTGACGGCCAGTTCCCTGGCGGATGGCACCTATTATTTCTTCATTCGTGCTTCGGATAGCGGAGGTTTGGTGGGAGCCACCGCCATCACCAAGTCCGGACCTTATGTTCTGAACAGCGCGCCCACCCTGGATGCCACCACGCCGGTTTCTCCGGCCTCCGGGTCTCACAAATCCGCTGTGAACGTGACCCTCAATGGTACCAACTTCATGAGCGGGGCCACGATTCAACTGGTCAACGGCAAGCGCACGGTCAGTGGTTCGACCGTTACCCTGTCGGATGTCGCCCTGACCAACGTGACGTTTGTCAGTTCCAGCCAACTGACGGCCACGGTTCCGGCCAGCACGGCGCCGGGGATTTACGATGTCAAGGTGATCAATCCCACCCCCTGGTCCAAGACGGCTTCGGCGGTGAGCAAATACACCTCCACCAACATCGCGCCGACTGCCGCCACGGGTGGCAACCAGACCGTGACCTTAAGCAGCGGTCAGGCTTCGGTCTCTCTCACGGGGGCCACCTCCACCGATACGGATGGGGATACCCTGTCGACCTACACCTGGACGTTGACCAGCATGCCGACCAGTGCGGTCATCACCTCCGGTTCGTCCACGCTGTCGGCCAATTCCACCTTGAGTGGCAGTACCCAGACGATCGTGGTCAAGACAGCCGGTTCGTATACCTTCTCCCTGGTGGTCAACGACGGCTTCGAAAACAGTTCCGCCTCCACGATGACGCTGACCGTGAACGCGGCGGCCGGAACCAACAATGCTCCCGTCGCCGACCCGGGCAGTGATGTCACGGTAGCGCCGGGCAGCGCCGTCACCTTGAACGGTTCAAAATCCACGGATCAGGATGGTGACACGCTCACCTCCTACATCTGGACCCTGACCAGCAAACCGACCGGATCGGCTTTGACCACCGGGACCGCTGGAACCGCTTCGAGCTTCATCACCCAGAGTTCGCCTCCGTCCGCGTCGTTCACGCCGGATGTGAAGGGTAAATACGTGATCGCCCTGGTGGTCAACGATGGCAAGGTGGCCTCTGCCGCCAAGAGTGTCACCGTGACCGCCAACAACGCCCCGGTGGCCAATGCTGGTTCGGCGCAGACCGTGGCGGCCGGCAGTGTCGTCACCCTGGATGGCAGTGGATCACAGGATACGGACAGCGATGCGTTGACCTACACCTGGACCCAGACCAGTCCCGCTACGTCGGTGGTGACCCTGTCGTCGATCTCGGCGTCGAAGCCGACGTTCACGCCCACGGTGTCCGGTTCTTATGTGTTCAGTCTGGTGGTCAACGACGGCACCCAGAACAGCACCAACAGCGCGACTGTGACCATCACGGTCAACACCCGTCCAGTGGCCAAAGCCGGCAGCGCCCAGGTGGTGGCGCCCGGAGCGGTTGTGACCCTGGATGGTTCGGGCTCTTCGGATGCCGATGCGGGCAGCTCCTTGACTTATGCCTGGAGCCAGAGTTCGGGCAGCGCGGTCACGCTTTCTTCCAGCACCGTCGCCAAACCGACCTTCACGGCCCCGGGCACCGTGGGTTCGCTGGTCTTCAGTCTGACCGTGAGCGATGGACTGCATTCCAGTGACACTCCGTCCACCGTGACCGTGACGATCAACAACGCCCCCACGGCCAATGCCGGTTCGGCCCAGACGGTGAGCACGGCGGGTGCGGTGACCTTGAATGGATCCGGTGCCGATGCGGATACGTCGGATACCACGTTGACTTACACCTGGGCTCTTGTCAGCCAGCCGACCGGATCCAGTGTCACGCTTTCTTCCACCACCGTTGCCAAACCGACCTTCACGCCGACCGTGAACGGAACCTACACCTTCAGCCTGACGGTCAACGATGGCAAGCAGAACAGTTCCGCCTCGACGGTGACGATCACCTTCAGCGGCGGGATCAATGTGATCAAACTGGATGTGGACAAGAGCGGTACCACCGATGCCACGGATGGGGTGTTGATTCTGCGGCGTCTGAATGGGGGATCGACCATCAACACCGGTGTGGTGCTGCCTTCGGGGCAGACCAATGATACGGTCATCGCCACCATCGCCACGGCCGGGACCGTGTTCGATGTGGACAAGAGCGGAACGGTGGATGCCACGGATGGGGTGTTGATTCTGCGGCGTCTGAACGGAGGCTCGACCATCAATACCGGTGTGGTACTGCCTTCGGGACAGACGAATGACACGGTGGTGACCACCATTGACGGCCTCAAGTGAGTGTTGGAAAGGCGCGTCCTTCCGGGCAACCGGGAAGACGCGCCTTTTGCCTGAAGCCGCGCGGACGCGCTTGTGGATTCTGGCGCTGATCTTTTGGGGGGCATGTCAGGAACTGGAGGCCAGAGAGCAGAGTCTCGCTCCGAGTGTGAATACTCAAACCATCACGCCGGGCACAAGCGTGAGCGTGACCATTCAATACGCCACAGCCAATCCCGCGCAAACCCAGACAACGGGACTGGGAGTGTGGCTGCATTACGACTCCAGTCGGTTGACCTTCGACGGGTTCACGCAACTGTTGCACTCCGAAGAGAGGCTGGGCGCAGACAGGCGGTTTGCCTTGATCGGGCGGGAGACCACTCCGGTGGAGGATGCCGAAGACCGGGATGGGGACCGGAGCACGGATCAAAAAGTGGGAGTGGCCTGGGCCTCTCTGGATGGCCAGTGGCCGGGAGTCGATCATGCTTGGCCTGTCACGCTGTTCACGGCCCGTTTCCGGGTGGCCGAAGGGGTAAGCGGTCGCACGATGGTGCGTTTGAGCGCCAGTGGTCTGGCCAATGGTTATACCCTGACAGCGGGTCGCGCCGTGTTGCATACCACGGATGCGGCTTTTGCCGTGCTGGATGTGGATCAGAGCGGCGCGGTGGATGCCAGCGACGGGGTGTTGATCCTGCGCCGGTTGAATGGCGCATCCACCGTGGATACCGGTGTGGTGCTGGGGGAAGGGCAGACCAATGCGTCGGTGATTGCCATCATCGACGCGGCGGGTTCGAGCCTGGATGTGGACAAGGACAAAGGGGTCCACGCCAGTGATGGAGTCTTGATCCTGCGCCGTTTGAATGCCGGTTCCACCATCGATACCGGCGTGCTTTTGCCGGACGGGCAGAGCAATGCTACGGTGATCTCAACGATTGATGCTTTGAAATGAAGAGGTTGGCATCCAACTGATCGTTGCTTTCCAAAGGGATGAGTGTGGCGTGGCCGGTCTGTTTCGACCGGTGAATTTGCTTGCCGAGTCGTGACAGGGCATGGTATCCTGTCCGAATGTGCCATTATGCTTTCGTTTTTTGTTCTTTATAACCGTGTTCCAGTGAGGTGTTTTCCATGATTACATGGCCGTTTCAGAGTGTTCAGAAGGGGTCGGGCAGCCGGTTGGCCGCCACGCTCCGGTGGTTAGCCGTGACTGTACTGATTTTCACCAGTGGTCATGTCTGGGCCGCCACAGGTGGCTCTCTGCTGGTGACCAGCAGTGGCGATTCCGTGGCTGCGGGCGCGACCGTGGATGTGACCATTGCCGTTTCGGCGGCGGATGCGGGAGCGACGGCGATCAGTTCGGCGGGCATCGTGGTCGAGTGGGACAAGAACGTGTTCGCGCTTGACGCCTCCTCGGCTCTCGGAACCGCCGGGGACAACGATCCCCACAAGACCCCCTATCTGGATGGCCAGTTCGGAACAAAGCAGAACGACGAGAACAGTCGCATCACCCAACTGTGGAAAACCACGGGTGATACCGACGTGATGGAGTTGCGCATCTCCGATCAGGATGTCTCCGGGGATGCCTTGTTCGGGACCGCGAATCGCGCCTACATCAATTATACCCGCACGGCTTCTTTCAATCAATCCGGGGCCGTGATCAGCAATTATCAGTTCTTCACCTTGAAATTGCAGGTGAAGAGCGGTGTGGCGGCGGGCAACTCGGACATCAAGGCCAAGTTCATTGCCGTGTCGGACAATAAAGGCTCCACGCCGACCTCCTACACCACGGGCACCAAGACCATTGCCGTGACCGCACCCACCATGAGCGTGACGGCGGGCAACAACCAAAGCGCGGTTGCCGGTTCTGCGGTCGGAACGGCCCTGGGGGTCACCCTGGCCACTGGATCCACTCCCAACGCTGGCGTGACCGTGACCTTCACCGCAGCCGGTGGAGCCACCTTCGCAGCCGGTTCCACCGCAACGGCCGTGACCGATTCCAACGGTATCGCCACCGCCCCGGCCCTTACGCTGGGCACTGCGGTCGGCGCCTATACCGTGACCGCCTCGGCCACGGGTTATACCGCTCAGACCTTTACCCTGACCGCCACCGCCGGGGGTGCTGCCAGCATCATCTCCAGCGCCGGAACCGATCAGACCGCCACGGTGGGCACCGCTTTGACCACGCCCTTCACGGTCACGGTCAAGGACGCCAACAATAATGTCGTCCCCAATGCCACGGTGAATTTCGCCGTGGCCACGGGTGGTGGCAGCGTCAATCCCGCCACGGCTACCACCAACGCCAATGGTCAGGCCAGCACCACGTTGACCCTGGGCACCACCGCCGGCGCCAACAGTGTCACGGCCTCGGTGACCGGCGTCACCACTCCGGCCACCTTCAATGCCACCGGCACCGCCGGCACCGCCTCCCAGTTGGTTCTGGGCGCGGCGGCTACCACCGTGAGCGCCACCGTGGCCAATCAGGTGGTCTTGACCGGCACCTTGAAAGATGCGCATGGCAATACGGTGACTGCTCCTGTCCAGGCGATCACCTTCACCACGAATGCCACCACGTATGGTTCGATTGGTACGGCAACGGTCACCACGCTCAATGGTGTCGCCACGACCACCCTGACCACCATTGCCCAGCCCGCAGGCGGATCCTCCAGCCTCGGCATCGTGGTGGATGCCTCCACCGATACGATCGCGGCCACCAGCGTGACCGATCTGACCGTGTCGCTGGTCTTCAACGCGATGAGCCAGACCTCCGGCAACAGCCAGAGCGCCACGGTCGGAACCGCCGTTGCCAATCTCTTGAGTGTCACCCTGACCACCGGGACCACTCCCAGCGCGGGTGTGGACGTGACCTTCACCACGTCCGGCGGCACCTTTGCCAACGGTACCACCACGACCACAGCCACCACCAACGCCCAAGGCGTGGCCACCGCTTCGGCCCTGACCCTGGGGCACAGCGCCGGAACCTACACGGTCACGGTGACGGCCACGGGTTACTCTTCTCAGACCTTCACCCTGACCGCCACCGCCGGTGCCGCTGCCAGCGTCGCCAAGAGTGCCGGTGACGCCCAGAGCGGAACGGTGGGAGCCGTCTTGACCTCGCCGTTCACGGTGGTCGTCAAGGATGCCCACAACAATGCCGTCTCCAATGCCACGGTGACCTTTGCGGTGGCCAGCGGCGCTGGCAGCGTGAGTGCCGCTACCGCCACCACCGATGCCAATGGTCTGGCCAGCACCACCTTGACCCTGGGGACCACGGCGGGCGCCAACAGTGTGACCGCCTCGGTTGCCGGCGTCACCACTCCGGCCACCTTCACCGCCACCGGCATCGCCGGAACCGCGTCGCAACTCTCCTTGGGGCTGAGCAGCACCAAGGTCAGTTCCTACGCCTCCTCTGCGGTGACTTTGACCGGCACCTTGAAGGATCAGTATGGCAATACCGCGACTGCTGCCACCAGCGATGTCACCTTTGTTCTGGACGCGGCCACGTATGGCCACCTCGGAACGAGTGGCACCCTCACCAAAACGGTGACGCCGGTCAATGGCGTGGCCACCACCACCGTGACCACCGTCTTGATGCCCCTGACGGATACGGCCACCCACAACATCCTGATCGACGCCTCCACCGCGACCATTACCCAGAGCATGGTCACGGATGTGACCCTGGCCCTGGTGCCCTTCTCGGTGAACGTCAGCGCCGTCAATCTGGTTGCCGGTGACACCACGAACTTGACCGTGACCGGTGGCTCTGCGGCCACGGCCTGGACCAAGACCAGCACCACCGCCGGTACCTTGAGCGGCACCACCGGTACTGCCGTCACCTACACGGCCGGTTCCGTGACCGCTTCCACCACGGATACCGTCACCGCTTCCGATTCCATCGGCGGCACGCCGGTGACCTCGGCGGTCAACGTCACGGTGTACACCCCGGTGGGCACCTCCTGGACCACGGCTACGGCTGCGGTTCTGGGGCAGACCATGACGTTGATCATCAACGGCGGCAATGGCAGCTACACCTGTGCCAGCAGCGCGCCCACGGTCGCCACGGTGACCGCGACGGCCACCAGCAGCACCTGTACCGTCACCACGGTGGCTGCCGGATCCTTTACCATCACGGTTCAGGATACCGCCATCTACCAGGGCACCAGCAAAACCACCAACAGCAGCACCACGGCTGCGGTCGAGGTGGTGCATCCGATCACGGTGACCTCCGCCAAGAACAGCGACGGCAAGGTCTACCTCGACACCAGCACCAACAAGAGCTACACCATCACCGCAACCGGCGGCAAGACGACCAGCTATACCTACAGCTCGTCCAACACCGCAGCGGCGACGGTCTCCAGCGACGGTGTGGTCACGGCTCAGGCTGCGGGTACCACGGAGATCACCCTGACCAGCACGGCTTACACCAATATCACCCAGAAACTGGTGGTGGTGGTGATGGGTCCGATTGCCATCAAGGATACCGCGACCACGCCGTCTGAAATCACCACCAGCCAGACTGCCACCAGTGGCGGCAGTGGCCTGACCTTCACGCTGACAGGCGGTTCGACCAACTATGCGGTCGCAGTCACCGGTCCGGGCAGCTACAGTGCCACCTTGACGGCCACCAATGGGGTCTACACCTTCAATCCCCCGACCACCGGAGCCTTTGCCGGGGTCTACACCGTGACCGTGACCGATACCACGGCCGGGCTGACCAAGACCATGACCGTCAACGTGCCTTACAAGGTCGCGGCCTCCAAGTCCACGATCCTGGGTACGGACACCACCCAACGGATCACCGTGACCGGTGGCGCGGCGGGGGATGTTTTCAAGCTCGCTATGCTGGATGGCGCGGGGACGGCCGATGCCAATGGCGCGATTGCCGGACTCAGCTCCACGGCTTCCAGCAGCACCGGCAGTGCCACGTTGACGGCCACGGCGGTCACCGGCGGTTATGCGGCTACGGGTTACATCGTGCCCAAGAGCACCTTGACTGCGGTGACCCTCTTCAAAGTCAAGGCGGTGTTGCAAACCAATAACGCCGATTCCACCGACAGTTGGGCCACCGTGACCTCGAATCCGGTTTCGATCGTTCCGGTGACCACCTATGCCCTGACCGTCAGCGACAGCAGCGGCACGGCCCTGTCCGGTGCCGTGGTCACCTTGCGCAGCAAGAGCGAAGTCGAGACGACCATGGGCAGCACCATCACCATCGCCGCCACGGATGCCAATGGCAAGACCTCGGTCTCTCTGCCGGTGGGTGGCAGCTACACCTTCAACGTGGTTCCGGCCAACCTGACCACCCATCAGACCGGCAGTGTCACGCTGGCCAGTGGGACCACGTCCGGAACCGTCACGTTGCGCAAGATCGGGACGCCGATGAAGTACACCGGCACCCTGGTCAACAGCGCGAGCCTCGCGGCGACCGTGACTGCGGTGGATGCCAGCGGCAACAAGGTGGAAGGGGCGATTGTCGGCACCACCTTTACCGTGTGGGTCGATACCTCGGTCTTCACCCCGGTCAATCTTTATGTGTCGGCCACGGGTGGTCTGGCGATCAAGAAAGCGGTGAGTGAAGCGGTGACCTCTTGTGTGGACAGCAGTGATGTCGCTCAAACCACCCTGCTCACCCAGGCCGCTTGTATCGCGGTGACGGGTAATGTGTGGAAGGGCACCTTCTCCACCTTGACCCTCACGGCGGCTCCGGCCAGCCTGAGTGCCGCCAGTACCGCCATTCAGACGGCGGTCACCACCCAGGTGACCCACACCACGCCGTCTGTCTTGCAGGCTTCGGATATCGTCACCGCCTCCGTGCAGCCCATTTCGGTCGGCACCACGGATGCCACGTCGATCGATCTGAGCTCCAAACTGACCACGGTTGGCGCCGTCAAGGTCACGGTGCCGCTGGATGCCTTCAGCGCCACCGATGTGGGACAGGTTTATGTCACGGCGCGTGGCGCCAAGTTGGATTCAACCAATACCAGCACCACAACCGCTTACAATCGCGCCGCGATCACAGGCGGTGAGGTGGTGGAAATCGATCTGGTGGCCTTTGATTCCGCTGGAACCCAGCTTTCCACGGCCAGCGGCAACACGACCATCAACAGCAGCGTGGGCATTCCGGTCTCCATCCCCGTCAACTTGAGCACCCTGTTGACCAAGGTTGGACTGACCACCATGGATGTCACGACCATCAACAGCAGAATCGTGGTCTATACCGCGCCGACGCTGCAAGACTTCTTGGACAACAAGAATGTCACCACCGTCTCTGGAGCCACTTTCGATCCGGTGACCAATACGGTCAAGGTCAGCATGCCTCACTTCTCGGTGGTGGTGCCGAGTGTGTCCGAGGTCACGACGGCGGCGGCGAGCAGTGGCGGCGGCGGTTGCTTCATCGCCACGGCGGCTTATGGTTCCTATGAGGCGCCTTATGTCAAGCTGCTGCGGGAGTTCCGGGATGAGTATCTCCTGACCAATGAGGCTGGCACTTGGTTTGTGGAGCAGTATTATGCCCACAGCCCGGCGGCGGCGGATTGGTTGCGGGAGCATGACACCTGGAAGTCCGTGGTTCGTGTTCTTCTTCTGCCTCTGATCGGCATGAGCTGGTTGCTGCTGAATGGCACCTTGTCCATGACGATCGCTCTCCTGGCTCTGCTGATCGCGATTCCGTTCGGCATCCGGGGTTGGAGACGGACCCGGCTGGCCAAGGTCTGCTGATGACCATTGGTGCGGGAGCGGCCTGTTCCGCTCCCGCACTCCTTCCTGTTTTTTAGTCTTCTTCTTTTTGGTCTCGCATGAATTCATCCTCCTGGAACCATCTGGGCGCACGCTACGCGCCTTATCTGGTGGCGGCATGCATGGGCCTGGAACTCTCCCGCGTCACATGGCTGGCACTGCCGGATCCGGTTTCGGCAGGTGAACCGGTTCAGCTTCAACCCGAAAAGGGGGGGGGAGGGGCAACCCAGCGTGCGCTTTCCGGTGCCACGGTTCTGGATGGGCTGAAGGCGTTCAATCCTTGGGAGAATGTGGCGGTCGAAAAGGAGAAGCCGGTCCCGCGTCCGGTGGAGGTCAAGGAGGTGGCGGTGGATTCCAATCTGGAACTGAATCTCATCGGTGCCATGATTTTGCCGCAACTCTCCTGGGCGATTCTGACCCGCAAAAAGGATCCCAACACCCAGATCGTCTTGCAGATCGGTGAAGAGGTGGATGGGGCGTTTTTGAAGCGAATCGAGCGTAATGCGGTCTATTTTGACAATCGGGGACGCATGGAGCGGATCGCCATGCAGGATCGTTTGAAATCGGATTCGGCGGGTCTTGGAGGCGCACAATCCGTTGCCGGCGCGACGGCCGGTGCTGCGGTCGCGACGGTGCAAACGATTCCGAGACAGGAGTATGATGCCATGCTCAACAAGGGTATGGGGCTGCTGGCCGGTGTGAACATTACCCCGTTTTATCAGGGCAAGGATTCTGTGGGATATCGGGTCAAATTTCCGGATTCCAGGACCGAATTCACCAAAATGGGCTTGATGCCCGATGATGTGATTCAGCAGGTCAATGGCATTTCCGTGATCGATGCCCAGAAGATCGGTCAATTGACCAATCAATTGAAAGGGATATCCACACTGCGCATTGACGTATTGCGGGACAATCAGCCGAAGAGCATCGAGTTGGCGATCGGGAATTGAGTGCGGGCCATGTTGATCCCATCTATCCGCTGTTTTGTGTGATTTGGAAGCGACTTATGAGGTTTTTTTATTTTTTATGGATGCTTTTATTGATTGGCGTGGCGGAAGCGGCCCCTGCGGCCAAGGGCGCCCCAACGCCTGCGGTGGATGCCGCCTCCGGGGTGATGCCCGGACCGGGTGACCGGGTGACCATGGATTTCCAGGGGGTGGAACTCGCCCAGGTGGTGCGTTTCATCGCCGAGATGACCGGCAAGAATTATGTGCTGGATCCCCAGTTGAAGGGCAAGGTGACGGTGGTTACCCCCACGCCGGTTTCCCTGGGGGAGGCGGAAAAGATTTTTGAATCGATTCTGAGTGTCCACGAGTTGACCGTAGTGGAGCGGGATGGGGCGTTCAAGATCGTGCCGCTCAAGTCCGGGATCTCCGAGGGGGGAACGCCGGTGTTGCAGCCTGGACTCGCCCCTCCCAAAGATGAAATGGTCTTGAGCCGATTGGTGCGTTTGCGGCATGTGGATGCCAACTCCATGGCCTCCACCTTGAAACCTTTGATGCACCCCTGGGGGTCGCTGGCGGCCCATGTGCCCACCAATGCCCTGGTGGTCACGGATGCGGCGATCACCGCCAACAAGCTGATCAGTCTGATCGAGGCCATGGATGTGCCAGTGGGTTTGGCGGAGCGGCGTTTGTTTCCGTTGCGGCACGCGTCGGCGGTCACGGTGGAAAAACTCGGCAATGCGGTTTTCGCCGATTTCAACAGCCGCAGACGCAAAGAGGATGTCGGAGTCAAGCTGTTCGCCGATGCCCGCAGCAATATCCTGATCGCCGTGTGCGCCTCGGAGCAGATGAAGGAGGTCGAGCATCTGGTGGCGGGTTTGGATCATCCGGTGGTGACCGCTTCCGGCAATCTGCATCTGTATTATCCCCGCAACAGTGAGGCCGAGGCCATTGCCAAGGTGTTGACCAGCCTGATGGGGTCTGCCAACGCGGCCAAGGCGGGCAATGATGATCTCAAGCCATTGGAATTCATGCGTTCCGTGAATGTGGTGGGGGAGAAGTCCACCAATACGTTGGTGATCGCCGCCACGCCGGAGGATTATCAGGTATTGCTGCCGATCATTCAGGGGCTGGACAAGCGGCGCTTGCAGGTGCATGTGGAGGCATTGATTATTGAAGTCACTGCGGACCGCGCCGCCGAGTTTGGGGTGGAATGGCGTTTTGGCAGCATTCCCGGAGTCGGATCCAAGGCGTTGACCGGTTTTGGCGGGTCGTCGTTTGGTGGTACCGTCACCAATCCCCTCGATACCGGCAACGGCATGGCCGTGGGATTGATGCATGGCGCGATTCAGTGGGGCACGACCGCAGTGCCCAATATTCCGGCATTGATCCGGGCTTTTCACTCCGAAGGGGATGTCAATATCCTCGCCACGCCCAACATCGTGACCATGGATGGGGTGGAATCTGAAATTATCGTGGGTCAGAATATTCCGATTGTGTCGGGAACCACCAGTTCGACTGCCGCTTCCTCCAGCGCCACTCCGGGTGTCACCTCTCAGACCGTGGAGCGCAAGGATGTGGGGTTGACCTTGCGGGTCACTCCCCGGGTGATCGAGGACCAATGGCTGGAGATGAAAATTTATCAGGAGCAGTCCAGTGTCACTCCTGCCAGCATCAAACAGTTGGATGCCGGTACTTTGGGCAGCAGTGTGGTGACCAACAAGCGTTCCATCAAAACCACGGTCAACCTCAAGAGTGGTCATACCATCGTGCTGGGCGGTTTGATCAAGGAGGAGCAGAGCGATCAGGTGGGCATGGTGCCTTGTCTGGGTGGGATTTCCGGGGTGGGTGAGCTGTTCAAGAAGACCAGTCGTTCCCAGAACAAGTCCAATTTGATGGTGTTCATTCGTCCGGTGATCACCAACCAGTTCGATGAATTGGTGAAGATTTCCGGGGAGAAATTCCGGACCAGTTCCGAGGTGTGGGGTGGTACGGAGTCCCAGGGTTCCCGGTTGATTTCTCCTTTGAAGCCGACGCCCTTGCCGGATTTTGAGCATCTTCTGCCGTATGTCCCGGAGGCCCAGTCGGAGAAGAAGGAGTCTGCGGACCCGTCAGCGGCGGTGTCTGCCAAGGCGCCCGTCAAGGAGAACAAGCCGGTCAAGGTGGTGAAGCCGGTGGTCGTGTCTCCGGTCAAGGTGGAGCCGACTCCCGTCACCCGGAGCGAGGCGCTGGAGGGATATGCCTTGCAGGTGGAGTATGGAGACAAGCCCGAGGGGGCCAAGGGGAGTGCCGACAAGTGGCTGGCCAAAGGGTATGCGGCCAGTGTGGTGCGGGAACCGGATCGGGATGGCAAGCCATGGTTTTCGGTGCGGATTGGGCATTATGCCACGGTGGGGGAAGCAGATCGGGCGGCGGCGGCTTTCAAGAAGAAAGAGGGCAAACGCGTCTATCCCATTCGTTGGCGTCCGGCCATTGAGGAAAATCCTTTATGAAGACTATTGAAAAAGAAGAGGGGGCCTGGGGGGTTTATCCCCCAGGGTTTTGATTTTTTTAAACAAAATTTATTGAAATTTCTTGTTTTTGAAGAATTAAAGTCAAATTCCTAGGGAATGAATTCCCCAGGCCCCTTCTTTTTTTTCAATGGTTGACGATGTGTGTGACTGCGCGGGATGTCAAGAATGGAACCCCTGCCTGAACGTTTGAATCCGACCATTGCCCGCTCGCTCCCTTTTGCCATCGCCAAACGGGCCCTGTTTCTGCCGGCCTGGAAAAACGAATCTGGTCGCCTGGAGGTGTGGATCACCAGTCAAACCGATCCGTATATCCTCGACCAGTTTCGCATGACCGCGCCGGATCCGGTCAAGCCGGTGTTGGTTTCCAGGGATCAACTCCTGGATGCCTTGCAACGGGTGCATCAGGAACACGGCATCGCGGTGGACAATGTGTTGGAAGATCTGCCCCCTTCCATGCTGGCCACCCAGTTGGCGGAAAAACCCGACCTGCTGGAAGCCGACGACGACGCGCCGATCATTCAACTGGTCAACTCCTTGATCATCCAGGCCTTGCGCAACCGGGCCTCGGACATCCATATCGAACCCTTTGAAAACAATCTGATCGTCCGGTTCCGGGTGGATGGTCTGCTGCATGAGGCCCTGCGTCCTCCCAAGCCGGTTCAGGCGCCGTTGATGTCGCGCATCAAGGTGATGGCGGGTTTGAACATCGCTGAAAAACGTCTTCCCCAGGACGGGGCCATGCGGGTGCAGGTGGCCAGTCAGGAGGTGGATGTGCGGGTGTCGGTGCTGCCGGGCCACTACGGCGAACGTCTGGTGATGCGTCTGCTGGAAAAACAGGGGGAACGGACCAATCTGCAAGAGCTGGGACTGACCGATCCGCAACAGCAGTGGCTCCAGACCCGCATGACCGCCAGCCATGGCATTCTGCTGGTGACCGGGCCGACCGGAAGCGGCAAGAGTACCACGTTGTATTCGGTGCTTTCCGCCATCAACACCTCGGAAAAAAACATCATCACCATCGAAGATCCCATTGAATACTCTCTGGCCGGAGTGGGTCAGATTCAGGTGGCGCCGAGGATCGGTTTGACCTTTGCTTCCGGGCTGCGTTCGATTCTGCGTCAGGATCCGGACGTGATCATGGTGGGTGAGATCCGCGATCTGGAGACCGCCGAGATTGCCATTCAGGCCAGTCTCACCGGCCATCTGGTGTTTTCCACCCTGCACACCAATGACAGCGTGGGCGCGGTGGTGCGGTTGGTCAACATGGGCATCGAGCCGTTTCTGGTCAGTTCCTCGGTGGATGGGGTGGTGGCGCAACGCCTGGTGCGCAAATTGTGCAACCGCTGCAAGGTGCCGTTCACGCCGGATCCGGAACTGTTGCGGGGCTTGAGCAGTAAACCGGTCCATGTTCCGGAGGATGCCACCTTTCATCGTCCCCAGGGGTGCGAGGCCTGCATGGGCACCGGCTATCTGGGGCGGACTGCGGTTTTTGAGCTGTTGACCATGAGCCAGGGGATTCGCGCCCGTATCGATCGTCGCGCCTCGGATCTGGAGTTGCATCAGGTGGCCTGCGAGGAGGGGATGACCTCGTTGCGGGAGGCGGGTCTGCTCAAGGCGGCGGCGGGCGTCACCAGCCTGGAGGAGGTGTTCCGGGTGACCCAGGAGCGCAACGAGGTGGTCTGATGGCGGTTTTTCGATATGCGGGCATGCGGGCCGGCGGGGGTCGCACGGTCAAGGGGGTGCTGGACGCCGATTCGGAACGGGACGCCCGCCGTTTGTTGAAACAACAAGAGATCTATCCCACCTTTCTGGAACGGCTGGAGGGGGAGCATGCCCCGCGTCGCACGGGGCGGGGCTGGAAGTTCTGGACTCGCCCCCCGTTGCCGTCGATGCGCGAGCGGATCGTCTTCACCCGGCAGATGGCCAGTTTGCTGGCGGCGGGTTTTCCGGTGATGGAGGTGTTGAGCAGCGTCGAAGAGCAGATTCGCACCGGTCCGTTTCGGGAGGTGGTGGCGACCATTCGCAACGACGTGGGGGAGGGGCAGGCGTTGTCCGAGGCGTTGGCCCGCCATGGACGGATCTTTCCGCCGATTTATGTCAGTCTGGTGCGGGCCGGGGAGCGCGGAGGAGGCGGGGCGCTGGATATCGTGTTCGAGCGTCTGGCGGTGGTGATGGAGGAGGAGCGTCGCATTCGCGCCCGTTTGATCAGCGCCATGATCTATCCTGCGGTGATGGCGGTGGTGGGTGGATTGATCCTGATTTTTCTGGTGACGGTGGTGGTGCCCAAGGTGACGGTGGTCTTCAAGGAGACCCAGCAGGCCTTGCCGTTGGTGACCCGTTCGTTGCTGGCGATCAGCGATTATGTGCGGGAGTGGGGGGTGTGGACCGGTATACTCCTGGTGGGATTGGTATTCGGGTTCTTGTGGTGGGCGCGTTCTGCCAAGGGACGGGTGGTGGTGGAGCGGTGGTGGTGGAAGGTGCCGATGCTGGGGGAGTTTCTGTCCAGCGTGGTGACCATGCGCATGTGTCAACTGTTGGGATTGTTGTTGAAAAGCGGTGTGCCGGTGATCACCAGTTTGCAGGTGACCGCAGATGCCACCGGATTCGTCACGGTGAAGGCGGGAATTCTGGAGGTGGCCCGGTCGGTGGAACGGGGGGAGTCGTTGGCCGCCGCTTTGGAGCGTACCGGACATTTTCAGGGGTTGGCATTGCGCATGATCCAGGCCGGGGAGCGTTCCGGAAGTCTGGAGGCCATGTTGGATCGGGCGGCGCAACTGCATCGCGAGGAGATCGAGCAGGCGTTGGAGCGGTTGATGCATCTGGTGGAACCGGTGATCATCCTGATCATGGGTGGCGTGGTGGGCTACGTGGTGGTGGCGGTGCTGTTGCCCATCTTTGAAATGAATCAGTTTATTAAATGATGCGCGTTTTGTGTCTGATCGTGGTGGTCTGGGTGGCGGGGGTGTGGCCCTGGTCTGTGGAGGGAGGAGAGTATCTCAACGCGCCCGAGGCGGTCTTCGCCTATGGAGTGGATCTGGAGAGCCAAAAGGATCATCGACGGGCCGCCACCGAGTTCGGGCGTTATGTCTCCGGGGGGAAACGGGAAGGGGTCGAGGTGTTTCCCCGGCTGGAAGAGGCCATGTACCGGCTTGCGGTCAATCTGGCGGAAGCCAGGGAGGTGGATCCGGCCTTGCGGGCTTTTTCCGAGTTGGGGGCGGTCTATCCCAAGAGTTCGTTTGTGCCCATGGCCTTGTTGCGCATGGGGTTGCTCTACGAGCGCGCCGGGAATACCGGAGAGGCGATGCAGCGTTATCGGTATTTGGCCGGAATGGGCAAGGAGAACGAGTTGGACGCCTTGTCGCGTTTGCGTTTGGCGTGGTTGGCCATGGGCAAGCCGGGTGAGGAGGAGGTGGCCCGGGGCTATTTGCAGACCGTGACCCTGCCGCGATTCAAAGAACCGGTTCATGCAATGCTGCGGGAGGTGGAGGAACTGCCCCAACTGCCCTACAAGGATCCCTGGATCTCCGGGTTGTTGACTGCGGTGTTGCCGGGTGCGGGACATCTGTATCTGGATCGCCCCGACGATGCGGGCGTGGCTTTTTTGTCCAACGGATTGTTGATGGCCGGGACCATTCAGGCTTTTTCCAAGGGGGTTTCGGGATTGGGGGTCGCCTTGGCTGTGATCGAATGGGGATGGTATTCCGGCACGATTTTCAGCGCGGTCAGTCTGACCCACAAACACAACAAGCGCTTGCGGGAGGAGCGGTTGAACCGCATGGGCTTGTTGCTGCAACCGGAATCCGGGGCTCTTGGGGTGGAAATGGAGTGGCGTTATTGATTGGGGGATGATGGCCCCCATAACGATTTGATACGCAGCAGTGCTCCATCCAGGGCCGGTTGTCCATGCCACCACAGGTCGTCGGGGGATTGATGGCCAACACCCAGCATGATGTTTTTGAGATGGTTTTCTTCCATTTCTTTCAATAAGTCCAGGGCTTGCGGGATGGATTCCGGGTGGCTGGCGCGGATTTTTTCCACAATCGATTGAGCCTCCCGAAGTTTCATTTCGCCTGTTTTCACGTTCTCCGTGCCACTTGCAAACCAGGTCGTCACCAGACGCGGGGAGTGACAATCCCGGCAGGGGGTTTGCCGATCGGTGGAAGGGGTGCCGGCGTGGTGGTTGTCGTGCAGATGGCAATAGGCGCAGGTGGGCGCGCGCAGGTTGCCCTCTTTCAAGGGCAGGGAAAGGTCCATCCGGTCGGCCTCCAGGGTGGTGATCACCCCGTGTTTGGAGAGTCGGTAACTCTTGCTCTCTTTCTCGTGGCAGGGGAGACAGACCCCGTTGGATCGGGAACGTTGCGCCATCTTGCCATTATGAACCGGTCCATGGCAGTCGGAACAGTGGACCTTTGCCTGCCCATGGCGGCCCTGTTTCCAGGAAGCCACCAGAATGGGGGTTTTCTCCTGGTGGCAGCTCAGGCACTCTGGGCTCTCATCCCCTGTGACGGGACGAATCGGTAGCAGAATCAAGAGTAACAAAAGAAACCGGATCATTTTATTTCTCGATGGGATGGCGGTCCAGTCTCCACTGTTTCATCCCTCCCGTGACCAGGAAAACAGGCCCGATGCCCAAGGTGTCGAGACGGCGGAATGCGGTTTTCGAGCGTCGATCGGTGTGACAAATGATGGCCAACGGCTTCCCCAGGTTACGGATTTCGTTCAGGCGTGTTTCCAGTTCCGGAAGCGGAATGTTGAGTGAACCGGGAATGTGACCGTTTTCCCCGATAAAGTCCGGTTGGTCGCGCACATCCAACACAACCAGATTGTCTCCGGCATCCAACAGCGCCTTGAGTGTGTTGGTGTCCAAGTGGCGTTTGGTTTCGCGGTTCCGTTTGATCCAACGGGGCAGGAGCAGGGCTATGGCCAGCAATCCCAAGGCCCACATTCCGGCCCGGATCGCCTCCCCGTCGCCTGTGGTGGCGGCCCGTCCCGCGTGGCCCAGCCAGGAGTAGGCCAACCCGCCCGGAATCATGCAGAGGAGCGAAGTGATCAGGTAGTGGTCAAAACGGATGCGGGTCAATCCCAGGGCGTAGTTGAGCAGATTGAACGGAAAGATCGGCACCAGCCGCGTGAAGGCCACAAAGCGCCACCCCTCCGACTCGACTCCGGCCAGCAAGCGTCCGATCATGCCCGCCGCCCGCTGTTCCACCCAGCCACCGGCCAGATGCCGGGCGATCAGAAAGGAAACCCCAGCCCCCAGGGTCGCCCCCAGCACGCTTAAGCCCGCCCCCATCCAGGGTCCGAAGATCGCCCCGCCCGCCAGGGTGAGCATGGAGCCCGGCAGAAACAGAATGGTGGCCAGGGCATAGAGTAATACATAAACCGGTTTTGCTATCGCTCCCCAGGTGAGCAGCCAGCTTTCCCATTGGGCCATGTCGAGCTGGTCACGGTGGGTGATGGCCCAGGCGATGGCGCCAGTCAGCGCCACCAGCAGGATCAGCCGCAGCAGCCGGGTGGCAGGGTGGCTGGCGGGAGGGACGGCGGAATCGGGGGCGGGGTGGTTCATGGTGGCGTCCTTTAATTGTGATCCCGGTTGAAGCGGGTGTACTCCCCATCCAGCCAGATGGATTTCAGATCCATGCTGTTGCTGGGGGTGTGGGGGCCGGTGGCGGATAGCCGTTTGGCCTGGTTTTCGATCTGTTGCGCCGACTGGTGCATGCGTTCGGCAAAGCGGCGCTGGAAGGCCGGAGCCTGATGGGCCATGCCCTTGTAGGCTGCCAGATTATCGAAATACCACAGCTCGAAATAGTCGCGCTCGATGGCGCTGACATTGTAAAAGGCCGAGGCTTGCCCTTCAAAAAAGCCGATGCGCGCTCTGGGAAACAGGCGGGCGATCCGGTCCATGGGATAGGGGGGGCGTTCGGAGGCTGCCGGACGCAACAAATCCTGGCTGCGCAGGCTCTTGAGCAACCCTTCCACCCGGTACAAGAGATTCCAGGCGGCTTTGCGTTCCGCGTCCAGGGCGTTGAAAAAAGAGAGGGCCACTGGCGCTGGATGGCAGTCGGCGCAGGTCTCCTGCCAGCGTTTGCGTTTGATGACGTTTTCTGCGGTGCGGGGGTTGATCTCCCGGATGCCGAATTTCCATACCGCCTTGTCCGCGACTTGATGTTTGCCTTCGCGCATGTGGCAGTAGGCGCAACCGGGAGCAGGGTAGTTGCCTTTCTTCAGAGGTTTGTCCCATGACCAGGAGGCCCCCTCCTCAAGATATTTCTGGCCGTGGGCCGAGGCGAAATAGCTGTCGTCGTCCGGATGGGGAGGGCCGGAGTGACAGGTGATGCAGGCTTCCGGGCGTCTGGCCTCGGCGGGGTCGAAGCGGTGGCGGGTGTGGCAGGAGTCGCATTTGCTCCCCACCGAGTGGCATTGCAGACAGGCGGTGACTTCGGCTTTGGGTTTGTCGGCGAAATGTTTGGCGTCCACCGCCCGTTCCATGGCCAGGGCGTGACTGGGAAAGCCGTATTTTTTCTCCTCTTCCATCTCGGCCAGCCGTTGGGGATGGCAGTTTCCGCAGGTTTGGTGCGTGGGGAAAACCAATTTTTGGTGATCCTCCCCGTGACAGGCCGGACACAGCACCGGCTGTTGCGCCCTGGCGTGTCCGCTGTTGCGCCAATCCTTGACGATGCCCGGCGTGATCTGGGCATGACACTCCAGGCAGACCTCGCCTGGGAAGATTCCGGCCATCGTTTCGGTTTCCGGGCGGTGGTGGTTGGCCGGATCCCAGTATTCATGCATGGGATCGGGTTTCCAGGCGTCGGCATGCTCTCCCGTGCCCAGGGGTGGATCCGGCAGACCGGACCAGACAAGGTGCGGGCAGAGCAGTAGCAGCAGGGCTACCAGACAGTGATGGGCAATCCACATAAGGCCCCCATTCGGGATGGCAGTTCGCTCAAGGTGCCGACCTGGGTGGCATAATACCATGCGCCCGCCAGGGTTGCCCCCATGACCAGCAGATACCCAACCGCGCGCCAGCGCACCGACGCGCGTCTCCAGTCGTTGGCGGCGCGCAGATGGTCGCGATCCTGATGGCATGAATGCGTCAACCGGTTTCTGATGTCGTAAAAGGACAGGCTCTTGGTGGGACACTCGGTGACGCAGCGTCCGCACCCCATGCATTCGGTGGTGGAGACCTGGCCGCCGTGGCTTTTGCCCATCTCCCAGACCGGGATGTTCATGTCGCACACCTTGACGCACAGACCACATTCGATGCAACTTTTGGCGTCGTAATCGATGCGGAATAGGCCCACCCGGTTGAGCAGACCGAAGGTGGCCCCATACGGGCAGAGAAAGCGGCAATAACCCCGGTTGCCGATCCAGGGGGTGAGCAGAAAGGTGATGAAATAGGGCAGTCCCACCATCATCCCGAAAAAGCCCAGGAATCCTGTCGTGGTGGTGTTGGCTGGCCGGGTGATGGCCCACATGGCCCCGAGGTACAGCCCAAACCAGATCCATTTGAGATGACGCAACCGCCAGGGCCACTCTCCCCTCGGCACATGGTCGGCCTGCCGGAAGGGAAATCCCACCACCTCGCGAATCGCCACACAGGGACAGTTCCATCCGCAGATCACCCGCCGCCCGAACAAAAACACCGCGCCCAACACCAGAAAGAAGGTCAGGGTGCCCGGGGTGTGCAGGGAGGGAAACACCGGAATCGTTCCCAAATAACCGGCATATGGTTCGATGAAGGGAAACAGCCAGGGGATGGTCCACCACAGCACGGTCACGTTGCCCACCAGCAGCAGCAACCGTTTGCGGGTATAGGGGTTCTTCTCCGCCCGGATGCGCCACAGCCCGAAGACCAGGATGATGGCATATTCCGTATACCGGTTGAGCCAAAGGGGGGAGTCGAAGCGGTAGAACCAGGTTTCGTTCAGCCAGCCCGCGAAGGCCCAGACAAAGGCGCACCATGACAGCGCCTTGACCCACAGCGGATAACGCCCGGCCAGGGAGCGCTGCTGGTTGACAGGCATGAACCGGTGTGGTCGCGGCCCGGCGGGTTTGGCGGAGATGGGGATCATCCGGATGGTTTTGGCGGCGGCGTCCATGGCGCGACCTTTCACCAGCGGCGGTTGATGGGATATTCTCCGGTTTTTCCCCGGAAGGGCATCCGCAGCATGGCGGACAGGGGTTGGCATTGCGCGGGATCGCGTTGATGCTCCAGACCGATTTGCATGGCGGTGTGTCCTTCGGCAGGATTGGGCCAATAGGTGCCCAGCAGACGATCCCAACACGAGAGATTGAAACCGAAATTCATGTTGGTTTCCGGGGAGAGGTGGGAGTGGTGGGAGCGGTGCATGTCCGGGGTGACCACCAGCCAGCGCAACACCCGGTCGAGCCGTTCCGGCAGGTGGACGTTGGCGTGATTGAACATGGCCATGGCGTTGAGTCCCACTTCAAAGGTCAACACCGCCAGCGGGGAGGGGCCCATGGCCAGGATCGCGGCCAGTTTGATCCCCATCGACAGCACGATCTCCAGCGGATGAAAGCGCAATCCGGTGGTCACATCCACTTCCAGGTCCGCATGATGCACCTGATGCAGCCGCCACAACACCGGCAGGGCGTGAAAGACCACATGTTGCAGATAAATCAACAGATCCAGCATCACCACCGCCAACAGCCATTCGACCCACTCCGGGCCGTTGATCCGGTTGAGCGCCCCCCAACCTTGAACCTGCCCCATGGCGGCCAGGGATACGGCGGTGACGGGAAACAGCAGACGCACACACACGGTGTCGATGATCACCAGGCTCAGATTGGGCAGCCAGCGGCTTTGGCGGGAGAGGATCCGTTGGCGACGGGGACGCCAGTGTTCCCAAATGCCCATCAAGAGCAAAATCCCCAGAAACAGACCCATGCGCAACAGAGGCTCGTGTGTCATGATTTTCTCCCGGTTCCTAAAGGGTGAGGTGTCGGTACGGGTGGAGGCGTTGCCCCGGTTGAGCCTCTTTACTGGAATGATGTTTGGTAACGAGTGGATGGACTATTCAACCAATCGGTTGAATTGAATTCAAACAAATCAAGCGAGCCATGTCAAGCATTTTGTTCAAGCAGGCGTTGTTCGATCATCTGGCGCGGGTGGGCAAGGCGGTGGGGCAGGGGCACCGGCTGGCGATCCTGGAGTATCTGGCCCAGGGGGAGCGGAGCGTGGAGGCGTTGGCTTCTTTGACCGGGCTATCGGTGGCCAATACGTCCAAGCATTTGCAGCAGTTGCGTCAGGCCGGACTGGTGGTGGCCCGCAAGGAGGGGCTTTATGTCCATTACCGGCTGTCGGATCCGGAGGTGATCACCCTGCTGGGGGTGTTGCGGGGATTGGCCGAGCGTCATCTGGGGGAGGTGGAGGCGTTGGTGAGCGGCTATCTGCTGGCCCGGGACGCCATGGAGCCGGTGCCACGGGAAATCCTGCTGGCGCGCATGCGCGAGGGCACCGTGACCGTGCTGGATGTGCGGCCCCCCGAAGAATATGCCGCTGGCCATCTGCCCCAGGCGTTCAACATTCCCTTGCGGGAGCTGGAGCGGCGTCTGCACGAGCTGCCGCCGGATCGGGAGGTGGTGGCCTATTGTCGGGGGGCGTGGTGCGTGCTCTCTTTCGAGGCGGTGGCGCGGTTGCGGGAGTTGGGATTTGCCGCGCGTCGGCTGGAAGAGGGGTTTCCGGAGTGGCGGTTGGCGGCCTTGCCGGTGGAAGATCACGCCTCTTGAGAAGATCGCGTTTTTTGAAGGATGGTTGATCTTTTGGCGATCACAGCCGCCATTGCAGGTTGTCCAGGGTGCCGGAGAGGGTGAGGCGCACCGCCTGTCCTTTGGCCAGGAGTTGGCCCGCCATGCCCGGCAGATTGGGCTTGACCGGTTGAATCTGCAACTCTCCGCTCACCACGCTGGCGCGGGGGTCGGGCAGAGTGATTTTCAGGTTCAGTTTGCCGGACAAGGCGATCTCGCCTTTGCCCGAGACGATGATTTCCATCAGGTTGCGGTCTTTCATGCGACCGGTGAGGGTCAGCGGATCGATTTTGGCGCCAAAGGCCGTGACTCCGAGCAGTCGGGTCTCCCACTCGCCGGACTCCACGGCTTGTGGTGTCTGGGTGGCGACGGTGAGCCAGCCGGTGCCCTCCCCCTTGCCCCGCACCTCCGCTCCCAGGGGACCGAGCCACACGGACGCCAATGGGGTGAGCGTGTCCATCCGCAACTGCCACTCCAGCTTGGCTTCGCGACCGTTCCACAAGCCTTCTCCGGACAGGCGCGCCTGCTCCAGGGCCAGTTCGTATCCGGCCCCCAGCCGACCGGAAAAGAAAGGCAGAATGCGCGGAGTCAGGCGAATGGAGTCGATCGCTTGGCCCGTCTGGGAGGGGGCCGCCGTGGGATTGAGGCGCACGGAGTCGAAGCGGATCCCCTGCCAGCCGATGGTGAAGCTTTTCCAGGTGATGCGATCGCCGATGAGGGCGTAAGACCACCTTTTGAGCCGTTCCTGGGGCAAGAACAGCACCAGACCGACCACATAGGCGATCAGGGTCACGCCGATCACCCCGAAGAGGGCGCGTCTGCTCATGGGGATAAGACCATCATAACAAACCGATCTCCAAAGTAAGGGAGACGCCGGGGGCCTCCTTTTCGGCCCGCTTCAGGTCGCCGCGAATCACCCGGATGCGGGAGTTGGACTCCAGGCGGTTCAAGAAACGGGTGGCGGTTTCCATGGAGATGGCCTTGAGGGTCAGGTCGGCCTTTTCCCGGAACGAGGCGGTTTCGTTGGGTTTCAGGGCAATCGGCGCGATCTGTTGCATCTTGTCCGCCAACTGGAAGGCGGCGGTTTCTTTTTCCAGCCAGGGAAGCAGGGAGGGAATGGCCTCTTCTCCGGGTTTGCCCGCCACCGGGGCGCGCTCCTTGCCAGTCGCGCCGCGACTGGCCTTGAGCTGTTTGGCCAACTGGGCCACCTCCCGCCGCACGCTCTCCTGGGCCTGGGCCTTGGTTTCCCATCGGGTTACGGTGTCGTCGATCCAGATCACCCCCTGGATCAGCAGCAGCACGCTCAGCAGCGCCAGGGATGCGGTGAGCAGCAGACGCGTGTTGGCTTCGTTCATGGCAGCCCCAGGCGGAAACGGACGGTTTTGCTCTCCGGCACGATGCGGGCTTCGTCCATGCGGGTCTCCTTGCCCCTGGAAAGGGGCAGCAGGGCTGCCCGTACCCGGTCCAGATGGTTGTAGGACGGCACTTCGCCGTGCAATTGCAGTTCGCCGGGTTCATAACGCAACCGGTGCCACTTGACCTGGGTATCGGCGGGAACCGTGGTCTGGATAAGGCCGATCCAGGTGGAAAGCGTCGGGAATTCCCCCTCCTTGTTGGCCTGACTGTTTTGACCCAGGGCCTGTTTCAGTTGCAACAGCGGCTCGACGATCACCGGAATGTGGGGCAACGCCTCCCGGAAGAGGGCTTCGGTTTCCGCCTTGAGCCGGTCGTGCCGGACCTTGGCGCGGGTGAAGCGCATTGTCTCCTCGCCACCCCAGACCAGCAGCAGGATCAAGGCCAGCACTCCGGTTCCCCGCCAGGGATCCAGCCAGGTGCGCCATTGTCGTTCTCCGGCCCCGTGGAGAAAGTCCATCAGCCGTTCCTGTTGGCCCCGCGCCGCCGCCAGGGCCAGACCCGCCGGTCGCAGCCATTCCCACTGTTTCAGCCCCTGTCCCAAAGCCTCCAGGGGAGGGATTTCGACCCGGTTGGCCGGGTGCCGCTCCCGCAGGGGTTGCCAGAACTCCCGCGTCCTGCCCAGAAAAATCAAACCCGCCGCTTTGGCTTCCGGCAGACGGCTGGCAAGATCTGCCAGCAGCCATTCCACCTCTTCCAGCAGCGCGGTGTCGTCGCGGGCGGAGGTGGCAGGGGCCACCAGACGCAACTCCCGCAGTTTGCCTTCCGTGACCGCGTAGACCGATACCGGCGAGGCGGAACCGTCCACCACCATCATCGATCCCTGGGTGCCGATCAACGTGGCCGCTTCCAGCAAAGGCCAGGCGCCCAGTTCGGCCATGACCACGCTCCGGGGTTGGATCGTGGCCTGGGCCAGGGTGGCGAGCAGACCATCCAGGGTGTGGCGTTCGCACAGGGCGAACAGCACCGAGGATCCCTGTTCCACCGGTTCCCATTGCATGGCGAAACAGGGATCCTCAAAGCGTTGCACCAGGGTATCCATGGCCTCCTGGGGCAGTACCGACCAGATCTGATCCCGACGGGAAAACGGCAGCACGCTCTTGCGCACCGCCATATTCACCGCCGACAGGCCCGCCACCACACCCCGTTCCCCGCCGGGAATCACCGTCATGCCGGTTTCGAACACCAGGGTGTCGTGTTCCAGCAGGCGCACCCACAACAGCTTGTCCGTGGATTGCACCACGCCCCATGTGGCCTTGGATTTCATCCGTCCCATCTCGTTTTGGTGATGGTCACTCGCGTTCCGTTGCGAACCAGCCACGCGGTCAGCATGGCCGCCGATCCTTGCACCCGCGAGCGGATGTGCGCCACAAAACAATGGCTGCCCACGGTCAGCAGTTGGCTTTGATCCGGCGACAGCGCCACACCGGCCCCGGCCAGATCCGTCACCTGGGCGATCGGGGTGGTGGTGCGGCGTTCCACCACCTGCTGCCAGTTGGCCTCCGGCACCAGCGGCTCCAGGGTCTGGAGGGCGGCGGTGTTGAGATTCAGGCGGCTGTTGCGGCAGGTGTCGTCCACGGTGACGAAGGGAGCGAGCTTGCGCACCGCCTCGGCGTTCCAATCCGGCAGTTTCAACAGTTCTTCCAGGGCGTGCAACGGCTCCGGGGCCAACGGTGTCCCCCCGGTTTCCGGGCGCGCCATCTTGTCCGTGGGCATCAGCCACTCCACCACCCGTTCCATCATCGATCCCGAAAGCCCCTCCCGGGCCGCCAGACGGCGCAATACCAGACGCAACTCCCCGTTTGGTTGACCATCCTCCTTGCGCAGGGCGTTGAGGTTCCAGCGGCGGGAGGTGTCTTCCACCACCGCTTCCGTCGTGCCATCCGGGTTGTCCGGCAGGGTGATCGGCATGGCCCAGGGTTCGTTCAAATGGTCGATGGCTCCTCCCTGCACCCCATCCATTTTCACCACCGCCACCACCAGCGACAGCAGGGATTCGGCGTGACGATGGGCCGTTTCCAGCTCCAGTTCCCGTTGCACCTGACGCAGATGAAACCGTTGCGACTCCATCCCGGCGTAAACCAGGGGCACCAGCAGGGCAATGGCCGACAGGGTGACCAGCAGCACCATCCCCTCCTGACCTTTTGGGGCGCGCAGGCGGCTCATGGGGTCATCTCCGGCAGCGGCAACAGCGTGCGCACCAGGGTCCAGGCGCCGATATCGTCGAAGTCGAAACGCCAGAGAATCGCCCGGAAAGGCGGATTCGCCCCCTGGCCGGATGGACGCCACTCCTGGGCGTCGAGCAGGGCATATTCCACTTTCTTCAAGCCCTGGTCGAGTTTCAATGTCACTTTGGCGTTTTCCCTGTTGCCGTTCGCGGGCTTGACCAGTCGTTCCCAGGTCATGCCGTCCCCGTTGCCGTTGGGATGCCAGCGGTAGATCACCTCCACCACCGCCCCCATGGACCATTGCGGCATGATCCCCCCGTTGCAACGCAGGATCAAGGTGTCGTTTCCCTCCCGCACCAGACGCGCAGGCGGTTCGTGGGCGAGCTGTTCCAGATCCTGGCTCAACACGCGTCGCACATGGCTCCAAAGATGCACGGTTTCGGCGCGTTGTTCCAGTCTTTTCGTTTGGGTCGCCCCGCCGGTGACCATGCGATACACCCCGGTCATGATCAGCGCCGAGATGCTCAACGCGATCAGGGCCTCCAGCAGGGTGAACCCCCCGGATCGGCAACGGCGGCTCAATGACCGAGCCATCGGAAGCGCTCCACAAAGAGCGGAGCGGTCTCCAGCCCCACCAGGATCGTCACCTCGAATCCCAGACCGTCTTCGGAACGGCTGACGCGTCGGATCCAGGGGAGGGTGCGACCCGCCATCTCCTCGTCTCCGGCCACCTGATCCGGGGTCGGGGGCAGGCCGTTGGCCCGGAACAGCTCCATTTGATTGCTGGCCACCTGGGCGGCGGCCAGCCGTTCTTCCAGTCGGTACTGGGTGTCGGCCTGCTGCCTGAGAATGGCCCCGATGCCCACGAACAATCCTCCGATCAGCGCCAGGGCCACCAGGATCTCCAGCAGGGTGAAACCCCGCGTCGTGGCGGTTCGGCTCATTTCCACGACAGCAATCCCGCTTCCAGACGGGGTTGACTCCACTCGGGCCGGTAGGAGACCGTGAACCCTTCTTTCCCGTCCCGGGTGGTGAATTGCACCTGGATCGCCCGCTCCGGACCAAACCGCGTGAATCCCACCGTCACCTCGCTTGGGTCCGACAGATCGGCTTGATCCGGTTGCCAGCGCAGTTGTCCATCCGCCGGGTGCAACAGTCCCGGCTTGAGCAGCGGATCGGCCACCGGGACAAAATTTTCCTGGTCGAGTACCTCGACATGATACCACCCCTGGGCCGGTTCCAGCCGCAGCCGATACTCGGCCAGTCCCGAGGCTCCCTGATCCCGCAGCCAGATCAGCACTTGGCGGAAGCGGTTGGCCGAGGCGCGCAATCCGTCCAGTTTTCCCGGTCCCAGATAGGGAATCACCAGTCCTGTCAGAATGGTGATCAGAAACAAGGTGATCATCACCTCCAGCAGGGTGAACCCCCGTGACCGGAGGCGTCGGGTCACGGGCGATCCAGGTTCCAGGAGGTGATGTCCGCCCCTTTGCCTTCGCCTCCCGGCATGCCGTCCGGCCCCAAGGAGAGCAGATCGTATTGACCGTGCAGACCCGGAGCCAGATAGACATACGGATTGTCCCAAGGATCCATGGGCAGCTTGGCCAGATAGCCTTCCTGACGCCAGCGGCGCGGAACCGGTTCCACTTCGGGCTTGACCACCAAGGCCATCAGGCCCTGTTCGGTGGTGGGATACTGGTTGTTGTCCAGGCGATACAGATCGAGCGCTTGCCCGATGGATTGGATGTCGAGGATGGCCTTGGTATGCCGCGCTTCGTCCGGGCGGCTCATGATTTTTGGAATGATCAATGTCGCCAGAATGCCGAGAATCACCACCACCACCATGATTTCGATCAGCGTGAATCCGGCGGCGGCTGGACGGGCTGATAAAAGGGGCGATTTTTTCATTGTTTTCCAGGGTTCTCTTGTTGGGGTTGAGGCAACCAGAAAGCGTTGGCCTCCAGGGGATCCAGCAGACGCGCCGATCCGTCTTCGGCGCGGACCTGGGGGGCCAGTGCGATTTCGCTGCGTTCGTGGATCAGGCGGTCGATGGTCAGCCACAGTCCCGTCAGGGGGCCATGGCGTTGCAGGGCCTGCCTGGCATAGTGGGAACAGTTGGGGTGCGAAGGGCAACGGTCTCCATCCACGCGGCTTATGGTATGCGAATACAGGCTCAAGGGAAAGAGCAGCCATCGGGTGGGATCGTTTGTCCCGGATTCCGGAGGTGTGGTGTGGGGTGTCGCCGGGCGATAGGCCAGGGGATTGGTCGTGTCGGCGGCCTGGGTGGTGTGGAGCGGTCCCAGTGCGCCGAGCAGCGCGATGGCCAGAGCAATCATGGATGGATCGGGAATGTTCATTCAAGGGCGTGGGGATGGCAACCGGTTTTGCAACCATTGGAGTGGACGCGCTGGATCACGGAGAGGATGGAATCATGATTGTTTTTTGTCTGTCAAGACGGTTTGCCATCGTGATGGCGGAGTTGACGGACAGGGCCTGGGTGTAGGAAAATGAAAAGAGATGGTTTCCACGATTCAAGTCACGCATTGGAGGCGAAGAGAGTCATGAACAGGTTGCAAGGAGTTGTGGCCGTTGCGGTTTTTCTGTGGGTGTCCCCGGTCTGGGCGGCGGGTGGCGCCAACCCGGAAAAAGAAGAGCAATTCAAGGCGCGCAAGGCCAGAGAGATCCAGAACATGGAAGAGAAGCTGGCCTGTCTGAAGGCGGCCAACACTCCTGCCGAGGTGAAACGCTGTCAAGAGGCCCAGAAGCTGCGCCACCAGACCGAGCAGTTGCAACGCATCCAGGAACAGCGCAAAAAGCTGGATGCGCGCGAACAAAATCTCAAGGAGTCGCAGGAGAAGAAGGCTCCGTGATTTCCGATCTCCGGCTGCCGACTGTGCCCCCCGTGGTCTCCGATCCCTGACCGTTGTTGGAAAGGGAAGCCGGC
Source organism: Magnetococcales bacterium (assembly GCA_015231375.1). Lineage (GTDB taxonomy): Bacteria > Pseudomonadota > Magnetococcia > Magnetococcales > Magnetaquicoccaceae > Magnetaquiglobus. The sequence goes on along the minus strand of JADGBT010000013.1, from coordinate 48,587 downwards.
ACTTTTCGTCCACCCCGGCATGAGGCCCACTGGGCTTTGTGGCCGGGGAGGGGGGTCGGGAGGGATCGGAAGGGGTACGGTATGGCCACGGGGTCGAGGCGGACCGGGAGGCCGATCTTTGTATCGCCATGCCATCCCACGCCGATTCTTTTCCAGCCGTTTTATCGCCACGCCATCCCACGCCGATTCTCTTCCAGCCGTTTTATCGCCACGCCACCCCGATCTCTTCCAGTCGTTTTTTCCGTCGCGGCTCCAGGGTGCCATCTTTTCTGGCCTGACGCTGAAATTGCAACCACATCCCCAGGCGTGGAAATTCCGGGGCTTCCAACGGCACGTCGCAATGGCCGTGACGGGCCTGAAAGGTCCGCAACTGCTGAATCATCTCCTCGGCCACCGCCTCTTTGGGATCCCAGATCATCCCCAGATCGGTCAGCAGGGCCACGCGTCTTTCTCCCAGATGACCCTTTTGACGCGCGTTGCGTTGGGCGCTTACCCAGGTGGCCAGACGCGGGTTCTCCGGCCAGTCGGTCGGCACCAGACAGTGGCCGAACTGGTGTTTGAATTGTGCCAGCGCGCTCAACGACTCCATCCAGATCACCTCCTGGGCATCCCAGACAAAGCCGATCGCGTCCAGACGCTGGATGCGTTCCGGTTCCAGTTGTGCGGCCAGGCGCGCCTTGCGTTGGGCCGCCACCCACCAGGCCAACTGGGAGTGTTCGGTCTGGCTTTCGGAGACCAGACAGTCCCCGTGCCGCTCCCGGTACTCCGTGAGCGCGGCGAACATCTCCTCCCAGAAGATCGCCTTGGAATCCCAGATGAACCCGAGGGACTCCAGACGCTGGATCTGGTCGGGTTTGAGCAGCTTGAGCCGATGGTCCCGCCGTTGTTGTTCCACCCAGCGGGCCAGGGCCGGATCGTCGGCCCATTGGGCCGGGACCAGACAGTGGTTGCGGGTCTGCTGGAAGCGGGTCAAAGAGAGGAACATCTCTTCCCAGGCCGCCTCGCGCGCATCCCACAAGAACCCCAAAGCCACCAGTCGGGAGAGTTTGTCTTCGTCCAGTTTCTCTTTTTCACGCGCCAGCCGTTGCGCCTTGACCCAGGCGAACAGCTCCGGGGGATCCTCCCACTCTTTGGGCACGTTGAAATGACCCTGGGTCTGGTAAAAGCGGTCCAGGGCGGCGAACTGGTCATTCCACCATTTTTCCGCCGGATCCCAGATGAAATCCACCCGATCCAATCGGGTCTGCAAGGTCGCGGAGAGGGAGCCCTTGAGCCGTGCCCGGCGTTGGGCCTGCACCCAGGCCGCAAGCAAAGGAAATTCGGGACACGGCTCCACCACTCCGGCATGACCATGGTCGGCGCGGAACCGTTCCAGCTCGGCAAAGCGCGCCTCCCAGGCGGCCTGCTCCAGATCCCAGACAAAGCCCGCCTCGTCCACCCGGCTTTGCAGTTTGGGATCGAGCTGTCCCAGCCGCCAGGAGCGGCGCATCTCCCTGGCCCAGGAATCCAGAAGCGCCGAGTCCGGATGGGGATCGGGCACCAGACCATGCCCGTTCAGGGCGAAAAATTGCAAAAAGGCCTGCCAGCCCTCTTCCCAGCGGGCCTTCTTGAGATCCCAGACGAAATCCAAAGCCTCCAGACGGGCCACCCGATCCGGGGACAACCCCCCCTTCTCGTGCAGACGACGCTGTTCTTCGGCCCAGATGGCCAGGGTGGGATTTTCTAGCCACTCCTTGGGCACCTTGCCGTGACCTTGCACCATGCGGTGCTGGCGCAACACCTCCAGCATTTCATCCCAGGCTGCGGCGGCCAGATCCCAGACAAACCCTTCCGCCTCCAGCCGCTCCTGACGGGTGGGGAGCAGTTTCTTTTGTTCCCGCTCCTTGCGTTGCCGCTCGGCCCATTTGCCCAGTTGGGGATCATCCGGGCAGTGGCTCGGAATCTTGCCGTGTCCGCGCACTCCCTTGAAGCGCAGGAAGAGCTGAAAGAACTCCTCCCAGGCCGCCTCTTCCGGATCCCAGATGAAGCCCGCCGCTTCCAGGCGCGCGTTTCGTTCCGCAGCGAGTTTTTCCTTTTTCTTGAGGTGACGCTGCCGCAGGGTCCACTCCCCCAGGGCCGGATCCTCCGGGCAGGGATCGGGAATTTTGGCGTGGCCGTGACGGGCGATGAACCGTTCCAGCCGGGCGAAGGTTTGATCCCAGGCGAAGGCCTCCAGATCCCAGACAAAGCCCACCGCATCCAGGCGCGTTTTCTGGGTCTCTTCCAGGATGCCCTTGGCCCAGGCGGACCGCTGGCGTCCGGCCCATTCCGCCAGCAGGGGATTTTCCGGCCACAGCGTCGGAACCGCCCCGTGGCCTTGCAAGTGACAAAAAGATTGCAGCTCGCCGAACCGCTCGTCCCCGCTTTCTCCCAGGCGTTTGAGGAGTGCGGTGACGATGGCTTCCGCCGGGGGAGCGGAGAGGGTCGCGTCGCCGGACAACAGTCGGAAGCGGGTTTGCAACGGCTCGGGATCGCAGCGTCCTTCCCGGCCCTGTTGCTCCATGGCGGCGCGAATCTGTTGGGCCAGGGTGGGATCCAGCTCCCGCAGACCTTTCAGGATGCCCCACAACAGCTCCGCGTCCGCCAACTGGCCATCCTTGACGAGGGGCAGCGGCAGCAGCATGCAACCCGGTGTGGCGCTGCCGCCCGAGGAAAGCAGGGGATCCAGGGCGTGGCACAGGTCGGAACCGCTGGGGGGGGTCAGCCAGATCACCAGATCCGCTGTGGGCAGGAAGGGTCCGGATCCGCCGGGAGTCAGCATCAACACCCCGCGTCGGGCGCGCTGGAAGGCGGTCAGGATCCGGTCGCGCTCCGTGGGCTTGATCCCTCGGGCCAGATGAAAAACCGTGTATCCGGACGCGTCCGCCCAGGCCGGATCCATGAGTGTCCGGGGTGGATCCTCCGGCAGGCACGCGAGGATGTGGCGTACCTCGTCCAGGGCCGTCGCCTGTGCCATCAGCGCGGGCAACAGGCTCCAGGGGGATTCCATCTGATTGGCCGGGACCGGCAGCAGCCACAGCCGCCAGGGTCGGGGCAGAGGCAGGGTCAGGACGCGGGCCGGATCCTGGAGGGTCGCGGATCGGGAACGTGGCGAGATCGATTGCAGATGCAGCCGTTTGGCGGCGGGCAAGGTCTCTGCGGCGGTGTTGAATCCGATCAGATGGTCGGCCTGGGGAAAGCCCATCATGGCCCGGGCCAGCAGTGGCGTCAGGGCGCGGGTGGCCAGGATCACCCGCGCTCCGGTGTGCTGCCAGGCGAGGAAACGTCGCACTCCGTCCGGGTGATGGGTCAGGGGAAAGTCCAGCTCCAGCGGGCCGGGGGTGCCGCCTCCCGGCTCTTCACCCACCTGGAGCGCGGCCAGATCCCCCCAGCCGGCGTGCTGACGCCAGACGCGGATGGTCTGAATCAGTTGATCGAGGTCGTCCAGCAGGACCACCACCACCCGGCGGCCCCCGAGCCGCTGCACGATCCGCAGGGTGAGCAGCTCCGCCTCGGCGCCGGGGGGAAGCCGCAGCGTGGCCTGATCCCCGGTGGTCATCAGGCTTTGGATCCGTTCCATGGCCCAGGCGTGGGACGGGGTGACGAGCGGACGTTCCACGGCGGCTCCGGCCCCTTGCAGCCAGCGGCGGATGGCCTGGAAGTTCCGGGGTTCCAGCCGGTCCAGGTCCACCCCCCGCAGGGCGTGGAGGGGTTTGAGTTTCTTCCAGCCATTGGCGAACAGATCCCCGTTGGTGAACAGCAGCGGTTGCAGGCTGTGGGCGAGGAGAGGCTGAAAACGTTCCGCCTCCTCCGGCAACGGTTTGTCCCGCTCCGGACGGAAGAGCAGTTGATAGGCGTGAATCTCTCCTTCCAGAGAGCGGAACAGGCCATCGGCGCCGGGCAGGGTCGCGGGCAGTCCCAGGCGGCGACGGGCATCCAGGGGCACCTGACCGGTGGGCCAGATCTCCACCGCCCGGTGCAAGGCGCGGGTGGTCAACACCCCTTCGGCGAAGAGCGCGAACGCCGCCTGTTGTTCCGCCGGGTCTTCCAGGGCGCGGATGCGGGTTTCCAGTTCGGAAAAACGGGAAACCTCCTGGAACAGTCCACTTTCCAACAGCGGTCTGGCTTTGGGATGACGAGGCAGCATGCGCGACTCGATGCGAAGGTTGAGAGAGGCTCAGCGGGGGGTGGCGTCCGGCAGACCCCCATCCACCGGCAACGTGGCCCCGGTGGTCGGAGTCTGTCGGGTGGCGAAAAACAGCACCGCCTTGCCCACATGTTGGGCGGTGATGCGCGCCTTGAGCAGGTTGCGGTTGCGGTAGTACTCCTGCAAGCCATCGGCGTCCAGACCCCGGGCCTTCATGCGGTCCGGTCCCACTTCGGCCCACAGTCCCGAAGGACGCCCCCCGTCGGCGAAGACGCCATCAGGGGCCACCATGTTGACCCGCACCCCCAGCTCCGCCAGCTCCAGCGAGGCGATGCGCGCCAGTTGATGGGCGGCGGCCTTGGTGGCGCTGTAGGCGCCGAAACGGGCACCCGGAGCAAAGACGTTCTTGGTGGAGATCATCACCACATCCCCCCCGGTGCCCTGGCGCCGGAACAGTCGGGCCGCCTCGGCCAGCACCAGCAGGGTGCCGTCCACATTGACTCTTTGCAATTTCTGGAACGTGGCCAGGGTCAACTCCTCCAGCCCGGCCACATGGGCCAGTCCCGCGTTGGGAATCACCAGATCCACCCCGCCCCACCGTTCCACGACGGCGGCGAATCCGGCGCTCACCGCCTCGGCCGAGGTCACATCCATGGATACGGGCAGCAGTTGTCCCGGATGCAAACGGTTGAGTTCTTCTGCCAGGGAGTTCAACCCTTCGCCGGGCAGGTCGGCGGCGGCCACATGACAGCCATGGGCCAACAGCTCCCGACAGATCCCGGAACCGATGGCCCCGGCGGCCCCGGTCACCAGCGCCACCTGACGGGCCAAAGGCGCCTCCCGGACGTTCTTGAGCTTCTTGATCTGGGGAGGAAAATACTCCATGGCGAACAGATCCGGATCATTGAGTCCTTGATAGCTGGCTCCCATGGCGGCGATCCGGTTTTTGACCGTCAGGGTTTGCAGCAGGATATCCCGGGTCACGTCCACCTCGGCGCCGGTGCGGCCCACGCAGATGGCGCCCATGCCGGGCATGAAGATCACCCGGGGGGAGGGATCGAAGGGGATGGGCGGGTGCGTCGTGTCGGCCAGTCGCTGGAAGCGTTCCCGATAGGCGGCCTGATATCCGGCGATGGCGGCGGGAATGGCGTCGATGTTGTCGATCCACAGGGGCAGCGGCTTGGTGCGGATCAGGTGATCGGTGGTCAGCGGCGGGGTGATGGCCCGTTCGGCCCCTTGTTCGGAGTCCACCAGATTGAGGGTCTCGCGGGTGATCACCGGCAGCAGGATGAAGCGTTGAAACGGATGATCCGCCTCGCCGGTGGGGATCGCCAGTTGTCCCCGCACCAGCGGAGCCGCCTCCAGATAACGCTCCCGGGCGGCGGCCAGGGCGGTGACCCGGCGCAGACTTTTGGGCGCGCGGGAGTGGCGGAGGATATATTCCTCGGCGCGGGTGACCAGTTCGATGGTGGCGTCATAGGATTGCCGGGCGCTTTGACCCCAGGTGACCAGTCCGTGATGCCTCAGCACCATGCCGACGCACTCCGGCGCGGCGGCCTGTCGTTCCGCCACCGCCTTGGCCAGGGCGAATCCGGGATGCACATAAGGCAAAATGGCCACCCGGTCCCCGAGTGCCGCGCGGAGGTGTTGTTCCCCGTCCGGTTGATTGCTCAAGGCGAGGATGGCGTCGGCGTGGGTGTGATCGATGAAGTCGTGGGGCAGAAAGATGTGCAGCAACGCCTCGATGGAAGGGGTGGGGGCTTCGGAGTCCAGACGGCGCACCCGCAGGGCGTTGATCATGGCCGCTTCGTCCAGGGTCGTAAGGCCGATCAGCGGACGCAACGCGGCCAACTCCAGACCGGTGTGACCTTCGGGTTCGATGGTTTTCAGATTCCATCCCGACGCCTTGATGTAGATCGCTTCGATCTCTTCTCCCAGCAGGGTGCGCGCGCTGGCTTTGACCGACGTGTTGCCGCCACCGTGCAGCACCAGCTCTTTTTCCGCGCCAATCAGACGGCTGGAGTAGGTGCGCAGGGCCAGACGTTCGCCCCAGCGGGGGGCGTGGCGTTGGCGGTATTCGGCGGCCTCGGTCTCTGACCAGCGGTTTTTCATGAGCGTCGTATCGGTTCGGCAAGGGGGTGGATGCGGTCAGCGGGCGGTTTTGATGTCTTGCTTGAGATCTTGATAGAACGCGAACGCCTCCCGGGGCGAAAAGCCGTCGTGGACCACCTTGCCCACGGCCTGGATCATGGCCGCCGGCGCGTCGGACTGGAAGATGTTGCGGCCCATGTCCACTCCGGCCGCGCCTTGCTGGATGGCGTTGTAGGCCATGGTCAGGGCGTCGGCTTCGGGTTGTTTCTTGCCGCCGGCGATCACGATGGGCACCGGACAGGCGGCGGTGACGCTCTCGAAGCCCTTGTCCACGTAATAGGTCTTGACGAAGGTGGCTCCGAGTTCGGCGCAGATGCGGGTGGCCAGACGCATGTATTTGGCGTCCCGGGCCAGATCCTTGCCCACGGCGGTGACTCCCAGAACCGGCAGCCCGTAGCGCAGCCCCTGATCCACCAGACGGGTCAGGTTGTGGATCGACTGGGTTTCGAATTCGCCTCCGACAAACACCTGCACCGCCATGGCCGCCACATTGAGGCGCAAGGCGTCTTCGATGTCCACGGCGATGCGTTCGTCCGACAGTTCCTTGAGAATGCTGGGCCCGCCGCTGGCCCGCAACGACACCCCCTTGGTGAAGGTGGCGGGGGTGAGGGCGCGCAACACGCCACGGGTACACATCAGGGTGTCGGCGTATGGCAGCAACGGATTGATGGTGACATCGATGCGTTCGAGTCCCGTGGTTGGTCCCATGAAATAGCCGTGATCTACCGCCAGCATCACCGTGCGGCCCGTGGTCGGCGCAAAGATTCTGGAAAGCCGGTTCTTCATCCCCCAGTCCAGGGAGTCGCACCCCTTGAGAGGGAACGGCTGGGCCCGCTGCGGGATGTCGAGGTGATAGTCGTGGGTCTCTTTCAGGTCGTCGGTATCGGCCATTTTTGATGGTTCCTTTGGAATGGGCTTGGCGTCCGCTGGTGTTCCTTAAGACTGGCGAAGGAGCGCAAGATTGCCCCAAAGGGTGACGCTTGGCAAGGGTTTCGCGTGCTTTCAATCCCGCCCGGGTGGCTCGGGCGCGCACGACGCCGGGTCGGCCAGAAAGGCGTCGATGCCCAGGGTCTCCAGTTTTTGCAGATAACACGGGTAGTGGTCGGCCCAGGCGGCGGCGTTGGGGTCGGCCAGCAGACCCGGCACGTTGGTGATGGGGGCGAAGGCCACTTCCAGGCGTTCCACCTTCAGTCCGTTCATCAGGGTGTGGATCAGCAGCATGTCGGTCACCAGGGTGGGCAGGAACCGGGCTTCGCAGACCGGTTTGGCCGGGTTGACCGAGGTGTCTTCCAGCAGACGGGCGATGGCCGCGTCGTCTAAGGGGGACAACAGGTCGATGGCCGCAGCCAGGGTCTTGCGGTCGAAACCTTCCTGGTCCACGCCTTCGGCGGGAATGGCGTGACGCGTTTCGGCCAGGAATCGCAATACCGGATGGATCGCCTTGACCACAGGAGCGCTGACCGCCGTGATCTTCATGCCGCTGCCCACCTGTTGGGCGGCCTCGGCGACGCGGGGTGCCAGGAGGCGGGCGGTTTCGTCTCGGGCGGTCGGACCTACGGGATTGGGGGGGCAGGTGGGGTCCGGATTTTTCTTGACCTGTGCGCAATACAGCTTGCGCCACGCCTTTTGTCCCAGGTCGGTGCCCCATCCGGTGGTCTTGCCCGCGATCTGGACGCTGCCGCCTCCGAGATCCAGGATGAAGGGGGTTTTCAGTCGGTCTCCCAGTTTCTTTTCCGCCGCCAGATGGCCATGGGTGCCTTCCACCGACTGGGGAATGACGAACAACGGCACCCGGGTCCGGGCGTGGATGGTGCGCAGCGTGGCGATCAGCCGGGCGCGATCGCCTTGTTGCAAGGCCAGCCGCCAAGCCGAATAGCCCCCCGCCACCCCGCGACACCCGGCGGGGATTCCGGCGCTGCCGGGCAGGGAGAGCAGCGCCTGAATGGTGGCCTCTTCGGTCTGGTCGATGGTGTGATCCGGCCACACGTCGCTCAAATAGTCGATGGCCACCTTGGCGGTTTTGGATTGGGGCGTGGGGCCGACCCGGATGCCGGAAGAACCGACATCAAAGGCGATGCGACAGGGTTCGGCCATGCCCGGCGTCTGCCATCCGAGCAGCGCCAGCGCGCCGAGCCAGCCGAGTGTGCCGGGGAGTCGTGGCATCATGGCCTCGTGGCGTGCGTTTCAGAAATGCAAGGCCGCCGGAGCGAGCCAGGCCACGCCGGCGATGGCCGACCCCAGGAGCGCGAGTCCTCCGGCCAGATAGGACAGCACCAGCACGCTGGTGGCCGCCGAGGCCGAAGCCAGCACGATGCCGATCTGCATGGCCGCTGCGGCGTATTCGTAGAGATGATAGGCGTGGAGGGCCTGGGTGTGTTTGAGCTCGGACTGTTTGGCCCGCGCCATCAACTCCTTGCGGCCTTCGCTGGTTTCCGGTTCGCTGTCGTAGCGTTTCGCGGTGGCGCGCAGGGTGTCGATCTGTTTGAGCCACATCGTGGCCTGTTCCGGGGGGAGTTCCAGGGGTTTGATGGTCTCCATCATCTCCGCCGAGGTTTTGGTCAGCGTCATGCGGATGGTCTTGGCCTGATAGAAGGCCCACAGATTGGACGCCTCGATGTAGGAGGTCAAGGCGGTGTTCTGGGCGCTCTTTCCACCGATTTCGATGATGGCCAGCAGACAGGCGATGGCGCTGATCAGAATGGCGATCCGTTTGTTGCGGTGGTTGAGGCCCGGTTCGTCGTGGCCGCCGCCATGGCCGCCCCCGTGGGCGGCGTGATGGACCATTTCGTGTGTTTCGTGGATTTCCATGGGTTTTTCAAGAAGCTCCGCTGGCGGTTGGGTGAGACTCTATGGTTTTTTTGGTTCCTGTTCTTCTTTATGATTCCCGAATGCGCAACGGCTGTGACGGCTGTATTGCGCTTGATTTCAGGAGAGTTTGAAGAAAGAAAGCGCTTCTTGCAAGGTCGCAGCCTGGGAGGCGAGATCGTCGGCGGTGGCGGACATCTCTTCGGCGGAGGCGGCGTTTTGCTGCAACACCTGATCGAGTTGCTGGATCGCCTCGTTGACCTGGGCGGCGCCTTGGGCCTGTTCTTCGGAACCGGTGGTGATGCCCTGAACCAGTTGGGCGGTTTTCTGGATGTCCGGCACCAAGGTGGAGAGCAGGTGACCCGCCTGTTCCGACACCTGCACGCTGGTGGTGGACAGTTGGGTGATCTCTCCGGCGGCGGTTTGGCTGCGTTCGGCCAGTTTGCGCACCTCGGCGGCCACCACCGCGAACCCTTTGCCATGCTCTCCGGCGCGGGCGGCCTCGATGGCGGCGTTTAAGGCCAGCAGGTTGGTCTGACGGGCAATCTCTTCGATAATGTTGATCTTGCTCGCGATCTGACGCATCGCCCCCACGGCCTGTTCCACGGCCACGCCGCTTTCACGGGCGTCCACCGAGGCTTTTTGGGCCATGGTTTCGGTCAGTTGGGCGTTTTCGGTGTTTTGCTGGATGTTGGCGGCCATTTGTTCCATGGAGGCGGAGGTCTCCTCGATGGCGGCGGCCTGCTCCGTGGCCCCCTGGGAGAGGGTCTGGGCCGCCGCGCTGGCGGAACTGCTCTGGTTGACCAGATTGACCCCTACCTCCATCAGCACGCCGACGGTTTTTTGCAGATTCTGCACCATGGTCTCCATGGCGGCGTAGATGCCGCTCTTGGAGCGGTTGTCGAAGGTGACGTTGAGCTGTCCGGTGGCGATGGTTTCGACCATGGCCGCCACTTCGGAGGGTTCTCCGCCCAGTTGCACCATGATTTCGCGGGCGATCAGTATGCCCAGGACCACGCTGATCAAGACCGCCAGGGTGGTCAGGATCATGCCGCCCCAGAACAGGGTTCTGGCTTCGGTGGCCAGGGTGGTGGTACGGTTGTCCAGATCCTGGGAGAGATGATTTTCCACCTCCTTGAGGAGGTCGATCTTGTCGGTGATGGTGGCGAACCACACATTGGGATCGATCCCGAATCCGCCGGAGGCGGCCTTGCTCATGGCGACGGCGCGCATTTTTTCCACTTCGGCGACCGCCGGGGCCGACATCTTCGTTTTGAAGAAGTCGCGCTGGGAGGTCGGCGCCAGGGAGTGGAACACTCCCAGATAGGCGTTTTGTTCGGTCACCAGGGCGATGAAGCGGGGAAACATCCCTTCGGCGAAGGCGTTTTTGGCAAAGGTGTTGGTCAGGACGGCCCGTTCCTGACCGCTGCGCTCCTTGGCGAGCAGAAAATGGACATAACCGCCGGTGAGGGCCGCCAGTTCCGCGTTGGCGGAGAGCTTGGGCAGGGCGCCGACCACGTTGAGCAGATCGGTGATGGTCTGGGTGTAAAAACCGATGGCCTCCGGGGCCGGAAGCGCGAGGGCCAGGATCTGACGACGGATTTCCGGGAGTTTGTCGAGTCGTCCGAGCGCGCCGTTGAGGGAGGCGTTGAGTTCGCTGCCGTACAGTTGGGCGTTGAACCCTTGCAGATAGTCCCGCATGCGCTTGAGCATGACATCGCTCTCCTGCTGCTGCTTGGGCAGTTGGTCGGAGAACTTCTTGCCCTGACTGCCGATGAATCCGGCGCTCATGCCGCGTTCTTTCTGGGCTTCGTGGACCAGTTCGCTGATGCGTACCCCCAGGCCGGAGAGGGCGGTCATGGCATCCATTTGTTGGGTCAGGCGATGTTTGTCCATCACCCCCGTCACCCCGAAACCGATCATGCCGGCCATGGGCAAAAACAGCATGATGGCAATTTTGGTGCGCAATGTGATGCGGCTGAGTAACGACATGGTGGTCCTTCTCCCCTCTGAGATGGATGGTGATTCCCGCCTGTAACGTGATAGCGGTTAATATAAATTTCGTGAACGATGCGCGAATGGAAATGTTGATGCTTATATCTAAGTGAGAATAACTAACTCCTGTCCGAGGGTCAACCCGTGCCGGGTGGGCAATCATTGAGATTGGTGCCGGATGGCGGTAGAATTTTGCCGGGATGGGTCGGATCCGGGTGGCCTTTTTTTGGGCGGGGCATGGCGCAAGGAATTCCAAGATATGGAAAATCTGGTTTCTCAAGAGTGGTTTTATCCGGCGGATCGCTCCATGGCGCAAATGCCGCGCTGGGAATATCACGTGCATTCGGATTTTTCCGACGGCGCCGCATCGGTCTCCAAGACCATGGCCGTGGCCCGGGCCAAAGGGATCCAACGGTTGATTTTCACCGAACACACCGAACCGGAGTTGGTGGCCGATGCGGGCTGGTTCGCGCGTTACGCCCGCACCGTGCGTGACCTGCGCCGCTCGGAAGCTGGAGACATGGCGGTGGTGCTGGGACTGGAGGTGCCGATTCTCGATCTGGAGGGCAACCTGCTGGCCACGGAAGAGATGCTGAGCGAAAGCGAATTCATTCTGGGCGCGGTGCATGCCTATCCCGGATATGGCTGGAATCTTGCCGGCATCGATCCGGCTCTGGCCATCGATCTGGAGTTTCAGGGATTGCTGGCCCTGATCGATCATCCCAGGGTGCATGCCATCGCCCATCCAGGGGGGGTGTGCGGCAAATATGTGACTCCGTTTCCCATGTCCTTGTTTGAACAGGTGGTGGTCCGGGCCAAGGCCCGAGGCAAGGCCATCGAGTTGAATCCCGCCTATCATCACCCCATGGCGCCGTTTCTGGAGATCTGTCGTCGTCATGGGGTGCTGCTCGCTCCCGGTTCCAACGCCCACCACCCGGACGAGATCGGTCTGGCCTGGAAGGTACTCCAGGAGACGGAGGCGCAGCTTTGGAGAAAATCTGGCATTATTGGAAAATTCACCTGAATTTACTTGACAACAGGATCCGCTCCCGCCGAACATTCCTCCCCATGAGACCGATCGGTCCCCTGCGGCAATCCTTGGGCTTTACGGGCGGGGCGGGATCCCTGCCGGACCCTGGAAAAGAGGGGATGGCGCAGGAGTGGTCGCGGTGATTCTTTCTTTTCGATTGCAAGGAGATCGGCCATGGAATCGGGCCAGATGTTGAACGGTGGGCGTGAGCGCGGGCGTCATGGCAGGTCCGGATTCTGGTGGGTTTTCGCCGGTGGTCTGTTCGTGGGAGTGATCGGATTTCTGGGGTTTCATTTTTTGCTGATGGATGGGTATACCAACAGTCTGGAGATGTGCATCTCCTGCCATGAGATGGATGGGGTTTACAAGGAGTATCAGAAGAGCGTCCACTACAAGAATCCCTCCGGGGTGCGGGTGACGTGCGCCGGTTGTCACATTCCCCATGGCAAGGGCGTGGTGGATTACACCGACAAGGTGCTGGACAAGGTGATCGTGGGCGGACGGCATCTGTACCACCATCTGATCGGCACCTATCCAGATGCCGCCTCCTTCGAGAAATCCCGTCACCGGCTGGCGCAACAGGTCTGGGACACCATGCGGAAACGCGATTCCAGGGAGTGTCGCCAGTGTCACACCTACGAGGCGATGCAGTTCGCGGATCAGCAGCGCTCGGCGGCCAACAAGCACGAACGCATGATGCAGGAAGGAACCAAAACCTGCATCGATTGTCACACCGGTATTGCCCACGAGGTGCCCGAAGAACCGGCCTCGGGGGAGGGCAAGGCTCCGTAACAAACCAGGACCGGGAATGGTTCGGCAGGTGCTGCACAGGCGTGGTGAGGTGGTCATGAACAGTCGGACGGAAACGCAGAGTTTCGATGTCAACCGGAAAATCCACTCCGTTTTCCGGAATCGCCGGGGGCTGAAGCGCTCCTTGCGGGTCGCGGTCGCTGGAGCGATGCTCTTCTCCTCGATGCCGGGAGCGGGGGCGGCGGCCGAGAAGGAGAAGGATCATTATGTGGAATCGGTCATCACCATGCTGCGACTGCATGCGGAGGCCATTCGTCAGTTGGCGACCCACGATTTTCGTTACAGCCGCAATCTGGCCCGTCACGCTTCGGGTCTGCAACATACCTTTGGTCTGCTGGGGCCCATGGAGTGGCATGTCAGCACCTCCACCACCTTGCAGAAAAAAGATGGCTCGGGGAGCGGACTCACCGAGGCGGATTTCGAGAAGATCGCCGAACAGTGCCAGAAATCCATGAAGGGACTCTATCAGGCTTCCATCAAGCGGGTGGAGTCCGGAGGCAGCGCGGAACCGGTTCTGAAGGCCCTGGACGAGTTGCAGGGCAAATGCACCAGTTGTCACAGTCTGCTGGAGGGGGTGGCCCCGGACGTGTGGGGTACGGGCGCGGCGGTCAAAGGCCGATGATCGGAATGGTGGAACGATGACATCGGAGCCACACGAGTTGCTGATCGATCAACTGTTCAAGCGTGTCAATTTGGGGCGCGCGGTGGTGGAGCGGGTGATCGTGGAGAGGGCGTCTTCTTCCAGACCGGGAGAACGACGCAGCCGGAAAACCAGCGAACACGCCGATCCTTTCGCGCACGAAGAGCCGTCCGGCGGCAAACCGGTCGAAGTCGAGGGGAATCGCGCTCAGGGTCTGGAGGGTGCTCCTCCGATCAACTCGTCATCCTGAAAGGGCCAGCCCGCCTGACGCAGCATGGCCGCCGGGATCATGGTGACCCGGGGATCCATGGACGCCACCGCCTGTTTGAGGTGGGCGACCAACTCCTGGGCGTGGGGGTTGACCACCGCGTCTCCTTGCCACAGAGTCAGATTGAAGACGTGATAGAGGGGATAGCGACCGCTCAACACCGCCTGCACGTCGTCCGGGGCGTGGCCGTCGATGGAGAGCGGTCTGGGGCGGCTCTTCTGGTCGGTCAGGCGTTCCACGTGCCAGAGGGTCTCGTAACCGATGCCGCCACGCTGGGCCAGAATCCGCTGGATCATGTCGGGAATGGCGCCGACCTCTTCCATGTGGGGGCTGAAGTCGTCCGGATTGCCCAGCAGGGTGCGCCAGTGTCCGGGACGCAGCTTGCAGTGCAGCCGTCCGATGGGTTGGACGGGCCAGAATGGACCCCGGCGACCCGTCAGATCGGTCACCTCCGACCACTGCCGGGGCTGTCCCCGAAAAAGACCGCGTATCTGCTCCAGGCTCAGATTGGTGAGGCCGTTTTCCGGATGGACCAGCACGGCGATGCCGGCGATCCCCAGGGTGTGAAAGGTGAGTCCGGGCAGCCGGTCGCTTTTCCCGGGAGGACAGCAGAATCCGGCGATGTCTACCGCCTTGCGGCTCACCAGACCCGCCGAAGTGCCGCAGGTGCCTTCCCGCACCCGGATATCCAGTTGTTTTTCCTTGGCGTATTGGGTGATCAGAGGCAGCAGGAGCTGATGGATCTGCTGATCCAGGGTGATGGCCATGTCGCCCTCTTTGCCCCAGCGGTCGTGACGGATCGGTTGTGCGATCCAGGCCGGGGGTTGGGCGAAGGTCGCGGAAGGGGCGCAAAACGCCTGTCCCAGGATCTGTCGTATCGCCTCTTCCGCCTCTTGCCTGTCGATGACCACCCGCTCTTCCGCCGCCCGGACCACCCCCGGCGCCAGCCAGATCAGCATCAGCCACCAGATCGGCCAGACGGAGGCGCGTTTCATGGGGTCTCCTCCGGGACCGCGTAAAAGCGTACCGTGTTGCGGCCTGCGTTTTTGGCCTGATAGAGCGCCTTGTCCGCCTTGTCGATCAGATCGGCCAGTTCGTCGCCGTCGTGGGGGTAGAGGCTGACCCCGATGGAGGAGGTGACCGTGACTTTGTGACCCGTCAGATAGAACTTTCGTCCCAGGGCCTTGAGCATCTTTTTGGCCACCTTGCGCACCTGGGAGGAGTCGGAGACGTTGGTCAGCACGGCGGTGAACTCGTCTCCTCCCAGGCGCGCCACGGTATCGCTTTCGCGCACGCAGGATTTCAACCGGTTGGCCACCTCCCGCAACAACTGATCGCCGGCGGCGTGACCCAGGGTGTCGTTGATGTGCTTGAAATGATCCAGATCGAACAGCATCACCGCCACCATCTGGGCGTGACGCCGACCCTGGGCCAGGGCCTGATGCAACCGGTCGTGGAACAGTTGCCGGTTGGGCAGATGGGTCAAGGGGTCGTGGAAGGCCAGGTGTTTGAGACGGTTTTCCATTTCACGGGTCTGGGTGATGTCGCGTTCCAGGCAGACGATGCGATCCGCCTGACCGGTGGCGTTCCGGATGGGCAGGGTGTGGATCAGGGTGTGGAGCGGTTCCCCCTGGGGGGTGTGACCGGAGGTCTCCCGACAGGACGCCTCGCCGGAGCCGATGGTGGTGCGCAGGATGCACGTCTCGTCTCCGGGGCCTTGGCAACTCGGACAGGAACGGCTCTTGTCCGCCAGCAGCGCCACACAGCGTTCCCCCACCACCCGATGGCGGGGAAGATTGAGCTGTTCGAGAAAATGACGATTGGCCTCCAGCACCACGTGGGAATCCGGATCGATGACGCAAATGGCCTCGTCCATGCTGTTGAGAATGGCGTCGGTGAAGGATTTGGCCTGTTGCAGGGCGTTGCGTTGCGCCTGGATGGCATGGATGTGGGCTTTGGTCTCCAGGGCGATGCGGATGCGGGACAACAGCTCCAAAGGCCGGATCGGCTTGTTGACGAAATCCACGGCGCCGAGCTGAAAACATTCCTGAATGAGGGCTTCGTCGGTCTCCCCGGTGATCATGATGACGGGGATTTCTTTCAGGTGGGGGGTGGCGCGGATGCGCTTGAGCAGCGTCACCCCGTCGAGTTCCGGCATGTTGACATCCAGCAGCAGCAGGTCCGGAGGGGAGGCTTCCAGTTTGTGCAGCAGGTAGGGGGATTCCAACAGAAAGTCGGCGGAATGCCCGGCGTTGGCGATCAACCGGGCCGTCTGCTCGATGGCCTGACCATCATCGTCCACCACCAGGATGCGTGCCATGAACCTTGGTGACTCCCATCAGGATGATCCGCGCTGAATGCGGGGGTTAACCGAAATGGATCTTGGCTTCCAGATTGGCACGGGAATCGGCGCTGTTCAAGGCTTCTTCCATGGAAACCGCTCCTTCCTGGTACAGATTGAACAGGGCCTGGTCAAAAGTCTGCATCCCTTTGACGCCGGTTGCGGCCATGGACTCCTTGATGGCGTCGATTTCGCCTTTGAGAATCAACTCCGCGATGTGGGGGGTGTTGATCATCACCTCCACGGCGGCGCGGCGTTTGCCGTCGAGGCTCGGCACCAGTCGTTGGGAGAGGATCGCCCGCAGATACAAGGAGAGATCCATGAACAACTGGGGATGCAGCGTCTGGGGAAACATGTTGATGATGCGGGTCAGGGCCTGATAGGCGTTGTTGGCGTGCAGGGTGGAGATGGCCAGATGACCGGTTCCCGCCAGTTCCATGGCGGCTTCCATGGTCTCCCGGTCGCGGATTTCGCCGATCAGGATCACGTCCGGGGCCTCGCGCAGACTGCTTTTCAGGGCCTTGGCGTAGGAGTGGGTATCGATGCCCACCTCGCGCTGGTTGACGATGGATTTTTTGTGGGGATGGACGAACTCCACCGGGTCTTCGATGGTGAGGATGTGGCCTCCGATACTGCTGTTGCGGTGATCCACCATGGCCGCGAGGGTCGTGGATTTGCCCGAGCCGGTGCCGCCCACCATCAGCAGCAGTCCCCGTTTGTTCAATATGAGTTCCGCCAGCACCGGAGGGACTTTCAAATCTTCCAGCGTGGGAATCTGGGAACGGATGTAGCGCAGCACCAGGGCCGGTTGATTCTTTTGGTGAAAGGCGTTGACGCGGAAGCGACCCTCGTCTCCCAGGGCGATGGCGAAGTCGATCTCCAGGTTTTTTTTGTAGAACGCGAATTGCGCCTCATCCATGATCCCCTGGGCCGCCTGATCGATCATCTCGGCGGTGAGCAACTCCTTGCCCACCACGGCCAGACGGCCATCGAGCTTCATGCGCACCGTGGTTCCGCTGGTGAAAAAGAGGTCCGAGGCCCCTTTTTCGATCATGAGCTTGAGATAGGGGGTCAGGTTCATGGGCGGATCACTCGTCGTCTTTGCGGGTCAGAGAGAGGTGGTCGAGCCCTGCGTTGATGTCCCCTTTCTTGGCCCCTTTGCTTTCCAGCTTGACCCGCAGACGCAGTTCGTTGGCGGAGTCGGCGTTGCGCAGGGCGTCTTCGTAGGTGATCAGGTCGGCTTCGTAGAGGTCGAACAGAGCCTGATCGAAGGTCTTCATCCCCAGGTCGTTGGACTTGCCCATGATCTCCTTGATGCCCGCCACTTCTCCTTTGAAAATCAGGTCGGCGATCAGCGGCGAACGCAGCATGATCTCGATGGCCGCCACCCGTCCGCCGCCTTTCTTCTTGACCAGCCGCTGGGAGACGATGGCCCGCAGATTCAGCGACAGATCCATGAGCAGTTGATGCCGCTTTTCGCTCGGGAACATGTTGATGATGCGGTCCAGGGTCTGGTTGGCGCTGTTGGCGTGCAGGGTGGAGAGGGCCAGATGGCCGGTTTCGGCGAAGTTGATGGCGTGTTCCATGGTCTCCTGATCGCGGATTTCGCCGATGAGGATCACGCTCGGCGCCTGACGCAGGGTGTTCTTGAGGGCCGCGTGCCAACTGAGGGTATCCACCCCCACCTCCCGCTGGGTGATCATGCAGTTGACGTGGGGATGGACGTATTCGATGGGGTCTTCGATGGTGATGATGTGATCGTGGCTGTCGCGGTTGCGGATGCCGAGCATGGCCGCCAAAGTGGTGGATTTGCCCGAGCCGGTTCCACCCACCACCAGCACCAGTCCGGTTTTGCTCATGACCACATCCTTGAGCACCGGAGGCAGGCCGAGCTGGTCGAAATCCGGAATGTCGGTGGTGATGGTTCGCAGCACCATGCCCGCCTGTCCCTGCTGGACAAAGGCGTTGACCCGGAAGCGGCCCACACCGGGCGGATTGATGGCGAAATTGCACTCCTTGGTGGCGTCGAACTCCTTGATCTGACGGTCGTTCATGACGGAGCGGACCAGCATCAGGCTCTGAGAGGCGTCCAGGGGGGCTTTGGCCAGGGGGGTCATCTTGCCGTCGAGCTTGGCGGCTGGCGGAAATCCGGTGGTGATGAACAGGTCGGAGCCGCCTTTGGCAAGCATGGTTTTCAGGGCGTCGAGCATGAATTTGATGGCCTGGTCGCGTTCCATGGGTGGATTCCTCGGGATGGCGGATGGAGGGTTCGGAAATGAACGGGCAAAGGGCAAAAAAAATCCCGGTCTTTCGTGGTGAAGGACCGGGATGCAAGAATAAACCCTTTCGACTGGCCAGGAAAGGGGGGATTACTTGAGGAGCGCCCGGATGTTCGGGGTCAGGGGCATGCTGAAGTCGTTGGAGGAGAGCACCACCCCGTCGTTGGTCCGGATCAGTTGGGCGTTGACGTAGATGCGGTTTCTGGCGGTCACGTAACTGCCGGCCAGCACCGCCGAGACCTTGTGGGTCTTGCGGATCTCCTTGGCCTCTTGGGAGAGGACAAACTGCCCGGCGCCTTTTTTCAGGAGGATTTCGCTGCGCAGGGTGATTTCCACCACCGAATGGCCGGCCTGGGTGAAGCGCGAGGCCATCTGTTTGGCCAGGAGCCGTCCCAGGGGAGAGGTTTTTTCCAGGTTGCCTTCGTCCACGAAGGAGGCGGGCAGGATCACTTCCCGATCGCGCAGTTTGTCGCCGAGGGTGACGATCATGCCATCCGCGGCCTGTTGGGCCACCTGACCCGGTTCCACCTCCGCCGTGGTGGTGAGGGGAACCGAGACCAGGGGATAGCCTTCTTGCGGGGTCGAGGTGGAGACGCACCCCCCGGCCACTACCGAGAGCAGCGTCAGGCCCAGGGCCGGGCGCAGGAGCGAGGGGAAGGGACGTTTCATCGCGTGACCACCGGCATGCTGGTGCCGCCATTGGAGTTGAGCAGCAGGTCACGGGTGGTGGCGCCCACCGGAACCTTGGCGTCCACCGAGGCCAGAACCTGACGGCTGTTGAGGGCGATGATGCGCGAGGTGAAATCCAACGCTTCCCGGGTTTCGGTATAGGTGCCGGTGACCACGGCGTAGGCCTTGTTGTCCTGGCTGATCTTCTCGATATCCCGCGAGAGGATGAATTCGCCTTGATCCTGACGGATGGCCAAGCTCTTGCGCAGTTTCGGCTCGACCACGGTGAAGCCCTGCTGGGTGAGGCGGGAGGCGACATGATCGGCGATCAGGTTGCCCAGCTCCGAGGTGCTGTCCAACTGGCCACGATTGACGAAGCTGGTGACCAGAAGAGGTTTGCGCTGGTGGAACGAGGGGTGGTTCTTGCGCAGCTCCGCCACCAGCGCGTCGGTCAGTGCGTGACTCATGCGGATGAGATCCACTTCGTTTTGGATGATGGCCGGACCGGTGGACGGTTGACCTTGAAACGCGCCTGGAGCGACGCAGCCACCCATGAGTGCGGCGAGAACCAGGGTGGCGAGACCGGAGTGGATTTTCTTCATGGAGTCGATATTCCTTCACAGGGCAGAATGCTTATTTGAATCCGTCCTTGATATTGGCCTTGTCACGGGCGGCCTCTTTGGTGACGATTCCCTTGTTCAGCAGTTCTTGCAAGCATTGTTCCAATGTTTGCATGCCCAGGGCGCGGCCGGTCTGGATGGAGGAGTACATCTGGGCCACCTTGTTTTCGCGGATCAGGTTGCGGATCGCCGGGGTGCCGACCAGGATTTCGTGGGCCGCGACCCGTCCGCCGCCTTTTTTCTTCAGCAGATTCTGCGAGATGATCGCCCGCACCGATTCGGAGAGCATGGTGCGGATCATGTCTTTTTCCGCGGCCGGGAAGACATCCACGATCCGGTCGATGGTCTTGGCCGCCGAGGTGGTGTGCAGGGTGCCGAAGACCAGATGGCCGGTTTCGGCGGCGGTCAGGGCCAGTCGAATGGTTTCCAGATCCCGCATTTCCCCCACCAGGATCACGTCCGGATCCTCGCGCAGGGCCGAACGCAGGGCGGCGGCGAAGGTTTTGGTGTCCCGATGGACCTCGCGCTGGTTGATGAGACATTTTTTTGACTCGTGGACGAACTCGATGGGATCCTCCATGGTGAGGATGTGACCGTATTCGTTTTTGTTCTTGTAGTCGATCATGGCGGCCAGGGTGGTGGACTTGCCCGAGCCGGTGGGACCGGTGACCAGCACCAGTCCACGGGGGGTCTCGGCGAACTCCTTGAAGATCTCCGGGCAGTTGAGCTGTTCCAGGCTCAGGATTTCCGAGGGGATGGTGCGGAACACCGCCGCCGGTCCCCGATGCTGGTTGAAGGCGTTGACGCGGAACCGGGCCAGATTGGGCACCGCGAACGAGAAGTCGCATTCGTACTCTTCTTCAAATTGTTTGCGCTGTTTGTCGTTCATGATATCGTACACCATGCCCTTGACCTCATCGGCTTCGAGGGGCGGCACGTCGATGCGACGGATCTCCCCGTCCACCCGGATGAGGGGAGGCATGCCGGCGGAGATGTGGAGATCCGAGGCCTTGTTGCGCACACTGAAGGCCAGAAGTTCGGAAATATCGACTTTTTTGGACATGATGCCTCGCTATGGTTTTTTGGTGTCGGCTTTGTGTGTGAAATCGAAAAACGATTGCGTTCCGCGTCAATGCGAAGGATGATCATACACGCAATTCCACCGGTCGGGCAACCACGGTATCGACTTTTTGACAGCAAGGAGCGTTGGAAACAATGGCACTGGACACGGATCGGGCCAAAGCCCTGGAAGCGGCCATCTCGCAGATCGAACGGCAGTATGGCAAGGGATCCATCATGCGGATGAGCGCCGCTGCGGTGGCGGATGTGCCGGTGATTTCCACCGGATCGTTGGGCGTGGATCTGGCTTTGGGGATCGGCGGCGTGCCACGGGGACGGGTGGTGGAGGTGTTCGGTCCCGAGGCTTCGGGCAAGACCACTTTGGCCTTGCACGTGGCCGCCGAGGTGCAGATGGCCGGAGGCGTGGCCGCCTTCGTGGATGCCGAACACGCGTTGGATCCGGCCTATGCCCGGCGTCTGGGAGTGGATATCGACCAACTGCTCATCAGTCAGCCCGATACCGGCGAGCAGGCTTTGGAAATCGTCGACATGCTGGTGCGTTCCGGGGCGGTGGATCTGGTGGTGGTGGACTCGGTGGCCGCCTTGACCCCCAAGGCGGAACTGGAAGGGGAGATGGGAGATTCCCACATGGGCTTGCAGGCCCGTCTCATGTCCCAGGCGCTGCGGAAATTGACCGGTTCCATCAACCGTTCCCAGGCCGTGGTGCTGTTCATCAACCAGATTCGTCAGAAAATCGGGGTGATGTTCGGCAATCCGGAGACCACCACCGGTGGCAATGCCCTGAAGTTCTACGCCTCCGTGCGCCTGGACATCCGCCGCGTGGCCGCCATCAAGGACAAGGAACAGGTGGTGGGCGCGCGCTGCAAGGTGAAAGTGGTCAAGAACAAACACGCGCCGCCGTTTCGCACCGTGGAGTTCGACATCAACTACGGCGAAGGCATCTCCCTGGAAGGAGAGGTGCTGGACATGGCCGTGGAAGAGAAGATCATCGAAAAATCCGGAGCCTGGTTCTCCCTCGACGGGGAGCGCATCGGTCAGGGGCGGGAGAATGTCAAGCAGTATCTGCGCGACAACCGCGAGCTGCTTTATTCCCTGGAAGATCGTCTGCGCGCCCACTTCGGTCTGGCGCCCAAGCGCAGCGGTGACGCGGCGGCCATGCTGGGTGGTATGGCCTCGCCCAAGGCCGGAGGCGGCAAGGGGGGGGGTCGCGGCAAACCCGCCGCCCGTTCCGCCGCCAGTTCGGAAGAGAGTTATGAGGCGGATGGAGGGGATGGTTGACTCCTGAAGCCGGCGTCATCGTTGACGCCCCGTTGCGGCTGGAGTTGGAGACCCGTTATCTCGCTTATGCCCTCTCCACGATCATCAGCCGTTCCTTGCCCGATGTCCGCGATGGATTGAAACCGGTCCATCGGCGCATTCTGTTCGCCATGCGCGCGCTGAACCTGGATCCGGGGTCGCCCTACAAGAAGTCCGCCCGGGTGGTGGGCGACGTGATCGGCAAATTCCATCCCCACGGGGATCAGGCCGCCTACGACGCCATGGTGCGACTGGCCCAGGAGTTCGCGGTCCGTTATCCCCTGGTGGATGGCCAGGGGAACTTCGGCAACATCGATGGCGATGGCGCGGCGGCCATGCGCTATACCGAAGCCCGCCTCACCGTGGCCGCGCGGGCGATGATGGAGGATCTCAACCTCGACGTGGTGGAGTTCGCCGCCACCTACGACGGTTCCCTGGAAGAGCCGACCGTTCTGCCTTCCCGTTTTCCCAATCTGCTGGCCAATGGTTCCACCGGGATCGCGGTGGGCATGTCCACCTCGATCCCGCCCCACAACGTCGGCGAAATCCTCGACGCCTGTCTGCTTTTGATCCACGAACCCGATGCCACGGTGGATCGTTTGCTCGACATCGTGCCGGGTCCGGATTTTCCCACCGGCGGGGTGGTGGTGGCGGAGCGGGCCGAACGGCTGGCCATCTACGAGACCGGTCGCGGCACCTTGCGCTTACGGGCCCGGATCCTCCGGGAGGATCTGCCCCGGGGGGCGTGGCGGCTGGTGGTGACCGAAATCCCCTATCAGGTGCAAAAATCCCGCCTGATCGAGCGCATCGCCGAGTTGATCGTCGAACACAAGTGCATGTTTCTGGAAGATGTGCGCGACGAGTCCGACGAACGGGTGCGGATCGTGCTGGAGCCCAAATCCAGCCGGGTGGATCCGGAGATGGTGCTGGCCTATCTTTACAAGAATACCGACCTGGAGACCCGGGTGACGATGAATTTCAACGTCATCGACCAGGGGCGTCCCAGGGTGCTGGATCTGGCCAGTCTGCTCAAGGCGTGGCTGGCTCATCGTTTCGAGGTGCATGGTCGCCGCGCCCGTTTCGAGTTGGCGCGTATCGGCGAGCGGTTGCATTTGTTGTCCGCCCATCTGATCGCCCATCTCAATATCGATGAGGTGGTGGCGATCATCAAGGAGCACGACGAGCCGGCTCCGGTGCTCATGGCCCGTTTCGGGCTGGACCGGGAGCAGGCCGAAGCGGTGTTGAATCTCCGGTTGCGCGCCCTGCGGCGGCTGGAGGAGATGGAAATCCGCAAGGAGATGGCCGACAAGGAGGCCAGAGCGCGGGAGTTGACCGCCATGCTCGCCGATGATCGTCTGATGTGGGCGGCCATCGAGGGGGAGTTGCGTCTGACCCGTCAGGAGTTCGCCGATCCCCGCCGTACCGAGTTGGCCGGAGCGCCTCCCCCGGAGGTGATCCTGAAACCCGAGGATTTGACCCCCAGAGAGGCGGTGACCGTGATCCTCTCCCGCATGGGCTGGGTGCGGACCGTGCGCGGACACGAGGAGATCGTGGCCGACAAGCTGCGTTTCAAGGGAGAGGATGGACTTCTGATGGTGATCAAGGCCCATGCCAACGATCAGATCACCTTCGTCACCGCGTCGGGCAAGGCGTTTTCCATGCTGGCGGACCGTCTGCCGGCGGGAAAGGGATTCGGCGATCCGCTGACCGTGCTGTTCAACATCGAAGGCGGGGATGCGGCGGTGTGGGTGATGGCTCCGGATCCGGAGCGGGAGTATTTCGTGGTCACCCGTCTGGGCCAGGGGTTCCGGGTGTCGGGAGCGGACCTGATCGCCAGTCGTCGCGACGGCAAGCAGTGGCTGACCCTGAAACCCAACGACGCCTTGTTGCATCTGCATCCGGTCAAGGGCAGCGAGGTGGCGGCCATCGGTCGGGGTCGCAAGCTGCTGGTGTGCGCGTTGGAAGAGTTTCCCCTGTTGTCCCGGGGGCAGGGGGTGCGGATTCAGTTTCTGCTGTCGGATGAGGTGTTGATGGATGCCATCACCTTCCGGCCCGAAGACGGCATCACCCTGGATACCGGCAAACGGCAAAAGACCTTCACGGATTTGACCGTGTGGCGGGGTCGCCGGGCCACCCGTGGCGCCATGCTGCCCCATGGATTTCTCTCCGGGGCGGTTTTCGTGGGTACCGGGGTTTCGCCCTGGGAGGCGGGCAAGGGATATACGCGGGAGATGTTTTAGTAAAGAAGCTTGACTGGAGATTGGATTGCTGTTATCGGATTTATAGGGTGATTTGTTTTTTTTGGTTGTCTTTTTTGGATGGGAAAGGTCTAATAGGGGCAGAGCAATCGATATCGGCAAATCTTGAAGGCAGCCTATCCGAGCAGGGGTTGAAAAAAAATCTTGACATCGTTTCGTCGTGAACGCATCATAGATTGAATTTGTAAAAATTCTGACCATTATTGGGCTTGATCACAGTAGGCACCAGCGGGTTTGCAATCCGTCAATCCATCCGAATCAAATCGTGTCTGTTTGGCAAGACGCTTTCGTTTGAGATGATAAACCAAGACCCCCGCGTTGGGTGCGTCGAACTTTTCTAATGTTTTCTTGTACAGGAGTTTGTTAAAAATGAGACAGTGGGTTCTTCAATCCATGAATTCCAAGGGCAGCACCTTTTTGGCCGTGGCCGGCGCCATGGCGTTGGTTGTCGGAACGGCGGCTTGTGGCGGCGGCGGTGGCAGCACTACCACCACCACCCCGGATACCACCACCACGGTTGGCGGTTTGGCCAGCGACGGTCTGCTCATGGCCGCGACCGTCAATGTCTACTCCCGTGACGACGCCACCGCTTGTGTCAGTGGGCCCACCACCAGCGAAGGCAAATACTCCCTGGCCGTTCCTTCCGCCTGTCTGCCTCCTTTGCGCATCGAAGTGAGTGGCGGTACGGACAAAACCACGGGCAAAACCAATGACCTGACCCTGCGATCCCTGGTGATGAATACCTCGCAGACCACGGCCAACCTGTCGCCCCAAACCACCATGATGGCCTATGCCATGCAGGCCGCTGCCGGTGGTTCCTTGACCGCCATGGCCGGCAAATCCACCTCGGAGCAGAGCCAGTTGGTCACCACGGCGTCCACCGCCGTTCTCAAGTCCTTTGGCTTCGGTGCGGATGCCAGTGTTTCCGGCTTCAATCCCATGACCACCCCCATCACCACCACGGCCCAGACGACCGCCTTCTCCAGTGCCGCCGACGCGGCGGGTGAAGTGGTTCGTCGTCTGACTAGTTCCCTGGGTTCGGCCAATACGGCCAATGTCGCGGCTGCCATGCAGGCGATTGGACAGCAGTTGGTGGGTGCTAACAGTTCCACCGGCGTGACGATCGGTGCCACAACCCTCAGCCTCACCAGCCTGGAAGCCCTGGTCAGCACCCAGAAGGCGGTCGTCAGCGCCGAGGTTCTCACCGGTAGCCTGACCCGTAACACCGTCTCTGCCACGAGTACCACGATGGCTTCTGCGGGCACGTTGGCCACCACCTCCATTCTGTCCTCTCTCTCCACCGCCTTCCAGCAGCAGATGCAGAGCGATGTCAAAGTCGCCAAGGCGCTGGGTGTCTTCAGCACCGCGATGGAAACCGCGATGAACACGGCCATCACTGCCGCTACGACCGGTGGGTCGGCTTCCTTGACCGTGCCCACGGGTGAGTCCCTCGCCACCATGAATACCAGCGCCACCAGCGCGGTCAGCACGATCTCCACCACCGCCGGGGCGGCTTTGAATGCCGTCAACTTCCGGGTTCAGCCCTCCGTGATGGTGATGGATTACCCCCTCGGAACCACGGCTTCCCAGACCTCCGCCACCATGAGCCAGACTGTGGATAGCGCCGGTGTCATGACCGCCAATTTCCCCTCCGCTCTCAGCGCCACCAACCTGAGCAATGTCGGCAAGGGCACGGGTATCGCCCCGGTCGTCCAGTTCTCCATGGCCAACCTCGACGGTACCAAGGGTTCCGGCGTGGCGGTCGTGACAGCCACCTTGGTGGATGGCACCAATGCGACCCGTGATGCCGGCGAACGCTACATCTCGGTCAATACCTCCCTCAACTGGACCAGCACCGGCACCACCCTCACGTTGACCGCGCCGGCCGGTAGCGTGGCTCCCGTGAGCTACTACACCGCCAGTTCCACCGCTGCCGCCACGGCCACGTTGAACAACTCCGGTCTGGATGTGTTGTCCACCATCACCTCTGGCACCGCCGCGACGCTTCTCAATGTGAACGTGGCGGGTCTGTTCAGTCAGTTGTCCGCCACATCCCTGGATGCCAATGGCAGCAAGGGCAACTACTATTACAAGGTGACCATCTCGGGTCTGCCCCTGTCGGCTTGTAACTCCACCGAGTCTTCGACTTCCTGTTCCACATCGACCGCGAAGCCGTTCTCGACCGTTCAGGGCACGATTTCTGCCCAGTAAGAACGTTTGTTTGCGTACCAAAAAAAACGCGCCCCGCTGTGGGCGCGTTTTTTTTTGAGAAATGTCGGACACTGGCGGTATCATGGGACCGCGAAAGCCTGTTGCTGGTTCAACCCGGATATGAAAAGTGAAAACATCATGATGAAATACAGATGGGTTTGGCTGTCCGTGCTGGGTGGGTTGATGGTTTCGACCGGGTTGCGCGCCGCGCCTTTGGATGAGTTTCTCAACGCCAATCCAGGCTTTGAGGCTTGGCACGGCGAGGGGGAGGTGGGCATGGACGTGATGAACAGCACGGTGGATCTGTTCAACATGCGCGGGGAGACCGATCCCAGAAATAGCGCCATCGGGGATTATCGGGGTGCCCATGCCCGTGGGGGGCTGGCGCTGAGCCGTCGTTTGTGGGTGGATGGGGGCGTCTGGTCCAGAAAAGTGATCACCCCTTACGACAGCGGCGAAAGCGTCACCTTGCACGGAGCGGCGCAGTTCCAGGTGGTGCCGTCGTTCGGCGTTTTTCCTTCTGTGGCGTTGCGTCTGAGCGCCTGGCGGGATTCGGCCTCCGAGGCGGTCAAGGGATCCCCCTCCACGGTCACCATGGGGGGAACCAGTGTGACCACCCAGCAGATCCGGGTGGAAGAACCTCGGGATGATCAGGTGCAATTGGACCTGATCAATACCTGGAACATGACCAACAATACCACGTTATCCATGTTTGTCAGTTACGGAAAGAGTACGGTCGAGTTTGACAGCGTGGATGTCACCGGACTGTCTGTGGGCGGTTTGACCGCGAGTGGTCAGTTTTTGCTCAAACCGTACACTCTGTCGGATGGTGCGCGGGGCATTTCCGGGGTGTGCATCAGCCAGTGCGGGCGGGTGCTGGATTTCAAGGTGCCCTCCCCGAATGGTCAGGACGTTCCCGAGGGGATGAATATCGGTTATGAATCGAACTATTATCAGGCGGGTGGCATGTATGCCTGGATGAGTCCCCAATGGCGCGCTCGTTTGGGCTACCGTTTCGTGAAATGGAACCGGGATGTGGATGACGCGGTAACGCAAATGGGCAAGACGGTCATCGATGTCAACCATTTTGTCACCGGGGAGGTGGGATACAAGCCCCCGTTCCCGCTGTTCGAGCATGCGGGTCTTTTCTTGCGCGGACAACTGATGGCCAATCAATTCGTCGGGGAGATTCCTTTCACCTACAACGCCTTCAGCGCCCACAAGTTCGAGAGCCGTTATGGATTGGTCACGGTGGGGGTGGCCGGGGGTTTTTGAGCGGGTGGTCGTCGGCCCTTTTTTGAGGTGGGAATATGGCCTTGCGATTCCGGCTGTGGATCCTGGTCTGGCTGGGAATGGGGTGGATGCCGGTCAGCGGGGAAGCCGCCCCATGGGACGCCTGGATCCGTCAGGCCGAACAGGGGGATGTGAAAGCGCAACTCAAGCTGGGACAGATGTTTCACGAAGGCCGGGGCGTGGCTGTGGAGTATCGCCAGGCCATGCGCTGGTATCGTCTGGCGGCGGCGCAAGGTAACGCCGAGGCCCAGAATGGCGTAGGAACCTTGTACGACAATGGCAAGGGCGTGGCCAGGGATTACCGCGAGGCGGCCCGATGGTTCTTGATGGCCGCAGAGCAGGGACATGTGCTGGCGCGGCGCAATCTGGGCTGGATGTATGAAAAAGGGCAGGGGCTGGTTCAGGATGATGAACGCTCCTACCAGTGGCAGTATCTGGCCCAGATGGCGCGCGACCGCCAACGGAGCGGGCAGGGGGATGACCCGTGTCGGTTTTGCGCCACCGTGGCTGCCCGGATGACCCCGGCCCGGATCGCCCGGGCCAGGGAGAGAGCCAGACAGTGGCAGCCCGGCGAGCCTTTGGTATTTGCGCCGCCGGGCTTTCGTCAGGGAAGTGGATCGTCGCGGCGGTGAGAGGCGTGATCGTCGCGGGGATCGTCGCGGTTGGTTGGGATCGTGGTCGCAGGTGACGATCCCGTGCCCTCACTGGACGCAGCGGAAAGCCTGGCGCATCTGTTTTGCCAGTTGTTTGGATTGCTTCAGCAGCGTGGATTGGGTATGGGTCTGGTTCAGTTGTTGCCGATAGGTGGCGCGGTGGCGCAGGGTCTTGCGGTGGACCATGCCCATCACCCAGGCTTCGGCGCGCATGAGGGCATGATCTTTTTCGACATGTTTTTGGGTGTTGACATTGAATTGCCCACGCCACCGGACCCGCAACAGAAACGGTCCCATGCTGTCCAGGACGGTAGCCCGGTTGAAATAACAGTGATTCCCGACCCGTTCCCGGCGCAGACTGGTATTGGCCCGTTTCCGGATGATCTTTGGATCCAGGGAGGTGGAGACGCGGGGGGTCAGGTGGTCTCGGAACACGGGATAAATCCCGGCGCGTACCAGGGGTTTCACATCGAGGATCACCCATTTCGGCCATTTTTTCCGGGCCGATTTCCGGCGTTTCAGGAGAACCCGGTACTGAATCAAGCCTCCCGATCCCCCGGATTGTTTGGAAAACTGGATCAGGTCGCTGAGTGTGTAGTGATCGGAGAACTCCTGGGCGATTTTGGCCCGGATCAGCGACTGTTCCTGGGTGGAAATGCTGTAGTGGCTTTCGCTTGAATTCTCACGGATCAAGGTGCCCGTGGCGGCGTTGAAGCCTTTGGGATCTGCGGTGCAACCGGGCTGCATCCCGTCGCGCACCTTGTCTTGAGTTTTCCCCTTGATGCCCCGTTGGTCGAGAAACGCCAAAACCGCATGCAGACTTTTGGGCCAGTGATCGTCTTTCAGGCCTTGCCGATAGGCGTGGATGATGGCCTTGAGTCTGTGATGGATCGTCTTTCCCTTTCCCACCACATCCCGGCCCGCCAGACGGCAACCGGTCAGGTAGCGCAGCAGGTCCATCGCCGGATACCCGTATCCCCCGTCGTCCGGGTCGTTCATGGTGAACAGGATCTGCTCCCGCTTGTGTCGGCGGAACTGCGCCAGAACCCCGAAATTCTCCAGATGGGGATCTCCCACGCACCAGCAGCGATAGCGTTTCTTGGCGATGTCCAGTGCGTCCAGGAGCTGTTTTCTTTCCACGGCGTCGCTGAAATAAGGAACAAAGGCCCGGAAAAACAGAAACGCGCTGGGCGGGTCGGTGATGTCGGTTGGATGGATTTTGTTGAGGATGTCTTGTCGCGTCAGGTGGGGCATCAGGGCGTGCAGCCGATCGAGAACTCTGTTTTTTCTCATGAGGTGTGTTCCTTTGGGGTTCGGGGGCGTCGGCCTTGTGGTGACGGAGGTCGAAAGCGGTGGCGACTCGGATTGCCGGGGATGTCGGGCAGGAGCGGCTTCGGAAATCTTGGAGTCATCAAGAATCCATGATCCAGGATGCAAAGAGTGGATGCAAGCTTTTTTGGATGCGATGACGGGTTTTGTATCGATTTTTTGTTGTTTAATGCGGGATAATGGATATCCAGGTGTTTTCGCATCCGGCCTTTTCTCGCGTCAGTCTTTTTGAGGCGTTGGCCGGATGCGATTCAACGAGCGGGGGGGATCACTCTTCGATGGCGTAGACCTTGGGGGGATTTTCCAGGGTATGAATGGTCAATTTCTCTTTGGGACCGGGCATGCCGGGGACGCCGCTGGGCATGCCGGCGAGGGCGATGCCGGGAATGGCGGGTTTTTCCTGCAACAGCCGTTGCAGGGTCTTGAGCGGCACATGACCTTCCACCACATAGCCGCCGATGCGGGTGGTGTGGCAGGATTCCAGCTCTTTGGGCACGCCGAGGGAACGTTTGAGCGGATCCATGTCGGCGACGTTTTCGGTTTCGACCGCGTAGCCTTGGCTTTTGAGAAATTCCGCGTAGCCGGTGCAGCAGCCGCACTGGGGGGATTTGTACAGTGTGGCGCGCAGGGGTTCTTCGGCCTGGGCCAGCGGGATCAGACCCGCCACGACCAGTGTCGCTCCCCAGGCCATGATCCGTGTACGGTTCCAGATTTTCATTGTATTTTCAATCTCCTGTGTGTTGGAATGGCGATTTCTTCCTAAAATCGCGCGCCGGTCAGATGGTAGAACAGATTGCTTGGAAACATCATGGTGAATTCGTGACGACCGATTTTGACCTTGTCGTTGTCGAACAGTTCGCATGGTTCCCGGTTCAGTTCGTGTCCGTTGACGAAAACCCCGTTGGTGGATTGCAGATCCTGGATGAAATACTGTCCGGTTGCGCCGAAGAGGATGCAGGCGTGATGGTTGGAGATGGCGTCATCGGACATCACCAGATCGTTTTCGACCGCCCGACCGATGGTCAGCCCTTCCCGGTTGTTTTCCTCGGAGCGTTCCGGCTGGATCAGGGGAAAGATGGAACGGCCTAAAACCTTGAACGGGACCGCGTCCGGTCCTTCCGAAAGATCGCGCAGAAAGGCGTGGGTGGCGTCCGGGTCGGTGCCGGGGGTGCGGCTGGCGTAACCGCGAAACACGCCCGATCCCACCAGACTCGGATAGCGCATCAACTGGGAGAAGATGTCCACGTTGTGTTTTTCGGCGTAATCCTTCAAGGCTTTGTAGTCGGCCTGTCCCAGGGAGTTGATCAACTGACGGATGCGGGGTTGGGCATGGATCCCTTTCAATCGGAAATACAAACCGCTCGGCGCCAGCAAGAGGAACCGGAAGCGTCCGAATTCGATCACATCCCCTTCGCGCAGCAGTTGTTCCCGGGTCAGGGGGGCGCCGTTCACATGGATCGGATTGGACCCTCCCAGGCAGCGGATCCGGAAACGGTTGCCCCGAAAGACGTGAATCACCGCTTGCGTTCGGGATACCGCGTAATCGGGCATGATGAAGTCGTTTTCGTCGGTGCGACCGAGGGTGAAGGAGTGTGCGCCATCCACGGGCGGGGTCGGTTTGTGGAAGAGGTAGATCACCTCGGCCAGATTGCCGGGCAAAGGCGCGTGGAGCGGTTGATTGGCGGCGGGTTCAAACCGGACGGTTTCGAAGACCTCGCTGGTGGCCGGGATGATCTTGCCCCGCACCACCCGGTCACCCGCCAGCACCCAGTGTCCGAGCTGTCGAATGAAGTCTTGTTCGGGCGTGGTGGTGGCTAGGCGCAATACGGCCTGATAGTCGAGTCTGCCCCCTTCGTCGAGCAGGCCGGACAGTCCGGTGATGGGAGGTTCGGGCGTGTTCATGGGTCGATTCCCGCAACGACAGAAAATAAAGAAGATGAAAGAGGGCAGGCGTTCAAGGGTATAGTATATCCCGAAAACCGCCACGAAAGCGACGGTGGATTTCCATGGCAAGAAACGCGATGACTTGCCAACCGTGCAATATCTGGATTATCGTGCATGATGCGTCTCGCCTCTTTCGTGGCGCTCCATCAGGAAGGCTCCCGTACATATTATCGAAGGAGAATCGTTTCCATGCTCGAAGCCTATCGTCAACACGTCGAGGAACGCGCCAGACAAGGTGTTCCTCCCCTGCCACTGACTGCTCAACAGACCGCCGAGGTGACCGCGCTGTTGCTCAATCCACCCGCAGGCGAGGCAGAATTTTTGAAAAGTCTGTTGGTCAATCAGGTTCCGCCGGGTGTGGATGATGCGGCCAAGGTGAAGGCGGAATTTCTGGATTCCGTGGCGCAGGGCAAGGTGCAGTGTGGTGTCATCAGCCGTGTGGAGGCGGTGCGGTTGCTGGGCACCATGATCGGCGGTTTCAACGTGATGCCGTTGATTCGTGTGCTCGACGACGCGGAACTGGCCCCGGAAGCCGTGGCGGCCCTGTCCAACACCTTGATGATCTATGACGCGTTCGACACCCTGGCCAGCAAGGCCAAAAGCAACGCCAACGCCAAACAGGTGTTGCAGAACTGGGCCGACGCCACTTGGTTCACCTCCCGTGCCCCCATGCCCGAGGAGGTGACGGT
Organism: Magnetococcales bacterium; assembly: GCA_015231375.1. GTDB lineage: Bacteria > Pseudomonadota > Magnetococcia > Magnetococcales > Magnetaquicoccaceae > Magnetaquiglobus. The sequence goes on along the minus strand of JADGBT010000013.1, from coordinate 16,061 downwards.
CACCTTGTTTCAGGTGGCGGGCGAGACCAATACCGACGATCTTTCCCCCGCCTCCGAAGCCTGGAGCCGTCCGGATGTGCCGGTACACGCGCTTTCCATGCTGGTCACCCGTCAGCCCGGCTCTTTGGAAGAGATTGCCCGCCTCAAGCAGAAAGGGCATCCTTTGGCCTATCTGGGAGATGTGGTCGGTACGGGTTCTTCCCGCAAGTCGGCGGCCAACTCGTTGATCTGGCACATCGGTGAGGATATCCCGTTCGTGCCGGCGAAACGGACCGGGGGCGTGGTGATCGGGGGCACGATCGCGCCGATCTTCTTCAACACCGCCGAAGATTCCGGCATGCTGCCGATCCAGTGCGATGTGAGCGCCCTGAAGAATGGAGATGTGATCACCATCCATACCCGCGCGGGCACCATCAGCCGGGATGGCGCGCTGGTGACCCGTTTCGCCCTCAAGCCCGATACCCTCGCCGACGAGGTGCGCGCCGGAGGACGGGTCAATCTGATCGTGGGTCGCAAGCTCACCGCCAAGGCCCGTGAGATTCTGGGACTACCTCCCACGACGTTGTTCCAGTTGCCCGAAAATCCGTCGGACACCGGCAAGGGTTACACCCTGGCCCAGAAAATGGTCGGCAAGGCCGTGGGCAAGACCGGCGTGCGTCCGGGAGAGTATTGCGAACCCACCATGACCACGGTCGGCTCCCAGGATACCACCGGTCCCATGACGCGGGACGAGATCAAGGAGTTGGCCTGTCTCGGTTTCTCGGCGGACTTCGTGATCCAGTCCTTCTGCCATACGGCGGCCTATCCCAAAGCCGTGGATGTCCAGACCCACAAGACCCTGCCGGGCTTCTTCGAGGAGCGGGGCGGTGTGGCCTTGCGTCCGGGGGATGGCATCATCCATTCGTGGCTCAACCGCATGTGTCTGCCCGATACCGTGGGCACCGGTGGAGACTCCCATACCCGTTTCCCCATCGGCATCTCCTTTCCGGCCGGTTCCGGACTGGTGGCCTTTGCCGCAGCCACAGGCGCCATGCCTCTGGTCATGCCCGAGTCGATCCTGGTGCGTTTCACCGGCAGCATGCAACCCGGTGTCACCTTGCGGGATCTGGTCAATGCCATCCCCTATGTGGCCATCCAGAAAGGGTTGTTGACCGTGGCCAAGGCTGGCAAGAAGAACGTTTTTTCGGGTTGCATCCTGGAGATCGAGGGTTTGCCCGATCTGAAGGTGGAACAGGCGTTCGAATTGAGCGACGCTTCCGCCGAGCGTTCGGCGGCGGCGTGTACCGTGTTGCTGAACCAGGAACCGGTGATCGAATACATCCGTTCCAACATCACCTTGTTGAAGAACATGCTCCATCAGGGGTATCAGTCGGCGGCGGCCATCTCCAGACGGATCGCCTCCATGGAAGCCTGGCTGGAAAATCCCACCCTGCTGCAACCCGATGCCGATGCCGAATACGCAGCCGTGATCGAAATCGATCTCAACGAGATCAAGGAGCCGATCCTGGCCTGCCCCAACGATCCGGACGATGTGAAACTGTTGTCCAGCGTGGCCGGCACCCCGGTGGATGAGGTGTTCATCGGTTCCTGCATGACCAACATCGGTCATTTCCGCGCCACGGCCAAGATCCTGGACAATCAACCCCAGGTGCCGGGCCGTCTGTGGATCTCCCCTCCCACCCGGATGGACGAACGCCAGTTGATCGCCGAAGGGGTGTACAGCACTTTCGGCAAGTCCGGCGCCCGGACGGAGATTCCCGGCTGTTCGTTGTGCATGGGCAATCAGGCCCGGGTCAAGGACAACACCACCGTGGTTTCCACCTCCACGCGCAACTTCAACAACCGCATGGGCAATGGCTCGAAGGTGTTTCTGTCTTCCGCCGAGGTGGCGGCCATCGCTTCCCAGTTGGGACGCCTGCCTACCGTGGAAGAGTACATGAAGATCATGGCCGAACGGGTGACTCCTAAATCGTCCAATGTCTACAAGTACCTGAACTTCCACGAAATCCCCAATTACGAGCAAACCGGCGGCGCCTGATGTCTGCCAAGAGTCGCGTTTGCCGAGAGTCGCCTTAAAAAAAACGCCCAGGGAAACCTGGGCGTTTTTTTTGGATCGGTCATCCGGAAGGAGAACCGATCGCGACGGGAGTTCAGGATGGCGTCCGGGGCGTTATCGGATCGGATCCGGATCCCATTGTCCCGGAGCGCTGCCGGCCCCGGCGCCGGCATCATGGGCGCCGGTTCTTTGTGGTTTGTTCTTTTTGATCTTCTTTTTTTTCTTCTTCTTTTTCTTGTCCAGGACCGTGGATTGATCCTCATCCACCACCGCTTGATCCGTCTCGACGGAGGCGAGCATCAACGGCCTGGAGAGTCCGGACAGATCCCTGGCGGAAAGATCCGCCGCAGACACGGTGGCGACTCCGCCACCTAGACCCAACAATACGGCAACCATCAGCAGACTTTTTTTCATGAGGGCTTTCCCTGCGCGCTGTTTTTAAAGAAAAAGACCGTGTTGACCGGCGGAATCGGCACGCTCATCCTTCTTGCCATGGAACGGATTCTTCCAGGCGTCGGGCCATGGAAGAAACGATGGGCATGCAGGGTCGATCAACAGGGGATTATTTGGTGATCACGGTATTGGTTTTGGCAGCCGCCGTTTTTTTCTTGGTCTTCTTTTTGGCCTTTTTGGTGGCCTTGGCCTGTGTGGCCTGTGCGGCGTGTTTGTCGGTGGTTAAATCATTGGCTGCCATGGTCAGGGAAGCGGTGCCTTTGGTGGCGGCCTTTTCGGCGGCTTCCAGGGAGGAAACCGTGCCCGCCAGACCCAGACCCAGTGCCACGGTCAATGCCAGAATGCTCTTTTTCATGGATACTTCTCCTTGTTGCCTAGAAAAACGATGGGGTGTTTAAGCCCTTTAACGAGAGCTTCGACAAGGATAACATGGCTTCCCGATCTTGAATAGCTATGTTGAATAAAAATTCAACTGTAGGTCCGGCACGGCAATCCAGGACGGGTCCAGGCGTGAGAGCCTCCGGCACCTTGATCCGTTCTGACCGTTGGGAGTGTCGCAGCCTGACCGGGCATGAAACATGAAACATGAAACATGAAACATGAAGCATGAAGCATGAAGCATGAAACATGAAACATGTAGCATGAAACATAAAGAATGGAATATGAAACAAAAGTGTATTGCTGAAGGTGGTAAAATGTTGATTTTTGATTTTCTTGATTGCGTTTGCTAGGTTATTGAGAGTATATTATTGCATAAATGGGATAATGATAAATCTTTATGTTGTATATGAACGGAGTGTTAAATCTTGATTTGGTCTTCTCAAAGAGGCTGTGATCCCGGGGTGTGATTCGTTATGATGCTGGTGTCGGTCTTTTTATGGTATCCTATCGTATAGCGCAGGAATTGATAGGTTATTATATAATCTTCTTGCCGCGTTGTGCGGGACAATGCCTGTGTGTGGTGGGCAGCGTCAGACAATAAAAATCTGTTGCAAGGATGAGACCGAATGAATCGTGTTTGTTTGCTTGAACATTATCTTGGACAGACAAGCCGGGGTTTGTTGCTGGTCGATGATATGGGCATTGTTTTGTTCTGCAATGGTAATTTCTTGAAGCTGTTCTGTTTGGATATCCAGGAATCCCTGGTGGAACGGCCCTTTGGGGATTGTTTGTCCATTCTGGAACAGTATGTGAAAGTGGGTCGACACGACAATCAATCGATCGCGGAAGGGGTGTCGCGTTCCCATGCGACCGGCATACCGTTTACGCCGGCGGATTTTTTTCTGGCGGGCAGATGGCTGGCGGTGCGGGGACGGACGCTGGAGGAGGGTGGGTATGCGTTGACCATCACCGATGTGACGACGCATCACACCACCATGGAGTCCTTGCACCGTTCCAGTCGGATCACGGTGATGGCGTTGGCGGAGTTGGCGGAGAGTCGGGATCAGACTACGGGGGATCATGTCTTGCGCGTGGCCCGTTTGACCCATGCGGTGACGCGCAAGTTGATGGAGCAGGGGTTGTACGGTTCCATTCTGCACGAGCATTTTTTGCAGAATATCGCCCTGGCCAGCATTCTTCACGACATCGGCAAAGTCACCACCCCCGACCGGATTCTGCTCAAGCCGGGCGCTCTGGATGCCCAGGAGCGTCAGATCATTCAACAGCACGCCCTCATGGGGTGGAGTCTGTTGAAACGCCTGAATGATTATCTCGACGACGACAGCTATCTGGCTATGGCCGAAGAGATCGCCAAATCCCACCATGAGAACTTCAACGGGTCCGGCTATCCGGATGGGCTGGCGGGGGAGGAGATTCCGTTGTCCGGGCGCATCGTCGCGTTGGCGGATGTCTATGACGCCCTGGTTTCGGAGCGGCCCTACAAACAGGCCTGGAGCGAGGCGGAGGCGATCGGGTTTGTGCAGAAGATGTCGGGTCAGATGTTCGATCCCCAGATCGTCGATGCCTTTCTGGCGGTGCTGGAGGATCGTCAGCGCTCCAATCGCATTGTCTGGACTCCGGACATGACGGTTGGAGATCGCCTGTTGGATTTCGATCACTGCAATCTGATCGCGTTGCTGAACCAGGTCTACAAATCCATCGAACAGCGGGATGTGATCATGTTCAATCTGGTGCAGCAGGAGTTGTTCAACTATACGATTGGTCACTTTGCGCGCGAAGAGGCCTATTTGCTCAAGATGGGATATCCGGACTTGCAGGCGCATATCCGGATTCATCAGGCGTTGACCCGGAAGGTACGGGATATGCGTCATCGGTTTCTTCATGAGGTCAACATCTCCACCCAGCAACAGATCGGAGATGAATTGCTGGAACTTCTGAGCGGTTGGCTCAGAGAGCATATTCTCCATGAAGACGGCAAATATTATCGGTTCGTGTCGTCTTTGCAACCAGATGAGGTCGATTGTGTTCAACCGCCTCACCGCCCCTTTTCTTAAAAGAGGAGATACGCTTGTGAAAGCCCTCGTGATGTCATCAGTTCCGGATGATCTTCAGCGTGATGTCTCTTTGGATACGTTCCGCAGCAATCTGCTGGGCCGTCTGCGGGATATCGGCATTCCGGGTCTGCATGGACAGCACACACAACTGGTCGAGATTATGGTGGTTCTTTACGCCCAGATGCGGCGGTTGCAAAAGAAAGCCCCCGACCCGCAGGATCTGGATGCCCTGAGAGAGGCCATCCTCGCCTTGAAACGTTATGCCATCCAACATTTCCACGATGAGGAAGGATTCATGGAAACGTTGCGGTTCCCGGATCTGCACGCCCATCGGCAGGCGCATCAGGTGTTTATCCAGTCTCTTTTGACGTTGGAACAGCGGATCTGGCAGGAATCCGTATCATATATTGTGGATCTGATGCATCTGGTGATTGGGTGGCTGTTTCAACACATCAATCAGATGGATATGGCCTATGCCCGGTTTGCCAGGGGGGAAAGGGTGGCGTTGTCGAGCACGGAACTGCACCTCCCGCCAGCGTTGCGACGGGACGATGCCCATGGGCCGCAGGCCGATGCGGAGGCCAGAAGTCAGGTTGCGATGCGGGAAACGATGCTGCGGCACCTGATTGCCACAGGCATTGCGGAAATTGATCAAGAGCATGTCGATTTGATGAATATCGTTGTCGGCATTCGACTGCTGGCGGGCAGACTCTCCACCCACAAGCCTACCCCGCTAGACTGGAGCGGAATCGATCACGCCATTGCGTTTCTGCTCACCTATTGCCGGGATCACTTCGCCGGGGAGGAGGCGTGGATGCGCAAGATCGGCTATCCCAAACTGGCTGCCCATATCCAGGAACATCAGGGGTTGCTGACTCGGGTGAAGGCGTTGGTGAATCAGTTGGTGTGCGACCGCAGCATCGGCTTGATTGTGGATCTGCATTTCTTTTTGTATGAATGGTTTCTGAGCCACACCGTGCGTTCCGACGGTTTGTTTGTCGAGTTTGCCAGCAGCCAGAAGCGTCTTTGAGACGCGACTCCCCGCGACGACTCTTCCCCCTTCTTTTTTCACTCTTCGGCCAGCAATCGCATCAGTTCTTCGGCGGAGATGGTGCTGGCGGTCTGGCCGCCATTGAGCAGACCGTCGGCCAGATCCCGTTTGTGGCGGTGCAGATCGACGATTTTCTCCTCGATGGACTCCCGGATTACCAACCGATAGACCGTCACCGGTCGTTGCTGACCAAAACGGTGGGCCCGGTCCGAGGCCTGATCCTCCACTGCCGGATTCCACCAGGGATCCATGTGGATGACATAATCGGCTGCGGTGAGGTTCAGACCCAGGCCGCCCGCCTTCAGGCTGATCAGAAACAGATCTCCGCTGCCGGACTGAAAGGCCCGTACCGCTTCGCGTCGGGCCATCGGCGGGGTGGAGCCGTCCAGATATTGATAGGAGATCTTCTCGGTGTCCAGCAGGTCGCGGATGATGGCCAGATAACTGGTGAACTGGCTGAAAACCAACGCCTTGTGCCCGTTGGCCAACAGTTCTTCCACCACCTCCTTGAACAAGGCCATCTTGGCCCCGGACAATCCGCAATCCGGCACCACCAGGGCCGGATGACAGCAGGCGCGCCGCAGCTTCATGATTTCGGCCAGGATCTGGAAGCGTCGATCCTCCTCCGGAACCGGATCCCCGCTCAACCGTTCGATGGCATTGCGGCGCAACGCCTCGTAGAAGGAGCGTTCCTCCTCGTCCATCTCCACCCGCAAGGTGATTTCGGTGCGGGGGGGCAATTCGTCGAGCACCTGACTCTTCAGGCGTCGCAGCACAAAGGGACGGATCAGGGTTTTCAGGCGGATGCGCGCCTCGTCGTCGCGATCCCGTTCGATGGGCACGGCGAAGCGTCGGTTGAACCGTTCCAGCGATCCCAAAAAGCCGGGATTGATGAAACGGAAAATGTTCCACAACTCCCCCAGATGGTTTTCGATCGGCGTGCCGGTGGTCACCATGCGGAAACCGGCGCTCAACTCCATCACCGCCTTGGAGCGTTTGGTCTGACGGTTCTTGATCGCCTGGGCCTCGTCCAGCACCACCGAATGCCAGCGGACGGCTGCAAAGCGTTCGGCTTCGTTTTGCAATAATCCGTAACTGCATACCAATAGATCGAACGGACCCAAACCGTTCAGCAGTTCCTGCCGTTCCACCCCGCCGAACAGTTGCACATTCAAGGTGGGTGCCCAGCGTCGGCTTTCGTCCAGCCAGTTCATGCACACCGAGGTGGGAGCCACCACCAGCGCCGGTCCATCCGGGGCGCGGGTCACCAGCAGGGCCAAAGCCTGCAAGGTCTTGCCCAGTCCCATGTCATCCGCCAGACAGGCGCCCGCCCCCCAGGCCGCCAGACGCGCCAACCACTGCACGCCCTCTTTTTGATACTCCCGCAACTCGGCGGTAAAGGTGGAAGGCAGTTCCGGTATCCACTCCTGCAACGATCGCAATCGCTGCAACTGCTCCTCCCAGCCCGGATCCACCTGACTGGTTCCGGCTTCGCGCAGCATCGGTTCCAGCGCGCCGAGGGCCATGGGATGGACATGCCGTTTGGCTCCGGTCCCCTGGGAAAAGGCTTCCAGTTGGGCCAGTCGTTTGCGGAATTCGTCGGTCAGGGCCAGATAACGCCCCTCGCCCAAAGGCACGAACCGTCCCCCTTCGGCCCCCTCCATGAGCTTGAGCAACTCTTGCAGGTCCAGCACCAGGGATTCGTCCACCTGCAGCGTGCCGTCCACCGAGAACCAATCCTTCTGCCGCTCGAAACGCAGACTCATGGCGCCGAACGACAGGGGACGACTCACCCGCAACCGTTCCCCCTCGGGCCACTCCAGGGTCACGCCATCTTCCAGATGGTGCAGCTCGGACAACAGTTGCAAACAGGCGGCCGGCTCTTCGAAACTCCACTCCCAATCTTTTTGCCACGCCTCGGCCAACAGGGGCGACACCGTCAGAATCCGTTCCGCCCGTTCCCGTTCGGCTTTTAAGTCGCGGGTGGTCTGGGCGCGACGCCCGGCCACCTCGGCGATCAGGGTGGTGGCGCCCTCGCCGGGAGGCAGCCAGGGGCCTTCGTCACCAAAGGGACGGGTCATGATCTTGATCTTCAGGCCCTGATTGAACGGCAATACGTGTACCCGGGGACGCGAGGAGGCTTCCACCTCCGGCAGATGTTCGCCCACGCCGCCGATTTCCGATTGCAACGTCGCCAGAGTGGAGAGTCCAGGCAGGATTCTCAAGACCCGTTCCCGCTCGTTGCCGGGAATTTCCAGCCCTTTGCCCAGGATCTCCGCCACCTCCTTGTGACGCGGCAGAATCTCCACCACCCGGCAGCGGGTCGGGGTCTCGCGAATGGCATAGGCCCCGAGCCGGGAGGCGTCTTCGGAAAAATGGATCAACAGCTTGCCGTTTTCCTCCCGGACGCACAGTTCCGGCTCGCCTGCGATCACCTCCACATTGACCGTCGGCTCCTCCTCCCAAAAGACCAGAGGGTGGCCGATCAGCAACGGCAGCAGCCGGTGGCCCTCCATGCGGCTTTCGCGCGCGCCGTAACGGTTGAAATCCACCTCCATGGCCGCGCACAGCTTCATGTCCTGGGGAGAGAGCTTGCCGGGAATCAGACTCAGACTGCGCAGACTGCGCTGGGTGAGTACCCGACCTCGGGTCCACTCCCCCTTGAGGGTCCATTTCTGCTCCTTGGCGTGGACAAAACTCAATCCGGCCTTGGGCGTGCTGATCAGCCAGACCAGACGGGTCGCGTCTTGTCCCGCCGGCACCTCCTCGTCCCCCTGGGCGTTCTTCAGCTCTCCGGCTACATCCTCCAGCGCTTCCAGCGCCCACTCCCACACCTCCTTGGGCCGCATCAACGCCACGATGCTGCGGTTGTCGGTGTACTCCCGTCCCTCCAGCACATCCCACAAGGCCCGGCTTTCCCGCGCCATCCAGCGATGACCGTTGCCCTCCGCCAGTTCCGTCAACTCCATCAATGTCGGAATATGGCTTTTGGCTCTGGGCGCGTCGATCCAGTAATGGGCCAGCACATGAAAGAACTGACAAAACGGCGCCAAGGATTTCAGATCCGTTTTTCCCGATCCCGCCACCAGTTGCCGGTGGATGGCCTGGATTTCCGTCGGTTCTGCGGTTCCGAAGGCCTCTTCCCGCTCCAGCCAGCTTTGCGCGGCCCGCACCCGGTTGTCCATCACCAGGGCCAGGGCGAACAGCCCCTCGTAGGCAAAACGCAATGCGTCCGAGCCGGTGCGAAAGACCCGATCCATGTACTCCATGGCCGTGCGTCGGTGGAGCCGGTTGCCGGTTTTGAGCAGGGCCAGAATGAAGGCGGGTCCGCTGGGATGACGCAGGAAGACTTTCTTGTTCTTGCCTTTGCCGCTCTTTTCGATGGCGCGCAGACTCTCCTCGAAGCCGGGAATCGCCCGTTCGTAATCGCCTTGCAAGAACAGCAGCCAGGCCCGCAGACACAAGGGGGCATCCACCGGCAGCGCGCCGTTGAGGAGGTCGCGGGCTTCGTCCAGACGGTCGGACAACAACAAGAATACCACCAGCAGATGACGGAACTGGGGACCGTGCAGCTCTTCGGAGTGGAGTTGGCAGCTTTGCAGCAACGGAATGATATCGGCAAAAGGCAGAAATCCCCGAATCGCCTCCACCATGATCTGGCTCAAGGCTTCGATTTGCAGGATGGTGGAACGGGTGCCGAACCATTCGGGCCGGAATGGTTGCAGACACAGACGCACAAACGGGGAGGGGCGGCTGGAATCGGGAAAGGCCCGTTCGGCCAGTCCCAGAAAATAGCGTACCGGATTCAGATCATTGACAAACAGTCCGATGCGGATTTCCCGGAGGCACAGCTCGTAGGAGACCGCCCGCGCCATGCCCCAACTGTACTGGATGACCGCCGGAGTGGTCTCTTGCACGGCCGCGATCAGGGTGGGAAAGGTGTCGTCGGCGGCTGCCAGCTCCATGGCCTCCCAGGAGATCAAAGCGGGCATGCGCACGCCGGTCACGCCACGGGAGATTTTCTCCTCGACGATCAGCCCCAGGTCGGTCAGACGACGCAGCGTGCCTTCCAGATGGTGATTCAGGCCGGTCCCGCGCGTGCCGGTGGTGATAGGGGCGCATTTCTGCAACGCCTTGAACAGTTCGGTTCGGGTCACAGGCAGATAAGAGATCGCGATCAGCCAGACCACACAACGGTCCAGGGCGGGCAGGGTCGCGATCCGTCGTTTGATCTCCACGGAATTCATGACATCCCTTCCAAATCAATGATTGTGCGCGCCCAGTGGGCACCAGGAGCGGATCAGACACTGCGCACAAGCCGGTTTCCGGGCCATGCAGACATGACGGCCATGCAGGATCAACCAATGGTGGGCATGGAGAAGGAACGTTTCGGGAATGCAGGCCAGAAGCTGTCGTTCCACCGCTTCCGGGGTTTTGCCGTCGGCCAGTCCCAGGCGATGGGCCACCCGGAACACATGGGTATCCACCGCCAGGGTCGGTTGACCGAAGGCGATGTTCAACACCACATTGGCGCTTTTGCGACCCACGCCGGGCAGGGCTTCGAGGGACTCCCGGTCTTTGGGCACCTGACCGTGATGACGCTCCACCAGGAGGCGACTCAAAGCGTGGATGTTCTTGGCCTTGGTGTTGAACAGTCCCAGAGAGCGGATCTGCGCGCGGATGGCCTCCTCTCCGAGCCGGTCCATGGCCTCCGGATCGGCGGCCAGGGCGAACAGTCCAGGCGTGACCCGGTTGACTCCCACGTCCGTGGATTGGGCGGACAGCACCACGGCCACCAGCAGTTCGTAGGGGGTCCGGAACCAAAGCGCGCCTTTGGGATGCGGATCCGCTTCCCTGAAGGCGTTGAACAGTGCGATAATGTGTGCGTTTTCCATCCTGCGGATTATCCACCAACCGCCCCCGATAGGCAAAGGAGTTCCATGTCCAAGAGTTTCGACAGTGTGTGCCCGTTGGACTGTCCTGGAACCTGCGCCCTGAAGATCACCATCGATCAGGGACGCCTGCAAGCCATTGATGGCCATCCGGATCATCCCCTGACCCGTGGCGTGATCTGTGGCAAGGTGAGCCGCTATCGGGCCATCCAGGAGGGACCGCGCGTCCTGGATCCGATGGTGCGGGTGGGCCCCAAGGGATTGGCGGACTTCAAAAAAATCTCCTGGGACGAGGCGTTGGACCGGATCGGGGAGAGACTGCTCCCGATCATGGACCATCCGGGTCCGGAGGCGGTGTTGCCGTTTTCCTATGGGGGCACCATGGGGGTGATCCAGCGGCGCGCCTATGCCCGTTTGACCACCCGGGCCGGTTTTTCCGGATTGGATGGCAATATCTGTTATACCATCGGCTGGGCGGGATGGCGCGCCGGGGTGGGGCTGGCCCTGGGTCCGGATCCGACGGAAATGGCCGCAAGCGATCTGCCCATCTTGTGGGGCATCAACGCGGCGGCCACCCATATTTCCCTCATGAGTCACATCAAACAGGCGCGGCGTCAGGGAGCGCGGCTGGTGGTGGTGGATCCTTACCGCAATCAGACCGCCCGTCTGGCGGATTGGCATCTGGCCTTGCGGCCCGGCACGGATGGCGCCCTGGCGACGGCGATGATGCAGGTGTTGCTGGAAGAGGGGTTGGCGGATCGGGACTATCTGAGCCGCTACACCGACTTCGATGGGGCGATGGAGGCGCATCTGGCTGTGCGTTCTCCGGAGTGGGCCGCGCCGATCACCGGACTGGACGCCGGGGTGATCCGGGAGTTCGCCCGTCTGTATGGGCGGGCGCGGGCGCCTTTCATCCGCATCGGTCTGGGAATGAGTCGGCAGAACAATGGCGCGGTCAACCTGCACGCGGTCTCTTGTCTGCCCGCCGTGACCGGCGCCTGGAAACGGAACGGAGGCGGCGCCTTGTTCGCCACCGGCGGAGCGTTCCATCTTTCTCCGCAACCGCTGCCCGCTCCCCGTTGCCCGGAACACCCCCCCCGTGTGCTGGACATGAGCCGTCTGGGAGAGGCGCTGACCGATCCGACCCTCAAGCCACCGGTCCTGGCCCTGTTGGTCTCCCACGCCAATCCGGCGGGCAGTTGTCCGGATCTGCAACGGGTCTACGCCGGACTGGCCCGGGAGGATCTGTTCACCGTGGTCCACGAACAGGTGATGACCGATACCGCCCGTTTCGCCGACGTGCTGCTGCCCGCCACCACCTTCTTGGAACACGAGGATCTCTACAAAGCCTACGGGCAATACACGCTGCAACACGCCAAAGCTGTGCTGCCGCCGCGCGGACAGGCGCGGTGCAATCACGATCTGGTCAACGCCCTGGCCCGTCGTCTGGGGTTCGACGACGAACCGTTCCGGATGGGGGTGGCCGAGACGATTGACGTGGTGCTGAGGGAATCCGGACTGCCTCCCCTGGAAAACTGGGACAAACCCTGGCTGGATTGCGCTCCGTCCTGGGAGGCGCGTCATTTTGTGGAGGGCTTTCCTCAGCCGGATGGCCGTTTTCATTTTCGTCCCGGCTGGTCGGATTCCCGGATGCCGCTGTTTCCGGATCACTGGGCGGTCAACCGTCGCGACGATCCGGCGCAAGCCGTTGCCTATCCTTTGGATTTCATGACGCCTCCGGCCCTGGAGGTGCTCAACACCACCTTTACCGGCACCTTGAATGCGGACCAACGTCCTCCCCGGTTGTGGATCCATCCGGAAGATGCCAAACAACGGGGAATCGTGGAGGGGGATCGGGTGGCGGTGTTCAACGGCGTGGGACAACTGACCATGGTGGCGCGGGTGACCGGGGATGTGAGGATGGGGGTGACCTTGTGCGAGTCCAATCAGCCGGCGGCGGCGTTTGCCGAGGGGATCGGCCTGAATGCCCTCTCCCACGCCTCTTTCACGGCCCCGGACGGAGGGCCGGCCTTGCATGACAACCGGGTGGAGGTGGTGCGTCTGGCGTGATCGGGCGTGAGGTCTGGTCGCGGTCTATGGCAGGGACAGGCGGGAGAATCTTGGCAGGATCATCCAGATGCGGGATTCCCGTCGGGCGCGGTACAGTTCCAGGAGGGCGATGGCCAACGCGGCCCCCACGGCGTCGGCCACCAGATCCCAAAGATCCGCGTAGCGACCCGGCACGAAGAGTTGATGCCATTCGTCGGTCAGGCCGTAGCCGACGGCATAGACCCAGGCCCACAGCCAGCAACGACGCAACACGGTCCACTGACGCAAGGCGGTCCAGGCGATGTAGGCCATGAAACCATAAGCGAGGATGTGTTCGATTTTGTCCTGATTCTCGAAGAGCGGCTGGCTGTTTTGTCCGGCCCACGACGAGAGCAGATAGATCAGAAACGAGTAACCCAGCAACAGTGCGGCATGGAAGCTCTTTTTTTTCCAGTGGACGGGAATCCCCGTTGAGATGATCGGTTCGCGTTGCATTTTTGCAGACCATATCCTAGTGTTGATGGACTTCACCACCATTCTCCAAGCCCCCCCGATGAGGCAGAAACAGGATTATAGCAGAATGAAACCGCAAATCCACCTTATTATCGCAATTCAAGGACCGGAACTCACCGAGGCGGAAGAGGCTTTCTTGAATCAGGTTCGGCCATCCGGGGTGATTCTGTTCGGTCGCAATGTGACGGGCCTGAAACAGATCGGAACGCTCATCAAGGCGATTGGCGAGACTTCGGGCGCGCCGACCATCTGGATCGATCAGGAAGGCGGGCGGGTGCAACGTCTGCGTGACCCTTTGACCCGTTATCCGAGTCCGTACCAGTTCGCGTTGTTGGCCCGCAAGGATCCGATTCGCGCCGAACGGTTGCTGTTTACCGCCGGAAGGCTGTGCGGTGAGGAGTTGCGCGCGCTGGGAATCGGCGTCAACTGTGCGCCGGTCCTGGACATTCGCGAGGAGGGGGCGGATCCGGTGATCGGAGAGCGGGCTTTTGGTTCGCACTTTTCCGAAGTGATCCTGAATGCCACGTCCTGGCTGCACGGTTTCCGTCAAACGGGTGTTATGCCGATTGGTAAGCATTTTCCAGGCCATGGTGCGGCGCAAACCGATTCTCATCGGGCGTTGCCGGTGTTGGACAAGAGTCTCAAGGCCATGGGAAAATGGGAGTTGAATCCGTTTCGGGCCATGTTGGGCTATTTGCCGGGGCTCATGACCGCCCATCTGGCCTTGTCGCGGGTGGATGACGGCGTGCCGGCCACCTGGTCGCGCACCCTGTTGCACACGGTATTGCGTCAAAAATGGAACTATTCGGGTGTCATCGTTTCCGACGCTCTGGAAATGGGCGCTCTGCACGGTACCCTGGAGGATCGGGCGCGTTTGGCGATTCTGGCGGGTTGTGATCTGTTGTTGTGTTGCACGGGGCGCCTGGAGGATAATGAGGCGGTGATCGCAGGGATCGCGCGGGCCACGAAATCCATGGACGCCGCAGAAATCGAGGCCTCCCGGCGGCGGGTGCGGCACATTCTCGCGCCATACCGGATGCAGCCCGAATCGATCCGTCGTCTGCTCAAGGATCCCGGATATCGCAAGAGACGTCAGCAGGTGGAGTCGGTCGCCGAAGAGGCGTTCGCCATCGATCCCACCCAATCCACGATTTGAAGCATTCAACTTTAAAGAAGGAGCCGCAGTCATGTCTTACGGCAGCCAGCATATTCCCACGGAGATTCGTCAGAAGCGTGCCGAGCGCGTGGTGGAGATCACGTGGGATACCGGCGAGCGGTTTCGTTATTCCATGGAATATCTGCGGGTGCGTTGTCCCTGCGCCAAATGCGCCGGTCACACCCCTGAGGAGGCGCAACTGGTGGATGGCATGCAGGATGTCACCATCACCGCCATGGCTCCGGTGGGCCATTACGCCATCAAGATCACCTTCAGCGACGGACACGACAGCGGGCTTTACGCCTGGGAGACCCTGTTCGAGCTGGGCGTCAACCAGGAGGCCATCTGGGCCGACTACCTGGAGGCGTTGCGGGTGGCGGGAAAACGTCGCAAGGCCAGTGTCATTCCCATCATGCAGGCCTCTTGAGCAAAAGAGCGGTCAAGAAAAAAATGCGCCGCTTCGCACAGAAAAAGCCTTGCCCCCGGCTCCGGCAACGGGTAAAAGAGTGCCCAGCTTAAGTGCTTGGGTCCCCATCGTCTAGTGGCCTAGGACGTCGGCCTCTCACGCCGGTAACACGGGTTCGACTCCCGTTGGGGACGCCATTTCACCTTACGCAAGCTTTATCTTCGATTCTAGACCGCCTCTCCAGGCGGTTTTTTTGTGCCTGAAAATTCCAATATTTTCAATAGATAGCCAATACGGTTCGCAAACCGTCTTGGTGGGGGCCGGACCAGAAGGAGTCGGAAATGCCCTCTTTTTTCTCCTGTCCCTCCCAAAAGCCCCATCCGCCCCGTATTTTGCTCCATTGCCAAGCTGGTTGGCGATGGGGCGTTGGATTTCTCTGGACACTGGGGCGGATTTCCACGAAAATCAGAGACAAGAGTGCGGCTCCGGCTGTCGTCATGGCCCGAAATTTTATGAATCGGGCAAACGCCATCGGAACATCACCCCTGCGATTTGACCCGATTACTTGTTCGCAATAGGCGTTTTGCCAAGGAGATGCTGGCGCAATCTTTACTTCTTTGATTCCCATGGCCTTCAGGGTGTCTTGGCACTTACCCTGGAAAATCGGATCCCGATCATGGATTAAGTAGCGTGGCGCCGAATCCCAGGGGAAAGCATTCCTGATTTGTTGAGCGACCCATGCGGCAGTTGGGTTGGTGGTGATGCTGAAGTAGATCCTTGATCTCCTTCGTGATGGCAGGACGACCGGGGCGTTTGCAGCGGGATTTCCATTTCCAGAACAGCCGAAAGCCTTCACGATACCATTGTATCACCGTTTCTGGCTTGACGATGACCAAGGCTTCACGTAACCGTTCAGATCAGAAACGAAGGTGCCAAGCCTTGACAATGTGATTATTGACGGTCAGATTTTCATCCATGGACGATATCATGGAATCGAACATTCAGCTTTTAGTCGAGGAGAACAGGAAG
>JADGBT010000012.1 GCA_015231375.1 Magnetococcales bacterium | reverse complement strand
CAGTTCAGACGCATTGCAACTCGTTATGAGAAGTTAGATAAATGCTTTAACGCTATGATTGGTTTGGTTTGCACTATGATTTGGCTTGAATAGGAATGATTAATTTCTTGAATGTCAACACGCCCTAAGCACCCACACCATTCCCCATACGGTGAGTTTGGTTGGTCGCCTTTTCGACGTCGGGTTCCTTCGATCCAGAAGCAGTGCGAAGGGAGGTCAAAATGGCTCTGAGGTCGGGGTGGGTGCAACCTATTGATTTCATGGGCGAAGTCTGGGTCAAAGGGGCGTGAGGTCGGATGGGCCGAAGTCCTCGGCCACTGAGAAAGAGAGAGGGGTTGGGGCAGATTTTGGCCTGGGTGGGCATGAGGCCGATCTCGTGGCGGACGCGGCACATTTTGACCGTCTCCGTAACCATTGAATTTATTGGGACTTTATACGCAAAAAAGGCCACCCTTGCAGGTAGCCCTTTTCAGATAACTTCTTGATATTCTTAAATTGGTGGAGCCAGACGGGATCGAACCGTCGACCTCTTGAATGCCATTCAAGCACTCTCCCAGCTGAGCTATGGCCCCGAATACAGACGCAAGAATAGTCCAATTTGGAGGTGCATGTCAAGCGGTTTGTGCAAAAAAAATCGGCCTGGAGAGCAGATTGTGGGAGGGGAAAGAAAAAATGTAAAAAAAACTTGCCTTTGGGGCAGACGAGTGGCAAAAGTGCGGATTGAACCGCGCTGGGATCAGGCGGGCTGGATCGATCGATTGACTTCGAGGGATTCGAGAAGCGCATGCTGAGGCAATTGACCATCGAAAATATCGCGCTCGTCGAAAGACTGGATCTGACGTTCGAGCCGGGATTGACCATTCTCACCGGGGAGACCGGAGCGGGCAAGTCCATTGTGATCGATGCCCTGGCTCTGACCCTGGGGGCACGCGCCGACAGTGGCTTGATTCGCACCGGGTGCGATCATGCCATGGCCACGGCGCGCTTTTTGCTGCCGGAGCATCATCCCGCACGGGAGTGGCTGCGGGAACAGGAGCTGGACGGCGACGGGGATGAGCTGTTCTTGCGCCGCACCCTGGCGGCCAACGGACGCAGCAAGGCCTTCATCAATGAAACCCCGGTCCCGGTCACCACCCTGGCCCAACTGGGGGATGGACTGGTGGACATTCACGGCCAGCACGATCATCAATCCCTGCTCAATCCCGCCAGCCACCTGACCATTCTGGACGCCTTCGCCCGTCACGAAGAGTTGACCCGACTCACCATGACCCATGCCCAGACCTGGCACGCCCGGCACAAGGCGTTGGAAAGTCTGCGGCAGCGGGCGCGTGACGCCCTGCAACGCCGCGCCTTTCTGGCCCATCAACTCGACGAGATCGACGCCGCCGGACTTCAGCCCGGTGAATGGCAGGAACTGGAACAACGCCGGGGACGACTGGCCCACGCGGTACGACTGGGAGAGTCAGCCCGGGCCAGCCAGGAGATGATCAGCGGGGAACAGGGGGAGTCCGGGGATTCGGCGGCGCGGCTGCTTTCCCACGCCGCCGGAGAACTGGAAGACGCGGCCCGCCTGGATCCGGCGCTCACGCCCCTGGCCGAGCAACTGCGCTCTCTTCAATACGAGGTGGAAGACGCCGCAGAGCGCATCCGCCACTATGCCGACACCCTGGAAACCGATCCCGAACAGCTCGAAGAGCTGGAAGAACGTCTGGCCCTGATCCGCAATCTGGCCCGCAAACACCGCCGCACCGCCGACGAACTCCTGGAACTGGCCGAAACGTGGCGTGAAGAGCTGAGTTCCCTGGATCAGATCGATGACGACGAGCAACGTCTGCTCTCCGCCCTGGAGACGAGCCGGACCGAATTCGACCAGAACGCCACCCTGTTGAGCGCCTCGCGCAAGCAGGCGGCCCTGCGGCTGACCCAGGAGACCGAAGGCCATCTGGCGCAACTGGGCATGACCGCCCGTTTCGCCACCGCGTTGCGACCGGTGCGGGGGGATCCGCGCCCCACCGGGCTGGAAGAAGCGGAGTTCCAGATCAGCGCCAATCCGGGGGAGCCTCTGAAACCCCTCAAACAGGTGGCGTCGGGAGGAGAGATCGCCCGCATCATGCTGGCGCTCAAGACCACCCTGGCGGATGCGGTCACCATTCCCACCCTGATCTTCGACGAGGTGGATGTGGGGGTGGGAGGACGCACCGCCTCCGCCATCGGCGCCAAGCTGGCCCAGGTGGCCCGGCGGCGTCAAACCCTGGCCGTGACCCACTCCCCTCAGGTGGCCGCGTGGGGAGGACAACACTTCAAGGTGGCCAAGTCCACCCACGATGCGCGGGTGCGGGTGACGGTGCTGCCCCTGGAAAAAACCCAGCGGATCGAAGAGTTGGCCCGCATGCTCGCCGGCGAAGAGATCACCGCCGCCGCCCGCGAAAACGCCCTCACTCTGCTGCGTTCCGCCGTGCCGGAAGAGTCATGAACTTTTCATTGGCCGCCGCACCACGAATCGGATAAACTGTGATTCCGGATCGACCCCCGCACGTCGATTCCGATCACGCCCACGATGCGTCACAACCCAAGCGGACGGCATGCACGGAGCCTTGGTCCATGAGTCAATCCGATTTCACCTCTGACACCCAGCTCGACTCCACCACCCGGAATCACCTCCAGGAGCCTCCTCTTTTCAAGGTGATCCTGCTCAACGACGATTTCACTCCCATGGAGTTTGTCGTGGACACCTTGATGCAATTCTTCAACAAGTCCATCGAAGAGGCCACCCAGGTGATGTTGAATGTCCATCTGAAAGGCTTCGGGATTTGCGGTCTGTTCACCCGGGACATCGCTGAAACCAAAGTGATGCAGGTCAACCGTCACGCCCGCTTGCATCAGCATCCGCTGCAATGCCGGATGGAAAAGAATTGACAAGGCCATCGCGCCTTTCGCAACCGGTTACTCCCTGGAACCCCAGCGCAAACAAAGTGACCCCATGATCAGCAAACAACTGGAAATCTCGTTGAATCGCGCCATTCGTGTCGCCCATCAGCGCCGTCATCAATACGCCACCGTGGAACATCTGCTCCTCGCCCTGACGGAAAATCCGGAGGTCACCGAAGTCCTGTTGCAGTGCGGCTGCAATCTGGGACAACTCTCCCAGGATCTGGAAGGCCATCTGAAGGTGCATGTTCCCACGGTCTCCACCCACGACGACTCCCTGGAGATCACCCCCACGGTGGGATTTCAGCGGGTGATTCAGCGGGCGGTGTATCAGGTGCAGGCTTCGGGCCGGGAACTGGTGACCGGCGCCTATGTACTGGTGGCGATTTTCGGGGAACAACAATCCCACGCGGTTCATTTTCTCAATCGACAGAACATCAACCGTCTGGACGTACAGGCGGCCATCACCAGCAGCATGGACAACTCCGGCACCGACGACTCCGCCCCGGAAGAACACGAAGAACAGGAAACGGAAAAACCACGCACCAGCACCACGGCCACGCCCCCCAAAAACGACGATCCCCTGGCGCTCTACGCCACCAATCTGACCCAACTGGCCAAAGAGGGCAAAATCGATCCGCTGATCGGTCGCAACGAAGAGTTGACCCGCACGTTCCAGATCCTGAGCCGACGCCGCAAGAACAATCCCCTGTATGTCGGGGACGCGGGTGTGGGCAAGACCCATCTGGCCGAAGGTCTGGCGTTGCGCATCGCCCAGGGGGAAGCCCCGGAATTGCTGGCCGACAGCGTGATTTTCTCACTGGACATGGGATCCCTGGTGGCGGGAACCAAGTTTCGCGGAGACTTCGAGGCACGGCTCAAAGGGGTGCTGCGCAAATTACAGGAAACTCCCGGCGCGATTTTGTTCATCGACGAAATCCACACCGTGATCGGAGCCGGAGCCACCAGCGGCAGCACCATGGACGCCTCCAATCTGCTCAAGCCCCTGCTGGCCAACGGTCAATTGCGCTGCATCGGCTCCACCACCCATGAGGAGTTCCGGGGGGTGTTCGAGAAAGACAAAGCCCTGGCCAGGCGTTTCCAGAAGGTGGAAGTCCCCGAACCCTCCCTGGAAGAGACCATCCTGATTCTCAAAGGACTCAAATCCCACTACGAGGCCCATCACGGCATTCGGTATTCGGCCCCGGCCATCCGGGTGGCGGCGGAGTTGTCGAGCCGCCACATCCACGACCGCAAGCATCCGGATTCGGCCATCGACGTGCTGGACGAAGCCGGAGCCGCCGCCCGCATCGCCCCGGCCAACCGACGCAAGAAAAACATCGGCGTGCGGGAGATCGAAGAGGTGGTGGCCCGCATCGCCCGCATCCCCTCGCGCACCGTCTCCCACGACGACCGGGAACTGCTGAAAAACCTGGAAAGCAATATCCTGCTGAGTCTGTTCGGGCAGAATCGGGCGGTGGCCATGATCTGTCAGGCCATCAAGCTCTCCCGCGCCGGACTGGGCAATCCCCTCAAGCCCATCGGCGCCTTTCTGCTGGCCGGTCCCACCGGGGTGGGCAAAACCGAACTGGCCAAACTCCTGGCGCGCGAACTGGCCGTGGAACTGATCCGCTTCGACATGAGCGAATACATGGAACGGCACACGGTTTCCCGCCTGATCGGCGCGCCTCCGGGATATGTGGGGTTCGAGCAGGCGGGACTGCTCACCGAAGCGGTCACCAAGAATCCCCATGCGGTGCTGTTGCTCGACGAGGTGGAAAAGGCCCATCCGGATGTCTTCAATCTGCTGCTGCAAGTGATGGATCACGGCAGCCTGACCGACAACAACGGTCGCCGGGCCGATTTCCGCAATGTGATCCTGATCATGACCACCAATGCCGGCGCCCAGGATCTGGAACGTGGCTCCATGGGATTCGTCAGGCAGGATCATCTGGGAGACGACATGAAGGAGATCAAACGGCTCTTTTCTCCCGAGTTCCGCAACCGTCTGGATGCCATCGTTCCCTTTGCCCATCTGGAACCCGAGGTGATCTTGCAGGTGACGGAAAAATTCCTCTCGGCGCTGGATCGGGATCTGGGGCAACAGCACGTCACCCTGACCGTGGATGAAGAGGGGCGTCACTGGCTGGCGGAACGGGGATATGACCGCAAGAACGGCGCCCGTCCCATGGAACGGCTCATCAAGGAGAAGATTCGCCAACCCTTGGCCGACGCACTGCTGTTCGGAACCTTGCGCCACGGCGGGAAGGTTTGGGTGCGGGTCGAAGAGGATAAGCTGACCCTGGACATCGAGCCTGCCGCCTCCCCTCCCCGACCCGAATGAGACTGCGCCACGTCTGAAAAATCTCCCGGGCCTTGAAACACTCAAAACACAAGGCCCGGGAGTCCCGATGAAGGCTCAACACCGTTTCACAACTCTTCGAACCATTGACCGATATGGAGTTCCGGCTTGGCCATGGACTCTATCCCGCCATCGATTCCGCCCAGATAGGCGTCACGCAACTCGGTACTCTTTCCCGTGATTTCAATCTCTTTGATCTTGGACGTATCCAGGCGACCGAGATTGAAATGCAATTTCCCGGCACCGATGTGGCATTCCGGATCCCCGCTGCCATCACAGCGGATTTCGATGGCGCCATAACCGCCAGAGCGGTCACAGCGAATGATGGTATTGTTCTTGGTCAGGTCGATGGTGTTGACGCCATTGCCGTGACTCTTGCGCTCGCCGCACTGGATATTGCGGGTTCCCCAATATCTCCGGTACCCCTCCTTTTTGATCACGACTTCAAATTTCAGATAATCCCCCGGCTCGGCCGGCACCTTGAACGTGCCATGAAACCACACATCCTTGCCATCGTCCTCCGGTAGACTCAACAGGCTGCCATTATCGACATTGATGCTCTTGGTGGCGTTGGAGTTTCCGAAAGTGACCACACCCGTCGCCTGATTGATCATGGCCTTGGGATCCCAGGCGGCGTAATTATTGCCGGTAAACAGATTGCCCACATTTTCCGGCCCGGACTCACAACTGACCACCTGTTTCAAGATGCGTTGTTTGCCCGTGCTGCTATCCACCGCAGAGATCATCCAGTAGTTGATGGAATCCTCGACCGACACCGCCCCACCGCTCTCGCAGCGGGGATCGTGATTGTTGTGATGGCGATGGTTGGGTCCGTGACACATTTTCATATGACTGCGCACACCGCGCCAATGCTCCTTCTTGTCGCTGTGCCGCCAGTGATGATACCGATAATGATTTTTATAAGAGATCCAGGCCAGCCACTTGCCATGCTTGCCGTGTTTGCGGTGCCAATACGAATAGTCGGTGGTGGCCTCATCGGTTTCGGTTTCGGCCTGATTGACATCCGTATCGTCCGGAATCATGGAGGCCGGATAACACGTCGCGTCCATGGGACAGAAGGTCAGTTTGAAACTTCCCATCTCGCCCAGGGACTGGGTGACCACGGTGGAGCCATCGACGCCTTCGGCAGCGGCCCCGACGACTGCGCTCGGATCGCATTCCGCATCCTTGAACTGCTTGAGACCCACCTGAATGGCGGTCTCGGCCATGTTGAACGCCTTGTTGCCACTGGAAAACTCAGCGGCCACATCCACGCCGCTGACCTGCATTTTGGCCAAAGAGCCGCCCATGGCGGCTACACCGGCGAGTAGAATCATCGCGAGTACAACAAGGGCTCCCCGTTGTCGCGCATGCGTGTTCATGGTGAGGTGCTCCT
Organism: Magnetococcales bacterium; assembly: GCA_015231375.1. GTDB lineage: Bacteria > Pseudomonadota > Magnetococcia > Magnetococcales > Magnetaquicoccaceae > Magnetaquiglobus. The sequence goes on along the minus strand of JADGBT010000012.1, from coordinate 84,627 downwards.
TACATAAACGGCTGTTCTGAAGGGTAACCGGAGTACGGAACCATCCGTGGTGGTGGCGGTCATGGTGAACGCGATGGTCACCAGTCCTGGGGTCAGAACCCCCGTGCAAGGCGAAACCTGAAACTGCACACTGTTCGCCTCCACGTTCGACGCCAACAGCCACTCGACGCCATCACCGTTGAAGGTCATATAGATGGCATTGGTGGCCGCGACCCCCTGATTGACCAGAATGACGCGCCCTTGATCATTGGTGAATTGAAGCGTGCCATTGCCGCCAGGCTGACTGATCCCGGTACACGATTCGGCATTGCGCAGTTCCTTGCGCAGCCGTTCCAGCACCACACGGGCACTGCCGGCAAGAGGTTCGATGGCGCGGGCGGTCAGGTAGGCATTGAAACTGTTGCTGATGCTCACCGTACCGACACCGGCAACGATGCTGATAATAATAAGAGTAATCACCATCTCAATCAGGGAGAACCCTGATGATCCATAGTTTTTCACTCCCCCTGAATGACGCAAGCGGCCCATTCCTGAAACTCCATTAGTTTGGAAGATCCGCATTGACCATTTGCTGTTTGAACAACACCTGACCCGAACCGTTCTCCGCCACCGTCACGGTCAGACATTTGAACGACTCTCCGTTGTATTCCAGGCCGGTACAGGGATTCGGTTGCTGACCGGGAATCATGCCTTCGATCTGGACGACCCGATCGAAACGCAAGGTGCCACCAAGATCGATTCCGGTTTGCGAAGGGAAATTGGCCTCGGTGAGATTGGCGAAGCCCGCCCCGCCCGCATTGGCGGAGACCAGGGTTTCGACCATTTCCAATCCCAGATACTCGGCCTGCATGCCATCGTTGAGCACATGCAGGTTGACCAGCACCGTGTTGTACAGTGGCACGATGCCGGCCAGGGAGATCCCCGCGATCACGATGAAAAAGATCATCTCGATCAAAGTGAACCCCTGTGATGCGCGCTTGTGTTTCATGGCGAGTCCGCATCCTCCTTACAACCGCACCACTGCCCCGGTATTGCCGACCACACGAATGGTCACGGTCTGCCCTTCCTGGGTGAGTTGCACATCCTGATTGGCCGCTCCGGGATCGCCCCGACCATCGAAGGTGATGGAAAATCCCCCGATTTGAACCCGGTCCAGCACCGTGGGTTGGGGATCGACCGCCGTGCCCGCAGCATCCTGAATCTGGTAGGAGTCGGAAGCCACGCTCCGGATGGTATGGCCACCCTTGCTCATGGCCAATGCCTGGGCACGACGGATGTCGTTCACCAACTGGTCTGCCTTGGAGTAGAAAGACAAATCTCCCTGCCATTTGGCTCCGGCATAGACGGCGATGATGCCCACAATGGACATCACCACCACCAGTTCAACCAGCGTAAAGCCTCTGGCAGCGGTCAAGCCGCGTCCATGGTCAGACCACCCGCCGGGCTTGTCCACCCGGATCACCAACTCTTGGTCAGAGAGGCCTTGGCCGCCGTGGTTTCAGCCGACGCCACGGTGATGGTATAGGTGACGCCACTGCCGGTATGGGTCAAGGTGGCGCCACTGGCAGCCCAACCATCCGGCGTGCCATCCAGCGCGGCCAGCAGGGTGGCGCCATTGGTGATCAGGGTGATCCCCGCCTTGCCGGCGCGGGCCGCCGCGAAATTGGTGGCGGTGGCCGACTGGGCTGCGGCGTACACCCCATCCGCCGCCGCTTTTTCGGCTTCGGCGCTCAGATCGGTGAACTTGGGCACGGCCACGGCGGCCAGAATGCCGAGGATCACGATCACCATGATCAGTTCGATCAGGGTGAAACCCGCTTGCCGGATCTGGTTCCGGCGTTCCGTTTGAAGGCTGTTCATCGTTTGGTACTCCCTTTCCTTGGCCTGAAATGGACCCCAGGTCGCAACCCGGAGCGTGAAAGGTTCCCGCATGGCTCCGGTTCCCGCCGCAGCGGGGATTTGGGAGAGGATCGGGAACCGGATGATCGATAAAAAGCAGGCTGGTTTGGGTATCACCAGCTTTTGGCAAGGACCGCCTTGCCGGTTTCGGACTCGCTTCGCACCACGGAAATAGTATAAACCGTTCCGGATTGTCCGGTATAGGTCAACGCGCTGCCGGACCCGGCCCAACCCGTGACCGTTCCCTCCATGGCGTTCAGCAAGCTGGCGCCGTCGGTGATCTGACCGGCCCCGCTTCTTCCGGCCCGCACCGCCGCGAAATTGGCGCTGGTTGCCGATTGGGCGGCGGCGAAGATCCCATCCGCCGCAGACCGTTCCGCCTCGGTGCTGAAATCGACGAACCGGGGCAACGCCATCGCCATCAGAATGGCCAGGATCACCACCACCATGATCAACTCGATCAGGGTAAATCCCCCCTGCCGGGAATCGCCCCCACGATCCAGGAACCGGTTGTTCATCTCCCCCCCGCCAGACGATAGAAACACTTGTTAATATAGTCTACCCCACCCCCTGGAAAGTTTCACACTTTTTTTCCCAATCCCGACCATTTTTTACCATGGAACTCGTGCTTTTGGAGTTCCATGGTCGGGAGGTGAGGGGGTTCTCCCCCCATCATGCAAGTTTATCCAAATCAGTTTCTTGGGTTATCGCAAGTCTGCAAGAACAGACCCACAAGGATGACCGCCCCCCGCCAAACCCGACTGTCACCATCCCCGGACGCGGGCCAGCAACCGCAGCAAGGAAAACAGCGAAAAGCCCCCTCCGGCCACCAGCAGCGCCGCGAGCAGGCGGGGCCGGTTGCGAATGGCGGTCAGCAGGGATTGCCGCCACTGCTCCACGGCCACGCGACGGTTGGCCCAACTCTCGAATCCCTTCAATCCACTGGGACGGATGAGAATCAACAATCCGGCGGCCAGAGTGAAGAAATTCCCCAACGCCACGAACAGCAGCAGGCTCTCCCAGAGCCACGCCTCGACGCTCCGGAAGCCTCCCCCCGACTCCGCCAGCACGATGATGCGACGGGCATAGCCACCCAAGGCCACCAGGGTGGCGAACGATCCGACCACGATCCCGCCGCCGAACCAGCGGTGATGGCGATAGACGAACCGCTCCACCCGCACCGGACGGGAGAGATGCCGCAAGGCGTCGGCGGCGGGACGTTCCAGCACCCCATTGGCGCCGGGATTCAAGAACAGCCACGCGCCGAGCACCAGTCCGGCCAGAGAGCCGATCACCGCCAGTATCAACAACACGGACAAGAGCAGAGGGGCGACGGCCATGGGATTTAATGTTTCGCCTTGCCCATGGCGGCGGAACTCATGTCCCACATGGGCATGAAGATTCCCAAAGCCAGCACCAGCACCATGGCGCCGATGACCGTCAACAAGATCGGCTCGATGGCGGAACTCAGCCCCTTGACCTCGTACTCCACCTCCCGTTCATAAAACTCGGCCACCTCGGCCATCATCTCGTCGATGCCTCCGGTCTCTTCTCCCACGGCCATCATCTGCAAGACCAACGGGGTGAACATGTTGCTATTGTAGGCGGCCAGCGTGAGGCTTTCCCCCCGTTCGATCCCTTCACGCATGCCGGCGATGCGCGCGGCCATGAAGGCGTTGTCCACCGCCTCCTCCACCGCCGACAGAATCTGGATCACCGGCAATCCGGCCTTGGAACCCATGGAAAAGGCGCGGGAATAACGGGCCAGAGTGGCGCGGTTGATAATCGAGCCGACGATGGGCAATTTCAGGCGCACCTGATCCCACCACAGACGACCCGGCACGGTCTTGATGTAGGCCAGAAAACCATACACCGCGATCCCGACGGCCATCACGATGTAAAGCGCGTATTGTTTCACGAAGGCCGACGTGCCCAACAAAATCCTGGTGGCCGCAGGCAGATCCGCGCCCATTTTGCCGAACATGCCCGCGAAGGAGGGAATCACGAAATAGTTGACGATGAACATGGCCACCACAATGGCGATCACCACGAAGGTGGGATAACGCAAGGCGCTCTTGATCTGGCGGCGGGTGTTCTTGTCCACCTCCATGTATTGATAAAGCTGCTTGAAGGATTCGTCCATGCGTCCCGTCTCCTCGCCCATGCGGATGATGCGCACGAACAGACGGTCGAAAATTCTGGGATGTTCGGCCAAAGCGGCGGACAGCTCCTTGCCCGCCTGCAAATCCTCGATGATGCGCACCATGGCCTGTTTGAGCCGTTTATTGTGGGTGCTTTCCACCAGCCCCTGAAACGACCGCACCAGGGAGACACCGGATTTGGTCAGGGTGTACATCTGCCGGGCGAACAGAATGCGATCATCGTCGGTGGGCCATTCGATCAGGAATTCCAGCTCGATGTCACCGCTGCCGGAGCGGACCTCATTCACCTCCAACGGCTCGATCCGACGATTGAAGAGCTGTTCCGCCACGGCCTCGACGCTGGGGGCGTTGATCACCCCATCCACCGGCTTGCCTTCACTGCGACCGGTATACCGAAACATGGGCATGCATCAGGACTCCTGGCCGGAAGAGGCTTCGGAGGGGATGAACGCCTCTTCTTCATCCTCCTGAAACTCGGGTTGCTCTTCTTCCACATCGCTGACCAGCCGCATCACCTCTTCCAGGGTGGTGACGCCCTGCAAGGCGTACTCCAACGCCGCCTTGTGCAACGGGACAAAACCGGTCTGCACTTCGGCCTGCCGCATGAAAGCCGCCGCGTCCTTGTTGCGCAGGGCCTCGGCCAGATTGGTGCGCATCTCCAGCAGTTCCACCACCGCGATCCGACCCCGGTAGCCGCTGCGATTGCACTGGGGACACCCCCTGCCCCGACTCAGCCGCGCTCCGATCGCCCGGGAGCCAAGCAATCCTTGCAACAAGATCCGCTCTCCCGGATCCGGTTCCATGATTTCGCTGCAATCCTGACAAATGCGCCGCACCAGCCGCTGGGCCAGGATGCATTTCAAGGCGGAAGCCACCGCGTAGCCTTCGACCCCCATCTCCACCAGTCGGATGGCGGTGGCCACGGCGCTGTTGGTATGCAGGGTGGAAAGCACCAGATGACCCGTCAAAGCGGCGCGAATGGCGATTTCGGCGGTCTCCTGGTCGCGCATCTCGCCCACCAGCACGACATCCGGATCCTGCCGCAACACGGTGCGCAACACCTTGGCGAAGGTCAGGCCAATGCGCGCGCGCACCTGAACCTGATTGATGCGCGGCAGACGATACTCCACCGGATCTTCCACGGTGATGATCTTCTTGCCCGGAGAGTTCAAGGCGTTCAAGGCGCCGTAGAGGGTGGTGGTCTTGCCGCTTCCGGTGGGGCCGGTGACCAGGATCAATCCATGGGGACGACTGAGCCAATAACGAAACCGGGTCAACAGGGTCTGGTCCATGCCCACCATGTCCAGATTGAGATTGTCCGCCGATTGATCCAGCAGACGCATCACCACGGACTCCCCATCCTGGATCGGCAGCGTGGACAGACGCACATCCACGCTCTTGCCCTTGATGGTGATGTTGAAACGTCCATCCTGGGGCAAGCGCTTCTCGGCGATTTCCAGGTTGGCCATGAGCTTGAGTTTGGAAACCAGCGCGGGGGCGATCTTTTTTTCGTTGACGATCTGCTCGTTGAGCACGCCGTCGATGCGCTGACGGATGCGCAACACCTCGGCATCGGGTTCGATGTGGATGTCCGAGGCGTTCATGCGCATGGCGTCTTCGAACAACGATTGCAGAATCTTGACCACCGGAGCGTCCACGGCCATCTCGGACTGGACGATGCCATCCAGGTCGAACTCCGATTTGCCGACCTCCTCCTCCAGGGCCACCACCTGCTCGCGGATGCTCCCCTCGCTGCGGTAGATCAGGTCCATGGCGCGCAGCAACGGGCCTTCTCCCACCAAGGCCAGACGGGGAGTCTGACCCAGCAGGCGCGCCAGTTCGTCGAACACGAAGATATCGGTGGGATCCGCCATGCCCACCAGCAACCCCTCCCCGTCACGGGAGAGCACCACGGCGCGAAAACGACGGGCCATGGTCTCGGGCAGCAGTTTCACCAACTCCGGGACAAACGCAAACTTCTTGAGATCGACATGGGGAATGTGCAACTGGGCGGCGAGAAACTCCAAAAAAGCGGTCTCGCTCAAAAAGCCCAACTGGGCGAGGCTCTGACCCAGTTTCTTGCCGGATTTTTTCTGTTCCGCCAAAGCGGCCAGCAACTGCTCGGTGGAGATGATCCCCGCCTCGACCAGTTTGTCACCGATGCGCAGTTTCTGGCGTTGCCGGTTCAAAAAATTCTGCAACGCCTGCTCGGTGACCAGTCCCAACTGGACCAGCGCCTCCCCCAGCTTGGCCCCGGTCCGATCCTGATGGGCCAGGGCCTGGCGCAACTGCTCGGCGGAGATCAACCCGGTTTCGACCAGGAGATCACCCAGACGGAGTTTGTTGGGGGGAGGCGGGGCCATGTCTTACAGTTTTTCAATCCTCTTGCGCACGAAGCTTTGCAGTTTATGGTTGAGATCACCACTGGCCAGGGCTTTCTTGTAGGCCCGCATGGCTTCGTTGTTCTCCTCCACCTTTTCCAAGGAGATGGCCATGCCCATCTGCCACAATCCCTTGTTAGGATACTTCTTCAGCAACGCCTCGTACAGGTCTATCGCCTGCCAGTGCTCCTCGCGCCGCTGATACAAGGCTGCCAGGAAAGCCGCCAGATTGGGATCCTCGTCGGCCAATGAGCTGTCACCCCGGCCTCCGGCGGCCTGACGCAACAACTCCAAAGCCTTGTCTCCCCGATTGGTCTCGACCATGATCCGCGCCATGCGCCGCACCGCGCCCTTGTGACCCGGATCGGCCTTGATCACCTGTTGCAGCAACGCCTCTTCCCCTTCCCGGTCGCCCCCATCCTTCTTTTCCACCGACTGCTGATAGGTCCGCTCCACCCATCCGGCCTGGTCCGCCACGACCTTGCCCAGATCACGCCTGCCATCAGCGGCAGGCGTCACCGCACGCGGCTTCTCGGTCCCGCTCCTGGAATCGGAACCGACGGGCGCGACCGCCGCGACTTTCTGCTCGGTCGCAGCAGGAACGGAGGATTTCCCTTCCGTCTGCCGCGACGCGCGAAACTCGCTTTCCGACCAAGCCGACGCCTCCGGCAATACATCCTTGGCTGTCTGCACCCCGACCACGCCCGACTGCAAGGCGGCGATCTTGCGGGCGCCCATGACCCGATCCGCGTTCATGGACTCCTCGACCACCGCCGCTCTCCCCCGCTCCACGGAGGAGTCGGTCCGTCCCGCAGACAACGGCGGATACTCGGCTTCGAATTCGGCACGGGTCGGAACCGGACCAGCCATGGCCGACACTTCGGAACGCACCTCCCCTGCCGGGACCGACGGCTTCGACTCGGGCTTGACCTCGGCCTTGGACCAGGAAGTCGGCTCGGGCTTGAATGCGGGCTTCGGCTCGGCCTTCACCTCGGCTTTCGGCTCAGGCTTCAACTCGGCCTTGAACTCAGGCTTCAGCTCGGCCTTGAACTCAGGCTTCGGCTCGGCCTTGAACTCAGGCTTCGGCTCGGCCTTGAACTCAGGCTTCGGCTCGGCCTTGAACTCAGGCTTCGGCTCGGCCTTGAACTCAGGCTTCGGCTCGGCCTTGAACTCAGGCTTCAGCTCGGGATTCACCTCGGCCTTGGACCAGGCGTTCACCTCGGGCTTCGACTCGGGCTTCACCTCGGGCTTCGGCTCGGACTTGCGGAGCGTGGGGGCCAGAATCGGCAACGGAGCCGGAGTTGCGACCGCAGACACAGACTCCGCAGCCCCCTTCCCGGTACGGGCACTCTCCGAAGCGCTCCACTCTCCCGCCTGATGGCTCTTGTCCTCCCCTCCTGGCACGGCTGCCGGGAAACCATCCGTCACCGCCACCGCAGAAGCCACGGCAGCACGACCCACCCCTTGTGCCACAGGATCCGGACCGACGATGGGAATGATCTTGGCGGCCTGGGTGGGCGCAACCCCTTCGGGGGGCGTGAACGAGTCACTGCGGGCCACATAGAAACTCGAAATCTTCTCCTGGCGTCTCAACGCCTCCAGGGCCAAACGAGCCTTGGCCAGATCATTGAACCGTCCCACCCGCACACTTTGCCACAAGCGTGTGGGATCCTTGACCCCCCACAACTCCAGCACATAGGCATCATAGCCCCGCTTGCGCCACAAGGCCGCGTTCCGGATCGCGCTGTCCCGATCCAGAAAAGCCGAAATCTGGATGGCATATGCGAAATTCAACTGATCCGAGGCGGAAACCGCAGCGTCCGCCTGTCGCAGCAGACTGGCGAGTTCGGGATCCTTGGCCATCTCCCGCACATCCTGAACCGGCACATCCCCCTCGCGGGCCTGAGCCTTGGAGGGCTTGGGGGTTTTGGGAGTTTTCGGGGATTTGTTCTCTTCCTTGGCCGGTTCGCCACTCTTGGCGACCTCGGCAAGCCTGATTTCCGGAGGATGCCGAATCACCCCGGCCAGCTTGAGCGGGGTATCGGTTTCCAGATCCGCGCCCGCCGACATCGCGGCTATCCCGGACGCAGACACCACTCTGGACGCCGCTGGCAATGTCGGGATCGAGACCGGGGGAACCGGTTCCACCCCGGCGGCCACGGCAGGCGTCACCGCAGCCGGAGGTGTCGCCTTGGGCGAGGTGGCGACCACAGGCAGGGTTTCGGGTTGCAAGGTGACCCGAAAATCCACCTCTTGCGCCACATCCACCAAAACGGGAGCGCTCAGATCCTGGAATCCATGCTTTTTCAAGGTAAGCGTCACCGCCCCGCTGTCCCATTGAAACCGCAAGGGTGTCACGCCCACAAACCGGCCATCCAGCAGCACTCCGGCTCCCGGGGGTTCGCTCACCGCGTGGATCGTCCCCAGGCGCGCCGAGACGGCACCCGTCACAATCCGCGTATCCGCCAGAGAGGCAACCGGGGTCGCATTGCCCTTCACATACCACTTCTCCACGATCACCGGACCCGCGAACAGCACCACCACCGCAGCCACACCCCATCCCGCCCAGGCGCTCCAGGAGCTGCGTCGAGGCACCGACGCCGGATGCCCGGATCCGATCGCACCCGGTATCGATTCAAGCCGCTCCACCCCATCCTGCTCCGCTTTTTTCAACATCTGTATCATCAGGCTCACGGTTCTTGACTCCTTCACGCCGCAGCGATCCCACCCCACACCTTTTATTTTAAGGATTTCCAGTCCGCGCATCCCTGCGCATGCCACCGATCCGCTCGGCGGTACGTTTACGCTCGTCCGACCAGTCATGCTGCACATCCACCACGATCGGACGGATCAAAATCACCATCTCGCTTTTGTACCAAGTCTCCCTGGACTTCTGGAACAACGCCCCCACGCCGGGCAAATCCCCCAGAATCGGCAGCTTGTCCACATCCATGCGATGCTCTTTCTTCAACAACCCTCCAATCACCGCCAACTCTCCGCTGCTCACGCGGATCACGCTGTCGGTCTCGCGGGTGGTGCTTTGAGCCATGGGGACAGAGTGTTGCTTGTCCTTGATCTTGTAGCTCTTCTCTTTGTCCTGCACTGTCCGCACCATGGGATGGACATGCAAGGTGACCATGCCATTTTCGCCAATCTGCGGGGTCACATCCAGAGCCACGCCGGTAAACATCTCGGTAAAGATCGGCGTGGGATCCACATAAGCCGCCGCCTCTCCCGCTCCCGAGGGGGTATCCATGCCGGTGATGAAAAAACCATCCTCACCCACCTTGATGACCGCCTTTTGATTGTTGATCGTGGCGATCCGGGGACTGGACAATACCTGCACTTTGCCCTGCTGCTGCAACACACCCAGAAAGGTGGTAAAATCATGCGCCCGCAAGGCCAGACTGAACGGTGAACCGGCCCCGGCCTGCGAAGCCACCAATCCCTTGGTGAACAAGGGATTCAGATTCAACACCGTGGAGCTGTCACTGCTGGCCGAAACCATCTGTTCGGACATGCTGCTCACGAAGGTCCGACCGCTGTTGGGCTCGGACGCCAAGGGCGCGAAACGATCACTGCCCAATCCCTTGTTGATGGCCAGCCAATCGATGCCGAACTGGAACCCATCACTCAATTCCACTTCGAGAATCTTGGCTTCCAGAATCACCTGACGCTGACTTCTCAAACGCAGATCCTCCAGAAACGCATCGATTTCGCCCAACTCCTTGGGAAACGCCCGCACCGTCACCAAACCGGCCTGACGATTGACGATCACGCTTTTCAACTCCTGCCCCGCGTTCATGGGCACGCTCACGGTCTGCTGCGTGTTCTTGTCCCCTTTGTCGGCGTTCTCGCTCCCGGAACCGGACGGACCCGACGTGGTGCTGACCGCGTCCCGCTTGCGCACAATCACCTGACTCGATTCACCGGTCTTGTTGTTGACGGTCTCATTGATGGAATCGATGGCCAGATCCAGTTTCAGAATCGAGTGGATGGTGGTCTCCAGATCCAGCCAGAAATCCGATCCGTAAGCGGTCTCCACCGTGGTGCCGGAGTGCTGGGATTCGCTTTTGGAGTTCATTTTCCCCTGTGACGTACTCGTCGAGGTGGACTCCTTGCCCGTGCCGGAACTGACCTGGGTATCGGTGCGTCCGCCCCGCTTGACCGGCAGAAAATCGACCCGATAGGTCTTGGTCACCAACCGCCACGGATAGATCTTGAATCCACGGATCGCCCCATGCCCGTGTTCGGCAAACGGGTGGCAGTCGAATTGATACATCTCGCACGCCACCTCCACCACCTCATCCACGGTGACCCGTTTCAACTCCAGGGAGATCAGACCTTTCACCTCGGGATGAACCACCATGTTCACCCCCGGGGAATCCTGGACCAGACTCATGAAAAAATCCCGCGCATTCACTCCGCTCACATTCACATCCAGACGCCGCACCGGCGGACCTGCGGAAGGACGAGGCAAAACAACCGGCTCCGACGCCCCCCCTCCGAGCAACTCCTGGAACACCATGGGCGGCACATCTTCGACGCTTCTGGACTCCTCCCGATTCTTCCTGAGATTGGGTTTGACCACCTCCTGGATGGAATCGAAGCTGGACTGAAACTCCGCCGGCGCGTCCGCTGCGGACAGACCCTCGTTCATCTCGTCTGCCGGTCGGCCCGGAAGGGCGCAGGAGGTGGACAGGAACAACATCCCCCCCAACAGCAGACGAACGATATGGGTACGCCCAGACATCACAGCTCTCCCCGCTCAACGGAACCGCTTACGGTTCGGGAACAGACACGTTTCATCGTCACGGTTTTGACAATGCCTCAAACTCTGGTCACAAACCAAACGGTCATTCATCCACCGTTTTCCAATCTCCGATAAACGCCCCCATTCCACCAGCACTCTGTGCCTCACGGCCCACTCCGGAACCATACACACAGTCATGCAAAAAAGGGTCCAATCAGAAAAATACGCAGGAACCGGCGCAAGAACCGGCAGACGACGCGACCATCACGAAAACGGGAAAATCCGGCGAGGAGCAACGGGCATCACGAAATCGAACAGGAAAAAAGGCGGACGCTCGCTGACGGCGCAACGAGCGGCAAAAGGGCATACTGGCCAGAAAAATGACCGAATTTCAGGATTTCAGGATTTCAGGATTTCAGGATCGCGCGATCGTCGGTTGAGGGGGGAGGAAATCCCGCCAGCCGTGCCACGCCCCAAAGCAGCAGACACAACCCGCTCCAGGCCCAGATCCACCGATGACCCTGACGGCTCCACAGGCTCTCCCCCACCCCCTGGGGCACAGCCACCACCAGCGACCCCGGCTCGTTGGAAGGGATGCGACCGAGTTCCCGACCCGCCGCATCGAAAACAGCCGAAATCCCGGAGTTGGCCACCCGGATCATGGGCAGACGGTTTTCCACGGCGCGCATGCGGGCCATGGCCAGATGTTGCGGTTTGGCCGACTCGCCGAACCAGCCATCGTTGGTGACGTTGATCAACCAGCGCGCCCCTTGGCGGGCCAACTCCCGCACCTCGTCGGGAAAGATCACCTCGTAACAGATCAGCGGCCCGAACGCTCCCAGGCCCCACTCCAGCAACGCCGGTCCCGGACCCGAGGAGAAATCCTTGGCGCCGTGGGTCAATTTCCGCAACGATTGGGGGGCCAAGGCGCGAAACGGAATATATTCGCCAAACGGGACCAGATGGTGTTTGTCATAGCGATGCAGAAAGTCTCCGCTCTCACGCGCGCCGATCAGCACCATACTGTTGAAAAACAACCACTCCTTGTGTTCGTTCTGGTTGGCCATCGGGGCACCGGTCAGGATGGGGGCCTGCAATCCCCGACTCACCGCCACGATCGACTCCAACTCCCGAGGCGCGGCCTGCAAAAAGAAGGCTGCCGCCGTTTCGGGCCAGACCACCAGATCCACGGAGCGATCCAGCGCCGCCGTGAGATCCAGATAACGATGCAACCACTCCTTCTGACGGGTCGGCTCCCACTTGAGATCCTGCGCGATGTTGCCCTGGACCAAAGCCACCCGCATCTCGCGCGCCGCTCCCGCCGCAGGCGCAAGCGCCGCCAACTCCCGCAGCCGCTGCTGACCATAAAACCAGGCGGCGCCCATCACCACGACCCCCATCACCCCCACCCAAACCGGCCGCTCCCAGCGACGCCACGCCTCCGACCGGGACAACAGCGCCACCAGTCCGGCCAGAAACAGCGTCAATCCAGAAAGCAGATACACCCCGCCCAGATCCGCGATCTGCACCACCGGATCCACCCCGTCCCACACATAACCGATCAGGTTCCAGGGAAAACCGCTCAACACATGGGCACGCAGCCACTCCGTGACCACCCACAACGCCCCGGCGGCCACCGGCAACATCACCGGTCGCACAACCAGACGGGGCAACAGCGCGCCAAACAGCGCCGTATAACCCGCCAGGATCGCGGCCAGACCAGCAATCATCAACACCACCACCACGGACGGGATCTTGCCATAGACGTGCAGACTGGTCCACAACCACGCCAGACCGGGCACGAAATGCCCCAGTCCGAACGCGAAACCCAACCACGCCCCCCGCCGGGAACGGGTTCCTTCCAGCAGACGCAGCCACAGCGCCAGGCCCAGGATGGCGGGCAGCGGCGCGGGCGCGGGGGGCAGACCCCACATCGCCACGCCTCCGGCGCAACCGGCCAGCGCCATCTCGACGCTGGCGCGCCGCGTGATCCATGTCGGCAAACGCGGCATCACACCATCACACCTCATAAGGATTGGCGATGCCCAGTCGGGCGAGCACGACAATCTCCCTGGACTCCTGAAGCTCGGCCTCTTGCGGCGAACGCTCATGATCGTAGCCCAGCAGATGCAGCACCCCATGCACCACCAGATGGATCAGGCGATCCTCCACCGTCACCCCCAACTCTTTGGCCTCGGCCCGGGTGGTCTCGAACGGGATGACGATATCCCCCAACAACTCCGGCCCCCCCTCGGGATCCGGGAACTCCTCCCCGTCCTCCATGGCGAACGACAGCACATTGGCCGGTCGATCCAGTCCGCGATGGGTCAGGTTGAGTTGCCGGGATTCGGCATCGTCGGTCAGCAACACACCCACCTCGATCTCGCCGGTGGTGCGTCCCTCGACCTCCAGGGTGGCCTGTACGGCGCGCGCGACCCGCTCTTCTTCAGCCTCGGGCCATTGGGGAGATGACAGGTTTACCAGGACCGTGGCCGACATGTTGACGGGCTCCTTCCGTGCGTTTTTTGATCTGATCCGGATATTCGATCCGGCGGTGATAAAAGCCCAGGGTCAAGACCCGGGTGAAAGCCTCTTCGATGCGGGCGATCTCCTGCAAGGTCAAACGACACTCCTGCAACTGGCCATCGGCGATCTTGGAGGCGACGATACGCGCGACCAGAGACTGAATCTGGGCCGGAGACGGTGTTTTGAGGGTACGGGCAGCCGCCTCCACCGAGTCGGCCATCATCAGGATGCCCCCCTCCTTGGATTGAGGCTTGGGTCCGGGATAACGGAAATCCGCCTCGGAGATCTTCTCGCCCCGCTTGGCGGCCTGATTCACCGCGCGGTTGTGAAAATACTGCAACAAGGAGTTGCCGTGATGGGTGGTCACCGCCTCCAGGATGGGACCGCCGAGTTTGTACTCCCGCACCATCTCCACCCCGTCCTTGACGTGTCCCTGGATCACCTTCACCGACATGGACGGAGAGAGATGATCGTGCCGGTTCTCCCCGGACTGGTTTTCGACGAAATAATGGGGTTTGTTCATCTTGCCCACATCGTGATACAGGGCCATCACCCGCGCCATGAGGGGATTGGCGCCGATGTTCTCCGCCGCCGCCTCGGCCAGATTGCCCATCATGACCGAATGGTGATACGTCCCCGGACTGCGCAGCGACAGACTCTTGAGCAGGGGATGATCCCCGGAGGCCAGTTCCAGCAGACGGGAATCGGTGGTGATGTTGAACAGCAACTCGAACAACGGAATCAGCGCCAATCCCCACAGACCGATCATCATGCCGCTGGTCATGGCCATTCCGGCACCCAGCATCCAGTCCCAGGAGGGGGAACGATCCGACAACAACTCCACCGCCGGCACGGTCAACGCCTGGGACATGCCGATCCAGAAACCCGCGATCAACACGTCGTAGCGCTTGCGGCAGACCCGCAGATTGGCCCCTCCCACCAAGGATCCCACCATGAAATACAAAAAGATCGGCAAGCCCCCATCCGACTCCAACGCGCACAAAAACGACAAGATGGCGCCGAGCATCAACGCGCCTCCGGGGATGCCCGCACGGGCGCCGATGGTCAAGGAGGCCATGGCCGATCCGAACGCCGCCAAAGGCAGATAACCCGCCATCCGCGCGGGCCAGCCGAAAATTTCCGCCAGTCCCTGGCCAATCGTGAAGGTGAGGCTCGACAACAAGGAGGTGACCAGCAGAATCGTGCCCAGAATGTACAGCGTCTTGCGATCCTTGGGAAAATCCACCGAGGTGGTGAGCAGGAACTTGCGTCCCAGCCACATGAACAACAACAACGCCATGGCCAGCCCCATGATGTTCAGGGCCATTTTCCCGGTCCAGCGGTCCTGGTTCAACGCCTCGATCTTCAGACGGGCCGCATCGGTCACCTCGGCCCCCTCCTGGATCACCATCTGACCCCGACGCAGCCGATAGAACACCGGATCCACCGCCGCCGACGCCTGATCCCGACGCATTTTGGTTTCCGCCAGATTCAGCACCAGGGTGGGACGAATGTAAATGCCCACCTGATCCAGCACCCATTTGCGCAAGGCGTTGGGCAGATGGGCCAGACGCTGTTCCGCCGATTTGTCCAGCATGCGACGCATGCCCAGCAGATCCATCAAGCCGGTGGCGCCACCGGCGGTGGTCCGGTTGGCCTCGTCGCCCATGGCGTGGATCACGAAAGGATTGTGCGCCAGATCGTTGAGCACCTCCGGCCCGCTCACCACCCGGATCTGATTGTGCTCGGAGAGCCAGCCGGAAATCTCTGCGGCCAGCCCAGTCAACTCCTTGATGTCCAGCAGGGCCGCGAACGCCCCTTCGTCCACCACATCTTCCAACCGCTCGAAAAAGGCGTCCCGCAACCGGTCCCGATCCGGACGGGGGGTGGCGACCCGCGCCTCTTCGAGCCATTTCAGATGCTCGCCGATGCGTCGGGCCACGGTTTCCATCATGCCCGGATCCCAGTCGTAGACCGGTACCGCCGCCGCCGCCGCTTCCAGACGCCGTTTCCGGGTGGTTTCCGCGTCTTCGACCAGCAAATCGCGATCGGCCTTGATGTCGCGGGTGGCGATATCCCCCACCTGGGGCAGATACAAAGGACGCAACACCACCGGGGAGAAAATCACCGTCAACAACAACACCAGCAAAAAGAACATACCCAGATCGAACAGAACCGTCAGGGAGAACAGACCCACGCCATCGGCGGGCCGACCCCGCAGGCGATCCACCCATTTCTCGCGTTCAGGCCCCATGGCATCCTCGTGTCAGCCGAACATTCAGTTGGCGCGCCGTGTTCATGCCGTCCGTCCTCCCGCCATCCCTTCACGGGAGGCGGCCTCCTCATAGGCGCGGACGATCCGACGCACCAGGGGGTGTCGCACCACATCTTGATGGGTGAACCAGACAAAAGAGATCCCTTCCACCTTCTGAAGCACCTCCACGGCATGGGCCAGACCGGAACGCCGGTTGGCGGGCAGATCCACCTGGGTGACATCCCCGGACACCACCACCCGCGACCCCTCCCCCAGACGGGTGAGAAACATCTTCATTTGTTCCACCGTGGTATTTTGCGCCTCGTCCAGGATGATGGAGGCTTCGGTCAACGTGCGGCCCCGCATATAGGCCAACGGGGCGATTTCCAGCAGATTGCGGCTCAACATCCGTTCCACCTTCTCGAAACCGAGCATGTCATGCAACGCATCATACAAAGGACGCAGATACGGATCCACTTTCTCCTGCAAATCCCCCGGCAGAAAGCCCAGACGCTCTCCAGCCTCCACCGCAGGACGGGTAAGCACGATCCGCGCCGTGCGCCCCTCGATGAAATCCAATACCGCCGCCGCCACCGCCAGATAGGTCTTGCCGGTCCCCGCCGGACCGATGGCGAACACCACATCCGCCCGCGTCAACGCTTTCAGGTATTCCGCCTGGCGCGGGGTGCGCGGATGAATCTCCCGCAAGGGGGTACGCAATCCCGCGTGCGCCAACACAGGCTCCATGGCATCCTCGGAACATTCCAGGGCCAGCAATCCGGCCTCCACCCGCGCCAGATCCACACTCTGGCCCTGCACGAGCGCGTCATACAAGACCCGCAACAGCTCCTGCGCCATGCCCACCGGTTCGGGAGCCGCGATCAAGGTGACCCGGTTGCCCACCGGATGCATGGTCACCTGCCAGCGCGCCTCCACCAGCCGCAAATGACAGTCCAACGCCCCGAACAGCTCGGCGGCCAATCGGTTGTCCGGAAAGGTCAAGGTGAGCAGCCGGGACTCCCCTTGGATCCGATCCTCCTCAACCACCGGAGTCGCGGACGGCATGGAGATATTTACGGTTGAACGGGAAGGATTCTGAAATGAATTCGTCGCTCGGGACGCAACCGGGGGTGTGGACATTCAAACCAGCCGTCCCCGCAGGGAGTTGGGCAATCCTTCGGTGACCAGAACGCGCGCCACGCGACCGATCAGGCCGGGATCACCGGGAAAGTTGATGGTACGACCATGAAGGGTTCGACCGGTGCATTCGCCGGAACCCCGTTTGGCCTGCCCTTCCACCAGCACCTCCTCCACGCATTCCACCCGCGCCAGATTCTTTTGCAACTGGATGGCCTGAAGCGCCTCTTGCAAACGGGCCAGACGGCTCTGACCCACTTCCAAAGGCACGTGCTCGCCCATGTCGGCGGCCACGGTTCCAGGACGAGAGGAGAAGACGAACGAATAGGCGTGATCGAATCCGACCCGATGAACCAGATCCAGGGTCTGCTGGAAATCCTCTTCGCTTTCGCCGGGAAAACCCACGATGAAATCCGAAGCCAGGGCGATGCCCGGCGCGACCTGACGCAACTGGTCGATCCAGCCCAGGTATTCGGCCACGGTATGCCCGCGTTCCATGCGGGCCAGAATCCGGTCCGAACCGCTTTGGATCGGCAGATGAAGATACGGACACAACGACTCCACCTGGGCGAAGACCTCCACCAGATCATCGTTCATGTCCGCCGGATGGGAGGTGACGAAACGGATCCGTTCCACGCCGGGCAGCAGGGCCACCTGACGCACCAGCAGCGCCAGATCGTGGACCACGCCATGGCGGTCCATGGCCCGATAGGCGTTGACGTTCTGCCCCAGCAGATGAATCTCGCGGGCACCGGCCCCGATCAGACCGGCGGTCTCGTCCAGGATCGCCTCCACCGGACGGCTCCACTCCCGACCCCGGGTGAAAGGCACCACGCAGTAGGCGCAAAAACGGTTGCACCCCTCCTGGACCACCACCGAGGCAATGGAACCGGGTGCGGTGATGGCGGGCAGGGCATCGAACTTGGAGTCCACCGACTCCTCCTGATCGCCGACGCGTCCCCCTTCCCGTTCCAGCTTGCGCAGCATGTCGGGCAGACGATGGTAGTTCTGCGGACCGAACACCAGACTGACAAAAGGGGCGCGACGGAATATGTTGTCCCCTTCGGCCTGTCCCACGCATCCCCCCACCGCGAAGATCACCGCTCGGCCTTCGACCAGCTTGCGCAGACGTCCCAATTCGGAAAAGATCTTCTCGGCCGCCTTTTCCCGGATGTGACAGGTGTTGAGGATGATCAGATCGGCTTCGGCAGGCTCTTCGACGCTGACGTATCCCATGGCGTCGCGCAGCAACGCCTGCATGCGGGCGGCGTCGTGGACATTCATCTGACAGCCGTAATTCTTGATATAAAGGTTCTTCAACCCGGCCCCCGTCCCAGACGCGCCCTCATGCGACGACGCAATTCGGGAATCACCCCCGGTGGCGTGAAACGGCTCACGTCTCCCCCCATTCCGGCGATCTCCTTGACCAGTCGCGACGACAGGAACATGGTCTCCTCACCAGAGACCAGAAACACGGTCTCCACATTCGGATCGAGTTTACGGTTCATGCCGGCCATCTGGAATTCGTATTCGAAGTCCGCCACCGCCCGCAAGCCGCGCAGCACGAACCGCGCCCCGATATGCCGGACGAAATCCACCAGGAGTCCATCCATCTGGCACACTTCGACCCCCGGAATCGACTCCACCGCCTCGGCGATGAAACCGATGCGCTCCTGACTGGTGAACAGGAACTGTTTCTGGGTATTGACCGCCACCGCCACCACCAGCCGGTCCACCAGCAAGGCACCGCGACGGATGATGTCGAGATGGCCATAAGTCACGGGATCAAACGTCCCCGGATACACCGCAATTCTGTTCATACCCCCCTTCCGTGGTCAACCCTTCCATTGCCAAAAAGAGACTTGGCTATCCCCATGACGACGATTTTGCAACGGACGCCACACAGGAGCAACCCCTTTTCCCAAGCCGCCGGTTTCATGTTCGGCCACGGCCACGGCTCCGGGAGCCAGCAGGCCGGAATCCGCCAGCATGTCCAGAGTGGACCCCACCAGTCCCTGCCGGTACGGCGGATCCAAAAATACCAGATCAAACGGCGTGAACCGTCCGAAGCGGGTCTGGGCGAACTGGGGCACCATCCGGTCCAGACCGGGCCGCAGCACCGATTCGCCGATCACGATCCCCTCGTCCCCGACCCCGCACCCCAGCAGATTGGCCCGGATCAGCGCGGCGATCGCCGGATCCGACTCCACGAAAACCGCCCCGCGCCCTCCCCGGCTCAACGCCTCGATTCCCAGCACGCCGCTGCCGGCGAACAGATCCAGCACCCACGCCCGCTCCACACGACCGCCCAAAATGGAAAACAGGGTCTCCCGCATCCGTCCGGTGGTGGGACGCACCCGTTCGTCCGGCGGCGTCTCGACCCGTCGGCCCCGCAATCTGCCCCCGGAGACCCTCACCATGCGCGATCATCCCGCAAGCGCGCCACAGCACGGCGGCAGGCGCTTCCCGACGGATCCACGCCATGGAAACAGGGGTTCAATAAGCCACCAAAGTATGGTTGAGTTCGTCGAGGAAGGCGGCCAACTGTTCGATCAGGCGATCCTTGGTGCGTTCGCGTTCGTCCAGGGCGTGGGGATGATGGCCATCTTGGAGTTGTTCAACGAGTTCGGGATCCACGCTGAGCATGGGATCTTGTCCGGTGACGCGGATCACCTTGGCATGCATCCGGTCCACCCGCTGGGTGAGGTGCTGGATGATCCGGTCCTTGAGCTTGATGCGTAACACGGGATCCAGCCCGGGCATCAGTTCCGGGTCGAAACGCAGCACCGTGGCCGTGGCCAGCGCCACCTCGGCGGGCAGACCGAGATCCAGAAGATTCGGAATCGTGGGAATGGCGCTCAACGGAATGCACGGCGGATGGACGATCACGTTGGAGGTGCGGGGACGGGCGGTGAGAAACGAGACCTCGCCGAAGAAATCCCCCGGCGCCAGGGAGGCCAGCGGCAGGCTCGCCCCCTGTTTGACCACGCTCGCCCCTCCAGAGAGCAACAAAAAGAGACTGCGTTCCTCCAGACTGCCCTCCTGGATCAGGTACTCTCCGACATCGTAGGCGACCACATGGGAGTGGCGCGCCGCCAATGCCTGACGTTCCTTGTCCGAGAAGGGGTCGAAGAAGTCGATCTGCTGAAAGATCAGCAGATAATCCGATGTGGTCAAGCCCGCGATCTCACGCATTGAGATCTGCCTTCAATCCAGGAGAAAGACTGATCCCCGTGGGGATCCCCAGTTCCATACTACCACATTCCTGACACAAGAACAGGCAAAACAGTCCCGAACGCTCCATTCCAGACGGCAAAAGAGGCGCGAAAATCTTGCCGTGGGGGAACCGGGACATCCGACGACATCCACAACTGCCTCGACTTCGCTCAATATCCTCGACAATCACAAAGCGACAAAAAACGGAAAAGACATCACAGGCGGCAGACAGCAGACGGACCGGACCGTTCGCATGCCAATCGATTCAGGCAGAGAGGAGGGGGGGCGGATCCGGAGGGCTGGAGCGCCGAGAAGGGAGACCCGTCTCGCACGCTATCCAGCCCCGGAATCCGGACAACTCACCATGACTTGCAACGGTCACGATCCCCTTTTCGGCACGAAACCGATTGAAGATTAGGGGATGCAAATACCATACCAGCAACTCATGTAACAAATAGTGACACAGGTGACGCTTCCACGCAAGGATTTTTTTTGCCCCAGACTCTCCCTCCTCGCCGCCCTCCCGCCCCCGTTTGGTGGTCGGTTCGTGCCTGCCGCACGTTCTTCCCGATGGAGAGGGTCTCCATACTTCACCTCGCCGTCAGGGCCTCAATGCCCGGCAGAGACCCCTTTTCCAGCAACTCCAGAAACGCTCCACCGCCTGTGGAGATGAAAGAAATCCGTTCTGCCACTCCGGCTTGACGCACAGCGGCATCGGTATCTCCACCACCAACCACCGACAATGCATGGGAATCCGCCACGGCCTGGGCCAGTTGCAAGGTTCCCTGGGCAAACGGTTCCATTTCAAACACCCCCATGGGACCGTTCCAAAGGATGGTCTTCATTCCCTTCAACGCCTGGATGTAGCGTTGTACCGTCACTGGACCGATGTCGAACCCCATCCAGTGTTCAGGAATGCTCTCATCCAGAAACAAGGTCTTGATGGGGGATGCCGGGTCCATCTGCAAGGCGGCGACAACGTCCAGCGGCAGCAACAACTGAACCCCGCGTTGCTGGGCCGCAGCGATGGCCTGACGGGCCGTATCCAGCATGCCCTTTTCCACCAGGGAACTTCCCACCGGTTTACCCATGGCGGCCAGGAAGGTGAACGCCATGCCTCCGCCGATCAAAAGCGCGTCCACCTTGGCGGTGAGGGCCTCGATGACCCCGATCTTGCTGGAAACCTTCGACCCGCCGAGAATGGCGGCAAAGGGACGTTCCGGATTGCGTACACTTTTGTCGAAATAGGCGATCTCATCGGCCAGGAGCAATCCGGCCACCATGGGCTGCACGAACTGACCAATCCCGGCGTTGGAGGCATGCGCCCGATGGGCGGTGCCAAAGGCATCGTTGACGGCCACGTCAGCCAATTCCGCGAGTTGACGCGCGAATTCCGGTAGGTTTTTCTCTTCGGCGGCATGGAAGCGGACATTTTCCAACATCAACACATCACCTGGGCGCATGGCGCGCACCATGGCCGCAGTGGCCTCGCCAACACAATCCGGAGCCAGGCGCACCGGTTGACCCAACAGCATGGCAAGACGCTCCTGGACCGGTTTCAGGGAATATTTCGCATCCGGTGTCCCCTTGGGGCGACCCAGATGCGAAACCAGAATCACCTTGGCTCCTTGAGCCAAGGCCAGTCGAATGGTGGGCAGGGCGGCACGGATGCGGGTGTCCTCCCGGATCTGGCCGTTTTCGTCCTGGGGCACGTTGAAATCAACCCGGATCATCACCCTCTTTCCTGTCAGATCCACATCACGAATGGTCATCTTAGACATCTTATATTTCTCCTGGATTCGATTATTTTTATCATATCAATGGTGCTGTCCTATCGGAAAGTACGTCTTTGCCCAACGGTTTCAACAGATTGCGCAAATACCGCGTGTCAGATCCGGGCACATGTCAGATCCGGGCGTTCATGTAGCAATCTGTTTCCATTGCTCTTCGTTAATGCCGAAAACAACGGTTCAAGGCATGCGTCCGATGACATCCAGTTCGTGTTTGATGGATGCGGCATCCAGGCTTTCCAGAGGCAATTCCAGAAAACGCCGGATGCGTCTCTCCAGTTTTTCCAGAACAGTATTGAAGGCTTGCCGTGCCGTCCCATCGGCCATTCCTTCTGCCAGCCTGCCCGGTTCCTCCACGCCCCAGTGGGATTTGATCGGTGCCCCCGGCCAGATGGGACACATTTCACCGGCTGCGCGGTCACACACCGTGATGACCACGGACATGCGGGGAGCATCGGGCATAGCAAACTCATCCCATGCCTTGCTGTGCAACCCGTCAATGGATACCCCGCGTTCCTCAAGGGCCTGCAACGCCAGAGGATGGACCTGTCCACGTGGATGGCTTCCGGCACTGAAGCCATCCACCCGCCCCTGGGCCTCATGGTTCAAGATCGCCTCGGCCATGATGCTGCGCGCCGAATTGTGGGTACAAAGAAACAACACATTCAAAAGTGACATGGCAACGGCATCTCCTCACGGTCATCCAGGATTGAGCTATTGACGCAACCATTGCTCCACTTGAGCAACGGCAGGAACACTCCCAACGTGAACCACCTGGCCGTCCAGGACCACACCCGGAGTGGACATCACGCCGTGGCCCAGGATCGCGGCCATGTCGGTGATCTTTTCGATCCGGACCGCCACGCCCAGCTTTCCGGCCCGCGATTCGATCAATTGGGCTGTTGTCAGGCAATTCCTGCATCCTGTCCCCAACACCTTGAAAGTCTTCATTTCATTCTCCCATCCCTCAAACAAAGATCACATTGAGCAGGTAGCCAACGATTGTGAAAGCAATGGCCATGAAGATTCCAAAAAAGATCAGCATCTGCGGTTTAAGCACCTTGCGCAGCATGATGAACTCCGGAACCGAGATGCCGACGACGCTCATCATGAAAGCGATCACCGTTCCGACCGGCACACCTTTGGCAAGCAGAGCCTCCGCCACCGGGATGATCCCGGTGGCATTGGAATAAAGCGGCAGCCCCATCAACACGGCGGCAGGCACGGCAAACGGGTTGTCTGCGGAGGCATATTGGACAAAAATCTCCTGCGGGACATAACCATGCAAGGCCGACCCAACCCCGATGCCACCGATGACATACAACCAAATGCGACCCACGATGCTGCGGACTTCGCCCCAGGCATACCGGATCCGTCCAGGCAGCGACATATCCACATCTCCCCTGGCGACCGCCCCCATGCGAATCGTCCAGACATACTCCTCGACCCAACGTTCCAGACGAAAACGGTCGATGAGAACTCCTCCAAGAATGCCAACGCTCATGCCGGTCACCACATACACCGTGGCCATCTTCCAGCCCATGATGGACCCCAGAATCACCACGGCGACTTCGTTCACCAGAGGCGAGGTGATCAAAAACGCCATGGTCACGCCGACCGGAATGCCTCCTTCCAGAAAACCGATGAACAGAGGGACCGAAGAGCAGGAACAAAAAGGCGTGATCGCACCCAGAATCACGGCAAGCAGATAACCCGCGCCCAGGGATTTCCCTCCGATGTAGCCACGCACTCTCTCTGGCGACAACAACGTCCGAAACAGACCCATGATAAAGATAATGGAAACCAACAGAAAAAAGATCTTGGTCGTGTCTTCCACAAAGAAATGCAGTGCCCGACCCAGAGCGGACTCGGGCGCAAGCCCCAACCAGGAGAAGATCATGGTGTCTGCCAGTGTGGTGAAAATCTCCAGCATGATTCATTCATCCATTCAAATGGTTTCACCATGGCGGGTTCCAGGGCACCGCCCCGGCCGATCCGATCATGATCCGCAATCGCTCCCGATCCCTTCTGTCTCCACCATCCACAACATCACGCACCGCAACCGGGTCTCGTCCACCAGGGACTTCGATCAGGATTTCGGGAGTCGATACCAACCCTTTATATCTGTTTATTGGAATATATACCAGATCGAATATATTGTCAATCGCATTTTTTGGATCGATTGATTCCCCTTAGGGTCACCTTGCAGCAGACGGCGCGCTTGAGCCACAATCGACAATTGCAAGCCACGTCAAAACCATTCACAATCGAACCCATCAACGCCATCCCTTCACCCCGTCATCCACCCTATTTTTTCACGCGAAACAACACACGACCATGGCCATCGCTCTCCTCTTGCACCTTCTGGCCGCCACCCTCTGGGTGGGCGGCATGTTCTTCGCTCTGGCGATTCTGCGCCCCGCCACCTTGACGCTGGAAATACCGCTGCGGGTCGGTCTGTGGACACACGTTCTGGAACGGTTCATGGTGGTGGTGTGGGTGGCGGTGATCACACTGCCGGTCACCGGCTATTGGATGATCTTCTCCGGCTTCGGCGGCATGACCGGACTGGGACACCACATCCGCTTCATGGAAGGGGTGGGCTGGTGCATGATCGTGCTGTTTCTGGTGCTGTACTTCCGGGCCTTCCTCCCCATGCGCCGCATGGCCAAACAACTCCTGATCCCGGAAACCGGCCTTTACATCGAGCGCATCCGCAAAATCGTGCGCATCAACCTGATCCTCGGACTGCTGACCTTCGCCGCCGCCGGAGCCGGACGCTACTGGTGATCCGCGCCTTGGCGTCACTCTTGTCTGGATTCCTTAACCATCATCTCTCAAAATGGTCAGGAAAATGTCAGCATGAGCCGTTACACTGAATAAAGACTTTCAACAGTGCTGCCGGCCCCACCGGGCCTCACGGTTGATCACGACACCGGCCAACCCGCACGCCGTCGGAGAAACGACATCATGATCAAACTGCTCTCCTGGTCTTTGTCACGCATCAAGGACGCAGGACGCGATTTCCTGCCTGTGGTGGTGGTGGTCGCCGTTTTTCAGTTCGCCGTGATCCGTCAGGATCTGCCCAACCTTCCGGATATCCTGCTGGGGGGATTCATGGTGCTGCTGGGGTTGGCCCTCTTCGTCGAAGGGCTGAAAATCGGACTGTTCCCCATCGGCGAGGCCATGGCCTACAACTTCGCGCGGCGCAACAGCCTGTTCTGGCTGCTCGCCTTCGCCTTTGGACTCGGTTTCTCCACCACCGTGGCCGAACCCGCCCTCATCGCCGTGGCCGAAGAGGCCGCCAAGGTGGCCTCGGCCGCCAAACTCCTGCCGCCGGGCCAGGCCGGCATGGATGAATACGCCAATGGCATGCGCTTCGCCGTCGCCCTCTCGGTGGGCTTCGCCATCGCCATGGGCGCCTTGCGCATCATCAAGGGATGGCCGGTCCAATACCTGATCCTCGGCGGTTATGTGGTGGTGATGATCGTCACCCTGATGGCCCCCAAGGAGATCATCGGCATCGCCTACGACTCCGGCGGCATCACCACCTCCACCATCACCGTCCCCTTGGTCACGGCCCTGGGAATCGGCCTGGCCTCCTCGATCCGTGGACGCAACCCCATGATCGACGGCTTCGGACTGATCGCCTTC
Organism: Magnetococcales bacterium; assembly: GCA_015231375.1. Taxonomy (GTDB): domain Bacteria; phylum Pseudomonadota; class Magnetococcia; order Magnetococcales; family Magnetaquicoccaceae; genus Magnetaquiglobus. The sequence continues at coordinate 58,855 of JADGBT010000012.1, read as the reverse complement.
GCCTCTTTGACTCCTATGATCTTTGTCATGGCCTATGGGGTCATGGTCTTCGGCATCCGCTAACGTTCGGATAATCCACCATGTCCATTCCCAATCTGCTGCTCGACACCTTTTTGGACACCATCATCGATCTGGCTCCCATCGTGGCGCTGATCGTCTTCTTCCAACTCTTCATCCTCAAAGACGCCCTGCCCCATCCCAAACGTCTGCTCCTGGGCATGGTATTCGTGCTGTTCGGCATCACCCTCTTTCTGGTGGGACTGGAACTGGCCCTCTTCCCACTGGGAAAACTCATGGCCACCCAACTGTCCGCGCCCGAATTCCTCTTCGGCACCTCCGCAGTCCCGCTGTCAGCCAGTTGGAAGGATTATGGCTGGCTCTACCTGTTCGGCGCGCTGATCGGATTCGCCACCACCATCGCCGAACCGGCCCTCATCGCCGTGGCCTTCAAGGCCAATCAGGTCTCACGGGGCGCCATCAATGAATTCACCCTGCGCCTCGCGGTGGCCATCGGGGTGGCCATCGGCATCTCCCTGGGATGCTTCCGCATCGTGACCGGAACCTCCCTGGCCATGTACATCATCACCGGATATGTGATCGTCATGATCCAGACCTGGTTCGCCCCCAAATTCATCGTCTCTCTCGCCTACGATTCGGGCGGCGTCACCACCTCCACCGTGACCGTACCCCTGGTCACGGCGCTGGGCATCGGACTCTCTTCCACCGTGCCGGGACGCAATCCCGCCATCGATGGATTCGGCCTGATCGCGTTCGCCAGCCTCTTTCCCATGATGACGGTGATGGGGTATGCTCAACTGGCCGCGTGGAAAGCACGCGCCTCCGTTCCCGCAACCAGCCCAAGCTGACCAGGAGTCAATCCATGGAATTCCAACTCGTCGTCTGCATGGTGAAAACCGACTTCACCGATCGCATCATCCAGGCCGCCAAAAAGGCCGGCGCCTCCGGCTCCACGGTGATCGCCGCGCAAGGCACCGGCCTCCACGAAGCCAAAACCTTCTTTGGTTTGGACCTCAACATCCAAACCGATGTGATCATCTTCTTCCTGGAAGCGGGACTGGCAGACCATATCCTCGACGTGATCCACAAGGAAGGAGACTTCAGCCGACCGGGCACCGGCATCGCCATGACCCTGCCGGTCAACCGGGCTGTGGGGGTCGATCTGCAATTCGACCATTTCAAGCGTCTCGCCAAACACCCCGATCACCTGGAACGCAAAGCCTGACCGTTCCACTCCGACATTCCACGGCCTCCTCCATGCGCATCCTGACCATCGAAGACGATCCCGGACTCCTGACCACCATCCGCCAGCACATGGACCGGGCAGGCTTCGTCATCGATGGCGCCGCAGACGGCATCACCGGCGAGGAGATGGGACACGATCCCGGCTACGCCCTGGCAATCCTCGACCTCGGTTTGCCGGATCGCCCCGGATTGCAGGTGCTGGCCAACTGGAGACGCGCCGGCGTCAGCCTGCCGGTGATCATTCTCACGGCACGCAACTCGTGGCGGGAACGCATCAACGGTCTGGAGGCCGGGGCCGACGACTATCTGGGCAAACCGTTTCACATCGAAGAACTGATCACCCGCGTGCGCACCGTGCTGCGCCGCTGCCACGCCCGGATCCAGGGTCCATTGTCCGCCGAATCCTTGCAACTGGACGAACAACGCAAAGAGGTCAGAATCTCACCGGAGACGGTCATCCCGCTGACCGCCACGGAATTCAAACTGTTGCGCTGTTTTCTGCTCAATCCCGGCCGGGTGCTTTCCAAAGAGACCCTGTTTTTCAATCTATACAACACGGATGACGATCCGGAACTGGACATCATCGAAACCCATGTGATGCGGCTGCGCAAGAAAATCGGGGAACACCGCATTCTGACCCTGCGGGGACATGGATACCGGCTCGCCGCGCAAAGCGACCGGCCATGAAATCGGTCTCCGGACGCCTGAAGACCGGGCTGTCCGCGTTGTTGTTCATGCTGTGCCTGACGCTCTTCGCCGGAAGCGACCATCTGGCCCGGCGGTTTGCCGACGACACCACCTGGAACCACCTCTCCGAGCGGACACGCTGGATCGGCACCTTGCTGATCCGCTCCGATCCCTCCCTCTTGAACCAGGACCATGCCTGCCCCGAACCCAAAGGCGCCAGCCGCTTCTGCCAGTGGGAGTGGCAGGAGGGAAAACACCGACAACGCCATCTCTCCCCGTCGCTGGACGGACACCCCCTGGAGCTGCCCATACTCTCCCCCGGCGAACAAATGGCCTTGAAAACCATGTCAGCCTCCGGGGAGGAGTGGATGATGGTCGTCCACGCCTTCTCCCGCCCGGAAGGAGAACTGGTGGTGGCCACGGCCCAGTCGCGCGGCTCCCAGCACGATCTGTCCCGCTCGTGGCGTCTGATCAATCTGGCGATGACCCTTGGGCTGTTCATGCTGGCGGCGATCTTGTTCATGTGGTTCATCTCGCTGGCGTTCGCACCGTTCGGACAGCTCCAGGCGGCGCTGGCGCAACTCCAGAGCGGAGAACGCCGCCGTCTGGATCAGGCGGGCCCCGAGGAGACCCTGCCCCTGACGCGCCTGATCGACCGGTTGCTCTCCGCCGAGGAGCGTCACCAAAACCGGGTGCGCCGCACCCTGTCGCATCTGGGACACTCGTTGCGGATTCCGGTGACCTCCCTGGCCCATCTGGCCGAAGCCCCGGAGTTGCGCCATCAGGCGCCGATCCGATCGATGCTCACCGAACAGACCCAACTGCTCGAACGGCTGATCGAACGCCAGTTGCGCCGCGCCTCTTTGTCCGGCAAGGGCGCGGACCAGGACCGTTTCAATCTGGCGCGCGAGCTTTCCTCCCTGATCCGGGCGCTCCACAGTCTGCACTACGACAAGGAACTCGACATCGAAACCCGCATTCCCGAGACCCTGACCGGTCCCGGCAACCGCGATGATCTGCTGGAATTGATCGGCAATCTGGCGGACAACGCCTGCAAATGGGCGCGAACACGGGTGCTGATCACGGCGGGGGAGGAGAACGGCTTCTGGCTGACCATCGAAGACGACGGACCCGGAGTCGCGGACGCAACCCTGGAACGGCTGCGCCACACGATCCGGCTCACCGGGGACGAACAACCCTCCGGGCCCAACGGCCTGGGGCTGCTGATCGCCCGTGATATCGTCGAGTTGTACGACGGGGAGATGCTGCTGGGACGCTCTCCGGAGCTGCACGGCTTTCTGGTCAGGATCCGTCTGCCGCGATGACTCCCCCAACTCCCCCCGCTCCGCTCCGAATCACCCTGATCATCACCCGCGCCACCCTGGAGACGGGCTGGCAGGAGCGGCTGAGCGCCCGCCTCGGGGAACACTGGCAGGCCGATCTGTTTTTCATGCATCACGGGATTCATCAGGTGGATCAGCCCCACTGGCGCGATCTGATCCGGCCCCATGGCACCGCCAGCTACTGCGCCCATGGCCACACACTGGCCCACGGACCCACTCCGGCGCCGGAGATCCAACCCGGAGGACTGGCCACTCTGGGCCGCATGATCCGCGACAGCGATCTCGCCTTGACGCTGCCCGCCCTCCACTGGCCGACAGCGCGCCTCCAACCCCAATCCCGGCCCCAATCCCAGCCCCGCAAACGGATCGCCATCCGACTGGCAGGACCGGACGAAACCCTGATCGAGGCGATACGCCTGGGAGCGGGTCTGGCCGGATGCGATCATCACGTCACCTTGTGGCAACCAGCCTCCCTGACCGCCGCTCCCTGGCCGGAAGCGGCCCGCTCCTATCTGGAGGCCCTGAACGCGCTGGGCGCCCGGATTCTTCCCAACCCTCCGTCGGCCTTTCCGGAGCCACCCGGAGAGAGCTTCGATCTCACGGCGCGCTTGTGACCGTCAACGCCTGACCGTCGCTAAGAAATTGAATCGCGCCGTGCCGATCCGTGCGCCAGATCCGCGCTCCCCCTTCCGCCCAACGCCCGACCACCTCAGACCGGGGAAATCCCCAGGGATTGTCCGCGCCCACGCTGAACACCACATGTTCGGGCCGCACCGCGCGCACGAACGGCCATGACGAAGAGGTCAGGCTGCCATGGTGAGGCGCGAGCAGCACACGCACCGGACGCAGCGCGCCCCTGCCAAGCAGCCAGGCCTCCCCTCTGGCCTCCAGATCCCCGGTCAACAAAAAGCGATGCGCGCCATGTACGATTTCCACGGCCAGGGAGCGATCGTTGCTCTTGAGCGCCTCTTCTGCGGGCATCGGCGGCAGCACCCGCACCATGGCACCCCCCTCGGAAAAAGAGGCGCCCACCTCGAAATGGTGAACCGGCACCCCCAGACGCCCGGCCTCAGCCAACAGATCCTGGACATCCGACCGGTTCCGGTCCGACTCCGTCAGCCGGGAGAGCCACAACGCCCCCACCGGGAAATTGCGCATCACCCGGGTCATGCCCGCCATGTGGTCGCGCTGGGGATGGCTCACCACCACCCGCTCCAGGCGTTTCACCCCGTGATGCCACAACGCCGACGAAATCACCGCCTCCCCGACATTGAAACGCGGACTCACCGCGCCTCCGGCGTCGAACACCGACCACTCTCCGCCCGGCATGCGGACCACCACAGAGAGCGCCTGCCCCACATCCAGCACGATCAGACGCAACCACCCCTCCGGGAGGGTCTCCTTCGGCCATCCCAACCCCAGCACCGCCAGCAAGGCCAGCGTTCCCCGCCGCCACCCCCACCGACCCGACCGACGCAACGCGACGGCGATCGTGCCGAGCGCCACATACCAGGCCATGCCCGGCAGGGCCGGTCCGGGAGTGCGCCAGTCGGCGCCGGGCCACTGCACCGACCACTCCACCCCCTGCCGATACTTCTCCAGGGCCCAGCCCATGGCTTCCAGCAGCCACCCGCCGGCCTCCGGCCACACCGGTTGCACCACCATGGCCGCCAGTCCCAGCGAGGTGGCCAACTCCCCCACCCAGGGAATGGCGATCAGATTGATGCCCATCCCGTAGGGAGAAACCCGATGAAAGGCGTACCAGGAGAGCGGAGCCGTCACCACGCCAATGGCGACCGTGGAAGCCAGGGTCACGCCCAACCGCCCCTTCCACCCCTGGACGGGCAGGTGATCGATCAGATACAAAATCACCGCCACGCACAAAAACGACAACTGGAATCCGGCATTGAGCAGTTGCGCGGGCCGCACGCACAAGATCGCCACCGCCGCCAGGGTCAACAGACGCCACGACTGCCGCTGTCGTTGCAGCGCCACGGCCAGCATGAACAGCGCCACCATGATGAAGGCCCGCTGGGTGGAAACCGACCATCCGGCCAAAAAGGCGTAACCGGTGACCGGCAGCAAGGAGATCAGGGCGGCGGCACGTTTCATGTCCCAGCGCCGGGAGAGGGGCAAAATCAGGGTCAGAGCGAGACGGGTCAGAAAATAGACCGTGCCGGCCACCAGACTCAGATGCAATCCGGAGATGGCCACCAGATGAAAGGTGCCGGAGACGAACAGGGCATTTTGCAACTCCCCGTCCAGACGCCCCCGCTTGCCCACCAGCAACGCCTCGGCCAGTCCCTGTTGGGAGACGGGCAGAGTGGCCACGATCCAGTCGGAAATCCGTTGCCGCTGCCGGTTCCAGAACCACCGGTCGGTCTGGCCGATGCGACGCACACCATCGGCCTTGCCCGCCGTGGCCATGGCCACCACGCCGGATTCCAACAGATAGTGACGATAATCAAAGCCCCCCGGATTGCGCGCTCCGCTCACGGGCCGCACCCGCGCCCGCACCGCCACCCGGTCTCCGGGCGACACGGCAGGAATCGCGCTCTGGCGATACACGGTCAGACGCACCAATCCGACAGGATTCCACAGCGGAGACGCGACCTCATCCAGCATCAACAAAACCGAATCGCTCCGGTCCTCGCGATCCGCCACCACGGCCTGGAATTCCACCTTCTGGCGCGCCACCTCGGGAGGCAGTTCCGGCGCCTCAACCCGCGCAGACCAAACCGCCAGCACACCCGTCACCATCCCGCCGACCAGCAGCCAGACCACTCCCCTCCCGGCTTTTTTCCGCGACCAGCACGCGGCTCCCGCTGGCAGCAGGGCAATTCCCAACACAACCACCCGCTCCTGGGCCAAAGCCGGCAAGGTTGCGATAATACCAAAAATCATCCACGCCAAAAACAGCGCAGGCCCGGAAACCTCCCCGGACCGACGCACCGATACCCAAGGGATTTTATCGTGGATCAATTTTTCCTTGCTTTCGGCCGGAGTTGCAACCTATTGTAACAGCACTTTCCCGAAAGTGGCCTTCCCCTTTAAGGAGATTCGCATGGAACACAAGACAAAACCGTTGATCGGCAATCGCGGCTTGATCGTCCTGGGTGCCCTCTGCATCATGGGTTTCACCCTCCATGGCATTCTGGACAATCCGGGCGACCTGATCCGTCATGATCTGCTGTATGGTCCCATCATTGCCGCCAGTCGCATCATCATTCCCTTATTCCTGACGCTGGGCGTCATCCATGTTCTCGCCAACGTCAGCCGATGCAAAGTCTGCGGCAAGATCCTCTTCTGGAAAAAAGACGCCTCGCGCACCTGACCACAGCCGCCACTCCTTCTTTCCCTTTCTTTTTTCGCAACGGCGGAACTCCCAGTCACCGGGAGTTCCGCCGTCATCGAAACCTTGGTCATTTCCATGCACACACACGCCCCGCCCATCCCCTCCTCCGCCCAATCAAAGGCGCTGCACGCCATTCTGGACAGGCTTCCGGTCCGGATTCATCTGGGCACGCTTGCGGCACTCAAGTCGCGCGGCTGGATCCAGTTGGCGATCAACAGCGCCCCCATGGGCACAGCCACCAGTTACGATCTCACCGAACTGGGACGACAGGCCCTGGGGCTGGAACCGTCCGCCGCCACCTCCCACAACAACGCGCGCACCATTGGTCTGGAGGCGGAAACCTGTGAAGAGTGTGGAGGCTCCGGACAACTGCTCGTGCTGGACGAACGGGCGGAATCCGACTCCTGCCCCTGGTGTCGGGGCACAGGCCGGGTCACGGAGATGCTGGAAGAAAAAGAGTGACCACACGCCAAACGTTCGGACCGCCCCCGGTCGCGCGCGGGGCGGTCCGAACAGGACAACCGCGCCTACCGTTCCAGATTGATGGCCACGAATAGCACGCCACCATCACGCGCCACGCGCATCAGCACATTGCGATTCTGACCGATCTTCTCCACCGCCTGTTCATACTCCCGGGGGGTTTCCACCGCCATGCGGTTCACATCCAGGATCACGTCGCCGGCACGCAGACCGGCGCGGGCCGCCGGGCCATCCGGGTCCACCTGAGCCACGAACACCCCTTTGACCTCATCGCCCACGCGTCCCTGACGGCGTTGCAGCTCCCCCAGCGCCTGAACCCGCACGCCGAACGGATCGGCCTTGGCCACCGCATCGGAACGCGCGGCGGCGGTGCCGTCGCTTTCGTCTCTGGGCATCTCCTCGACCTTGACCTGAATCGTCTGCTCCTTGCCATCGCGCAGCAGGACCACCGCCACCTTGCTGCCCACCGGGGTCATGGCGACCAGGGAGGGCAGATCGCGCATCTTGTGGATCTCCTGGCCATTGAACTTCAGAATCACATCACCGGCCTTGATGCCGGCATCCTGGGCGGGTCCGTTTTTGGTCACCTGACTGACCAGCGCCCCTTTGGCCGCCTCCAGGCCGAGGGCTGCGGTCAATTCCGGCGTGATGCCCTGAATCCCCACCCCAAGCCAACCGCGCGTCACCCGACCCGCGCCCTTGAGTTGAGCCACCACGTTCTTGGCCATGTTGATCGGAATGGCGAAACCGATGCCCATGTAACCCCCGGAACGCGAAAAGATCGCGGTATTGATGCCGATCACATGGCCTTCCAGATCGAACAGCGGTCCACCCGAATTGCCCGGATTGATGGCCGCGTCGGTTTGCAGGAAATCCTCGTAGGGACCATTGCCGATCGCCCGTCCCTTGGCGGAGATGATGCCGGCGGTCACCGTGGCATCCAGCCCGAAGGGATTGCCGATGGCCACCACCCAGGCTCCCACCTTGATGGCGTCCGAATCCCCCAGTTTGGCGGCGGGCAACTTCTGCTTGACGGCAATCTGGATCAAGGCCAGATCGGTCTTGGGATCGCTGCCGATCACCTTGGCGATGAACTCGCGCTCGTCGGCCAAACGCACCTTGATCTCGTCGGCCTCTTCGATGACGTGGTTGTTGGTCAGGATGAAACCCTCGGCGTCGATGATCACCCCGGACCCCAGATTGCGGGTCTGCATCTCGCCTTGGGGAAGACGATCGACAAAGGGCTGGAAGAAATTCTCGAATGGACTGTTCTTGAACGGATTGTGCGGCAAACCCGCCATTTTTCCAGCCCGCGCCTTCTTGCTGGTATGGATGTTGACCACCACCGGCTTGAGTTCATCCACCAACCCGGTCAACTCGGGCAATCCCCTGGCCGAAGCCGGAGAGACCATCCAGAACGCCACCAAAGCCACCCCCAACCACCAGAAGCGACTGCCGACGCGCGCGACGCCACGGTTGCCAACCATCGAAGCCTGTACCCGCATTCCACCACCCATTGCCGCCATGACCTTCTCCTTCGTTTCGATGGTGACACGCCATGGCGCGCCACCAAGCCAAGAAAAACCCTTCCCGCCACCCCCCGCCAAAGACCGCTCACCCTTTTGTAGAGCATTGCACCCCGTCGATCAATGCCCTGCAAACCCACGGGGTTCGATCCCCCGCGATCACGCCGCATTCGACTCCAGCCCTTTGCACGAGAATTTCGATCCATCAGATGGACACCTCCCCCCCACCCTGCAAGAGGCCAGGAGCCGATTTTTTCCCGCTTCGTCAAAAACCCGCCAACTGACGGTGGCATCAGGACAATTCCCTTCGCGCCCCTGCGGACATGAAAAATTTGCAAGATGAAACATTGAAAGTCAGCACCGATTCTGTATGATATGCCACCAAAAGTAACAACCGGTTCTTGCGGCGGACATCACCCTGACGCAACGGTCGTTATCTCGTCATGCATTCAGGGAGGAAGGAACCATGCTGGTCGCCAATCTGGCCGAAGTGATCCGGGAAGCCATCGACGAAACCTCGGTCGCCTTTTTCACGACGGACGTGGGCATCAAGGCCGGCCCTTCGGTCACCACCTCAGCCGATGAACCCTATTCGCCCCCACAGGCCGATGTCACCGCCATCATCGCCTTCAACGGCGTGATCGAAGGAGGCGTGCACGTATCGGCTCCGTTCCATTGCGCCGTGGGTCTGGCCGCCGCGTTTTCGGGGGAGGACATCCAAACCTTCAACTCCACCGCCAAGGATGCCATCGGCGAGTTGGCCAACATCATCGCCGGCGCCGTGAAAAGCCGCATCTGCGACGATCTGATCAACCTCACCCCGCCCCAGGTGGTGGTGGGACGGGATCATCAGATCGGCTATACCAAACCCCTGGAAAGCACCAAGTGCTACTTCCGGACCGACAATGGACCCTTCTTCGTGGAAGTGTTCTACCGCAAATAGATACAAGTCGCTCCAACCGCAACGCAACACCCGTGGACTTCATCGATGGCCCGCATCACAGGGGCCTGAGCGGTGTTGCGTCGAGCCAGCCTCAGCGCAGCACCCTGGATTTTTCGATAGCCCGCATCACATGGGCCTGGGCGGCGTTGAGCAGCGCGCGCACGCTGGCCGCATCCGCGAACTCGCCCCGGTCATCCCGCGTCTGCCGCTCCAGGGCGTCCAGGGACTGTCTGGCTTTGACAACCTGATCGAGAATCCCGCTGGCCTGCGACTGATTCGACTGCTGCGCATTCCTGGCTGCGTTCTTGGACATGGTTCATGACTCCGTTCTGGGGGCGCGCTGCTTGAGTTTCTGCCAATAATCGAGCCGCTTGGCAATTTCCCGCTCGAATCCCCGCTCCACCGGCTGATAGAACCGCTGACCCAGCAACGCCTCGGGCAGATAGTCGGCCACGACAAACCCCTCTTCGTGATCATGGGGATAACGGTACTCCTTGCCATAGCCCAACTCCCGCATCAACCGGGTGGGAGCGTTGCGGATATGCAAAGGAGGCCCCAGCGAACCGGAACGGCCCGCGCAGGCCATGGCGCTCTGAAAAGCGGTATACACGCTGTTGCTCTTCGGGGCCGTGGCCAGATAGATCACCGCCTGGGCCAATGCCAACTCCCCTTCCGGAGAACCGAGAAAGTGATAACTCTCCTTGGCGGCCAAGGCGATGGTCAAGGCCTGGGGATCGGCGTTGCCCACATCCTCGGAGGCGAAGCGGATCAGACGCCGCGCGATGTACAGGCCATCCTCGCCCCCCTGGACCATGCGGGCCAGCCAGTACAAGGCGGCATCCACATCCGATCCCCGCAAGGATTTGTGCAGCGCCGAAATCAGGTTGTAATGGGACTCCCCCAACCGGTCGTGCAACAGGGCGCGCCGTTCCAGGGTCTCCCGCAGGGCCTCTCCGGTCAGCGTGCCGCCGTTCCTCACGCTCTCCGGCTGCAACTGGATGAACACCTCCAATAAATTCAAGGCATAACGGGCATCCCCGTCGGCCAAGGCGGCGATGGACTCCAGGACGCCGGCCTCCAGCACCAAAGACAGCTCCCCGAATCCCCGTTCCCGATCCTCCACCGCCCGTTGCAGCAGACGGGTCAGATCCTCCCCCTCCAAAGGATTCAACACCGCCACCCGGCAGCGGGAGAGCAACGCCCCGTTCAGGGCAAAAGAGGGATTTTCGGTGGTGGCGCCGATCAGGGTGATGATCCCCTGCTCGACAAACGGCAGAAAGGCATCCTGCTGGGCGCGGTTGAAGCGGTGAATCTCGTCTACGAACAGAATCGTGCCTTGCGGATGGGCGGCCTTGGCGCGCTCCACCACGGCCCGCACCTCCTTGACCCCATCGAGCACCGCCGACAGCGCCTCGAAACGATGGCGGGTGCGGGCCGCGACGATGCGGGCCAACGTGGTCTTGCCGCTGCCCGGCGGTCCCCAGAGGATCATCGAGGGGAGTTGATCGGTCTGCAAGGCCAAAAACAGCAACTTCCCCGGCCCGGTCAGATGGGCCTGTCCCAACAACTCCTCAAAATCCCGGGGACGCATGCGGTCCGCGAGCGGGGGCGACGGGGTTTTGGAGGTCACCGGGCACCATTCCCTGCAAAAGGGTCAATGTCGGGAGGCCAGCCCCATGAGAATCCGATAGTCATCCCGCAGCGCATCCTTGGGCAGGGGATAACCAAAATCACAGGACTTGACCTTGCAGTACTCCTGGTTGGTCACATAATCCAGGATCATGCGGTAGATATTGTAGTGATAAAAGACCGGATGAGTCTCCACCTGACCATCCCGGAACACGATGAAGCGATTGCGATGGAATCGATCCGAAATCTCAGGCTGCAAATAGCCAAAACGGTTGTAGGTCTCGAATCCCCCTTCCAGCGGGGGCAGATGGTCGCTGACCAGCACGATCAGGGAGTGGGGATCCAGGGCGAGCAGTTGCTTCAGATAGTCCGCCAGAGCCTTGCTCCGGTAGTGGTGCTGATTGACGATCCGCTCCAGATCCCAGGGCAGCCCGGTCTCCTTGAACAGCATCGGCCCGACCCGATTGCCAAGCTCGAAAGGAAAATGACCGTAGACCGTCAGGACATAATTCAAAAAGGGCTTCTTGTCCGCCATGCGCTGTTTCACGAAGGCGAGATTCTGGGTAAACATGTCGGCATCGAAGAAATACTTGTTGTCCTGATCTTCCCCCTTGGTCAGATAGGTCTCTTCGGTGGGGGTGTACTCCTTGGAAAAATAGACCGCATCGAATCCCAGTCCCCGGTAGGCGGGAATGGTGTTGAAGAAATCCGGCTTGAAGCCGTTCGAGGCCATGGTATGGTAGCCCAAACGGTGCAGAATGCGCGGCAGGCAGTAGGTTTCCGCCCCGGAAAAGACATTGAACTCGATTTCGTCGAACTCCTGATAGGCCGGCACCCCGCACAGCACCTCGAACTCCGCCTGGGAGGTGTATCCGCCGAACACCGGCGAAACCGACAACCCCTGTCGGTTGCCCAGCAGTCTGGTCAGATCCGGATGGACCGGGCGGATCGATTGGGGCAGCCCTTTCAGCAAGGTGGGATCGAGAAACCCTTCCATGACGATCAAATGGACATTGCGGCCATTGGCCTTTTCAGGCTTTTCCAGGTCGGGCGGCAGGGTGAGGTTCAGTTGGCTGATGTCCCGGTACTGATCGATATGGCTGAAGGTGTCACGCCGTTTCGCCTCATTGTAAAGGGCGGTGGCCAGACGACCATTCTTCTCCACATTGACCACGGTGGCATAGTGGATCAACTCATAAGAAAAGGCGCTGAACATCTGGATATAAGACAACGGATGGACAAACGGCAACGCCAGAATGATCACCCCGGGAATGGACAAAAGCGCCGCCCGCCAGGAAAAACGCAAAAAGGCCACCAGCAGATAGGCCACCGCGCCAAACGCGGCGATCAACATCAGGTTGCCGGTCGGCCCCAGCACCGCGATCAACTCCGGGATCTGGGCCAGATCGTTGATCTTGGGAATGCGGAAAAAACGCAGAAAATAATAATCATGCACCAGATAAGGCACGGCCATGAAACCGGCGGCGATCACCGGCTGCCAGCGGGATTCCCGCACCCATGCGTTCCACACGAAGAAGAAATAAAGCATCAGGGGGATCTCCATGCGCCACACCCCCGGAGTCCATTCGATCAGGGGGTCGGTCAGACGCAAGTAGAGATACAGCCCCGCCAGAAACAGGGTATGGCGGTTCAAAAGCAACCGTTTGAGGCGCATCGTCACCGGGTTCATGAAGGACGCGCCTTCCGCAGACTCCGGGCGTGACCGTGCGGTCTTGCGGAGCCTGCGCTGTGCAGGAGGGCCATTCCGGTCATGGTTGGGTGGCCTGTGGCGTGACCACGGCCGGGGCCGGTTCGGGAATGACGATGCGTCTGGCGGGCAGACCGCTGATGGCCGCCATGATCAGGGTGATGGCATAGGGCATGGACTGGACAAACAACACCCCCACCCAGACGCGGGTATCGAAAAAGTCGAATCCGACCCGTTCCCGGATGCCCCAGGCGGCCAGCCAGAAGGCGATCATCAGGATGGTTTCGGTGCGGGCGGCGGCCAAGGCGCGCCAGATGCGATGGCCATCCGCCTGTTTCGGGGTGCGGAAGAAGGGTTTTTCCCCACCAAAGAAGCCCTGCATCACGGCGATGGAGATGGTATGGGTCAACGACAGTCCCGCCACGGCCGCCGCCAGGGACTGAATGGGCCGGATGCCCACGTTGGTGTAATACAGATGCAGATGCTTCAAGATCTTGAAGGCAAACAGCATCAACGGCAACACGCTGAACACCACGGAAGGGGCGTCGGCGAACTCCGGCGCAAAGACCATGGCCGCCGACCAGCCCAGCGCGATGAAGTTGAACAGCAGATTCAGGCCATCGGCCACCCAGGGCATCCAACCGGCCAGAAAGTGATACCGTTGTCCCCAGGTCAGACAGGTGGGACTCCAGCCGAACAGCTCCTTCATGTGGGCGCGCATGATACGAATCGCCCCATAGGCCCAACGGAAACGCTGTTTCTTGTAGTCGATGAAGGTATCCGGCATCACCCCCCGGCCAAAGCTGCGGGGCACATACAGCGCCTGGAATCCCTTCTCGAAGATGCGCAGACCCAGTTCGGCGTCTTCGGTGATGCACCACTCGGCCCAGCCGTTGACATCCTGCAACACCGAACGCCGCACCATGGTCATGGTGCCGTGCTGAATGATGGCGTTGCGCTCGTTGCGGGTGACCATGCCGATGAAGAAAAAGCCCCGGTATTCGGCGTAACACATCGACTTGAAAGTGCTTTCCCCCTGATCGTAATAGTCCTGGGGAGCCTGGACGATGGCGATTTCCGGTTTCTGGAAATGGGGGGCGAGTTCGTACAGCCAGTCGGGATCCACCAGATAGTCGCTGTCGATCACCGCGATTACTTCGGCTTTGGGATCGGTGTGCCGCAGGGCGTAGTTGAGCGCGCCAGCCTTGAATCCCGCCAGGGGGTTTTCGTGGAAGAAACGGAACCGCTCCCCGAGTTTGGCGCAATGCTCGCGCACCGGCTCCCAGATGGCCGGATCCTTGGTGTTGTTGTCGATGACCAGCACCTCGAAATGGGGATATTTGAGGTTGGCCAGGGAGTCGAGGGTGCGAATCATCATGTCCGGGGGTTCGTTGTAGGCCGGGACATGGATCGATACCCAGGGAAGCTGGGAGTCGTCGGTGATGTCGGGCCGGGTCAGGGCGCGACGGCGGGCCTGCACCCAGGCCGCTTCCGCCCATTCGTGAGCCTCGGCGAACAGCACCACGATCACCCCGATCATGCCGATCCCCAACAACAAACCAAAAATCATGGCGCCGCCGGTCAGGTACTGCTGGCTGTAATCATACACCACATAGACCGCCAAAGAGGCGATGCCGTAAGACAGAATGGCCAGAAAGAACCGTCCCCGCTTGCGCATGCCATGGCTGTCCAGAAACAGCAAGGTGATGGCCAGCAGTCCCACGAACATCGAGGCCCCGGCCAGCACATACCACTGGGGAATGTTGACGATCGGGGCATGAAAGGGAAACTTGGCCTGTCGGTCCGCGTTGTAGACGCCCCAGTAAGAGCCGACACCCCGTTCCAAGGAGTTGCTTTTCCAGGGTTGATCGAAGGCTTCGATCACGTAGTAGACATATTTCTCCCGGTTGGCCCGCGCCAGGAAACGCCGCAGAAAGGTGGCCTGTTCGGCCTGGGTGGCCTTGGCGTCGATGCGGGTGCGTCCATCGCTGGGCCAGCCGACCTCACCGATGATGATGGGTTTCTTCGGATAGGCGTCGCGCAGTTCGTTCATCCGGAACACGATGTAATCCACCGCCTTTTCCTGGGCGATGCCTTCCCAGTAGGGCAGCATGTGGACCGCGATGAAGTCGGTGTGCTTGACCAGTTCGGGATATTTCAGCCAAATGTGCCAGGGTTCGGCGGTACTGACCGGAGCGTTCACCGCCGAACGAACCCGGTCGAGATACTTGATCAATTTTTCCACCGAAACCCGGTCGTGCAGCAACGATTCGTTGCCGACGATCACCCGCACCACGTTCTGGGCGTTGGCGTTGACGGTCTTGATCAACCGTTCGATCTCGGCGTTGTTGCGGGCCTCGTCGCTGTCGATCCACCCTCCCACCATGACGTTGATGTCGTGCTTGTGGGCCAGACGGGGGATTTCCGCCATCACCCCTTCGACGGTATAGGTACGCACGGCGTAGGTCTTGCCGGAAAGCAGCGCGAGATCTTCGTCGATCTGGGCGGCGGTGGGATGGATGCCTTTCTGGGGATCCTGATCCGCCCGGTAGGGGGCAAAAGCGAAACCCATCACCCGGTCCGGCCAAAGCGGTTCTTCCAGCGGCCGATTGAACCAGGCCCAAAGACTCACCGTAATCAAGGAGACAGCACCGACAACCAACCAATGGCTAGGTTTCATGGAGATAAAGATCCGCGATTTTGCTATGGAGTCATGACAGGCATACCCTGTCGTTGCGAGTCGGCCAACAAGACCACCCGACGATGGGACAGGCTTATACCACAAACAATCGATCACCACAAAGTTTGCCTCGGGCCTTCCCGATCCGACCACCTCTTTTTTTCTGCCGGGGCCTCGGCGTGGCTCATCGGCCATCGCGACGCGCAGACAAGATGAAAGACTAAAGAAGATGAGAGAAAAAGACCGGACTCCCCCTTTTCCCGGCTTGCTTCCCGGTTGGCATTCCCCCTAGAATTCCAAGCGGATGGATCCGCGCCGACCTCCAAGGCGACAGGCCCTCTTTGCCGCTCTTTAGTTTTTCCAAATGTCGGCAACCGCCACCCGGAACGGCCCCAACCTTGCTGGAAAACCGACTGGAAAACCGATTGGAAAAAACATGCTCGCCCTGATCTCCCCGGCCAAGACCCTCGATCCCGCCCCCTCCCGACTGGCCCTGCCCGCCACGCGTCCGGCGTTTGTGGAGCAGGCCAACCAGTTGGCCGCATTGCTGAAATCCCACTCGGAAACGGAGTTGGCCGCGCTGCTGGGCATCAGCCCGGCCCTGGCCCGGCTCAATGCGGAACGTTTCCGGGAGTTCAGCACCGATGACCACCCGCCCCACGCCAAACACGCCGCCGCGCTGTATCGGGGCGACACCTACGACGGCCTCGACGTGGACTCCTGGACCCCGGAAGATTGGCAGTTCGCGCAAGGTTCCTTGCGCATTCTCAGCGGACTGTACGGCCTGTTGCGGCCTTTGGATGGCATTCAGCCCTACCGGCTGGAGATGTCGAGCAAACTAACCAATCCGGCGGGCAAGGATCTGTATCCCTTCTGGGGCCAACGGTTGAGCCGGGCCGTCACCGCCGAAGCCACGACCCACGACGATTCCACGGTGATCCATCTGGCCTCCGAGGCTTACATCAAGGCCGTGCCGGGCATCCCCCTGCTCACCCCGGTGTTCCTGGAAACGCGACCCGAAGGGCTGAAGGTGATCGCCCTGCTGGCCAAACAGGCGCGCGGGGCCATGGCCCGTTTTCTGGTCACCCGTCGCCTCACCTCCCCGGAACCCCTGAAAACCTTCAACGAACGGGGCTATCGCTTCCGGGAGGAACTCTCCACTGCGGGCCGCTGGGTCTTCGTGCGGGAGCAGAGCGGTTCTTGAAGAAAAGCCCCCGCTCCCCATCGATCAACCGCGACCGACCCAAACCATTCTGGAGCCATTTGGATTGACCATCTCGCCACTGTTGCCACTGGACGACCCGACCGAAGAACACATCCGCGCCCTGGCGGCCACCACCGCCGACCCCGAAGGGGCGCTGGAACGGCTGCGCGATTTTGTCCAGGCCCACGCCGCCACACGACCCGAAACGCTTGCCCGGCTCACGCAACGGCTGCAAGATCCGCTCTGGCGTCGCCGTCTGCTGCTGGCCTGGGGCAACAGTCCCTATCTGTCCCATGTCCTGGTCAAATGGCCGGAAGGTCTCGCCGACGACTATCCGGCCCACGATCCGGTGGCCTGGAATCAAAACGTGGTGGCGGCGGTTCTGGCCACCGACTCCCGCGCCGAGGCGACGGCCATTCTGCGACGCCACAAACACCGGACCTTTCTGGGCATCGGTCTGCGGGATCTGACCGGAGAAGCCACGCTGCACGACACCACCTGGGGTCTGTCCGCCCTGGCGGATGCCAGTCTGGAGGCGGGCTACCGCTGGCTGGACCGCTGGTTGAGCGCGACCCATGGCCCCCCCATGACCGAAACCGAAGAAGAGGGCCGTCATCCGGCCCGCTTCGTGATTCTGGGCATGGGCAAGCTCGGCGCCGGAGAACTCAACTTCTCGTCGGACATCGACCTGATCTATCTGTACGACGACGATCACGGGGGGTGCGAAGGCAAACGTCCCCTCTCCATCAAGGAATATTACAACCGGCTGGGCCGGGAACTGATCCGTCTGCTGGGAGAGTCCACCGCCGACGGCATGGTCTTTCGCATCGACCTGCGACTGCGTCCCGAAGGGGAAAGCGGGGATCTGACCCTGTCGCGCCGCTCGGCGGAGATCTACTACGAATCCTGGGGCCGCACCTGGGAGCGGGCCGCCATGATCAAAGCCCGCCCGGTGGCGGGAGACCAGGCGCTGGGAGAGCAGTTCCTGAACAATCTTCAGCCCTTCGTCTATCGGCGTTACCTGGATTTCGCGGCCCTGGACGCCATCCGCGACATGAAACGGCGCATCGACCAGAAAATCACCGCCCGCCAGGACTATCACCGCAACGTCAAGCTCGGTTATGGCGGCATCCGGGAGATCGAATTTTTTGTCCAGTGTCAGCAGTTGATCCATGGGGGCAAGAATCCCCAACTGCGCCAGCGGGCCACCGAACAGGTGCTGGCACAACTGGTGGCCGCCAACCTGCTCCCGGCCCACACCGCCGAAACCCTGGTGGCCCACTACCGTTTCTTGCGCACCGTGGAACACCGGCTCCAGATCGAGCGGGAACGCCAGATCCACTCGATCCCGGAAGATCCCGCCGGTCTGCTGGCCCTGGCCCGACGCATGGGATTCGCCGCAGCCGAACCGTTCCTGGCCCGGCTGCAAGGGGTGGTCGAGGAGGTGCACGGGATTTACGGTCAACTGTTCTTCGAGGGGGAACGGGAGGACGGGGAGCGTCCGGAACCGGTGGTGCTGGCCCTGCTGGAAGGTCAGGGGGACGAGACCAACGCCCTGGAGGCGATCCGCAAGGCGGGCTTCGAGAATCCCCAACAGGCGTTGGGTCTGATCTCGGTGTTGCGCGAGGGTCCATCCAGCCGTCTCACCGAAGCGGCGCGCCAGTGGTATGGCCGCATCGCGGTGCCGTTGCTGGCCGAGGTGCTGGTCGCCCCGGATCAGGACATGGCCTTGCAACACGCCGAAACCTTTTTGAGAGGACTGGGCCACCGGGTCAACTATCTGGCGCTCCTGAAAGAAAATCCCCCGGTGCTCAAACTGTTGATCCGTCTTTTCGGCACCTCGGGGCTGTTGTCGCGCTTTTTGATTCACCATCCGGAGTTGATGGATGGACTGGTCACCACCGATTTTCTCGGTCGTTTCCGCAACCGTGGCGAATTGACCGCCGATCTGAATCAGGCCATGGACAAGGCCCGCGACCCCGAAGAGGGCATGAGCATTCTCCGGGAGTTCAAGAATGTGGAGACCCTGCGTCTGGGCATCCGGGATCTGTCCGGACTGGCCGAACCCGAAGAGGTGACCTCCGGACTCTCCCTGCTGGCCGAGGTCACCTTGAACCGGGTTCTGACCGACGCCATGCAGGAATTGCGCGCGCGTCACGGCACGCCCGGTTTCATCGACCTCCAGGGAATCAGCCGGGAGGCCCCCTTCGCCATCATGGCCATGGGCAAGCTGGGAGGCAAGGAGCTGGGATTCGCCTCGGATCTGGATCTGATCTTCATTCACGGCAGCCGGGGCGAGGAGCAGCGCACCGATCATCCGGATCACCCTCTGCCCAACAGCCTGTTCTTCTCCCGACTGGGCCAAAAGATCATCACCGCCATCACCGCCATGACCCGCTCCGGCAAACTCTACGAGCTGGACATGCGTCTGCGCCCCTCGGGCAAGTCCGGACCGGTGGTCACCTCGCTGGATTCGTTTTTCCACTATCAGACCCACGAGGCGTGGATCTGGGAGCATCAGGCCCTGACCCGCGCCCGTCTCATTGCCGGGGATCCGGCCTTCATCGCCGAATTGAACCAGGTGATCGCCTCGATCTTCGCCCGGGGCCACGATCCGGAAACCGTGCGCCGGGAGGTGGCCTCCATGCGGCTGCGCATCCTGGAGGAAAAAAGCCCGCCTCCGGGCTGGATCGACATCAAACAAAGCCGGGGCGGCGTGGTGGATGTGGAGTTTCTGGTGCAATATCTGTTGCTGGCCCACGGCGCCGCCCATCCGGAGGTCGTGCGCCCCAACCTGCCCCACGCCCTGCGTGCCCTGGCCAAGGCGGGCATTCTGGAGTCCGGGGAGGCGTTGACGCTGGAAGAGGCCTATGGCCTGTACCGGTTCACGGAAAACCGTTTGCGGCTGCTTCACGACCGTTCCGAGAATCGCATCGGTCCGGATCCACGGGTACGGGTGCGGCTCGGGCGTTTGTGTCACGCCCTGGACGAGGAGATCATTGTGGCGTTGGAGAGCCGTTTCAAACGGGTGACGCCGATTTATCAGAGGTATCTGGGATCATGAACATCGACGATCTGTTCATCGCCGCCGATCCGGACGGGGTGCAAAGAGAACGGCTCAAGGCCAAGGAGCTGAAGCGCTCCCCCTGGTGGAAAGGACAGTTGGGACGGGGCCGATGTCACTACTGCGGGGTGGGCTGCCATCCGGGGGAGTTGACCATGGACCACGTGACTCCCCTGATCCGGGGCGGAAAGACCAGCAAAAGCAATTGCGTGCCGGCCTGCATGACCTGCAACCAGGAAAAACGCCACCTCTCCACCATCCAGTGGCAAAGCCATCTGGAACAAAAAAAACTGGCCCTGAGCGCCCTCGCCGCCGCGTCACCCCCGGCGCCGGATCGCGCCGAACCTCAAGGCTGAAGCGCCTCGGGACGCAGTTGCGCCAGCAGGTCCACGCGGGACTCGTCCAGGGCGGTTTTTTCGCTCAAGACAAAACATTCAAACAGTCCGGCCTGGGGATTGGAGACCCACCACCGTTCGGCGGTGGTCACCACCTGATACTGGGTCAACGTGGACGAAACCCGCAGATCGAACAGCTCCACCCGACATTCGGCCAAGGCGGTCAACTCCCGGGCCAAAGACCACAATGTCACCGGATCCGACTCCCCCTCCATCAGCACCGCCAACTCCAAAGGACTGCCCATGGTGCCGGAACCTTTTTCGATCCGCTCCCCCATGGCATAAATGGCGAGCAACCGGGGCAGAGTCTCCCGGATCCGGGCCACCAGAGCCTCCTGGTTGAAGGCGGCGTGATCCAGGGATTCGCCGGCGAGTTCCTGCCAGGCGTGCCACACCGGGTCGAGGTCGGCCAGCACCGGATCACACACAACCTCTTCCCGGTACCCCCCCTGAACGGCCTGCAACGGATCCGGGACCACTCCCTCTTCCCGCGTGGCGAGTTCATCGACCATCAGGATCAGACGGGCCTGACGACCATACAGACTGCGCAGGGGCGACGGGAGGCAGATATGCCCTTCCGGAGAGATATCGGTTTGAATTTCGATGGCTTGCATGCTGGCATACTCCCGTGATGGTATCGACCATCCTGCTTTAAGCAACTTTTCTGCCAACTGTCATTGTCAATTCAATAATTGCAGCACGATCCGAGGTTGCTGATTGGCCTGGGCCAAGATGGCCATGCCCGCCTGTTGCAGGATGCTTTCACGGGTCAGGCGGGCCGCTTCCAAGGCGAGATCCGCGTCACGGATACGCGAACGGGAGGCCTGGGTATTCTCCTCCAAAGAGGCGAGCCCCTGCAAAATAGCCTCAAAACGATTCTGTATCGCCCCCAGATTGGCCCGAATCTCCGAAACCGAATCCAGGGCGCTGTCCACCCGATCGATGAGGGTATTGGCTCCGGTCTGGGTGAGCATGGAGGCCAGACTGCCATCGCTTCCCAGCCCCAGGGCGCTCACATAGGCCAGATTCATGTCAATGGCCACGGTCTGGCCCGCATCGGCCCCGATCTGAAAAACCGCCTGATAGGAGGTTCGGGATCCCCCTGTGGTACCGCCTTGCTGCTGGAAATAGGCGGCATTGCTGATACCATTCAACAAAGTGGTATCGTTGTAGGTGGTCTGGGACGCGATGCGCTGAATTTCGGAGATCAATTGATCCTTTTCCGCGCTCAGGCTGATCCGGTCCGTGTCGCCGAGGGTGTCATTGGAGGCTTGCACCGCCAGTTCGCGAATGCGTTGCAAGGCGTCGGAGGTTCCTTCCAGGGCGCCGTCGGCCACCTGGAGCATGGAGATCCCGTCATTGACATTGCGTATGGCCGCGTTGGCGCCCCGGATCTGGGCGCTCATGCGCTGGATGATGGACAACCCGGCCGCGTCGTCGGAGGCGTTCTCCACCCGCAACCCGGAGGCGAGCCGACGCATGGATTGCCCCATGGCGGTGGTATGCCGTGTCATGACGCGACTGGCTTGCAAGGCGGCCATGTTGGTGTACAGGGTCAAGGACATGGGTGACTCTTCTTGTTTCGGAAAACCGATAGCGCCATTGACGACCAGCAACACACGTGAGAGGTCAGGCGGTCACTCGTGTTCTGGAACAAATCTGTCATGGTCTCATGTATCGTCCGGATCGACCGAAGACTGAAAACCTTTTATGGCTGGCCGGGCATCAAAACCAAAAAATCGGCACAAGGGAAGATTGCCAAGGCGTGCCAAAAGGAGCGGAACCGGTCCTTGCCGCAAACCCCATCCGACCCGATTCCAGCCTCATTGCCAGGCTGTTTGGCGCAGGGGCCGCTGGATTTCTCTGGACACTGAGGCATGTTTCCACGAAAATCTTAAGACAAGAGTGAGGTTCAAGTGGTCGCCATGTCCCACATCTTCCCTGAAGCGGGCACGAGGCAACAGGTCGGCGATGATGAGGCCAACGATGATGAAAAGTGATTCCATGCAGATGTTGCGCCTTGTGGATTGCCCATGACTGACATTATCCACCCGCACGACCGATTCTTGAAGGCTTTGCTCTCCAATCCCGCCACAGCGGGAACTCTGCTGCGGGAACGGTTGCCAAAAGAAGTGGTGGAGGTACTGTCCAATGATCCGCCAGAACTGGTGGAGGGTTCATTCGTCGATGAGGAGCTGCACGCCCATCTGACGGATCGGCTCTACCGGGTCAAGACGCTCACGGGCCGGACGGCTTTGTTGTACGTGCTGATCGAGCACAAAAGTTCCCCCGACGCGCGCATCGGCTGGCAGTTGCTGAAATACATGGTCGAAGCGTTGAAACAATGGGAACGTGAGCATTCAAAGTGGGAGCGACTTCCGGCCATCGTCCCCTTCGTGTTCTACCATGGCGCGACCGCATGGCGGGTTCCGGACGCATTTTTGGCTTTGGTGGATGCCGAAAAAGGCTGGCGTCCGTATCTGTTGAACTTCCGGTTCACGGTGCTGGATCTGGGCCAGATCGATGATCGGCAACTCTCCCGTCAACCCAACCTGCGGGCGTGGCTGTTGGCGGCAAAATATGCGACTCGTGATGGACAGCAGATTCAGATGAAAGAGTTGCTGGTCGAAGCGCTGGTCAAAATTCCGGATGAAGATTTCCGGTTTCTCATGCGTTATGTGGTCGAGACCTACCGCAACTACGACGAACCGACGGTGCGTGAGATCATTCGCAGGGTACGTCCCGAGGAGGAAGAAAAAATGATGTCCATGTTCGCACAAAATATGATTGCAAAAGGACGCCAGGAAGGACGCCAGGAAGGACGCCAGGAAGGACGCCAGGAAGAAGCCGCTTCCATGCTGCTCAAACAGATGCGTCGCAAGTTTGACTCAACACCAGACTGGGTTACCGAGAAGGTGAAGTCGGCAAACCTGGAACTGATCGAGACCTGGAGTGATAACTTCGTGTTCGCCAATTCGGTGGATGAGGTGTTCGCGTCGTGAGCGTTCCCTGCCGGTGATATCCGCACACCCCAAGAATCGTGGATAGGGTGAAGCGGGGACAGGATAAAAATTTGGCAAGATGGGGGAAAGACGAGGCTCCCCCGGTCGTTGCCACACGGGCCAACGACCGGGGGAAAAAAAACCGGGCTGAAATCCTACGCCGTCAGGCTCAAAGAAGAGGTGTGGGATTCATCGTTGTGGTGGCGCTGGGTGGTGGCGGCCAGCATGTACTGCACCAGTCCGAAGGGGGTCGCCGCGTCGGCCAGATCCGAAGAGACAGACGAACCCGAACCGCTCTGCCCGCCGGACTTCATCGCATCCAGCACCCGTTGCAGTTCATCGCTGCCCACCTGGCCATCCCCGTCTTGGTCCATGGCATCGAGCAGAGACTGGGCCGACGTGGAAGAGCCGTTGGGGCCACCGGCACCCATGGTTCCGGGCGGGGGCATCCCTTCGGCCTGGACACTCTTTATGTCGGCCTGCAACTCCTCCAAGGAGACCTTGCCATCCTTGTTGGTGTCCGCCGCGTCGAACCGCTCGGCAAGCAGACCATCGGCCTCATCGACTCCGATGGCGCCGTCTTCGTCCTGATCCATTCTGGAAATCAGATCCTGCGCCGAAGGAGGCGGACCATGGGGACCATGAGCCCCTTGTCCCGTGCCGATCTTGGCCTTCATCTGGCTTTGGAAGGTCTCCATGGCCGATTGCAACTCTTCGCTGGAGATCTTGCCATCGCTGTCGCTGTCGGAGGTGGCGAACTGTTCCGCCAAAGGCCCCTTGGCCTCGCTGACTTCCAGATATCCATCCGCATTCTGGTCCATCTTTTTCATCAAGGTGGCCGCTGTGGGAGGCTTGCCCATCGGACCCGCACCCTTCATGCCGCCCATGCCGCCCATATTCGTCATGCCACCCATCGATATCCCATTCATGCCCCGCTCTCCTGATCATTGAGGTTCCCGCATCCGGACCGAATGCGGTTCATCCACATCACGGTTGCAGAGACTACGCCCTATCGTTGTAAGGATGTGTCCAAATTGAGTCAAGAAGTGTAAAGTTCACTTCCAATCCACAGGATACAGGTTACCATAATCTTCCCCCATGGCCATGACTCTCTGCAATGCTGCGCTTTTCGATCCGGTTGGAGCCCCGAGATGACCCGCCTGCTGCTCGTCGATGATGATCAGGAACTGTGTCACATGCTCTCTTTGTATCTCCAGGCCGAAGGCTTTGAATGCCTGTGCCGCCACGATGGCGAAGCGGGCCTGAAACTGGCCCTGAAAGAGACCTTCGACGCCCTGGTGCTGGATGTGATGATGCCCGGCTTGAACGGTTTCGAGGTGTTGCGCCGTTTGCGCAGCCGCAAGAACACGCCGGTGCTGATGCTCACCGCCAGGGGCGAGGATGTGGACAGCATTCTGGGACTGGAGATCGGCGCCGACGACTATCTGACCAAACCGTGCAATCCCAAGGTGCTGGTGGCCCGGTTGCGGGCGGTGTTGCGACGCGGTCCGGTCAAGGCGGATCAGACCACGTTGAGAGTCGATTCCATGGTGCTGCATCCCGGCTCCCGCACCCTTGTGGTGGACGACCATCCGGCGGAGTTGACCGGGGCGGAGTTCAACCTATTGCAAATCCTCATGCGTCACGCCGGGGAGGTGGTCTCCAAAGAACAGCTGTGCCGTCAGGGACTGGGACGGGATCTCACCAGCTACGACCGCAGCGTGGATCTGCACATCAGCAACCTGCGCCGCAAGCTGGGTCCGTCTGCGGACGGATCGGCGCGCATTGTCACCATTCGCGGGGGAGGGTATCAACTCACCGCCCATCCGGAGTCCTGAAAAAAAACCATGCGCTTCTTTCTCAAGCTGTTCCTGTCGTTCTGGCTGGTGGTGTCGGTGCTGGGCGGGATGTTCTTCTGGGGCGGCCACCATCTGCGGGATCATCTGGATCCCCTCCTGGAAGCCAACATGGAACGCATGATGAGCAAACGCCGTCAGGTGGCCACTCTCCTGGAAACCCAGGGTCTGGCGGCAACCCGGTCCCTGCTGGAAAACGACCGGGAAACCGATGACATCATCGTGTTCGAGCGCGCCGATCAAGATATCCTCGGTCGTCCGCTGCCCGGCCATCTGTCGCGCCCCAGACCCGAACCCGGCCACGACAACCGCCCGCCTCCGTTTTCCATGGGGCGTCCCGGTCCCGGACCCCACCACGAACCCCCACCCCACATACCTTTGGAAACCCGGGATCCCGAAGGCCACGCCTATCGGGTGGCCCTCGGCCCCATGCGCTCCCCGTGGTCGATGGCGTGGCGGGAGTATCCTTTTTTCCCGGTGGTGGTGCTGGTGATCAGCGGCATGGTGGTGTTTCCCCTGGCCCGCCACTTCACCCGCCCCCTGCGCTACCTGCAAGGCGCCACCTTGCGGCTGGCCGAAGGGGATCTGACCACCCGGGCGCCGGGAATGCGGCGTCTGTTCTCCGACGAACTGGATGACCTGGGACAGGATTTCAATTTCATGGCCCAGCGGCTGGAGGTGCTGTTCCATGGACAGAAACGGCTGTTGCGGGATGTCTCCCACGAACTGCGCTCCCCTCTGGCCCGGATGCGGGTGGCTTTGGGGCTGGCGGAACAAGAGAGTTCCGGGGTGCGCGGCGAGCATTGGCAACGGTTGAACCTGGAGTTGGACCGGCTCGACACCCTGATCGGTCAGATCATTCGCCTCTCCCGGCCCGAGGCTCCGGATCAGGTGCCCAAGGAGTCCCTGGTGGATCTGGGGGCGTTGGTGGAGGCGGTGGTGGCGGACGCCCGCTTTGAAAGCGGCGGGGAGGAGTCTCCCCTGACCATTCTCGGCCTGGATCCGGCCATGCTGTGGGCCGACGGGGGAGCGATTCATTCGGCGGTGGAAAACGTGGTGCGCAACGCCATGCGCCACTCTCCCCCGGGGGTCGGCATCACGCTGCAACTGATCCGTCGGGGGACAACGGCCCATATTCTGGTCAAAGATGCAGGACCAGGGGTGCCGGAAGCGGATCTGCCCCGGCTCACCGAACCATTCTTCCGGGTCGGCGAGGCCCGGGATCGACTCAGCGGCGGCCATGGTCTGGGTCTGGCCATCGCCACCAGCGCGGTGCGGGACCACAAAGGGGAGCTGTCGGTCCGCAACCGCCCGGAAGGAGGGCTGGAAGTGGAAATCACCCTGCCGGTGGAACCGATGCCTGCCTGGGAAAACGAAACCGGAAACCTGGCGTAAAGGCCGACCATAAGAACCGGATCACGTTTCGCATCACTCCGCTTTGGGTCGGCCCTGGGCAACGATCCGTTTCAGAGCCTCCAGCAAGACCCTTTTGCCGATGGGTTTGGAAAGGTACACGTCTCCTCCCGCCTCCCGGCAGCGTTCCAGCTCCCCTTCCATGGCATGGGCGGACAAGGTGATGATCGGCAGGGGAGTCCCATCCGTCTCCCGCTCCCACTCCCGGATGCGCCGGATGGCGGTGTAACCGTCCATCCTGGGCATCTGGACATCCATCACCACCACATCGAACCTCTGCTTCTGAATCCGGTTCACGGCCTCCAGGCCGTCTTCCACCATCACCAACCGATGGGGGCTGTCTTGCAGATAGGCTTCGAACAGGATCCGGTTCTCCTCCACATCTTCAGCCAGCAGGACGCTCAATCCCGGATCCTCATCCACCGATGGCGCCACCTCGGACGGGGTTGTCGGCACCGGAAAATCCACGGCTCTCACCGGCAGGGTGAAATGAAATCCACTCCCCTCCCCCACCCGACTCTCCACCCAGATCCGTCCCCCCATCATGTCCACCAGACGGCGACAGATGCTCAGGCCGAGACCGGTTCCCCCATAACGCCGGGTGATGCCGCCGTCGGCCTGCACGAATGGCTCGAAGATCCGCTCGATCTGCTCGCCGGTGATCCCGATGCCCGTATCGATCACGGAAAACACCACGCTGTCGGGCGCTTCGGCATTCAAGGCCAGTCGGGCCTCCACCCCACCGGAAGCCGTGAACTTGATAGCGTTGCCCAACAGGTTGATCAACACCTGACGCACCCGGCTGTCGTCACCCGCCACCACCTCCGGTATGGCCGGAGAGATCGACACCTGCACGGCCAGCCCCTTCTCCTCGGCGGCCAGACGCATCAGCCGCACCGTCTCTTCCAACACCCGACGGGGGGAAAAAGGCATATCCACCAACGTGAAGCGTCCCGCCTCGATGCGCGAAAAGTCCAGCACATCGTTGATCACGCCCAGCAGCGCCTGACCGGACTGATGCATGGTCTGAGCGAAACGACGCTGTTGCGGCGTCAATCCGGTATCCATCAGCATCTCCGACATGCCCAGCACCACATTCATCGGGGTGCGAATCTCATGGCTCATGGCCGCCAAGAAATCGCTTTTGGCCCGATTGGCACTCTCGGCCAACGCCTTGGCATCCGCGAGATTGTCCCGTTCCCGTTGCAGCTCGTCCTGAATCTGTCGCCGCTCGTCGATCTCCTGAATCAACAGGGCCGAAGCCGCCTCCAATTCATCCTGAACCCGCCGACGCTCGACAATCTGACGCTGGAGTTTGCGGTTCCACACCCCCACCACGCCAATCACCAGCAACGACGCCACCCCGATGGGCACACCCCACGACAACATGGTCTGAAGATCCACGCCAAAATACACCTGAACCGCCAGCCAGGTGTTTTCGATGGCCGCCTTTTCCCGACTGCTCATCTCTTCCAGGCCCCGGTCGAGCAGCGCCGCCAACTCCGGCCAGTCCTTGCGCACGGCCATGGCCAATTCAAACCGGTAGGGCGTGGGCGCGGCGATCTTGATATGCGCCAAACGCAGATGCCGGGTCTCATAGGTGATGGCGCCCAGATTGTCCACCACCGCCTCGATGCGCCCGTTTTCCAGCGCCTCCAACCCTTGCGCGAGTTTGTCGAACAGCACCAAGTGGATGGCTGGAAACTCCCGGGCCAACAGTTCGTGGGTGATATAACTCCGCACCACCCCCACCTGGCGACCCGCCAACCCCTCCAGACCCACGACAAAGACGCCATCGGCATGGGTGGCGATCACCACGGGAAAAGAAATGAACGGCTTGGTGAAATGCAAAAAGGCTTCCCGCTCCCTGGAACGCACCACAGCCGGCAGCATATCGATCTGGCCGATTTTCACCTGTTCCATCACCTGTGCCCAGGTCAATCCCGGCACCGGCTCCATGGCAATGCCCAGACGCTGGGACAAGGCCGCCACATAACCGGCGCTGATCCCGCTGAACTCCCCCTGCTCATCCATGAACACAAACGGCGGCCACACAAAATCATCCCCCAGCCGGATGCGGGGATGGTCCGCCAGCCAGGCCCGCTCGCGCGCGTCAAGTTGCCACGCCTTGCGAACCACCGGCTCCACGCCACCGCTACTGGCCGTCCACCCGTTGCCAGGCCACAGACCACACCACAACAGGATCACCATCCACACCGCATGGACCAAACGTATCATGAACCGCGCATCTCCGGTTTCCGCATGAACTCATGGATTCAAGATCAGGCAACGATTCTCCGCTGCTTGTCACGCACCTTTTGGGTCAAAGATCCCATGATGAAACCCCAAACCTCCCGTCAATCCCCGGCCTGAACCACCCCCTGCAACGCCTCCAGCGATGAAACCCCAAACCTCCCGTCAATCCCCGGCCTGAACCACCCCCTGCAACGCCTCCAGCAATGCCTTTTTCCCAATCGGCTTGGAAAGATACAACGACCCTCCCGCCTCGCGGCACCGTTCCTCCTCGCCACTCATCGCGTGGGCCGACAAGGCGATGATCGGCAACGGCGCGCGTTCTTGATCTTGCTCCCACTGCCGGATCTGGCGGATGGCGGTGTAACCATCCATGCGGGGCATCTGGACATCCATCACCACCACGTCGAACCGCACCTGTCGCACCTGCGCCACCGCTTCCACCCCGTCTTCGACGATCACCAGCGTATGAGGGGTCTGGCTCAGATAGGCTTCGATCAGAATCTGATTTTCGCGGGTATCTTCAGCCAATAAAATGGTCAGGCCCCGGCTGGCGGGCAGCGCCACAGGCCGACGGGCCAACCGTTGCACCGCCTTCAACAGCGGAACCCGTCCGATCGGCTTGATCAGACAGGCATCACAACCGGCTTCCAGGCTCAACCGCTCGGAGCTCTCCCGATCGTGGGCGGTAAGAGCGACGATGATCAGCGGAGCGCGTCCCTGCTCTTGTTCCCAAAGACGGATCCAGCGGGTCGCGCTGTAACCATCCATGCCCGGCATCTGCACATCCATGAGCACCAGATCAAAAGCCTCCCGCCGCACCCGCTCGACAGCCTCCTGTCCGCTCTGGACCACGACCGGATGATGGGTGCCACTTCTCAAGAATCCTTCAAAGACGATGCGGTTGAGTTCCTGATCATCCACCAGCAAGATGCGCAAGCCCGTCTTGTCCAAAGCGTCGTTCTGCGCTCCTTCCTTCGGCCCAACGACCGGCCCGACGACCGATTCGGCGACCGGAACGCCATGGTCCAGTCGCACCGGCAGCGCAAAAGAAAAGGCACTCCCCTGACCAAACCGGCTTTCGACCCAAATGCGTCCTCCCATCATCTCCACCAGTCGGCGGGAGATGGCCAGACCCAGACCGGTGCCCCCGTAACGCCGGGTGATGCCCACGTCGGCCTGGATGAACGCATCGAAAATATGCTGCTGCTGTTCGGGCGTGATGCCGATTCCTGTATCCGTGACCGCGAACAACAGGGTATCGGGTTCCTCCGGATGCCAGCAAAGACGCAGCTCCACCCGACCCTGATGGGTAAACTTGATCGCGTTGCCCAACAAGTTAAGCAGAACCTGACGCAATCGTCCACCATCTCCTAAAATCCGTGGCGGCAGATCGTCGGCGATGCGCTCGACACACTCCAACCCACGCTCCTCGGCGCTCACCCGCATCAACTGGACGGTCTCCTCCACCACCCGCCGGGGAGAAAACGACTCGGAAACCAGCAGAATCCGCCCCGCCTCCATGCGCGCGAAATCCAGCACATCGTTGATCACGCCCAGCAGGGCCTTGCCGGACTGGTGCATGATCTGGGCAAAATGACGTTGTTTCTGCGTCAATTCGGTTTCCAGCAACATCTCCGACATGCCCAGAACCACATTCATGGGCGTGCGGATCTCATGGCTCATCGTGGCCAGAAAATCGCTTTTGGCGCGACTGGCCTCCTCGGCCTGACGACTCACCTCCAGCAGGGTGTGCCACTGGTTCCGCTCCCAGGTCTGATCACGGAACACCATCACCACACCCAGAATGATGCCACCGGGTCTCAAACGAATGGGAGCGGCGCTGTCGGCGATGGGATACTCCAGACCCAGACGGCCCACCAGAATGGTATGATTGGCCATGCCGATGGTCCGACCGCTCGACAGCACCTTCCATACCGGATTTTCCACCTCCTGACGGGTCTGTTCGTCGATCAGATGCATCACCGCCACCACCCCCATCCCTTCCGCCTCCTCCAGACTCCAGCCGGTCAGACGGCTGGCCTCGGCGTTCAGAAACGTGATCCTGCCCGCAGCATCCGTGGTCACCACCCCATCGCCGATGGAGGCCAACGTCACCTGAAGACGCTCCTTCTCCCCCAGCAACTCATCCCGCGCCAATTGTACCGCGTCCACCATGACATTGAACCCCTGCATCACCTGACGCAGTTCCGGACTTCCATAAACCGGCAGACGCATGGCCAACTGTCCCCGGGCCAAAGCCCGACTGCCCGCCTCCAGATCGACCAGCGGACGCAATCCGCTGCGCAACACCAGCCAGATCCCGATGAAATCCAGCATCACCGCCAACGCGACGATCCACAAATAATCCTGCAACCGCTCCCACGACCGGTTGATGGCCACATGGGCGCTCAACTCGATCTCCAGACGCCCATAATCTCTTCCTCCCACCACCGTGTCGTGATGACCGGCGATGGTCTCCAGTCCCATCCACGCCTTGAACCACAGCGGCGCCTGCAAAACCTCCTCCGCCATGGCCGCCTCCACCACGGAACCCGACGGATCCAGGAACCGCAACCGCACCACATCCGGATGGGTCAGATAACGCTCCAGGGTCTGCTGCAAGGCGGAATAATCCCCGATCACCAGCAATTCGGACACCGCAGCCGGCAGGGTGTGCAACGAAGCCTCCAGGGAGATGCGCAGATCCTCGCGGGTTTCCGCCGCATCCCGCCGGGCGGAGGTGTAAATCAACGTGGATCCGCCGATCACCAACGCCAAAGTGGCAGTGATCAGCAAACGACCCACAAACGGCAACCGGTCCCAGAATCCCAAGCCCCGCACCATGGGGCTACTCGATATCCTGGACCAGGGTGGTCCGGTAGAACTCGACATAGTTTTGATAATTTTCCGGTCCGGCGGGCAGAAATCCGAAAGGAGGCGGCTGTTGGATGATTGCAGCGCTGTTGCCTAGAATGCGTTGTCCCTCGGGGGTATCGTGCAGACCGGCGAAGACCCGCTGAATGCCATCGATCACCTCCGGAGCCACCCGGGGCAGCACCGCGATGGGCAAATTCTCGAACGGAGCCGACTCCCATAAAACCCGATAGCGCATCTTCTCCCGCTGGGCGAAAATCCGCATCAATTCGCTGTTGACCCCCGCCGCCATCACCTTGCCAGCCTTGAGCTGTCCCATGATCCCCTCCTGATTGCCACCGAATACCGCCTGCACCCGAATGTCCATGCGCAACAGGTGATCCATGGGCACCGCGTACCCCACAAAGGCCCCCCTGGAAGGAAATCCCACGGTCTGACCTCTCAACGCCTCCAGAGTGTCGATCCCGGAGGTCTCCAGAGTGACGATATGCCCCCGAATGGCCGCCGCACGGGGTTTGAGAATCGCCCGATAGCCGCGCGCGCTCAAGCGCGGCAAGAACACCGTGTTGGAATAGACCAGATCGTACTCGCCCCGTTCCAAAGCCTGATTGAATTCAGGCGCGGTGCGGGTGGTCTTGAGCGTCAGCCGGATTCCGGCCTGGCGGGAAACCTGCTCCAGAATGGGATTCCAGTATTGCGCCGTCATCAAGGCACTGCGCTGGGGCAAAACCCCGAAGAGATATTCGCCAGCAGGCCGGGTCTCCTCGGCGCCAACAGGACCGGCAAAGACCACCATCCACAACAAGAACAGGATTGTTTTTGATAGTCTTCTCAATAATGAATCATACGAATGGTTAACGGAAAAAAATGAATTCATGATTTTGGTCCCTTTGAATCCAACACAGGCCCCATTCAGGTCATCGACTCGTCCACACCAACCTGAAATATAATTTCACTATTATCAGATTTTGCATAAATTGCAAATTTTATTGATGAATCGTCCGCCTTTTCACCGCTTGTGACGCAAACCCGGATTGTCGATAGAGACAGGACGAAAGGACGGGGAACGGATCGGTCCCAGGCTGAACGGTTTGAAAACGACGTGGTGACAAACAGCGAAAGCGAAGAGGGGTCAGGGGGGTGTAGCGTTGCCGCCGACCAGATCGCTCGACAGGCTCAGGGTGTGAATACGCAACGTGACATAGGACTTGGGAAAATCGGCCACGGCGAACTCGACTCCATCCCAGAACAGCTTCCAGGGCAACCGTTCCAGATCACGCAGATATTTCAGCACATCGGGAAAAGCCCCGGAAAAACGCAGCATCAGATTGTGTTGATAGACCGCGCCCCCGGAGTCATCCCCGGCCAACAGATCCTGTGGCGGCAACGCCTCCAAAGAGACCAGGGTCAACCCGCTGTCCGGGGTCAGCATACCTTTCAACGCCTGGACCATCTCGGGAGGCGTGACCATGCCGACCACTCCCGCGCCCAACTGCTGATCCAGCGCGGCCAACTCCTGTTTGAGGGAGGCGATGCGCTCCTGGGCCGACGCATCGGGATTCTTGTCTTTGCGGGCCAGCACCTCCTGCTCCAGGGTGGACATCTCCCGCAGTCCGTTTTCCACCGAGCTTTTTTGCTTGCGCAACAGCACCTGCTCCTTGCGAAAAGGCTCCAGCACCCCCTGGAACCAGCCCGCTCCCAGCACCACAACCAACATGACCACCAACTGGATCCGCTCCCGCCGCGACAGGCGATCCACTTTGGCCAACAGGGTTTCCCACCCTTTCCCCAGACCGCCTTCCCCCCTTTTCATCGCGTTCCCCTGTTGCGGTCAGTCGGGCGGTCAGTCGGGCGGTCAGTCGGGCGGTCAGTCGGGCGGTCAGTCGGGCGGTCATTCGGGCGACCATCCAGCTCGACGCCCTGGGGCAGCCTGACGGGGTTGGCTTTCCGCATGTCGTCACGCGCCGCTTCCATCCCTTTGCGCGCCTTGTCCAGGACCGGAGGATCGTGCCGGGTCGCCCCCTGATCCTGTTTCTCCTCCCAGAACCGATCCAGACTCCTGTCCGGGTCGGTCTTGAGATCAAAACGCAACCACTCCGGACGCTCCTTCACCGGCTCGATCCGTAAATGGCCAAAAGTCCGATCCGCAAAAACCGAACGCCGGGTAAGCTCCTGGAGCCACACCGGAATCCGCTCCGACCGCTCCTGATGCGCCGATCCTTCGATCAGCAGATGCTTCCCACTCTCGAACACCCCGATCCCGGTCAGCCACACCCCTTCGGTGCGGGCCTGGGCCAACTCCCGGAACACCGGAGCAAACCCGCTGGTGTTGGCGATCTTGCCCTCGCCCAGCAGGGCCAGCATACGGGATTTGCGTTTCTTTTCGTTTTCCAACTCCCCGATGGTGCGGGTCAGCGTCTCGGAGGCCGTCCGCACCGGATGGCGGGCACCCAGTTCCGCCACCCGCGCGGTCAGGATATCCTTGTCGTGTTGCAACCGCTTCACCGCCGCCCGTTCCCCGGACAGATGCCATTGCAACACCCCGGCAGACAACACCAACACCCCGGCCAGACCGATCATGAACCGTACCATGGTACGCGCCGCCAACGGATCGAACCGGGGACGATACGCGTCCTGATAAAAATTGACCTGCTGGGCGTTCATGCTTCCCCCGCGCCGACACGCATGGCCGCGCCGATGGCCGGCAGGGCACGCACCAGATCGGCTTGCGCGACGGTTGCGGGAACCTCCAGAATCTCTTCCAGAGGCAGATACTTGATCCGCATGCCAAGCCGTTCGGCCAACGCCTGGCGGAACCCTTCCACCGGAGTGGACAAGGGGACCACATACAGGGTGGAAGCCGCCGCCTGACTGTAATGGCTTTCAAAATAATCCATGGTGCGTTGGGTTTCCAGCGCGATCCGATCCAGGAAAGGGGCATCGGAGACGCCCGAGCCATCCGGCTCCAAAGAGTCCATCAAGGTGTCCAACCCGTTTTCGATGCGTCGGGCCAGATAGAACCATCCCGCCTTGACCATCATCACCAGACCGCTTTTGCGTTCCAGATGCAGCAATCCCATGCCTTCCCGCTCATCCACCAATCCGATCGTCAGGTTGAGCAGGGCCAACTCCGGGATATCCAAGGCGATCAGGTTCACCCCGGCCTCCTGGAACAACGCCACGTGGCGCCGCACCTCCCCATCCCTGGCCGCCGCCACATAGATGCGCCCGGATTCGGCATCCGGGGCGTTGCCCGGCATGTCGAACACCTCCAGCACCGCCTGGGTGACCGGAAAGGAGAGCTGATCCTTGATGCGCCACTTCATGGCCGCCGCCCACTCCTCGCGGGGCAGATCCGGAGCCTCGGCGGGGATCAGCACGTAGGAGCCGCGATCCAACACCCCGACAAAACGGGCCTTTTCCAGTTTATGCGCCTTGACCATGCCCTGGGCCACCCGTCCCGGCGACTGCCCCTTGACCAACGGCTGAAACGCGCACACCAGCACCCGCATCCGCCCCTCCGCCCCCGAGGCGAGATGAACCAATCCCACCCCATCCCCCGTGGCGTAGAGCGCGGCCAAGCCTTCGGCCTTTTTCTTTCCCAACCGCTCCCGCAACCGTCCCACCGGATCGGCCAACGCGCTGGACAGCCCCCCTGCCATCCAGGATGGCAGGGTGAGATCGCGTTTCGCCAACGCGGTGGACAGCCCCCGCATCCAGGGTGGAAAGGTGAGAGCGCGTTTCAGGTTCATGATGTTTGCCGTGACCATCCTTTCATTCAAAATCTAAGGCACAGAGACGCCAATGGTCACGGTTCCGGAAATCGTCGAACTCTTGCTGTTGCAGGTGATGGTCCCGGTATCCGGGGTCGCCCCACCGCCTCCGGTGATGGTCACATCAAAGGCCGCCGTCCCGTTCAGATCGGTCATCTTCTTGACGGGAGTGGCGATCTGGATATTCAGAGTCTGGGAAATATCACTGGTTTCCACGGCGCTGCACTCCACCTCCACGAACGGCACCCGCACCTGCCCTTCATCGTGCAAAACAATCTCGAAAGAGGTGCTGTTCTTGCCCAGGCTGGTCGGCAACGGAGTCAGCGTGGCCGGACTCACCGGCAGATAACAAAAACGACCCTTGGAGATCAAGGTGGCGCCGCTTTCGTTCACATCATTGGTTTCGTTGGACGACGCCAGGAGCATCACCTGTCCCGAACGGTTGGGAAAACGGGTGTCGGTATCGCTGTACACCCCATTGACATACCCGAAACAGCCCAACTGGATCACATCCGGATTGGCCGGATAGGTCACCCGCAAGGCGGCGACACCGCCGGTGGTCGAGGCCACTCCGGTGGTCAACTGGGCCGGATCGCACCCCTGCTGACCGGCATAACCGTGAATGGCTCCCCCGCGCAAAGAAGCGCCGACATAATAGGTCAGATCCGTGATCGAGGTTTGATAATCCGCGTCCGTGGTGGTCACATTGGCGGAGTTGACCCGGTAATTGGCATTGGTTTGCAGTCTGGTCGATGCGGCGGAGGTGGGACGGGAAAGCACGAAACGCCGCCGGTCCTGGGCCTCGACCCCGCGTTCGATCAACACCAGATCCCCAGCCTGAATCCGTCTGGTCAAGCCGGACTGGTCCACTCCGGCCTGCTCGAAGGCGACATTGGCGTCGGTGAGATACTCCGAATCCACGCTGATGCTGCCCGTGGTGGAGGTGGCCAGCACCGCGTCGATCAGGCCCAAGGCGACCGTGGTGCCATCGGGCACCGCATTGCCATAACGATCCGTCACCAGCACCGATCCCTGACGACAATAGACCCCGCCACGACCATAATCCTTGAGATTGACGATGCCTTCCTTGTAGGCTTCGGTCAAGGCGATGGTGTGGGGCGGACCCGACGCGATGGAGACCAGCGGCGAAACCGCGCTGGCCAACCGGGTGGTGCCATTCGCGTCCAGGGCGTCCACCTGGAACTCCACCAATCCCGGACGCACCCCGGAGGTCAAGGTGATGGTGGCCGAACCGTTGGTGGTGCGCACCAGAATTTCGTTGGAGGTTTCAGAACTTTTTTTGGTCTCCACGTCGCCAGACGACACCGCATCGGCCTTGCGCCCGATACCGGCGATGGTCTCGCCCCCCTGGGGACGGGTCTTGAGGGTGACCCGCAGATTGTTGAACCCGACCGGATAGTTCAAGGCCGCTTCGTTGAGCGGATCGCCCACATCGTCACGCACCTGGATGGCGATGCCGACATTTTCCGTCTTGCCCACCCCCCGCACGAAGATATGTTGCAGACCCGACGACATCTGAATCGAATTGGGTTTGCCCCCGGTGGAAGAGACCACACCCATGGTGACGGTCTCGGTGAGAAAGCCATACTCGCTGACGGTCAACGTGGCCTCGCCGCTGGTCTGGGGCGCCAACAAGGAGAACGTGACCCGTCCCGAAAGGGTGGTGCCGACCGAACCGCCTTCAATGGATCCCGAGGTAGTCTGGAGGGTCACGGCGGTTTGATCTTTCACCGGATTGTTGTTGGCATCCCGCAATGAAAGGGTCACCGTGGCCTTGGATTTACCGTCGGCGGGCAGGGTTTTGGGATTGACCGTGATGGTGGAGTTGCCCACCGTGGCCGGTCCGGGGATGAACTGGATGGTTTTCATCGCGATCACCCCGCCCAGAGAGGCGGAAACCACCGCGTTGCCGGTCTGGCAGCGGGGGGTGAGCATGACGAACGCCATGCCCTTGGAATCGGTGATCTTGTCCACGGTCTGGGTCACGCTGGGGGACTCCTGGCACAGATTGCTTTCGCTGCCGAAGGTGCCCGCCGTGGTTTCCAGATGGACCAGCCCTCCCACCAGCGCCTTGCCATCCAGCCCGGTGGCCTTGAGTTGCACCACCACGCGGGTTTTGCCGTCGGCCAGCACCGTATCCGCCCCCGTCTCGATCACCAGTTTCTGAATGCGCGCGGCATCGATCTGACTTTTGGTCTCCCGCAGATGGGCGCTGACACTGCCGGCTGTGGCCAGGACGGTGCCCGACGCCAGTGGACCGGCGGCGATCAGGGTGTTGACCAGAGTCTGGGCCTTGGCGTCGAACCCGGTCAAAGGCAGTTCGTGCAACCGGACGCTCTCGTTCGCCAAGGCGGCGCGGACAGCGGCGGAGACCAGCAGCACGGCGCTGTCGGTCGAGGTGTTGATGGTGCTCAAGAACCGCTGGATGTTGGTGGCCTTGCTCTCCACATCCACATCCGAAGCGCTCACCAGATCATGCACGCTCATCAGATAGGCCCCGGTGGTCTGGGAAGGGGTCACGGTGCCCAGCACCACCCCACCCACGGAGAAAGTCACCGGACTGAACGCCACCCCGTCGGAGAAATACTGGAACTTGCCCTCCGCGTCCGTCTCTCCTTCCTTGACCAGGCCATTGAGTTCCGCCTTGTAATGCACCCCCACCACCGTGGAGCCCATGAACACTCCATTGTAGGTGATGGTCGAAATCGAAGAGGGGGTCAGGGTGATGGTCCCGGACAAGAAATCATACTCGCTGACGGTCAAATGCGCGCTTCCCGCGCTGGCGCCGGCGATGAACGTGAACGTGGCCAATCCGGAGGTGGTGTACGACGACGCCCCCCCCCTGCACGCTGCCGGAGTCGGTCAACAAGGTGACCGTGGTGCCATCGACCACCGGATTGTTGTGGACATCCCGCAAGCTGACCGTCACCGTGGCGGTGGATTGACCATCCGCCAGCAGCGCCGCCGGGGAGACCGTCAGCGCGGAATGGCTCGCCGAGGCGTCCCCGGCGATGAACTTCACAGAAGTCGAGACGATCATCCCCCCCAACGAGGCGGAAACCTTGGCATGGGCGGTCTGACACCGGGGAGTGAGAAACAGATAAGCCACCCCGGTCACATCGGTGTTCTTGTCCACGGCGGTGACGGGCGGAACGGTCTCCAGACACGGATCGGTTGCGTTGCCGAAGGTTCCGGCGCTGGTTTCGAAGTGGACCTGTCCACCCGCCATGGCCTTGCCAGCGGTGGTTTTGGCCTTGACCTGCACCAGCACCCGGGTCTTGCCATCCGCCTGCACCGATTCGGCCCCCGAGGTGATCTCCAGGGTGCCGATACGGGTGGCGTCGATCTGGGTCTTGATCTCTTGCATCAAGGGCGTGACCACAGCCGGAGCCACCAGAACACTCCCGGAGGCCAGCACCTGGGCGGTGATCAGGGTATTGACCAGGGTGGTGGCGCGGGCATCGAAATCACCCGCCGGCACCAGACCCAGATGGACACTCTCGCCCGCCAGAGCGGTGCGGGTGGCGGCGTTAATCCCGATCACGCCGGTGGTGGTGGCGGTGTTGATGGTACTCAGAAACCGTTGCAGATTGATTGCCTTGGCAGCGGCGTTCAGGTCGGAGAGACTCACCAGATCGTGGATCGTCATGCGATAGGTGCCGGTGGTGTCGGTGGGGGTCATGCTACCCAGCACCACCCCGCCCACGGAAAAGGTCACCGGGCTGATGGCCACCCCATCGGACAGGAACTGGAACCTGCCCTCCGCATCGGTCTCCCCCTCCTGGACCATTCCGTTGAGTTCCGCCCGGTAGTGGGCGCCCACCAGGGCGTAACCTTGGAACATCCCGTTGTAAAGGGTGGTATTGGACGCCGGTGCGGACGTGAACTGGATGGTCTTGCGCACGATCACGCCTCCCAGCGAGACGGTGACCACGGCGTTGACACTCTGACACCGGGGAGTCAGCAGCGCAAAGGCCACGCCGCTGTCATCGGTGATTCTGTCGATGGTGGTGGTGACCGTGGTCGTATCCGCGCACAGATTGGTTTCGCTGCCGAAGGTTCCGGCGCTGGTCTCCAGACGGACCAGTCCCCCGGTCAACGCCTTGCCATCCAGCCCGGTGGCCTTGACCTGCACCAGCACCCGGGTCTTGCCATCGGCCAGCACCGACTCGGCCCCCGCCGTGACCTGCACGGTGCCGACGCGGGCGGCGTCGATCTGAACCTTGGTTTCTTGCATGTGGGCGGTGACGGCGCTGCTGGCGGCCACGGCGGTGCCCGCAGGCAGCACGCTGGCGCTCACCAGGGTATTGACCAAAGCCGCCGCCTTGGTGTCGAACTCCGCCACGGGCAGCGTTCCCAGCTTGACGCTCTCTCCGGCCAGGGCGGTACGGGTGGCGGCGCTGATGAAGACGGTATCGGTGCTGGTGGAGGTGTCAACCGAGCTTAAGAAACGTTGAATATTGGTGGCCTTGCTCCCGGTATCCGGGTCCGAGGCGCTCACCAGATCATGGACATTCATGGAATAGGCGCCGGTGGTGGCCGTCGGGGTCACGGCACCCAACTCCACCCCGCCCACGGAAAAGGTCACCGTGCTGATACTGGCGCCGTCGGACAGATACTGGAACTGCCCCTGGGCATCGGTCTCCCCTTCCGTGACCACCCCGTTGAGTTCCGCCCGGTAGTGGACCCCGACCACCTTGGACCCCTGAAACACCCCATAATACGAGGTGGTGGTGGTCGTGGTGGTCGATGAACCCGAAGACACACTGGAGGTTTTCTTGGCATTGGAGCCGCTGCCACCGCCGCCGCAGCCCGTCAGCGTCAGCCCGAACAGAAGACACACCGCGATGATTCCCAATCCTGGTCTCGACACGTCGCACACCTCTAAAACCCCGGAAACTGAGATAAAGAAGACACGCCGGAGCCCATGCAAAATCCAGACCGGGCGACCATCAACGAAAGATTCCGATATTCAAATGACCAGGGATGCATTTTACCGGTGGCATCGCTGCGGGTTTGATGTCATATTGCCCCCATCCTGGGGTCGGTTTTGTTCAATCCGACCCCTTTGTCACGTCCCATTCATTTTCCGCACAATCAGAGACTATAACACCATGGCCAATGTCATCATCTTGGGTGCCCAATGGGGCGACGAGGGCAAAGGAAAAATCGTCGATCTGCTCACCGAACAGGCGGACGCGGTAGTGCGCTTTCAAGGCGGTCACAACGCCGGCCACACCCTGGTGGTGGATGGCAAAAAATATGTCTTGCACCTGATCCCCTCCGGGATCGTGCGCGGCAAAACCTGCATGATCGGCAACGGCGTGGTCCTGGATCCGGCGGCGCTGCTCCAGGAGATGGAAGAGCTCAACCGCCTCGGCGTGACCATCACCGGAGCCGGCTTCAAGATCTCCGCCCTCACCCAACTCATCATGCCTTATCACCGGGAGCTGGATGTCGCCCGGGAAAAACGCAAGGGCAAAGGGAAGATCGGCACCACCGGTCGCGGCATCGGCCCCACCTACGAAGACAAAATGGCCCGCCGGGGCATCCGTCTGGGGGATCTGTACAACCGTCAGGTGTTCGAAGCCAAATTGCAGGAAAATCTCGCCTATCACAATTTCGTGCTGGAAAACTACCACAACGCCGCCACCTTCACCCTGGAAGCGATCCGCGACGACTATCTGCGCATGGCCGACCAGTTGGCCCCGTATGTGGATGATGTCAGCACCCTGCTGGCCGACGCCATGGACGCGGGTCAGGCGATCCTCTTCGAAGGGGCGCAAGGGACCATGCTCGACGTGGACCACGGCACCTATCCCTTTGTCACCTCCTCTTCCACCGTGGCTGGCGGCGCCTGCTCCGGCACCGGAGTCGGCCCCACGCGCATCGACTATGTGCTCGGCGTGGCCAAGGCCTATACCACCCGCGTGGGCAGCGGCCCCTTCCCCACCGAACTGCACGACGCCATCGGCGAACACCTCTTCACCGTGGGTCACGAACTCGGAGCCAGCACGGGCCGGGCGCGGCGTTGCGGCTGGTTCGACGCGGTGGTGGTGCGCCACGCGGCCCGCATCAACGGTCTCACCGGCATGGCCCTGACCAAACTCGACGTGCTGGACGGATTGCCGACTCTCAAAATCTGCGTGGCCTATCAACGCAATGGTCGCCGACTGGAAAACATGCCCTCGGATCCCTCCATTCTGGAGGTGTGCGAACCGGTCTACGAAGAGATGCCCGGCTGGAGCGAACCCACCTCGGGCATCACCCAAGTCGAGGCCCTGCCCAAGGCGGCCCGCGATTACATCCAACGCCTGGAGACCCTCACCGGCGTCCCGGCCTCGATTCTCTCCACCGGCCCGGATCGGATCCAGACCATGATCGTGGACAACCCCTTCGCCCGTCCGCGTCGGTAATCGGGTTATCCGCTCATCGGACAGATATCAAAGAAAAAGCCGGGCGCGTCTGAAAACGCCCGGCTTTTTTGATGGATTGGTGGATGGATCTTTGTTTAAGGTCAAAACCCTGGGGGAGGAATCCCCCAGGCCCCCGCTTTTTTTTCAATGGATTGACGGCAACCCGGCCCTCCTTCAGGTGGTCCCTTCGCGCACTTTCAGAAAACGCACGTCGGACCACTCCTTGATGGCATCGTCCAGACGCCAACGGTTGCGGGCCAGAAACACCGGCGCCCCGTCATAATCCTCCGCCATCTCCGCCTGGGCCACATCCACAAAACGCTTGAGCAGACGATGATCATCCGCCTCCAGCCAACGGGCGGTGATGTAACCCGCATCCTCGAAACGCACCGGCACATCGTATTCGGTGCGGATGCGATCCGCCAACACCTCGAACTGCAACGCCCCCAACACCCCCACGATCCACTGGGAACCCAACAACGTCTTGAAAGCCCGGGCCGCCCCCTCCTCCCCCAGTTGCCGCAGCGCGTTTTCCAGATGCTTGGCCCGCATCGGATCGTCGGGACGCACACGACGCAAAATCTCCGGGGCGAAACTGGGCACGCCGGTATATTTCAACGGTTCCCCTTCCGTCAGGGTATCGCCAATGCGCAATACCCCATGATTGGGAATGCCGATCACATCCCCGGCATACGCCTCTTCGGCCAGATCCCGCTCCCGGGCCAGAAACAACAACGGATTGTGAACCGCGAGAATCTTGCCGGTCACGGCGTGACGCAGCTTCATGCCCCGGCGGAACCGCCCGGAGACCAGACGCAAAAAGGCGATGCGATCCCGATGGTTGGGATCCATGTTCGCCTGGATCTTGAAGACGAATCCGGAGACCTTCTCCTCTTCGGGCTGCACCAACCGCTGTTCCGCCTGCTGGGGACGCGGGGACGGGGCCAGATCCAGAATGGCGCGCAACAACTCCAGCATGCCGAAATCGTGAATGGCGCT
The DNA here is from genome assembly GCA_015231375.1 of Magnetococcales bacterium. Lineage (GTDB taxonomy): Bacteria > Pseudomonadota > Magnetococcia > Magnetococcales > Magnetaquicoccaceae > Magnetaquiglobus. Next base: position 15,968 of record JADGBT010000012.1, on the reverse strand, counting down.
GCCGAAAAAAACTGGAGTCAAATGTCCTTCCCGGTAGGAGTCCAGATCGAACGGGGTACACAACCCCCGCACCATCTCCACCTCCTCCCGTAACTGGGCCAACGGTTTGGGGGGGATCAGACGCTCCAGCTTCGGATCCTCGACCCCTGCGCATACCTCCCCTTCCGGATTGGCGTTCCCCCGCGCCCGCTCCATGAACAACATGCGATCCGACAACAGATCGTAACTGCCCAAAAACTCCTGCCCCATGCCCACCGGCCAGGAGGCGGGCACCACCTCCAAAGCCAACTGTTCGGCGATCTGGTCCATGAGGGTGAACGGATCCAGACCGTCCCGGTCCATCTTGTTGACAAAGGTGATGATCGGCACATTGCGCAACCGGCACACCTCGAACAGCTTCAAGGTTTGAGCCTCGATCCCCTTGGCCGCGTCCAACACCATCACCGCCGAATCCACGGCGGTCAGGGTGCGAAAGGTGTCCTCGGAGAAATCCGCGTGACCCGGCGTGTCCAGCAGATTGATCACATGACCATCGAACTCGAAGGTCATCACCGAGGCGGTCACGGAGATGCCGCGTTCCCGCTCCACCTTCATCCAGTCGGAACGGGCGCGACGCTGTTCTCCCCGCGCCCGCACCCGTCCCGCCTCCTGGATGGCGCCTCCGAACAACAACAGCTTCTCCGTGAGGGTCGTCTTGCCCGCGTCCGGGTGGGAAATGATGGCGAACGTCCGACGACGCCGCACCTCATGGGCAATGGCACTCATAGAAACAAAAACCTCGCGCGAATCAACGGATATGGCATAAATCGGATCAAGAACCGGAAACAATCATCAACCCTTCATTTTACCCCATTCCGCCCGCCAACGTAAAGTGCCGCCCACACCCGAGCCTCGATCACCCCGCCATGCGGGTTTTCAACAGATCCGCCAGCACCGACAGTCCGGTGGCCACCACCCCGCCGCCGATCATGCCGTTGACCGCCGCCTTGCGTTCCACCCGCCGCAACCGCTCATCCAGACGGGCCATCCAGTCGGTCTGATGCTGTTGCTGCTCCCGGATCGCCTCCAGACTTCCCTGCACCTTGCCCATGCTCAACAACAGGTCATGCAGCAAGGCGTCATAGGGATTGCCCACCCCGTTCATGATCCACCATCCCGGGTCATCACGCCGATCAGACCCGACAGACCGGTCCCCACCGCCACCACGTCGTTCACGGTTTCGGGAGAAAAAGAGACCCCGAAAGCGGTGAGGATCATCACCACTCCCCGCCAGGTCGAAGGCTCGCGACAACGATCCATCCAGGTGCCGTTCATGACTTTCCCTCCACGCAACGATGCCAATTGTGGATGAATTCCGCCTCGGTGCCCGCGCCCTGCGGCGTGTTGTAATAGTTCTTCCAGTATCGGGCCAGACCCGGCAAATCGCCTGCGTCCGGCAACGGAGCGCGCACCCGCCGGTAGTGCAACCGACACATCACCGCCGCCAGCAGCAGATCCGTGGTCATGGCCTCCGGCTCTGGACGGGAGGGCCAGCGACCCGCCAGAGTGGCGACGATCTCCGGGTGATAAGCGATGAAATTGGTCCAAAGATCCCGATAGGTCAGCGGTTCCATCTGGAACACCCCCAACGCCGGACCTCCCCCCACCTGACGCAAATAGCGCCCCAATCCAGACTCCTGCGCCGCCGTTCCCAACAGCAGGGACTCCGCCGCCGGAGAGTCCATGCCCAACAGGGTCAGGGCTGGCCGAATGACATTTTCGCGGAATTGCGTGGCATGCATGCCCATGTTTCGTTCTCCTTGACAAGGATGCGGGTTACCGTTTCATGAATCACGGCAGACCGATCAAAACACAACGGAGTCGAATATTCCGCGCGCACCCCTTCAGTCAATCCTGACCCGGATGGGTTCCAACTAGGTCAGAGCCAACCGGGTCCGCACGTCCATGCCTTGATGAATCGACAGCTTGCCTCCGCGATCATCCGTCAAACGATGGCCTCACGGGACAGACGACAAAAACACGGACAGATGAATTTTTATTGCCATTTCATGGCATTTTGAAAAAAAAATTTATCATTGCCAATTGTCGAGGATCGGGTAAGATATTGCTCTAGCAAGATAATTATTTCAACTTTCCTTCAACTGACACCAATCGCATTCCGGAGTGTGGTCTTTACCATGATCCGGATCGATTGTCTCGACCCCAATCCCATGGAGATTATTGATGCCCGAGTTGCTTTTTGAGGTCCAAGGCCCCCAGAACCGCCCCCTGGAGGTGATGATCCGCAAAAACGGCAAGAATCTGACCGCCACCTGCACCTGCTCTGCCGGCGTGGAGGACATCTGCCAACACCGCATCAACATCCTGTCTGGATCCGACCAGGAGATCATCGGCAACAAAGCCGAAGATGTGAAAAAAGTGGTCTCCTGGGTTGCAGGCACCGATGTCAGCAAGGCCATGCACGATCTGGTGGAAAGCCTGAAACGGCTCGAAAACGCCAAAGAGGATTTCAGCAGCGCCCGTCGGCGTCTGGTCAAGGCATTGAAGGATTGAGTTGCAAGTTCCACTTCTGACAAGTTCAACGATACAAGAGGACTGCCCATCGCATGGAAACCTATTTATGGTTCAAACTGTTCCTGATTCTGATCCTGATTATGGGGAACGCCTATTTCGTGGGCGCCGAGGTGGCCATCACCGGGGCCCGACGCAGCAAGATCCGCAACCTGGCCGAAGGTGGCAACAAGGCGGCCCAACGGGTTCAGGAACTCCATCAGGAGCCGGAACGATTCTATTCCGTGACCCAGATCGGGATCACCATCGTTTCCCTGGCCTTGGGCGCTGTCGGCATGGACACCGTGGCCTTGATCATGAACCCCTGGTTTGAAAACCTCTTCGGCATGTTCGGATCCGGCGAAGAGATGATCAAGACCGCCCATCTGACCGCCTATCTGTGCGCTTTTGTGGTCATTTCCTTTCTGCACGTGGTGGGCGGCGAACTGGCTCCCAAAATCCTGGCCTTCCACAAGGCCGAAGCCGTGGCCATGGCGGTCTCCTGGTCGGTCAACGCGCAGTATGTCCTGTGGACCCCGGTCATCTGGGCCATGAAACACGCCTCCAATTTCCTGCTGTGGACCTGGGGACAAGGGGATCTGATCGGTTCCCACGGCGAGCACTTCACCATGACCCAGGACGAAATCCGCACCATCATCACCGCCAGCGAAGGCGCCGGAGTCCTGGAACCCGAAGACACCAAAATGATCCACGGGATCATCGACATGGGCGAGCGCACCGTCCGTTCCGCCATGGTGCCCAGAACCGACATCCTGGCCTTCACCAAGGAAACCACCCTGCTGCAAGCGCTCAACCGCTTCCGCGATGTGCCCCATGCCCGCTATCTGGTCTATGAAAACAACCTGGACAACATCATCGGCTACGTAGCCATGAAGGAACTCTTAAGCGTGATGGCCGAATCCAAGGAGTCCCAGATCGACCGGCCCATCAGCGAATACATTCATCCCTGCTACATCGTGCCCAACAGCAAACGGCTGCGGGATCTGCTCAAGGAGTTCAAGGCCAATCGTCAGCAACTGGCGGTGGTCATCGACGAATACGGCGGAACCGAGGGCATCATCACCCTGGAAGACATCCTGGAAGAGATCGTCGGCGACTACGAAGACGAATTCACCCAGGGAACACGGCGCATCAAGAAACTGGACAACGGACAGTTCCTGCTCGACGCCTCCATGCGCATCTCTGAACTGGGATCCATTCTCAGCTACACTTTTCCGGATGTGGACGACTACAGCACCATCGGCGGGTTGATCTACCATCAACTCGGCCATGTGCCCAAAGTGGATGACGCCGTGAATCTGGCCGGAGCGCGCATCACGGTGATGGAAATGGACAATCACCGCATCACCCGCGTCAAATTCGAACTCGTCTCCCCACCCACCGAAAACCAGAACGGCGACGAAAGCGCAGACAAGGCGCGGGACAACCACAACGCTCACTAAAAAAGCTGCGGTCCCCGATTCTCACAAGACCTGTTCCACCCAAACCCGGCATCTGAATCTGTGTTGAATCCACACGGATGCCGGGTTTGGATCCTTACCCATTCCGAAAAATTCAAACCCGCATTCACAATACGATACAGATCATATTTTCCTGCAAAGGATACAGAGCCAGAAAACAGCGCTCCATCACTGTCGTGACCCGTTCTCCCCAAAGGCAAACTTGACGATGAATGGCTTTCATGACACACTGCCACGCAAACGATAATTCTCGCATTGTCTGACTAACCAAAACCATTGCTGCCGACCATCATTTTTTCCATTCCTCACACCCCTTGGGAACAAACAGGCCATGGAATCCCTCAAGAACATGAACTTCGGGACCAAGATCATCATCAGTACCGTCCTGATCGTCACCATCGGCATCTCGATGATCTTCTTTTTCGTGAAGAACCGCATCGAGCAGGATGCCATCGCCGCCATTCTCACCAAAGCCCAGGCCATCATCACCCAGACCGAAGGGGCGCGCACATTCATCGCCTCGCTGGGGTCGGCAGGATCCTTCGATCCGGCGCTGCTCAAGGAGGCCCAAGAGCAGATCGCCAAAAAAGCTCCGAAAAACACCCTGGAGACCATCGAAGCGGCACGCCAGACCCGTTTCTACAACACGATTCCCATCGTGGCCGCCTGGACCATCGGCATGCAGAAGGCCAAGGACGCGGATTATGAATTCCGGGTCACCCGCATCGGCGCGCGCAATCCGAAGAACGAGGCCACCCCCCTGGAAAAATCCATGCTGGAGAAAATGGACAAGGGCAACCTCGACGAGCTTTGGCTGGTGGACGAACAGACCAACACGCTGCGTTACATGCGTCCCATCCTGATGAAGAAAGGGTGTCTGGTGTGTCACGGCGTCGAACAGGACTATCCGCCGGGCAAAGGCTTCGATCCGATCGGCATCAAGATGGAAGGATGGAAAGACGGGGATCAACGGGGCGCCTTTGAAATCATCACCGACCTGAAACCCATGCAGACCGCAGTCCATGACGCCATGATCAAGATTTCCGGGCTGGCGCTGACCATTCTGTTGGCCACCGGCCTGATCATCTATCTGCTGGTCAATCGTCTGGCCATCCAGCCGGTACGCGTGATCCGCTCCCTGGTGGGCCACGTGGCCAAGGGGGATCTGACCGTCACCCTGCCCCGCACCACCAGCCAGGACGACATCGGCCAGACCCTGACCGCCACCGGAGAAATGGTGGAAGAACTGCGCACCATCGTCCGACGGGTCACCGAAGCTGCGGGACAGGTCTCTGCGGGCAGTTACTCCCTCACCGACAGCACCCAGCAGATCTCCCAGGGCGCGACCGAACAGGCCGCCTCCATCGAAGAGACCTCGGCGGCCATGGAGGAGATGACCTCCAACATCCAACAGAACACCGAAAATGCCCAACAAACCGAAGGCATTGCCCAGAAAGCCTCCAGCGACGCCCAGGAAGGCGGCGAAGCCGTGACGGCGGCGGTGAAGGCCATGAAGGAAATCGCGGGCAAAATCTCCATCATCGAAGAGATCGCCCGTCAGACCAACCTGCTGGCCCTCAACGCCGCCATCGAGGCGGCCCGCGCCGGGGATCACGGCAAGGGCTTCGCGGTGGTGGCCGCCGAAGTGCGCAAACTGGCGGAACGCAGTCAGACCGCTGCCGGAGAGATCACCCATTTGGCCGGCTCCAGCGTGGAGATCGCCGAAAAAGCCGGTGTCCTCTTGGGCCAACTGGTGCCGGACATTCAAAGAACCGCCGAACTGGTGCAGGGCATCTCCGTGGCCAGCCGCGAACAGACCCAGGGCGCAGGCCAGATCAACAGCGCCATTCAGCAATTGGATCAGGTGATCCAACAAAACGCCGGCGCCTCGGAAAAAATGGCCGGCACCGCCGGTCAACTCTCCGAACAGGCCCAACTGCTGCAAGAGGCCATCGGCTTCTTCCGGGTGGAGGGCATGCAGCGGCCCACCCCGCTGCCCGCCAGACGCTCCAGCGCTCCAGTCGCTCCGACGCCCAAGCCCAAGGCCCACACCACCATCGCCGCCCGCCGCGCCGCGTTGCCCGCGCCCAAGGCCACGCCACCCGCCACCAAAAACAAAGCCGGTGGCGTCAATCTCGACATGGGAGGCCATCGCGGCTCCTCGGACGATGAATTCGAACAGTTCTGATGCCTGATCGCACCCACTGACGCCGTTCAAAAGGAAGCCCCAACACGGGGCTTCTTTTTTTTGTTCTGCCTGTCTGCGGGGACACAAAAAGATCTGCCAAGCGCACCAAAAAAAAAAACGGCCTTTGCCCGATTGGACAAAAGCCGCTTTTTTTTGGGAAGAAATTCCCAACCTTTAGAACGATAATCTGATGACCGGCCATCGTTTCAAACCGGAAACCAGAAACTGAAAAAACTGGTCGGGGCGAGAGGATTCGAACCTCCGGCCCCAAGCACCCCATGCTTGTGCGCTACCAGGCTGCGCCACGCCCCGCGACCAATAATCAGCAGAGTCTACCCGACTTCCGACCGCATGTCCAGGAAAGATCACACAACAAAATCATCCTCCGGCAACAAATCCCGCGAAGACCAGCAATCCGAACCATTTGTTGGCCAGAAAGGCCCGCAACAAGGCGGCGGGATCCCGATGACGGATGAGGTGAATCTGCCAGCCCCCCTGGAGAAAGGCCGCGAACAAGAACAAATCATAAGGCCACTTCAGTCCCAACGCCGCCCCCGTGGCCACCAGCAGGGCCAGAGTGAGCAGATAGAGCGCAGCCGTGACCAACAGGTCATGACGACCCAAAAAAATCGCCGAGGAGTGGACACCGATCTTGAGATCATCCTCGCGATCCATCATGGCGTAGATGGTATCGAAGGCCACGGTCCAGGTCAAAGCGGCCCCGAACAGCAGCCAAGCTTCCAGGGGCAGAGTCCGGGCCGCCGCCGCCCAGGCGATCACCACCCCCCAGGCAAAAGCCACGCCCAGATGAAACTGGGGAACCGGAATGAACCGCTTGGCGAATGGATAGGTCAAAGCGAGCAGTCCCCCGGCGAAACAGAGTCCCAGAGCCAGGGGAGGCAGCAAGGCGCCGAGCGCCAACGCCACCACCAGAAGACCCACCAGCAACCGCTTGGCCACGATCAGGGAGATGCGCCCGGCGGCCAGAGGACGGGTGCGGGTGCGGGCCACCAGCGGATCGATATCCCGGTCGGTGATGTCGTTGGCCACGCATCCGGCGGAACGCATCACGAAGGCTCCCAGGGAAAAGATCACCAGCAATCCCCAGGAGGGACGCCCCCCGCTGGCCGCAGCCAATCCCCACAGCGCTGGCCACAACAAAAGCCAGGTGCCGATGGGCCGGTCCGCGCGCATCAAAAGCAAAGACTCGCGCATCCAGGGTTGCGGCAGTCGGGCGATCCAGGCGTTCATTGGGAGAGATCCGTCAAGAACAGTTCCAGGATGCGTCCGCAGGCCGCGCCAGCCACCAGGAACAACGATCGACGCAGCACAAAGCGATGATCTTCCGCCAAACCCGCGCTGCGGGCCAAGGCCGGAGCCACTCCCACGGCCAGACGCAGATGCCGCCGTTCGACCGGCTCGTCACGGGCCAGGAACAAGGCACCCAGGGGGGCCTCCCCCTGTTCGATCGCCAGACAGGTGGAAGGCGCCAGACCGACGAGAGACAGTTGCGAATGGGCAAAAACCAAATCCTGTTCTCCGAGGGCCAGCCAAGCCTGACGGGAAAGAATCGCCGGGGCATCCGGAATGCGGTACTCTGGTCCCCAGAGCAGCGGATCCTCCTCCAACACCGAGTGCTGGAACTGTTTTTCCAGCCGCACGCGGGAGGCGGCACCGGTGAGACGCTCCAGACGACGGGTCAGGGAGTCGGTGCTGGACAACATCTCCCGATAGCGGGGCGCCACCGGAAGCTCCTCCAGCAGGGGAAAAGGGTCCGGGAGCAGCCAGGGAGTCAGGAGCTGCAAAGAAAAGGGCAACGACATGGCATGCTATTTGATGCGTAGGTTCCACAAACCGGGGTGGATGATGGTGGCATTGAGTGGTAAAAGGTATCCCGGAATGAGGCCGTGGGCAATGTGTCCTCGGCGAAAAAATGGGCAACCCGGACGATTTTTTCACGAGCCATGACTCCACGACTGTTTGTCTGCCATCCTTTGCGCGCCGGAGAACGGATCGCGCTGGAAGAATCGGAGCGTCACCGTCTGGTGCGCACCCTGAGATTGCGCTGCGGAGACGCGGTGACGCTCTTCAACGGCGAACCGGGAGAGTGGCGCGGAGTGATCGCCGAGGCTGGTCCACCCCTGACGGTGGAACCGGTGGAATTTCTGGCCGGAGGGCGGGATCCAACCCTTTCCGTGACCCTGATTCTGGGTCTGACCAAAAGCGGCTCCATCGAACTGGCGGTGCAAAAAGCGGTGGAGGCGGGCGTGGACCGGCTGATTCCTCTGCTGACCCGCTACGGGGTGAGCCGTCCGGATGCCCGCCAGAGCGAAAACAAATCCCGGCGTCTGCACCGCATCGCCGTGGAGGCGGCCCAGCAGTGCGGACGCACCCGCGTGCCCGACCTCCTCGATCCGGTGGGCTGGGAGGATCTGGAGGGACTGCTCGACGCCTTCCCGCGTCTGCTTTTCTGGGAGCAGGCCGGAGACCAGGGAGCGCGTCTGCGCGCGTTGCCCCATCCCGGCAGCGGCGTCACCCTGCTGATCGGTCCCGAGGGGGGCTTGACCGCCGAAGAGGTCGATTTGGCCCGTGACCGGTTGGGATTTGTCACCGTCTCCCTTGGACCCCGCATCCTGCGCGCCGAAACCGCCGCCATCGTCACCGTGGCGGCCTGTCAATTGCTGTGGGGAGACATGGGATGAAACCCGACTGGCGATTGCTGTGGGGAGGGATGGGATGAAACCCGACTGGCGATTGCTGACAGGATGGGGAATGGCAGGCGTCTTGACCATTCTGCTGCTGGCCTGGTGGCGGTTCGAGGCGCGCCCCGCCGAAGAGTCGCGGCTCTCCACCCGTTTGCTGATGGGCACCCTGGTCTCCATCACCACCTGGGGGGTGCCGCAGACCGCAGCCGAGCGGGCCATGGATCAGGCATTCGACGAAATGCAACGCATCGAGGCGCTGACCAGCCGCTTCATCCCGGACAGCGCCGTATCCAGACTCAACAACGCCCCGAGAGATCACGACCATGCCGTGCCCGAAGAACTGGCCCGGGTGATCGCACGCGGGGTGGAGATCGGCAACCTCTCCGGCGGCGTCTTCGACATCGGCCTTGGCCCGCTTTCGGATCTGTGGGGATTTTCCCGCGAGCCTCCGCCCACCGCTCCCCCCGCGCCCGCAGCCGTGCGCCTCTGGCTCGACGCGCGCGCCCGCACTCCGCCACCGACCATCGGCATCACGCCAGACTCAAAGATCCGTCTGGCCTCCGCGAGCGTCGCCCTGGACCTGGGCGGCATTGCCAAAGGATACGCCGTGGAACGGGCCATGGCGGTGTTGCAACAGGCCGGAGTGGCCAACGCCCTGATCAACGCCGGAGGCGACATGCGCCTCGCCGGAGACAAAAACGGCAAGCCCTGGCACATCGGTCTGCGCGATCCACGCGATCCCGGCGGCGTGGTGGCGGTGATGGACCTGACCGGATCGCGCGCGGTCTCCACCTCCGGGGATTACGAACGCTATTTCATCGCCGACGGGGTACGCCATCACCACATTCTCGATCCCAGACAGGGAAGCTCGGCCCGTTCCGGACTGATTGCGGTCACCATCCAGGCTCCGGACTCCATGACCGCCGACGGGTTGAGCACCGCCTTGTTCATCCTCGGCGAGACGGAAGGCTTGAAACTCCTCACCCACTTTCCCGACAGCGAAGCCCTGATGATTCGTGAGGATGGCGGTTTTGTCCAGACTCCCGGCTTCATCGCCATACGGCACACCGCCTCATGAGACTCCCGGCCCTGCTCGCCCGCGCCGCCACTCCGGCAGACCGTCTGGTCATGGGGATCAGCGCCCTGGGGATCGTGGTCAGCGGCGCGGTCACCACCCGTGAACCGGGTCGCCAGGCCGTGGTGTTCCGGGACAACCGGCCGGTGATGACCCTGTCTTTGGATCAGGATTTCAAAAAAGAGATTCCCGGACGACTCGGACCGGTGACCATCCAGGTGGAACAGGGACGGGTCCGGCTGATGGAGTACAACAGTCCACGGATGATCGGCACCCGCACCGGATGGATTCAAGACGCCGGAAGGGCCACGGCCTGTGTGCCCTGCGGCGTGCTGGTGCGGGTGGAAGGTGGCGCGCCCGTCCCGGCGAACGCCTTCGACGGTGTGAGCGAATGAACACACGCATCCCCATGCCCCGCTTGAGACAGGATCTGCTCATCGCCTATCTGGCCGCAGCGGCGGTGACCGCTCAGGTGCTGGAAGCGGCCCTGCCCGGCCCCGGTCCCTGGTTCAAGCCTGGACTGGCCAACGTGTTCACGCTGGTGGCTTTCCTGCGCCTGGGCTGGCAGGCGGCGGCCACCGTCACCCTGATGCGCATTCTGGCCGGATCCCTGGCGTTGGGAACCTTGTTCACGCCGGGATTCTTCTTGAGTCTCTCCGGGGGATGCGGAGCCATCGCCATGCTGGCGCTACTGCGCTGGAACCTCTTCTCCGGATTGGGACCGGTGGGCATCTCGCTGCTGGCCGCCCTGGCCCACATGGCCGCCCAGACCGTGGCCGCCTGGCTGCTGATCGTGGGACACGCGGGCATTCTGACCGCGCTCCCCTGGTTTCTGGCCGGATCGTGGATCTCCGGGGTGCTCAACGGCGTGCTGACCTTCTTGTTGCTCGAACAACTCGATCGCCACCAGCATCTGTTGACCGGACCATGAACACACCCGACGAGACCCCCATGCGCATGCCGGAACCAGAACAAGAACTGAATCATGATCCGGTTCCAATACAAGGACCGCTCCCAGAACAGGGAGATCTCCCGAAAAACGAGCCGGTTACAGATCAAAACACCCTTCCAGATGACGAACCGGAACCGCATCAAGAACCCATTTCATTTCATGAACCGGTTTACGATAATCAACCGAACAATGAACCGGTTCTTGAGCCGAAACGTCCCCCCTCTCCCGGTCGTTTTTTCCGGATGGCCTTGATCCTGTCCATCCTGCTGCATCTGCTGATTCTGGGACGGGCGGAGTGGCCCACCTCCCAACCACCGGAACCGAAAGAGTCCATTCCCCACATGCCGGTCAGACTGGTGACGCTGCCACCGGAAAAAAAACCGGAGCCCCCCCCAAAAGCCATCGAGGCTGCCACTCCGGAACAGGCCACTCCTCCAACCATCCACGCCCCGGATCCCAAACCGGAACCCGAGTCCAAACCCGAGCCCCAACCCGAGCCAAAACCCGAACCAAAACCCGAACCAAAACCCGAACCCGCACTCCCCCCGGCACCGCTTCCGCCAGAAAAACGCGCCGAACCAACCACAGCCTGGGAGGTTCCAACACCCCAGGCCGAGCGTCCCCGCTCCCGGCCCAGAGCCAAGCCCCAATCCTCCGCGCCGACCGCGCCAGCACCCGCGCGCGCGCATCCGACCCCTCCAGACAACACCCCTTCCGGCCCCTTGAACCTGAGTCCTTCCCTTGGGGATCTGACCCGCTGGGATCAGGAACGCAACCAGAAAATACGGGAAGAGTCGTTCAAATCCCGGGAAGAGACGGTGAATCTCGACACCCCGAAGCCGCGCTACACCGCCTATTTCGCCCGCATGAAAGAACAGATCCAGCAAGGATGGATCTATCCGGCCCAGGCCAAACGCGACAAACTCTCCGGTTCGCTCACCATGCGCTTCACCATCGACAAGAAAGGGGTGGTCAGCGACATCCGGGTGGTCCAATCCTCGGGGGAGGCCATTCTCGACGAGGCGGCCTTGCAGGCGGTGCGCCACATCTCCCCGTTCCTGCCCCTGCCCGATGACTGGCAACTGGAGAAACTGCACGTCAGAACCATTTTCGAGTACATCCGGGGAGGATTCCAATGGAAACAGTGACCGATCCGGCCATCCGCGCCATCCTGGCCCAACGCCTGCTCGACCATTACGCCCAACATGGTCGCGATCTGCCCTGGAGGCGCACCCGGGAGCCCTATCCGGTCTGGCTTTCGGAAATTTTGCTACAGCAGACCGGAGTCAAGAGTGTGCTGCCCTACTATGAACGGTTTCTCGACCGTTTTCCCACCATTCAGGCATTGGCGGCCGCTCCTTTGGAAACGGTGCTGACCTGCTGGCAGGGGCTGGGCTATTATCGACGGGCGGTCCATCTGCACGCCGCCGCCCAACAGGTGGTGCAGCACCATCAGGGGCGTCTGCCCGACGAGATGGCGTCACTGCTGAAACTGCCAGGAATCGGCCCGAGTACCGCCGGAGCCATTCTGGCCATCGCCTTCAACCAGCATCATGCCATTCTGGATGGCAACGTCAAACGGGTTCTCTCCCGACTGCTGGCCCTGGATCATCCCCCGGACTCCACCCCCGGCAAAAAGATCCTCTGGGAGACCGCCCGCCTGCTCACCCCGCTGGGTCACGCCGGAACCCATGCCCAGGCGATCATGGATCTGGGCGCCACCCTCTGCCGCCCACGCTCCCCCGACTGCCCCCACTGTCCCTGGAACGCCTGGTGCGCCGCCCACGCCAAGGGCCAACCCGCAGCCTATCCCGCCACCATGTCCCGGGAGGTCTCCAAGCCCCATCAGTATCAGTTCAACGCGTTGGTGGTCCGCCAGGATCGCTCTTTGCTGCTTGTGCCCAGACCGGCCCAAGGACTTTTGGGCGGACTGTGGTGCCCCCCGGGAGACGATCCCGGCCCCACCGCCACCCCGCCTCAGGCTTGGCAGGTCCAACAATGGCTGGCCGACCGCTATGGCTTGCAGGTCCACCTCCCACAACCCCTGGAAACAGTCGATCACATCTTTACTCATTTCCGCTTGACAGTCTTTCCCTTTTTCTGCCCCTGGCAGGCCGGAGACCCCCCATCCGACAGCGGCCATCGCTGGGTTGTGCCGGGAACCGATCAAATGCCACCGATTTCGACCCTGCACCGCAAGGTGCTGCGACGTTTCTTCAAAGACTGACTTGCATCCTTAAATGGGGCCTCCTCAAAAAGCCCCCGCCGCGATCATGGGCCTACCCTGTGGTAGCCGCCGCCAATCCGCCATTTTTTGCACCAAAGCTTGCCAAGCGACCATCCGAGCCAGCAGGCTGGCGAATGCCGCGTTGAGAAATGGCCGATTCAGGGCAAAAAAGAACCTGACCAGCAGGTTCAGGTTCATCACCAGGAAAATGGCCCGAATCCAGGACGCAGAGGTATCGGCCAGTTTGGCCCGAATCTTTGCCAGACCATGCCGGTTCTTGCCCTGCCCGAATTTGCCTTCGATGGGAATCCGCTCCAGATGATCCCGGCGGCGCTGTCGCTTGGCTTCACGAAGTTCTTCTCGATTGGCCTCGGTCTCCACCATCAACCGGGCCGGTTTGGCGGGCGTACCCTGGTCCGCGCTCATCCCGCTGTAATAGGCGGTGGCAAACTCCTCCCAGGGAATCACCTCCGCCAGTTTGACCCACCGGTTGTTCGGGTCAAGGTTTCTCTCGAAGGGACTCTCAAAACCGGGCAGTCTGGGCTGCTTCTTGTTGGGCTCTCGGATCATCGGTGCAAGCCTTTTTGGCCAAAAGGGCTGAAAACCATACATCCGAACACTACCACAAATACGATTTTATGTACAGTCTCAATGTGTTGTGCTTTTTGAGGAAGCCATAATCAACTAGAGGTTTAGAATAGTTATATTTTAATTACATTTTTGCATCTAGCTACTCAGTAAAAATTAAAATGATAACAATAACTTACCTTTAATTTTTTAGTTATATATTAAAATAACTATGAATTTATGCTCCAATATGACTAATTTTTCCAACAATACTATCCTGGATACCGTTCTCTAGTAATATCCTGTATCCGCTATCGTATACAGGTGAAGGAAAAAGTGTATGAACATCCAACAATTTACCTTCTCCAAGCCAATTTAACGCATTCCATAAATCGACCCTAATTATGCCGCAAATATGGTTGATATAATCAATTGGACGGTTTCCTGAATTGCCTCTAGACCTAAATAAGATCCCGTGCTGTGAATGTGGTCTGAGAAAAACTGATGGGACTGCTACTCTCAGGTCAACTGTTTCTGTCAATTCGCCTAAGTGTATTCCAGGCTCTTTTTTATTATTGAAAGTTTCTGTTTCTATTAATAAAATATAAGAATAATCTGCTCTAATTCTATTTGCTGGAGATTCTCTTTTTTCAAAATGAAGATATTCGCCAAACTTGCCAGCAGGTTTTGCGTCATTGCAAGCAAACCATAGCGCAATCCAGATATTGTCAACAAGATCAATCCACGAAGTTTTGATTCCATAATGCTGTAACAGAGGTTCATGAGCCTTGGAATTAAAAGTAGAAAATATAGTATTTTTAGATTTAAGTTGATCTAAATATTTATTTATATTATTTTGTTGATTTTGTTGACATTGCTCTGATTTGCAGATTCTGTAAAGAGTTGGAGAGAAAGATTGATACAGTGTAGATTGACCGCGAAGAAAAACAGAAGATTTGTTTTCTTCTGCTATTTTATATTTTGCGTATCCAACCGCTTGAGTTAATGCATGAGGATCGTAAACGTGAAACACTTGTAAATGATGTTCTTCATCTTCTATATATTCCGAAGACCGAATGGATAGTTTTGAAAACATAAATGACTCCAAATGAGCAAATAAAACTAGCAAGACTGGACTTTAGAGTTTCGTCATTGTTTGTGAATGTTTGTATTTACCAATACGACGTACTGTTTATAATCTACATTGCAATAATCGACCAGTAAACTTCTGAAGGCGGTACTCCTGGAAACAGGATCACCCTGATTCCAGGAGTACCGCTATGGATAGCAAAGGATGTAGACCTATCTCCTGCGCCCTATTTGATTGGAACACATTTCTCACCCAATCGCTACCCTTCCGATCTGTGCCGACCTTCATCGAATTGTTGATCGGGCCATGCTCACCCAGTCTGGATTTGTTGTCATGGCGATAAGTTCACCAAGAAACATCTTGAGTCGATAAAGCAGACAAACACATCTCTATAGCTTTAAAGAAAAAATTAGGGCATCCTCAAAAAGCCCCCGCCGCGATCATAGGCCTACCCTGCGGTAGCCGCCGCCAATCCGCCATTTTTTGCACCAAAGCTTGCCGAGCGACCATCTGAAATTTCGAAATACGGGGACACTACACCTGTTTCTTTTATGGCTATAAGTTCTTCCAACATTGAGCCTTTGCGAACCAAGTTCGAATTCTCCTCTCATTCTCCACAACCAAGTTTCACATCGAGCGAGCCAACATCAGGAGTCAACAATATTATCCCAATATCATGACATTAAGTGGGTCCACAGGTTTTGAAGAATGTGGTCGTAGGAAGAATGATATCCGCCCATTTCGACGCCTGCAAGTCAAAAAATTTAACCAAATGCATTTTATAACCATCAAACATAACCATTTAGAATATTAGAGTTATTTCTATCGCAAAAAAAACCGCCCAGAATGGCGGTGACAGACAGAAAAACATATGAAAATCAAATTGGTGTGGCAAGCAATACAGTTCCGAACTCATTCTCTGTTCTGACACACACGGCACCTTTAGCAGCCCGTTGATAAAACCGTTTCAGTCTGATGCCGGTTGATGAAGTGAAATTACGAGCAGAGCAGAGATTTCACCGCAACCGGCCAGCCCGACACCCAAAAACAGCGCATCCCCCTCGGTCAGACACCGGACTGGGTGACTGAGAAAATAAAAGCGGCGAGTCTGGAACTGATCGAGACCTGGAGCG
>JADGBT010000011.1 GCA_015231375.1 Magnetococcales bacterium | reverse complement strand
AAAGACCTATTCCTGGGAAAATGGCCGGATTTCATGCGATCCTGATCTCCAAGCTCTTCCTCGACTCATCCACACAGTGAAGGGGGTGCTGAATAGTTACGGTTTTCTTAGGTTAACCCGCAACCATTTTGGTATGAGTCGTTTTCCAATTGCGGGTCCAGGGATGGCACATCCCTGGTGGGATCCAAGGGCAAAGCCCTTGGGACTTGAAAACATAAAATTTTCTTAAATTCTAGATATTGAAATTCATATTTGTAAACTAAAAACCCTGGGGGAAGAATCCCCCAGGCCCCCGCTTTTCTTTCAGAAGTTGACATCCCGCAATGGATGCGGTTCAGTGTGAAAAATGACCCAGAGCGGCGCGCAGATTGGCTTCGGCGTCGATGAGGAAATTGGCCCGCACCACCACCTTTTCGCCTTCGGTCAGTCCCTCCAGGATCTCCACGTAGCCGTTGCCCTTGGCTCCGATCCGCACCGGTCGGGGTTCGTACAGCCCTTCGCCCCGTTCCACCAGTACCACCTGTCTGGAACCGCTGTCCAGCAGCGCCGAGTCGGGAACCGAAAGCACCGAGACATGGCCTGGCGTTTGCAGTTGCACGGCGGCAAACAGGGCGGGACGCAACGCGCCATCCGGATTGGCCAGTTCGATGCGGACCTTGATGGTGCGGGTTTCGGCGCTGAGGGTGGGATTCATGAAGGCCACCTTGCCGTGAAAACGTTTCCCCGGCATGGCGGTCAGGGTCACTTCGGCGCTTTGTCCCACCTGGACCAATCCCATATCCTGCTCGAACACATCCGCCAGCACCCACACCGTGGACAGATCGGCAATGCGGTAGAGCATCTCTCCGGGCATGAAGCGCATCCCCTGGATGGCGTTCTTCTCCAGGATCACCCCGGATACCGGCGAGGGGATCGACAAGGTGCGGCTGGCAGTCTGCTGCTCCCTGAGTCTTTGAATCTGACCGTCGGACAGATCCCAGTTGCGCAGACGGGTCAGCGCGCTTTCCGCCAGATCGGTCGCGGTGCGTCGGGTCTCCGGATCGGCCTCCCGCAACGCCTCTCCGGCGCGCATCGTGGCCAGATATTCCTGTTGGGCCTGCACCAGAGCCGGGGCGTAGACCTGCATGAGCGGTTGGCCGCGTCGCACGTTTTGTCCGGTGACATCCGCGTGCAGCTTCTCGATCCAGCCTTCGTATTTCAGGTTCACCACATGCAGACGTCGTTCGTCCACCGTGACCGTGCCCACCGCCCGGATGGAACGGGTGACCGGATTGCGGGTGGCGGTCTCGGTTCTGACGCCGAGCTTTTGCACCTTGTCCAGATTGATGCGCACCGCGTTGGCCGCTTCCGGGGGCGGGGCGTCGTCGGCATATACCGGTATATAGTCCATGCCCATGGAATCTTTTTTGGGCGTGGGAGAGGTGTCCGGTTGTCCCATGGGGTTGCGATAATACAGGATCTTGCGTTCGGCCTTGGCCGGGGTGACGGCGGGAGGGGGCGGGGCGTCGTCGGCGTATACCGGTATATAGTCCATGCCCATGGAATCTTTTTTGGGCGTGGGAGAGGTGTCCGGTTGTCCCATGGGGTTGCGATAATACAGGATCTTGCGTTCGGCCTTGGCCGCAGGGGGGGCGTGTCCCGCCTGTTGCGGGTGCGCCGGTGGTGGTGGCGTCGCCTCGTGTCCGGAATGGCCGTCGTGGGCTTGCGTGGCGCTCCAGGCGGCAGGGGCGCAGACCAGACCCATCATCCCGATCAACACGGTCGGAATCCAAAGCCGTTTCAACCCGTTCATGCCGTTCACAAGTCTCCTCCGATCAATCGTTCGATCTCCGCCAGTCGCACCTGCTGCTCGAACTGGGCCTTGACCCGTTCGATCTGGAATTTCTTCAATCGTTGCACCGCGTCCAGCACCGTGGTCGCCTCGGCGATGCCGGCTTCGTAACCCTTGAGCGCCGACTGCAACGCGATGCGCGCCTGGGGCAGCAGAATTTCCGTGGCGCTTTTTTCCACCTGACGCGCCTCTTCCAGACTCAGCGACGCCTCGCGCAGATCGGATTGCAGTTTCAACCGAGCCGCGTTCACCCGCTCTCCGGCGGCCTGTTGCCTGGCGAGCGCCTCCCGTTCGGCACTGCTGCGCCAACTGCCGCGAATCGGCAGATTCATGCCCACCATGGCCTCGAAGCCGTCCCGCATGCCCTCTTCGCGCCGGTCCACCAGTCCGAAGCCCACCTCCACATCCGGCAGCCAGTTTTGATCCGCCAGTCGTTTTTCCCCGGCGGCGCCTTCCAGACGGGCCTGACTCATCTTCAGATCCGGATTGGCCGACAAGGCCCGTTCCAGCAGTTGCGCCGGATCCAGGGAGGCGCCGGCAGGCAGGGGACGCAGATGGGGGTGTTCCACCAGGGGGGCGTCCGGCGGACGGTTGACCAGCGTGTTCAATCGGGCCCGGATGCGGTGGCGTTCTTTTTCCAGACGGGTCAGTTCCATGGACAAGGCACCCCGTTCGGCCTCGGCGGAGGTGGCTTCCAGGTGCTGTCCCGCGCCCTGGGCGTAGCGCACACGGGCGAACTCCACCAGGGCGCGCATCACCTGGATCAGTTCACTGGTCTGATCCATCGACAGATGTACCCGGTGATAATCCGCATAGGCGGTTTTGACCCGCATCATCACTTCGGCGATACGCTCTTCCCGTTGAGCGTTCGCCTCCCGGCTGCCTGCCTCGGCGATGGCCCGGCGGGTGTCCCGTTTGCCCCAGCCGGGAATTTCCTGCTTGAGTGTGTATTTGTAGACTCCGGTCCGGCTCGGCCACCCGGCGTCGTTTTTGGAAATATCGTCGAAGGTGATCTGGAATATGGGATCCGGCAGGGTGTCGGCCCCCTCGACCCGCGCCAGGGCCGCGTCGTGATCCAGGGCGGCGGCGGCCAGTTCCGGATTCAAGGATTGGGCCAGCTTCAGCAACTCTTCGACGCTCGCCCCCACGGGTTGATGGATCGGCGGCGTTGCTTCGGTCGCCCAGCAGGGCCAGGGGGTGGACAACAACCATAACAGCGCCAAGGCGCGTGTTTTCATGAGAACGCTCCCGTAATCCATGGTCTTGAAAGTGTCGTTCCAAAGGATTATCTCTTTAGCAAGGCTTTCTTTGATCATAGAGTGAATGGATTGACAGGGAAAGTCCCGACGGCTAACATGTTCAGGTTTTTGTGTCGATACACCCGTGCTTTTTTCAAAACGAGATCAACCATGTCCAGGAAAACAGTCGATGCGGGGGAAGAGACCCCCAGGACCGGTCAGGAGCCGGATGTCGAGAACAACGCCCCGGAGGAGTCTGTGACCGTGGAAGACAACGACGCGTTGGATGACGCGACCACCATGGAAGGAGAGGAGTTCGGCGAGGAGCCGGAGGAGAAATCCGAAGGGTACATCTCTCCCATGGAGCTGCTGATCCAGGCCCAGGCCAAGGCCGAGGAGTATCGCAACGACTATCTGCGCGCCCTGGCCGACATGAAAAATCTGCGGCAGCGCACCGAGCGCGAGATTCAGCAGGCGCGCCAGTTCGCCATCGAGGCCTTTGCCAAGGATCTGCTGCAAGTGGCCGACAACCTGGAACGGGCCTTGAGCGCCATCCCGGCCAGCGACGATCCGGTGAGCGTGGCCGTGACCGACGGAGTGCGCATGGTGGCCTCGGGGCTGGAAAATACCCTCAAGAAACACGGGGTCACCCGCATTCAGGCCATGAACGCCCCCTTTGATCCCAATCTGCACCAGGCGGTGATGCAGGTGGAAGATCCCACCGTGGAACCGGATCGGGTGGTGCGCGAACTGCAAAGCGGGTATCTGCTCAATCAACGGCTGCTGCGTCCGTCGATGGTCGGGATTTCCCAGGGCGGAAGCCGGAATGGGAATTCTTGATCTGGATGGTCTTGACAAGCCGCGCGGGGATTCCCATATCAAGTGTGAATCCCGCATCATAACGGGTTCCACCAACGATTCGCCAAACGGCATGTGGATGAGGGTATTAGAACATGGGCAAAGTCATCGGTATTGATCTGGGCACCACCAATTCGTGCGTGGCAATCATGGAGGGGGGTGACCCCAAGGTGATCGAGAACAGCGAGGGCAGTCGCACCACGCCGTCCATGGTCGCTTTCACCTCAAGCAACGAGCGTCTGGTTGGACAGTCCGCAAAACGGCAGGCGGTCACCAATCCCAAGAATACTTTGTTTGCCATCAAGCGTCTGATCGGACGACGCTACGATGATCCCACCACCCAGCGGGATCGCAAACAGGTTCCCTACGAGATCATCAAGGCAGACAACGGCGACGCATGGGTCAAAGGCGGGGACAAGAAAATGAGTCCCTCGGAAATTTCCGCCATGATCCTGCAAAAGATGCGTCAGACTGCGGAAGACTATCTGGGGGAGAAGGTCACGGATGCCGTGGTGACGGTTCCGGCCTACTTCAACGACGCGCAACGTCAGGCCACCAAGGATGCGGGACGCATCGCCGGTCTCAACGTGATGCGCATCATCAACGAACCCACGGCGGCGGCTCTGGCCTATGGCCTGGACAAAAAGGGCAGCCAGACCATCGCGGTCTACGACCTGGGCGGCGGCACCTTCGACATCTCCATTCTGGACATCGGCGAGGGGGTCTTCGAGGTCAAGTCCACCAACGGCGACACCTTCCTGGGTGGTGAGGATTTCGATCACGCCATCATCCAGTATCTGGCGGAGACCTTCCAGAAAGAGAGCGGCATCAATCTGCGTCAGGACAATATGGCCCTGCAACGCCTCAAGGAGGCGGCGGAAAAGGCCAAGATCGAGCTGTCCAACAGCACCCAGACCGATATCAATCTGCCGTTCATCACCGCCGACGCCAGCGGACCCAAGCATCTGAACGTGAGCATGACCCGCGCCAAGCTGGAAGCCCTGGTGGACGACCTGCTGCAACGCACCCTGGAGCCGTGCCGCATCGCCCTGAAGGATGCGGGGATTTCCAC
This sequence comes from Magnetococcales bacterium, assembly GCA_015231375.1. GTDB lineage: Bacteria > Pseudomonadota > Magnetococcia > Magnetococcales > Magnetaquicoccaceae > Magnetaquiglobus. Next base: position 88,679 of record JADGBT010000011.1, on the reverse strand, counting down.
CCGCGATGTGCATGAGGTGATCCTGGTGGGGGGCATGACCCGCATGCCCAAGGTGCAAAGCCTGGTGGCCGAGTTCTTTGGCAGAGAGCCGCACAAGGGGGTCAACCCCGACGAGGTGGTGGCCATCGGCGCTGCCATTCAGGGCGGAGTGCTCAAGGGCGATGTCAAGGATGTGCTGCTGCTGGATGTGACTCCGCTTTCGCTGGGCATCGAGACCTTGGGCGGTGTTTTCACCAAGCTCATCGACAAGAACACCACGGTGCCGACCCGCAAGTCCCAGGTCTTCTCCACCGCTTCCGACAGCCAGTCCGCAGTCACCATTCGCGTGGCCCAGGGCGAGCGGGAGATGTTCTCGGACAACAAACTGCTGGGCCAGTTCGATCTGGTGGGTCTGCCCCCGGCTCCCCGTGGCGTGCCCCAGATCGAAGTCACCTTCGACATCGACGCCAATGGCATGGTGCATGTGTCGGCCAAGGACAAGGGTACCGGTCGGGAGCAGTCCATCAAGATCCAGGCTTCGGGTGGTCTCACCCAGGACGAGATCGACAAAATGGTGCGCGACGCCCAGTCCCACGCCAGCGAAGACGCCAAGAAGCGCAAATTGATCGATGCCCGCAACCATGCCGATTCTCTGGTCTACGCCACCGAGAAGTCGTTGAAAGAGCATGGCGACAAGGTGGATGGCGCGGTGAAGAAATCCATCGAGGAGGCCGTGTCCGCCTTGAAAGCGGTCCTCGACGGCGATGATGCCGAAAAGATCGAAAGCTGCACCCAGGCTCTGATGGAAGTCTCCCTCAAACTGGGCGAAGCGGTCTACAAGGACAACGAGCAGGCCGATCCCGGCGCGGGCTTTGGTGGAGAGGCCCATGCCGCAGGCGGGAAAAAGGGCGCCCAATCCGGCAAGCCGGAGGACGTGGTCGAAGCGGACTATGAGGAAGTCCACAACGATAAAGACACCAAATAATGTCCAGGGATTTATACGAGATCCTGGGCGTTCCCAAAGACGCCTCGGACGCCGCCATCAAGAAGGCTTATCGTGGCTTGGCCATGGAACTGCACCCGGATCGCAATCCGGGTGACAAGACCGCCGAGTCCAAATTCAAGGAGGTCAACGCCGCTTACGAGGTGTTGAAGGACTCCAAGAAGCGCGCCATCTATGATCAGTTCGGCCACGCCGGATTGAATCAGGCCAGTGGCGGCGGAGGCGGAGGTGGTTTCTCGGGGGATCCGTCCGGTTTCGGCGGGGGCTTCGGGGACATCTTCGAGGAGTTCTTCGGGGACATCTTTGGCGGTGGCCGGGGTGGCGGTGGTCGGGGCGGACCGCAGAAAGGCGAGGATTTTCGTTATGACATGACCGTCTCTTTGGAAACGGTCATGCACGGAGCCAGTGAACGGATCCGTATCCCTTCCATCGTGCGTTGTGACACCTGCCGGGGTTCGGGCGCCAAGCCCGGAAGCGGTCCGGAGACCTGTGCCGCCTGTGGCGGCGCGGGTCAGGTTCGCACCCAGCAGGGATTTTTCTCCATCTCCCGGCCTTGTCCGACCTGTCGTGGGCAGGGCCGCATCATTCGCAATCCCTGTGGCGACTGTCAGGGTCAGGGGCGTCAGCGCTCCGAAAAGACTTTGACCGTGAAAATTCCTCCGGGTGTTGAAACCGGCACCCGCATTCGCCTCACCGGTGAAGGGGGCGCGGGACCGTTGGGGGGACCGGCCGGGGATTTGTACATCATCATCGAGGTGGCGGCCCATCCGATCTTCGAGCGGTTCGGGCCGGACATCCTCTGTCATGCGCCCATCACCTTTCCCCAGGCCGCTTTGGGAGGCAAGCTGGAGGTGCCCACCTTGATCGGTCGGGCCATCGTCACCTTGCCGCCGGGGGTGCAGACCGGCAAGCGTCTCGCCCTGCGTGGCAAGGGACTGCCCCATCTGAACCGTCCGGGGGTGTTTGGCGATCTGGTGGTGGAAGTGCGGGTGGAAACCCCGGTCACCTTGACCAAACGGCAAAAAGAGCTGTTGCAGGAGTTCGAGGAGCTGTCCAACCAGGAGTCGCAGCCCGAGTCCCATTCGTTTCTGGGCAAGGTCAAGGAATTTCTCGACAAGATGTCTTCCAAGTAGGGAATGGTCGTCATGGGCGCGCAGCAAACTGAAATCACGGTGGTCGGAGCGGGTGGACGCATGGGTCGGATGTTGATCCAGGCGATCCAGGCCAATCCCTTGGCCCGTCTGGTGGCCGCCACCGAACATCCAGACTCCCCCTTTGTGGGTCAAGAGGCCGGGGAGTTGGCCGGTGTCGGCCCTCTCGGGGTGATGATTTCCGGAGATGGGGCGTCGGGCTTTCGGCCGGGTCGGGTGGTGATCGATTTTACCCGTCCCCAGGCAACTCTTGCCCATCTGGAGCTGGCCATGGCGCAGAATGCTCCCATGGTGATCGGTACCACCGGTTTCGACGCCGCAGGCCGGGAGGCGATCCGGCGCGCCTCGGAACGGATTCCCATCGTCTTCGCGCCCAACTTCAGCGTGGGGGTTAACCTCATGTTTCGATTGGCCGCAGAGGCCGCCAGGGCGCTGGGAGAGACCGTGGATATCGAGATCATCGAGGCCCATCACCGCCACAAGGTGGATGCCCCTTCGGGGACCGCGTTGGGGTTGGGTCAGGCCATCGCGGGCGCGTTGGACCGCGACTTGCAAGAGGTTGCCGTGTACGGTCGTGAAGGCCAGACCGGAGCCCGGGAGCGTCGCACCATCGGGTTTGCCACGGTTCGTGGCGGGGACATCGTGGGGGATCATACCGCCTTGTTCGCCGGCGAGGGGGAACGGTTGGAAATCACCCATCGCGCCTCCAGTCGCATGACGTTCGCCCAGGGTGCGGTTCGGGCTGCGGTGTGGGTCGGTTCCCGGAATGCCGGATTGTTCGATATGGGTGACATTCTGGGGTTTGGTAAGAGTTAGGGCTATTGCGTTGATTTTGTTTGTTAAAAAAACGCGGCCCGCCAGGTCGCGTTTTTTTTTGGGAACTTTCCCGCAAGGAGGGGGGTCAAATCCGATAGACAGCCCATCATGGAAGAGCCAATTCCGGCTGCGGAACGTTTTTGCAAGCGTCCATTCATGATCCAAAAAGGTGAGCCAATCTAGAGTGCTCACCATGGGCCAAAGGCATGGAAGAAACCAAGGGTCGCACATCGACCGGAACGTTTCGGAGATGCACTTTACTAAAAAGGAGAGATACAATGAACACTGGATTCGATTCGTTTGAAATGGAAAGTTACGGCCTGTGCAGCGGCGTGCGCGATCACGTGCATATCGCGATGGGAGACAATGGTTTCAGTGTCTGCCGCAATGATCAGGCACGGATTGGTGATTGCCTCATCGAGGGGATTCCGGATTTGGGCGTTGCCCATGAGTTGACTGAAATGCTGATCGGCGAGATGGAACAAAAGGCCCTGGAGGCGCAACAAAGACCGGGTCTGGTGTTTGGCTGATCCAAAACGGTCTACAGACCGAAAAAAAATGCCAGGGGCGTTCCCCCTGGCATTTTTTTTGGGCGTATGGCGTGGTCCAAGCGGTGGCCGAAACAGACAGACCGCAGATGAAAAAAGGCAGGCCGTGGGATACGGGAGGGTTGGATGCCTCCGGTCATGCCACGGCCTTTTGGGTGGGTGTCAACGATCCAGATCGAAACTGAGCTTGACCCACACGGTGCGGCCCGGCTCGTTGATGCGGGTGTTGGCGGGAAAGCCCAAGGCGGCGAGTCCGTCGTTGGAGAGGTGTTCGGCGTAGGGCTGGTCGAGCACATTGTCAACGCCGGTGGTCAGCTTGATCTCTTTGTTGAGCCGATATCCTCCATTGACCGACACCACCCCGAACCCGGCGCTTTCGTTGATGTCCGCGCCGCCGAAGACAATATTCCCCGAACCGATGTCGAGACGATCCTGACTGGCCGCCAGACGCCATAAGACCCCGGCGGAGTATGTCTTGTCGTCATAGTCGGCGGCCAGACGAAACTCCAAGGGCGGTTGTTGGGCCAGGGGTTTGTTGTCGGTGTCGTTGTCCCCGTGCACATAGGCCAGAGAGGAGCGCAGGGTCATGGTTTCGTTGATCTTGTAGGCCAGATCCGCCTCGCCTCCCAGCACGGTGGCATCCACATTGCGGGTCAGAGTGGGGGCGGGAGACCAGCGAATCAGAATATAGTCGTCGATCTTGGCGTAGAATCCGGACAATGACCCTTGCCATGGCCCCTGATGCCAGTTCAATCCAAGGTCCAACTGGGTGGTTTTTTCCGGATCGGTGGTGAGAAAGGCGCTGGTGCCGGTGGCGAGGGCCGCGCTGGTGGGAGAGAATTTGCTGCGTTCCCAATAGTCGGCGGTGCGCTGGGCGTGTCCCAGACCCGCATACCAGACCCCCTGGTCCCCGGGCAACGACTGTTCATAGCGCAGGAAGCCGCTGGGCAGGGTTTCTTTGTCCACGGCGCCTTGGGTAGTGTTGCCCGCCGCCTGTTGACACACCCCGCCAACACGACTGAGACAGTTGCGGCTGTCTTCGCCCCGATGGCTGTCCAGACGCGCTCCGGCCAGGAGCAGGGCCTCTTTGGAGAGTTGATGGCTCACCTCTCCGAAGAGACCGTATTGGCTGAACTCCATATCCTGATCACGGGTTGCGGCGAGCAGCATCGTTTGCGCGCTGGCCGGTGTCGCTCCGCTGCCGTTGCGCACGGTATGCACATCCTGTTTGCCATCGACGCCAAGCACCAGACTGGTCTTGTCGGTCACGGCCAGGGTGGTTTTCAGATGGGCGCCGGTGGTTTTACGGTCCGGATTGTTGGCCATCTGCATGCCGGTGGCAGAGCGCAAGGTATAGTTGTCCATCACGTGGTCTACGTAATTATAGTAGATCTGGGCATCCACTTTCTGGATCAACGGGGTGATGTTCTTGCGTATCAGCTTGAGAGCGTAATGATCCCGTTCGAACTGGCTGCCGTCCATGGAGCGGTCCGCGTAGGCCGCCTCTCCATCGCTGTGGGTGGTGGAGAACTCCAGCAGGGTATCGGCCGTCGGGGTCCACCCCAGGGCGCCGTTGCCACTCCAGCGGGTGTAGTCCGAGTGGATGGTTCTGCCGGCGCCATCTTGATAGTTGCCGGATTCGGTTCGGGTTGCGCCCACTTCCAGATAGCCGGTGGAATTGCCGACACGGGCGTTGCCCACCTGATCGTTGCGACCCGTGCTGCCAACGGTCAGACCGCCATGCCCGGACCATCCGGGTTTTTGAAAGGTGCTTTCCTTGCGCTCGAACAAGACCGCTCCCGCTGAACTGCCCGCGCCATTCAAGACCGACTGAGGGCCTTTGATCACGCTGACTTGATCATAACTTTCCGGAAACACATAGGCGGTGGGAGGATCCATGCGATTGCCGCATCCGCCGTAGATTTGTTGACCGTCCAGCAAAATGTTCAGACGGGATCCGGACATGCCCCGCAACACCGGGTCTCCGTCGGTGCCGCCTTTGCGGATCTGGGAAAAACCGGGAATGCTTTTGAGATATTCCGAGCCGTCGTGGGCGGGAATCGGCTGGCGGGGAGTCTTGGGATTGGTGCGCACGATCAGGGGTTCATCGCTTTGGGGGGCGGTGACTACCACCTCGTCCAGAATTTCGATCGTGTTTCCGGATGGATTCTGTGCGTGACCGGTGATGGTCATACACATCAGTCCGCCGCCGGATAAGAGTTGAATCAGTATCTTTGGACGATTTGCAAGTCCCATTTCATGCCTCCAGGGTTTGGTTTTCGTTTATTCTGTATTGAGTCGGCAATGCAATTCTGCAAAGCCTGGACCATTTTACTGTTTCGTTGTGAATCATGGTGTTGGATATTCGTTCTTTTCAATGTTTTTGATGGTCTGTGTGTTATGGAGATATTGGTGTGTGAAATCACACAATTGAAATCTCATATTCCGAAGTAGGCGCTGTGTTGGTCGTGCAGGGGTTCAGGTTGACCCTGTATTGAAGATCATCTAGAATCTCTCTTTGGTAAGAATTCATTGTCCGCTCCTGCCCGATTGATATTTCCGCCATGCCCATGTTTTCATCCAGCGTCACGGGGGAGGTCGCGCAGGGCAGCAGCCGGGCATGGCGGGCGTTTGGCCTTTCGGTGTTGGTCCATGGGGTGGCGGCGGGTGCGTTTTGGATGTCACCCCCGGTTATGGTCCGGCCCGAGCCGATTTCGATTCCCTTCGAGGTGGTTTCCGCATCGGATGCGGTGGCGATCGCCGTTCCCGCCCCAGCCTCGGTAGCCGAGGTGTCGGCGTCCCAACCCGAGGCCTCGCTTCCCCAACCCGCAGCTCTGCCTCCCCAACCCATGGAGATACCGCCCAAACCCGAGGCCTCCTCGCCGGCGCGTCCCCCAGAGGTGATCCGGAAGCCGTCCAGGCCCAGGGAGCGACCCGTGGTGCGCACGGTGGCCAAGGCGTCGGCTCCCACTCCCACTCCCACTCCGGTTCCTGCGGTGGATGCGGCCCCGGCTCCGTCTCCTGCGGTGGATGCGGCCTCGTCTCCTGCGGTGGATGCGGCCCCGGCCCCGTCTCCTGCGGTGGATGCGGCCCCGGTTGCCGCATCCCAGCCTGCCGCGTCCGTGCCGCCGACGGTCTCCCGGATGGGGAATCCGGCCTTGTCCGGGTCTGATGGTCTCTCCCGGACGGTGGCAGAAGATCGACTCCCGGATGTGAAGGCGGCCATGGCCAACAATCCGAAACCCGACTATCCCCGTTCGGCTCGGCGTCTGGGGCAGGAGGGAATCGTGCTGCTCACGGTGGAGGTGACCGCCGCAGGGGGGGTGGCTGGCGTGGGGGTTCGGAAAAGTTCCGGCTTCGAGTCGTTGGATCAGGCGGCCACGGAAGCGGTCCGCCATTGGCGTTTCATACCGGCGCGACGCAACGGCCTACTGGTCGCGGCGACCGTGAGTGTGCCGATTCGTTTTGCCTTGCAGGCCGAATAGGCGGTTGTTGGATCGGAAAAGAGAGAGGAATGACATGAACGCTTCGGTTTCCTGGATGGCCTGGTGGGTCCATGCCGATGGGGTGGTCAAGGGGATCTTTGTGGTGTTGATCCTCTTGTCCATCACCGGCTGGACCATTATCTTGCACAAGTGGGGATGTTTTCAGCGACTGCTCGGGCAGGAGCGTCGGCTGCGTCTCGCCCTGGAGCGGGGAGAGCGGGTGGAACGGACCGCGTTGCTTTTGGATCCGGGGATGGATGCGTCGGCTGGCACGACCGCCTCCCTGCAACAGGCCCGTCTGGCCCAGGCGGTGCGCGAGAAGCGGGTGGAACTGGAGAGCGGTTTGACCTTTTTGGCCTCCATCGGGGTTTCAACGCCCTTCATCGGACTGCTCGGCACGGTCTGGGGGATCATGCATGCGTTGGCCGGATTGGGTCATGGGGCGGCCTTGTCGTTGGATCTGGTGGCCGGACCGGTGGCCGAGGCGTTGGTGGCGACGGCAGCCGGGTTGTTTGCCGCCATTCCCGCAGCGGTGGGATACAATCTGCTGGTGCGGCGTCTGCGGCGGGTGATGACCCTGGCGGAAGGTAACCTGTTGCGGGTTGTCTCCCTTGGGCAGGGGGGTTCCCATGGCCGGATGGATGGTTGACCCGGATGGGGGAGAGGATCGGCCCCTGGCCGAGATCAATGTCACCCCTTTGGTGGATGTGATGCTGGTTTTATTGGTGATTTTCATCATTCTCGCCCCGGTGATGGCCAACTCCTTGAAAGTGAATCTGCCCAGGGCCTCCGGGGATGCCACCCTTTCCCAGACTCCGTTGACCGTCGTGCTTCAGGCCGATGGCGCCATGCTTTTGAACGATCAACCGGTGGATTCCAACCTGCTGGCCCAACGTCTGAAAGAGGCGGTACAGAGGGATCCGGAATTGCTGGTGCGTATCGATGGTGACGGGGCCACCCCGTATCAGCAGGTGGCCCGTCTGCTTTCGGTGGTGCAGGCGCAAGGCATACGCAAGATCGCGTTCACCACGTTGCGTCCGTAGGGAATTTTGAAGTTGCCCGGGAGCGCAAATCCGGGTAAAAATGGCCCTGTGCCAGGAATCAAGGTGGTCCATCGACTCGGGAGCAGGGTATGAGTACCTTCTGGATTGTGGGGATTGTGATCAATGTCACGCTGACCGGTCTGGCGATCTATTGGTTGTGGAGCAATCGGGCCAAAGATGATGCCGGGAAAAAATCCTAGCGCTCGTGGCGCTTGGGATTTGCAACGGTCACGTGGATCACTTCTCGGTTTTGATTCCTTTATTGCTGGCGCTTTCCAGTCTGCTGCACTGTCTGGGCATGTGCGGCGGCATCGTCGGAGCGATTTCATTTCATCTGACTTCCGGCATGGGGCCAGCGCGGCGTCCGATCTGGCCTTTCTTGCTCGCGGCCAACCTGGGACGGCTGGTCAGTTACGCCATCGCCGGAGGATTGGTGGCGAGCTTCGGTCGTACCCTGTTTGAAACGTTATCCCCGGAGTATGGTCATACCCTGTTGCAAGGCTTCGCCGCTTTGATCCTGGTGGGCAACGGACTGTTCCTGATCGGACGTTTTCCCGAAATGCACCGCATCGAACGGCTGGGACATCATCTGTGGCAGGGACTCGAACCCCTCGCGCGCCGTTTCATGACGCCGCGCACCCTGGTTCAGGCTTTTGGGTTCGGGATGGTGTGGGGCTGGTTTCCTTGTTCGTTGGTCTATGGGGCGTTGTTGTGGAGCAGCGGTTCCTGTTCGGCCTTGTCGGGGGCTGCGGTCATGCTGTTGTTTGGTCTGGGCACGCTGCCTGTCATGGTCTCGGCTGGCTGGCTGGGTGGGGCCGTGGCGAGAGTCGGTGGGCTGTCGCGTTTTGGTCGGGTGACCGCATTGATCCTGTTGGGAATCGGTATTTTCAACTTGTTTGTGTTGGGCGTGAATGTGCATAATGCCCGCTTGCATGCAATCAACCCCATTGTCAACTGTCTGATGCCACCATGAATCCAGATTCACAACCTGCCATGATGGGCAACGCTCCCGCTTTCGCGGCCATCTTGCGCGCCTCCCGATTGGTGGCGGTCACCGGAGCCACGGTCTTGATCCAGGGCGAGTCGGGGGTCGGCAAGGAGTTGCTGGCCCGCTCGATTCACGACAGCAGTCCCCGTTGCAAAGGAGCGTTCGTGCCGGTCAACTGCGCGGCTCTCTCCGAGTCTCTGGTGGAAAGCGAACTGTTCGGCCATGCCAAGGGAGCCTTCACCGGGGCGACGCACGAACGGGCCGGACGCATTGCCGCAGCCCACGGAGGCACGCTCTTTTTGGACGAGATCGGGGACATGCCCCTTTCCATCCAGGCCAAGATGCTGCGTTTTTTGGAAAATGGCGAATGTCAGCCCCTGGGACAGGAGCAGCCCCGCAAGGTGGATGTGCGCGTCGTGGCCGCGACCAATCGGGATTTGGCTTCCCTGGTGGCGGCCCAGAGGTTTCGTCAGGATCTGTTTTATCGGTTGCAGGTGGTGCCGTTGGTGTTGCCTCCCCTGCGGGAGCGCCATCAGGATGTGATCGTGTTGACCCAGGCGTTCCTGAGTCGTTTTGCCAGTCAGCACGGTGTGGCGGCGCCTGCGTTTTCCCGTTCGGCTCAGGAGTTGTTGCGTCATTATGCCTGGCCGGGCAATGTCCGGGAGTTGCGCAATCTGTGTGAGCGCGCCGTGATTTTTCATGCCGGCCAGACCCTGGACGATACTTTTGTCCAGGGACAGTTGTTCCCGCATGCCATCCTGCCGGTTCAGTCGGAAGAACGCCTCTGCCCGGATGCCGGTGGCATCCATGCGGCCATGGTCCTGCCTCATGGCGGCCTCAGTCTCGACACCCTGGAGCGGGACACGATTCGCGCCGCCTTGGTCCGTACCCAGGGCAATCGTACCCACGCGGCCAAACTGCTCGATGTCAGTCGGGATACCCTGCTGTACCGCATGAAAAAGCACGCCCTGCGCTGACAAGAAAAATCCACTTGAATCAATGATCCTGGAACAACCGGAAAGCAGCCTTCCGCCGGGGACGGGAGCGTTCGGAAAGCTGCGTTCAGGCTGGGGCGTAGGCGTTCAGAATCCGATTTCAGGCCAGTTTCTGTCTGCCAGGATGGACAGGAACAGTCCACCCAGATAGCGCATGGAGGCCATGAAGTTCTTCCAGGCGAGGGGACGATTGTGGGGATCTTTGAGCAAGGCGTGATTGAGTCGGATGAAATCGATGCCGAACACGAGCGCGCCCACGGCGTAGACGGCTCCCAATTCATGCATGAACCAGGGCAGCAGGGAGATGCCTACCATCAGCAGGGTATTGGCGAAGATCACCTGCGCGGTTTTGGCTTCGCCTACCACCACCGGCAGCATGGGCACACCCACCAGCCGATACTCTTCTTTGAGATAGATGGCCAGACTCCAGAAGTGGGACGGAGTCCAGAGAAACAGCACCAGGGCCATGAGAATGGGCAGGGTGTAGAGTTCCGGATGGACCGAGGTGGCCCCGGCCAGCACCGCGAAGCTTCCCGCCGAGCCGCCGATGACGATGTTGAGCCAGGTCCGTCTTTTCAGCCAGATGGTGTAGACCACCCCATACAAGAAGGTGCCCAAAGCCAGATGGAGCGCGGCCACCGGATTGAAGAACCACATCAACAGGCTGACCCCGGCGATGGTGAAAAAGAGCGCCAGCCACAAAATGCGGGCAGGGTTCTGGTTGGACTCGTCGGCGGCCAGGGGACGCTGGGCGGTGCGGGGCATGCGACGGTCGATGTCCCTGTCCCAGAAATGGTTGACCACCGCCGATCCGGCAGAACCGAACATCATGGCCACGGCCAGGGCCAGAATCGCGGAAGCCCGATACTGTTCGGCCACGGCCATATGGGACACCACGGCGGTCAGGGCGATCATCAAGCCGATTTTGGGCTTGCACAGTTCGATGTATTGAGTCCAGGTCAGGGACATGGCCGGAGGCGCCTTGGGGTCGCGTGGTTAAGAGATGAAATCGAAGGATCAGGGGGCTTTTGGGGCTGGTTGAGCGTCTTTGGCGGCCTGTGCGGCTTGAGCAGCCTGCGCGGCTTGTGCGGCTTGCGCGGTTTTGGCAGCCTTTTGGGCAGCCGCTTCCAGATCTTTTTTCGAACGGTTGGCTGGATCGTACTGCGTGACGAAATTCTGGGTCAGGAATCCGACCAGAACCAAGGCGAGAATAAAAAAGAAGAGACCGGCCCGGTTCATCCGTTTGCGCAGTTCCGGGGTGATGGTTCTGGGTTCCATAGGGGATTGGCTCATGGTGGGTGCGTGCGCTGATGAGGGGTTGCGGAAGATCCGGGGAGGCGTGTGGCCTCCCCGGTGGGTCAAGAAAGAGCTTATTTGTAGGTGTAGGGCGTCCAGTTGGCGTCCACGGTCACGGGTTTCGGGAAGTTGCCCGGACCCGGAGGCGTGGCGGTGTGGGTCCACTCCAGGGAGTTGGATCCCCACGGATTGTCCGTGGCTTTTTCACCCTTGATGGCGCTGAGGATCCAGTTGCTGATGGTCATCACCATGCCGATGGCCACGATGAAGGCGCCGATGGTGGCCACTTTGTGGTAACCAGCAAAGTGGGCCGGGAATTGGGAATAGTCCCAATAACGCCGGGGCATGCCCTCGACACCGATGATGAACAGGGGCCAGAAGGTGATGTTGACGCCGATGAAGTTGAACCAGAAGCCGATCTTGCCTTGTTTGACATTGAGCATGCGGCCAGAGATCTTCGGGAACCAGAAGTCAACGGCGGCAAACACGGAGAAGGTGGCGAAGATGCCCATGATGAAGTGGAAGTGGGCATGGGTGAAGGAGGTTTCGCCCAGATGAACCGACATGGCGGTCAAGGCCAGGGGGATGCCGGTCAGGCCACCGATCAGCAACAGGTAGAGGGCTGCGGTGCCGTAGTACATGGGGATGTTGAAGGTGATCGCGCCTTTGTACAGGGTGCCGAACAAGGAGATGGTCATCAGGCCCACGGGAACCGAGATCAGCAGGGTGGTGACCATTTGGCCGAGACGCAGCCAGTCGGGCATGCCGGAGTAGTAGAGGTGATGGATCCACACTTCGCCGGAGATCGCCACCAGCAGACACATGCCGCCGTAGACCGCCGCTTTGTAGTTGAAGATCGGGTTCTTGGCCATGGTGGCGAAGATTTCATAGAAGATGCCCATGGCCGGCAGGAAGATCACATAGACCGCCGGATGGGAGTAGAACCAGAACAGGTTCTGGTACAGCAGCACGTCACCGCCATTGGCCGGATCGAAAAAGTGGGTGCCGAGGTAGCGGTCAAACAGCAGCAGGGTGACGGCGGAGGCCAGCACCGGCACGAAGATCAACTGGATGATCAGGGCGGTGAAGCAGGACCACACGAACATGTTGAGCTGGTTCCAACCCATGCCCGGAGCGCGCATGTAGATGATGGTCACCAGGAAGTTGACCGCAGCCAGGATGGAGGAGAAGCCCATCAGGTGGACGGTGAAGACGTACAAGGAGGTGTTGCCCGCCGTGGTGACGGAGTAGGGGGGATATCCGGTCCACATCACGTCCGGTTTGTCCGGCACGATGAAGGTCATCAGCGCCACGACGATGCCGGCCCAGAAGAGCCACACCGACAGGGCGTTGATGCGCGGAAAGGCCACATCCTTGGCGCCGATCATCAGGGGCAGCAGATAGTTGGCCGCGAATCCGGTGAGACCGGGGATCAGGAAGCCAAGAATCATGGCCGCGCCATGGAAATAGAGCCAGACATTGTATTGATCGCCACCGGTGTAGACATCGGAGACGATCGTGGGGCCGGGTGCGGACTGCTCGATGCGGATCAGCAGGGCCATGATGCCGGCCACGGCGAAAGCGGCAATGGATCCGATGAGATAGAGGATACCAATGCGTTTGTGATCGGTTGAGAAGATCCATTCACTGAGTTTAAAGCCTGACGATGCGGTGCTCATACGATCCTATCCCCTTTTTCCTTCCAAATATCTGTTATAGGTCAACCGTGCGACCGATTTCAGGCACCGGCGCCCTGTTTTTGTTTCGCGACCCAGGTATCGTATTCGGCCTGGGGCACCACCTTGACCTTGGTCCACATGAAGGAGTGGCGGTTGCCGCAATATTCGGCGCAGGTGGCGATGGTTTCGCCTTCCTTGTTGGGCTGGAACCACAAATAGGTCACGCGACCGGGCATCAGATCTTCTTTGACCCGGTAGTCGGGCAGAAAGAAGGAGTGCACCACGTCGGTGGAGGTCATGCGCAGCACCACGGGTTTGCCGACCGGAACCACCAGACCCTCGCCTTCCTTGGAATCGGGCATGAAGGTGGTGCTGACGCCATTGTCGTATTCGAAAGCCCAGCTCCACATGCTGCCGGTGACTTTGACTTCCATGGCGTTGCGGGGCACGTTGCGGTATTCGTTCCACACGGTCCAGCCCTTGGCCGCCAGATAGAAGTCATCGGCCATGAACAAGAAGGCCGGCACCACGGCAAAGCTGATCGCGCCGATCTTGCTCAGTTTCGGTCCTTCGCCGATCTGATTGGGACGGGTGGCCCGGTATTTCCAGACCCAGTACAGGCCCGCCGTCAGAAAGATGATGCCGATGATCGCCAGATCGATCAACACATGATACCAAAGATGATTCCAACTGGCCGTTGGATCCGGCATCGCCACCTTCTCACCCGCCCCGGCCATCGCGGCGTGTAGTCCGAGGCCCATCAGGACCATCGCGGAAACTGCCCGTTTCATGAATATTCTCCTCATTTATTGATGTGCTTGCGATGATAAATCCGATAGATCCCCAAAGATCCCACCAACAGGCCGATGCCCAGAAGAAAGGATCCCAATCCGACGAAGACCGGAATGCTCAAGGTGTAGCGGCCTTCCTTGAAATTATAGCTGTAACAGAGGCTTACCAAGTAATCAAGCGTCTCGGAAGGACGGAATTGATTGGATTTCGCCTCCAGCAGGGCCAGTTCGATGTCCTTTGGGGTGACGTTCAAAACATTCAGATAACGCGCCACCCGACCTTCGGCGTTCAGAATCAGCACCAGGGTAGGGTGGAAAAAGGTTTTGTCACGGGGAGACCAGAAAAACTTGTATCCCACCTTGTTCATCTCTGGCTGGATGGCCTCCGGATTTTCAAACCGGGTGAAACGCCAACCCCGGATGGGATCATCGGGAAGATCCAACTGTTTGACGAATTGTGTCAGGCCGTCCGTGGTGTCGTTCTTGTCGAAGGAGACGAAGACGACATTGAATCCTTTACCCGAAACCAGCGCCTTGACATCCTTGAGCAACTCTTTCAACGCGATCCCGACATTGAAACAGGCGCCATCGCAGGTGTAATACGCCGGGACCAGCACGAACGGCAGATTGGGGAGATCCGCGAATTTCAGCGGCGCGCCCTTTTCATCCAGCAAGGTCACTTCGTTGCCGAATTTGACCCCCAGGAACTTCTGTTCGTCGATGCGGAAGATGTTGGGATCAATATCGGAATTTTCCGTTGGTTTGGAAAAAGCCCATGCTCCATTTGTCATCACTGTCCAGAATAACATGGCTGTCAGCCATGACATCCACCGCTTTCCCATGATTGCCTGTTCTTTAATCCAAAGACGGATGCCGGATCGGGATCGTTTTCGGATCGTGCCGTTTGTGAAGCGGGCGCGATCCGAAAACGGATTCCAGGATTTACGTGTTTACCAATAATAGATCTGGGAGACCACGAAGAACCAGACCACGTCCACGAAGTGCCAGTACAGGCCTACGCAGAAGGTCAGATACTTGTTGGTGCGACCCGCCATGGCGGCGATCAGGACCGTCAGGAACGCGCCCAGGCCGACCACCACATGGGAGGCGTGGAAGCCGGTGATGGAATAGAAGGCCGTGCTGTAGGCGTTGGTGGACGGCTTGAAATTCATGTGGAAGAGGTGGGAATACTCGTAGATGGTGCAGCCGAGGAAAATGCCGCCCAGCACGATGGAGAGGAATAACCACAACCGGAAACCACCGATATCATTGTGGGTCATCTTCTCTTCGGCGACGTGAAAGGTGAGGCTGGAGGCCACCAGAATGACGGTCATGATGATCGGCAGCACCAGATTCATGTCGGTGGGGGTGCCGGCCGGCGGCCAGTTCGGACCCGCCGAAAGACGCATGGTCCAATAGGAAATGAACAGACCCAGGAAAATGAAGACTTCGGAAACGATGAAGATCGGCAGGGCGATGGGGGTCAGACCCTCCATGACCGGCTCTTGCGTCAACGCCTCGGCGGTCCATTTGGCGATGCCGGCCAACAGCAGCGGCACACCCAGTCCGGCGCAGATCTGGGTATACAGAATGTTGTTGTAGCTGAACCAGGAAACAAAACCAAAAACAACCAACAGCAAAATGCCCAACACAATCAGCAGGGGTGCGGCGCTGGTTTCCCAGTGGTGGACATGCGGCTGGGCATGACCGGATGCGGACTTCGACATCTTGGTATTCTCCTTAGTTTCATTAATGAATCGATAGAACAGGGTGCCCGTGTTGTCAGGGTACCCGATGGAACTAATCCCCAAATTTTTGGTCACAGAAAGTATCATTGATGAATGTTTGAGTCAATTCAAATTTTGACAATTGTCAAAAATTAGCTGTCTGCGCGTGTTACAGGAAAATTGTTATTGAAAATTTATGTGAATGACTGATAATTTATATTTTATACAATAAGTATTTCGGTATGGAGCGGTGTGTTACGATCGGGCCATGGCCGTTGCCGGTTTGAAGTCCGGTGGGGCGGTTGCTCTGAGTGTGGCACCCCCAAGACTCAAACGGGCGGATCCTGTGTGGACCCGCCCGTTTGGCGTAGCGTGACCCGTGACCGGGTGTGGGTTCGTAAAGAGGCGTGTTGGGTTATTGACCGCCACCCAGACTGTGGACGTAAATGGTCAACTGTTTGATGGCCAACGGATCCAGTTGCCGACCCGTGTCCTTGGAGCCTTTGGCCCAGGCGGGCATGAGACCGGTGCGACCGGTGGCGATGGATTCACGCACCACTTTGGGATCGCCGCCATACAGCCAGATCGCGTCCGACAGGTTGGGCGCGCCCACCGGAGGCGGGGGTTGTCCGTTGACGGTATCCTTGAGCGAGCCTTTTCCCTTGTCGCCGTGGCAGGCGTTGCAGGCCGCCTCGCCATGGAACAGGGCGTCACCCCGGACCGCAGCGGTGGCATCCTGGCTCTTGCCCGACAGGGACAGCACATAGGCGGTCAGGTCGTTGACCTGGGCGTCCGTGAAGTTGCCGCCGGCGGATTTCAGATGCGCCGGCATTTGTCCCACGCGGCCATTGGAGATGGTCTCGTGAATGGTTTCCAGATCGCCGCCGAACAGCCAGTCGTCATCCGCCAGGGTGGGAAAGCCGCCCGCCTTGACGCCGACGCCGCCGCTGCCGTGACAGGGGGCGCAGTTGTCGCCGAACAGCGCCTTGCCACCGGAAATGGCATATTGAAGCAGTTGATTGTCCTGGCTGATCTCCTTCAAGGAGAGCTTTTCCAGTTTGTCGTTGAACGGCTTTTGATGGGCGCGGGCGGCGTCCATCTCCTTGTTGTATTCGCCGTGCATGGACCAGCCCAGGGTTCCCTTGGTGAAGCTGTCCACCAGGGGCCAGGTCGGGTACAGCACCCAGTAGCCGAATGACCAGATGATCGTGGCCCAGAAGGTGTAGAGCCACCATTTGGGTAACGGGTTGTTGTATTCCTTCAACGGGAAGCCTTCGTCGTCATCCCATTGGTGGCCAGTGGTTTCCACTTCTTTCTTGTCCGCCATTGAAGTCTCCTATCAGTTCAGCGGGCTTTCGCCTGTTGACCGGAAAAATCCACCAGCGTGCCCAGCATTTGCAGATAGGCGACCAGGGCATCCAGTTCGGTGATTTTGTCGGGCTGACCATCGAAATCGGCTTTGGGAACCTTGTTGCCGTACCGTTTGTTCAGACCGGAGGCGTCGGAGGAGCCGGAGGCTTGCGCGGCCAGATCCTGTTTGGCGTTGGCGATCTGTTCGGCGGAATAGGGCACGCCCACCATGGAGAGCACCTGCATGCGTTTCTCGATGTCATCGGTTTTCAGGACGTTTTCTTGCAACCAGGGATAGGCGGGCATGACCGATTCCGGTACCACGTGCTGGGGTTTGAGCATGTGGGCTTTATGCCATTCGTTGGAATATTTGCCGCCAATGCGCGCCAGATCCGGACCGGTCCGTTTGGAGCCCCACTGGAAGGGATGGTCGTACATGCTTTCCGCAGCCAGGGAGTAGTGTCCATAGCGTTCGGTTTCGTCGCGGAAGGGACGGATCATCTGCGAATGACAGTTGTAGCACCCTTCGCGGATGTAGAGATCCCGGCCTTTGAGTTCCAGGGGGGTGTAGGGGCGCATGCCCTCGACCTTTTCGATGGTGCTCTTGATGTAGAAAAGTGGCACGATCTCCACGATACCGCCGATGGCGACCAGCACCAGCGTCAGGATCGACATGAGGGGAATGCTTTTTTCGATGGTGGAGTGTTGCATCGGAATCCTCCCTGTCAAGCGGCCGTGGCCGGGGTTTGTTTGGCGCCACCGCGCACGGTCATCACCAGGTTGTAGACCATCACCAACGCCCCGACCAGGAACACGATACCGCCGATCGAGCGGATCAGGTAGTACGGATGCATGGCGGCGACGGTTTCGGCGAAGGAGTAGTTCAGGTTGCCGAAGGTGTCATAGGCGCGCCACATCAGCCCTTGCATGACGCCGGAGATCCACATGGCGACGATATAAATCACCACGCCGATGGTGGCCAGCCAGAAGTGGAGGTTGACCAGACGGGTGGAGTAGAGGGTCACGCCCCAGAGTTTGGGCATCATGTGGTACAAAGCGCCGAAGGAGACCATGGCCACCCAGCCCAGAGCGCCGGAGTGGACGTGTCCGATGGTCCAGTCGGTGTAGTGGGAGAGGGCGTTGACCGACTTGATGGACATCATCGGCCCTTCGAAGGTGGACATGCCGTAAAACGACAACGAAACGATGAAGAAACGCAAGATCGGATCGGTCCGCAGTTTGTGCCAGGCCCCGGAGAGGGTCATGATGCCGTTGATCATGCCGCCCCAGGAGGGGAGCAGCAGCATGATCGAGAAGGTGGCGCCCAGGGTGCTGGCCCAGTCGGGCAGGGCGGTGTAGTGCAGATGATGGGGACCGGCCCAGATGTACATGAAGCTCAACGCCCAGAAGTGGACAATGGAGAGCCGATAGGAGTAGACCGGGCGTTCCGCTTGTTTCGGAACGAAATAATACATCAGTCCGAGGAAGGCCGCCGTCAGGAAGAAGCCCACGGCGTTGTGACCGTACCACCATTGGATCATGGCGTCCTGCACCCCGGCGAACACGGGATACGAATCGGTCAGACTCACCGGCACGGCCAGATTGTTCACGATGTGCAGCATGGCCACCGTGATGATGAAGGCCAGATAAAACCAGTTGGCCACATAGATATGGGGCTCTTTGCGTTTGGCCAGGGTTCCCACGAAGTTGATGAAATAGGCCACCCAGACCACGGTGATCAGCAGGTCGATGGGCCAGATGGGTTCGGCGTACTCTTTGCCCTGGGTGATGCCCAGAGGATAGGTGATGACCACCAGCACGACCACCAGATTCCATCCCCAGAAGGTGAGATTGGAGAGAAAATCCGAAAAGAGGCGCGCCTTGCAGGTGCGTTGCACCACGTAATAGCTGGTGGCGAACAGCACGGAGCCACCAAAGGCGAAAATCACGGCTGAGGTGTGCAGGGGTCTGAGTCTTCCGAAGGTGATGTAGGGGATGTCGGCGTTGAGGCCAGGAAAGGTCAGTTCCAGGGCGAGGATGACCCCGACCAGGAATCCCACGACTGCATAAATAACAGCCGCGATGCTGAACTTTTTGATCACTTCATAGTCATACGTTCGTGCGAGGTTTGGGTCCACTTCGTCCTCCTTATCAAAGAGAAAGCCAGAAAAAATGTCGACGCCGGGCCAGGATGCGCATAATCCCGAGACATTGGTTTGGAACTGTTATATATACATTCGTGACGGTGTGCAATGAAAAAATTGCAAATGCAGCACTTCTCTTTTTAATGAGTAACCTTGCCATGGAAACCACCTCGCTGTATGCCGATTGGAAGAAAATTTATCCACGTTATCAAACTGGTTTTTTTCGTAACTTGCGTTTCAAGATCTACGCGGCGGAGTTGACCATTTTTTTCCTGCTGCCCTGGCTGCGCTGGGAGCGGCCCGGAGGGTTGCCCAATCAGGCGGTGCTGTTCGATCTTCCGGAAAGAAAATTCTATCTTTTCGATCTGGTGATCTGGCCGCAGGATATTTTCCTGTTGGCTTTTCTGTTGATCGCGGCGGCCATTGGACTGTTCTTCATGACCGCGTTGGCCGGTCGGGTCTTTTGCGGTTACATGTGCATGCAAACCATTTGGACCGATTGGTTCTTGCTGGTTGAAAAATGGCTGGAAGGCAACCGGAATGCCCGCATCACTTTGGACCAGTCGTCGTTGAATGCGAGAAAAGCCCGAGTCAAGGTTGTCAAACATCTGTTCTGGCTGCTGATCAGTGGTTGGACCGGCATCACGTTCACCTTGTATTTCGTCAACGCGCCGGAACTGATGAGGCAGTTTGTCACCGGAACCGCCCCTTTCCAGGCATGGTTCACCTTCTTGTTTCTGACGGCCACCACTTATGTGATGGCCGGTTTCGCCCGGGAACAGGTCTGCATCTACATGTGTCCTTATGCCCGCTTCCAGGGGGTGATGTTCGATGAGGACACCATGATCGTGGCCTATCACCCCGAGTTGGGCGAACCCCGCGAGGCCAACCGGCGCAAGCGCACCGCCATGGGGCAGCAGGTTGGATCTTGCATCGATTGCGACTCTTGTGTCACGGTGTGTCCGACCGGCATTGACATTCGCAATGGACAGCAATATGAGTGCATCACCTGTGGGGCCTGCATCGACGCGTGCGACAGCGTGAAACTCAAAACCGGCATGCCCCAGCGACTGGTGCGCTACACCTCGTTGCGGGAGATGCGCGGCGATGGCAAAACCCGCTGGATCCGGGGCAGAATCCTGGTCTACGCGGCGTTGCTGTCGGTTTTTCTCGGCGGGATCGTGTTTTATCTGGCCCACCATGTCTCCGTGGAATTCACGGTGATCGGCCATCGCCAGCCGCTTTACATTCTGTTGTCGGATGGCAGCATTCAGAACAACTACACCGTGCGGGTACTCAACATGACCTCCACCGGTCAGAGTTATACCCTCTCCGTGTCGGGACTGCCCGGAGCCGTCTTGACCGTGGGCGCCATCAATGCCCGCAGTCCGGAGGGTCATCCTGTTCTCACCGTGGCGCCCGGTTCGGTGACCACCTTCTCGGCCTATGTCCGGCAGGATCGGACCCAGGTGGAACCGGGGCGGCGGGAGTTCGTGTTCAACCTGACCCTGATCGGTGCCCCGCAAGGCGGCGAAACCACCTACAAAAGCGTTTTCATGAGGCCATGATGCAACCCGTGACACCGGATCCTTCCAGGAAACCTGTTTTTCGGCTTGAGCCGTGGCCGACTGCCATTGTATTGTTTTTCGTGGTGGTGGTGGTGGTCAACCTGATTTTCATCCGTCTGAGCATGACGACCTGGAATGGCGTGGTCACCGAGGGCGCTTATGACAAAGGCGTGGCCTACAATCAGGTACTCAAGGCCCAGCGGGAGCAGGATGCTTTGGGTTGGCGCGTGACCGTGGACGAGTCCGCGTTGCGCGTCGGCCAGGAGGGCACGTTGCAACTGTCGATTCTGGACCGCCAGGGATCCCCGGTGGCCGGGGCGCGGGTCGAAGGCGAGTTGACGCGGCCCGGACAGAAAGAGTTGGATCGGACCTTCTCCATGACCGAACAGCGTCCGGGAGTGTACGAGGCGCGCCTGCACCTGTCTCTTCCGGGATTATGGGATTTGAAGTGGCGCATCGACGGGGCCGGAGGCGAATACCGTCTCGCGCGTCGCATCCAGACACAAGCCGCAGGGCTGGGAGGTTGACATGGATTTTGACACCTTGGTAGCATTCAGTCGTCAATTCGGGGTGGTTTGGTTTTTTCTTTTGTTCGTGGGCATTGTGGCCTGGGCCTTCTGGCCGGGCAACAAGAAACGATTCGAAAAGGAAGGACGAAGAGTTCTGGAGGAGGGGGATGAGTAAAAACAAGGAACAGATGTGGCGCTTTGGGTGGATCCTGATCATGACGGTGATGATCTGGAGCGGGGGTGCTCCCACACCGGATGCGCTTCGGGTTCCTTGGGGCGCAACAGGGATCGCCGCTGCGTGGGCGGATCCCGCGCTTCCCGTGGGTGCCGTGCCCATGGGTACGGTCAACGCGGAGATCGGTGAACAAGGCAAACTGGCCGCCGAGCAGGAGGCGGCCTTTTTGGCTTCTCAGAAGTTCAAGGATTTCAGGAACTTTTTTGTGATCTGGGTGATGTTGATGCTGGTCGGTTTCCTGATCTGGAAATACCGGCCCCGTCAGCCCTGGGTGCCGCAGTCCGCACCCTCCAAGCCGGAAGTCGAAGTCGAAGTCGAAGAGGAGGTCGATGCCTCGGTGCTGCGTCCGGTACTCTCCGACGAGCAGAGCCGACGTTCCCGCGATACCATGACCATGCTCGCGTTGGCCTGGGAGGAGCGTTACGGCCTGTCGCCTCTCAACCTCTCCGTGCTGGCCGCCCGTGACGCGGCTTTGATGGTGGGCATGTCCGACGAACGCTATTCGCTGCACATGCAGGATCGGGTGTTTCCAGCGCCCAGCGATGTGGATTTTATCTACAACAAGAAAAAATTTATCGTTCGTTCCGTGCGCCACAGCCCCAGCACCGACGCCCGCCATGTTCCCAAGGCCCACGCCAGTGGATGGGATTCCCTGGTCTTTATCGTTTACGATGCTCAGTACGCCATTCTGGGCGCTTGGCAGATGTCCAACGACGAGTACATGGTCCAGTGCGCCCAGAAGGAACGACTGGTGCCCGAGGATTATCAGGTGGGAAAACGGTTGCCAAGTCCGGGCGCCGTTCCAGGTCCAGCGGCTCGTTCCAGAGCGACCGCCTGATTCCGGATCCGGCCGCAACCGCCTGATTCCGGATCCGGCCGCGACCGCCTGATTCCGGATCCGGCCGCGACCGCCTGATTCCGGATCCGGCCGCGACCGCCTGATTCCGGATCCGCAAGGGTTGGACGACCCGTTTTATGGATCGCGGGTGAAAATCCGGTTGCCCAGCCCCTGCATCGCAGGCCCCACCCGCTCGAATCCCCACTGTCTGACCATCTGTTCCGCCTCTCGCACCTCCTGATCCGCGCGCATTTCGATCAACAGATGACGCAGACGGGGATCGGCGAGTGTGGAGGCGGCTCCCCGCAAGACTTTCAGTTCCGGTCCGTCCACATCCACCTTCAGATGGGTGGGATGGGGCAGGAAAGGGGCGGCGCGCAGGAAATCATCCAGGGTGTAGGCGATGCAACCGGTGAAGAAGGTCTCCCCCGAGGCCGAGGGCTTGCGTCCGTCGATGCCGGAGTGGGACCAGCCGCCGCTGACAAAATAGGAGTTGCCGAAACGCAGCACGCCGGTTGCGTCCGACAAGGCGATGGGAAAGGCCATGACCGCGTTTCCCTGCCGGTTTACATGAATGTTGTGATTCAACCGGGCCACGTTCAGCGGGGCCGGCTCGAAGGCCACGGCTTTGGCGCCGCTCCGCATCGCGACCGCGTACAGACTGTAATAGCCCACATTGGCCCCGACATCGTACAAGACCGAATCCGAGCGAATGGTTTTTTCCAGCCAGGCCACGGTATCGGGTTCCGGGATGGCCAGTTGGCGCAGTTCACTGGCGTTGCTGATGACCATGACGAAGGGATTGCCCGATGTGTGCAGCGACACCTCTTCCTGAAAGACCAGTTCGTCCATGGCGCGGGTCACCTGGGGCATGCCGTTGTGGTCCGTGGTCCGGAACTCCAGGGGCAGATGGACCTGGTTGCCGTCGCCGAGTTGCGCGGTGAGACGCATCCCGTCGTGGATGCAGGACAGCGCCTGGGCGCGGGTGAGACGCCCGTCGCGGATGGCCTGGGTCAGACAGGCTTCGTGGCGGGCGCTGATCACTCCGAAATCGTGGCGTACCGGCAAGGAGAGGGGCGTTCCGGCGTGGGCCGCCTGGAACAGAGCCTCCACCGAGCGCTGTTGTTCTTGCAGAAACGGGCTGTCGGCGGTGGTTTCGGCCAGGGTGGTTTGGACCAGTTCGATGCGCTCTTCCAGGCTCAAGAAGGTGGGAATCAAACGCAATTGGGTGATGGCCGCATCCACCTCTTCGGCGGCGGGTGGACGACCGAAGACCAGAGCCAAACCAGTGCTCACCTCTGTCTGGTTCACTTCCCGTCCCTCCTCGATGGCCAGCAGAGCCTGACGGATTACGGTCAACACCATTTGTTCAGTCATGGACTCGCCCCTGAGTCGGGTGTGAAGGGGAAGGAGAGGGAGTGTGAATCGGTTGACGTCGCAACGCCTTGAAGGCATTGTCGGCGGCCACGGTTCCGGTCAGGATGGCTTTGCTGTAGCCCGGACCGAAGGCGAACGACGTGGCCAACAACAAGCCATCCACAGCGGTCATGCAACCCCGGTGAAAAGAGGGATTGAGTTTCATTAATTCCGGATCGCCAAACCCGTGTACCCCCCCCAACGGATCGTTGAGGTAGGATTGCACGGTGCGGGGGGTGGCCATCTCCTGATAGACGATGCTTTCCCGGATGCCTGGAAAGGTCCGGTCCAGACTGTCGATCATCGCAGCCAGCCAGGCTTGTTTGTGGGCCTGATAGGCGGCCTCGTTGGGAAACTGCCAGTTGCTCAACCGGTCGATCCAGTTCATCAGTCCCAGACACTGGCCATTCTCCCCGATCATCTCCCCCAACTGGCTGTAGTCGCAAAACAGGAACGGCGCCTCGCGGCTTCCCGGCGGCAGACCCATGAGGGTACAGCTTTCCGGCATTTTTTTCATGCTGTCGAGCCAGGAGGGATAGACGAAATGGGCATAGTGGCGCACCCCGTAATGGGAGGGCGGCCTGGAAAAACCCAGATAGATGGTCCAGTTGGACAGATCCGCCGGGATGTTGTCGTAGGGGCGGTGGAACGGTTCCCGCCAGGGTTCCGGCAGCAGTCCCCGGATCACCCGTGGCGTGGCGTTGCCCAGAATCAGTCTGGCATGGCTCTCCTGGGGATCGGATTGGCTGACCGGCTTGCTGGAACCGATGATCGGGGCTTTCCGGTGGGTCACTCCCACGGCGCGCCCCTGGTCCATGAGTATGCTGGTTACCTCCCGACGGGCATGGACCTCGCCTCCGGCTTCGCGGATGATCCCCACCAACCGATCGCTCAACTTTTGGGATCCCTGGCGGACATAGTGGGCGCCGTAGTGGTACGATCCCTGGGACAAGGAGAAGTCGAACAGGGAGATGTGATCCAGGGTGCTGGTGAAAAACGGCAGATTGGCGCACAGGGCGAACCGGATGGCTTCATCGTCGCCGAACAGGGTCTGCATGAACCGGCTCATGGATATCTTCTGGGCCGAGGAGAGGGCATCCCGGTGTTGCGTGGGCAGGGGGGGTGGGGTGGCTTCCGGGTCTGCGCCGGTGAGCGTGGCCTGGATGTGGGCCAGATCGCTTAAGGGGGTGTTGCCGGTGGTGAAATGGTGGATCAGGGTCTGATTGCGCAGATTCCTGAGATGACGGATGGTGTTGAAATAGGTGCGAATGGATTTTGCGTGCTGAGGGAAACGTTCGCTACAGGCGGCGATGGCGGCGTCATAACCCCGGGGCATGACGAAATCGCTACCCAGCAGAGGATGGCGCAAACAGAAGAAAGGGTCTGCCGTGGCCACCGGGACCGCATCCAGCAGTCCCAGTTTGGCAAAGAGCGGGGTTTTGAAGTCGTGGGGATCCAGTCCGTCCATGACGCACAGGCTCACTTCGACTTGCAGATCGCGGCGTCGGAAGGTGGTGGCCGCTCCGCCGAATTTGTCGTGACGCTCCAGCAGTTGAACCCGTTTGCCCCCCTGGGCCAGCAACGCTCCCGCCACCAGACCCCCGAGGCCGGAGCCGATGATGATGGCATCAAATGGGGGGGCGTGTGCCGGGTTGGTGACGTGCAACGGATTTCTCCTTGGATTGGTTTAAAAAGACTTCACCAGATGGGCGGCAATCCAGGCTTTGGAAGTCAATTGCAACCATTGGCCATCTGCGCTGCGGTCGATCACCGTCACGCGGGAACCTGGGGGCAGCAGTTTGAGCGTTTGGCCATGGACATCGGGTTGATGGCGCAGTCGGGAGACTGTATTCACCACCCCATCAAAGGGAAAGCTCTCCGGTGGTTGGCTGTTGGTGGATGCGGAGCCATCCTCGGTCCGCGCCTCCGGGGAGGGTTGGGCGGAGTGACCCGGAGAGTGGTGGTTGTCGGACCGGTCTGCGGATGCGCTCGTGGACTGGTCTGTGGACCGGTTGTCGGAGTGACCCGGAGAGTGGCTATCGGACCGGTCTGCGGATGCTGGCCTGACCATCTTTGTCGCGATCCAGAGGTTATCTTCCAGGCGCAGCCAGTCTCCTCCGAAGGGGCTTTCTTCCACCACAGTCACCGAACTGCCAGCCGGCAATTGTTTGATCACCTTGGCTTTCATATTCGGACCGGCGCGCAGGCGGGCATCCTGGATCAAGATGACGGTGCGAAGCGGGGGAGTGGCTGCGACTGCCGGAGTGGTGGCGTTTGCCGGAGTGGCTGCGTTTGCCGGCGTGGTGGCGTTTGCCGGAGTGGTGGCGTTTGCCGGAGTGGCTGCGTTTGTCGGAGTGGCTGCGTTTGCCGGAGTGGCTGCGTTTGCCGGCGTGGTGGCGTTTGCCGGAGTGGTGGCGTTTGCCGGAGTGGTGGCGTTTGCCGGAGTGGCTGCGTTTGTCGGAGTGGTTGCGGTTGCCGGAGTGCGGGCCGGGGCTACCGGTGGCTGGGCTGCGGGCGCGGGTGTGGCGGCGGCCTCGGCGGGGGGCGATGGGCGTGCGCTGGAGGGGGCCGGAGTCGGTGCGGTCGGTTTGGGGGCCGTGTCCAGGGAGTCCACCTTGGGGGGGACGAAACGCTCACCGCGTTGCAGACGTTCCAGATCCAACTGCCCCATGGTCTTGAGCAGTCCGAACTGGGCGATGGCCACATCGGCCTTGGCGGCCAGGGCATCGCTTTGGGCGTTGATCAGGGCGGTCTCTCCAGACAACACGTCGATCAGGGAGCGGGCGCCGTGCAGACGCTCTTCCCGTGCCATGCGCAGGAACTCGGCGGAGATGCGCGCCTGGTTTTCCAGGAAGTTGGCGTTTTCCTGGGTGGTGACGATCGATTCCCAGCCGTTGCGCGCCTGCTCTTCCACCGTGCGACGGGTGTCGAGCAGACGATTGTCGGCAGCGGCCATGCCTTCACGGGCCCCCTCCAGCGCGTGGAAACCGGCCAGTCCCAGATTGAACGGATAACTGACCTCCACCCGCGCCGAAAGTTCCTGCTGATTGCCTTTGGTCCCTTCCGCGTCCTCCTTGTATTTCTTTTCCACCACCGCGCCGACCTTGGGAGCCAGTTCGGCACCGAGTACCCGTTGTTTTTCCATCTGGCTGGTGGTCACCGCCACCTGGGCGATTTGCAGTTGGAGATTGTGGTTCTGGACGGTTTCCAGCACCGTGTCCAGGGTATCGGGCAGGTGTTCCTTGGGATTTTGCAGGTCGAACAGGGTTTCCGGAGCGCCCGGGTCGCCATCGAACAGCACCCGGAAATGGTTGAGGGCGGTGTTCAAGGCCCCTTTGGCGCGTGCTTCTCGCGCCTGCGCCCCGGAGAGTTGACTGCGGGCTTGCAGGGCGTCGGTTTGCAGACCGCCTCCCAACTCGACGCGACTTTCTTCCAGTCCGGTTTGCTTGCGGATGTTGGCGACCGACTGCTCGGCCAACGCCAAGGCCCGATGGGCGCGCAGCAGGTTGATGCACGAGCTGGCCGCGTCCAGCAGCAGGTCGGCACGTTGATTGTTCAGGTTGAGTTCCGCTTGCAACAGGGCCAGATTGGCCTTATCGACCTCGGCGCTGGTCTTGCCGAAATCCCACAGCACCTGATTCAGGGTCATGGTGAGGGTGCGGGCGTTCATGTCGGTGGGGGTGCCGCCATTGGCGGGTTTGCGGGATTCCGATCCCATGGCGCCGCTGGTCTTCATGTCCGGAAACCAGCCGCCCCGCACTTTGCCCAGATTGGCCTTGGCCGCCAACGCGTCCCGTTTGGACGCCTCCAGTCGGGGATGACGCTCCAGCATCCGTTCCGCCAGTACCCGACACTCTTCGGCCCGACCGTCCGCCGCGCCGGCCAGGATCAACATCCCCGCCACGAGCAACGTCTTGCCGCCGCGCCATCCGCCCTCTGGTTTCATACCCGTCTTCGATCCGTTCAAGCCCATTCTACCGTTCCTGAAAAGTGGCATGCAGGGAACGCAGCCACGGAGTCAACAGATATTCTAGCACAGTTCGGTTGCCAATCAAAATCAAACACACCACCTGCACCCCCGGATACAGGGAGTAGCTTTGTTGGGTGCCTTCAAAGCGGTTTTTCGCGGTCACGATTCGGATCCGGTAGAAGGTCTTGCCTTCGGAGGTGACCAGGGCATCGGGACTGACACTCTCCACCTTGCCCGGAATGCGTCCGAACAAAATGGCGTCCTGGGAGTTGAGGGTTACCCAGACCGTCTGTCCCGCCTGCACATATCCGATGTCTTGAACCGGCAGTTTGGCATCGATCACCAGTTGATCCTCCACGGGCACGATGTCCATCACCGTCTGTCCCGCCTGGATGACCCCGCCTTCGGTGGAGATGGCGACACTTTTGATGATCCCGTCCACCGGAGAACGCAGGACGGTCAACTCCTGGGTGTGCTGCAATTTTTTCAGCCGCTGGGCCAGTTCTTCGTAGTTCTGTTTGGCTTGGTTCAGCTCTTTGTGGGCGGTTTCGATGAAATTGGCCTGGAGAGAGTCGGCCCGCTCCCTGGCCTCCTTGAGCGCCGCCTGAATGCGGGGCTGGGCGGTCCTGTCGGCGGCGATCTGGCCTTCCATGGTCTGTTTCTGCCGGACCAGATCCAGATGGGTCATCCGGCTGGTGAGATTGCGTTCCATCATCTTCTTGCTGATCTCCACCTGATCGGAGACCGTGGTCAGAATTTTCTGATTGTTCTCCTGTCGGGTGCGATTTTCCACCAGTTCCTGTTCCCGCTGGGTGATCAGGCTCTTCAGCGTGGACAGTTCATGCTGAAACCGTTGCCGACGCGCGGTGAAGGTGGCCAGTTCGGTGGTGACCAGCGCCGGATCGACCTGGATCACCTGGGGATCGAAAACCGGTGTGTCGCGTTTTTCCACTTCGGCGCTCAGGCGTCCCATCTCCGCCAGCAGACCCATCAGACGCCGTTTCATCTCCTCCAGATCCGCGTTGGATTTGAGCGGATCCAGACGCAACAGGGGTTGATTGCGTTGGACGCTCTCCCCCTCCTTGACCAGAATCTCTTGGATGATGCCCCCTTCCAGGTGCTGTATGGACTTGATGCGCGAGCTGGGCATGACCACGCCCTGGGCCTGGGTGGTCACATCCAGCGGGGAAAAGGCGGCCCAGATCACCAGGGAGGCGAAAAACAGCGCGCTCAGATAGATCAGTCGATGGGTGTTGCGTCGGGTCGCGGAAGGGTCGGACATGGCGGCCACCCTCCGGGTCAGACGGACGCCAGGTCGATGATCTGACCCGCGCCTTGCAGAATGTTGTCGTCGTGGGTGGCGATGATCAGGGTTTTGCCCTTCTTGGCCAGGGTGATCAGAAGAGTGTAGACCACGGCGGTGCCTTCCCGGTCCAGACCCACGGTCGGCTCGTCGAAGAGCAGGATCGGACTGTCCAGGGCCATGGCGCGGGCCAGGGCGAACCGACGCCGGATTCCCGGAGGCACCTCCCGGCCATCATGGCTCAAGCCCAGATCCAGTCCGGCGGGATGCTCGGCCAGAAAACGACCCGCGCCCGCGCTGGTCAGCAACTGGCGCATCGTCTCTTCGGTGAGGGTCGGGTCATGGGCCAGGAAATTCTCTCGCAACGTGCCCGCCAGAAAGGTGGGCTCCTGGGGCAGGAAACCCAACTGGCGGCGGCGCCATTCCGGGGCCAATTGACGCATTTCGATCCCGTCGAGCAGAATCTGTCCCGCAGTGGGCGGTTGCAAACCCACCATCATCTGCAAAAGGGTGGACTTGCCCGAACCGTTGGGACCGGTGATCACGCAGATGCTGCCCGGAGGAACCTGGAACGACAGGGCGTGAATCAGCGGAATGGGGCGTCCCGGCCAGTGCATGGTGATCTGGCGCAACTGGATCTGACCCTGGCACTGGAGCGGAGCGCTGCCGGATTCCCCTTCGGGTTCCAGGTTGCGGGCAAAGGTCTGAGCCGTGGCCATGGTGGCTTCGGCCTTTTTGAACGCCTCTCCCAGGGAGGCGAGGCGGGCCAGCGGGGCAAAGGCGCGACTGGCCAGAATATTGGCGCCGATCAAGGATCCTACATCCAGGGAGCCATCGACGATCAGCAGCGCTCCCACGGCGATCACCCCCACGTTGCCCACGGCCTGGATCGTTTGCGCCCTGGCGGTCATGGCGCTGCCCAGGCGGGTCAGTTCGTGCCGGACCCTGGCCGACTCCTGGATCACCGCGCTCCAGCGTTCCAGGAGCAGACTTTTGCCCCGGAAGTGGCGCACACTCTCGGCCGCCCGCAACGCGGTCGCCAGCAGGGCGGAAAACCGGTTGGCCACCTCCCGCCCCTGTCGCACCGGAGCGATCAGGCGTTTCTGTCCGTGCCAGCCCGTCACCAGCAGCAGCACCATCGCCGCCAGGGTCACCCAGGCCAGGGGCGGGGCGAGCAGGGCGATCACCAACAAGAACATCAGCACAAACGGCAAATCCGACAGGGCGGCGATGTTGGCCGCTCCCAGGGTGTTGGCCTCCTGATCCACCCCCCGCACCATGGCTTCCAACTCCTCGATGGGGCGACGTTTCAGGGAGTCCAGGGGGGCGGTCAGAATCAGGCTGTACAGTCCGATGCTCAAGCGGATCTCTTCGTCGTTGGAGATTTCGCCGGCCAGTTGCAGACGCATGAGCCGGAACGCATACTCCCCGGCGATGGCCAGCAGCACGCCCAGAGTCAGGGTGGCCAGGGTGCTGGAGACCCCGTAGACGATATACCGGTTGAGCACATGAATCATGTACAACGATGAGGCGATGCCGAGCAGATTGACCATCAGGGCGGCGAACAGCAGACGCGCCAGGGCCGCCGGGTTGCGCCGCAGACGATCAAGCACGATTTTCATGGGCGCTGATCATCGGAGGTGACGGCCACCGGGTGGCTCACGGTTTGTGGAGGGCCGGAGTGGGTGCGCGAGTCGGAGTCGATGCCGCAGTTGGAGCCGATGCCGCAACCGGGATCGTCGCCGGGTCTTCGTCCTCTATGGCGTCTCTCCACACGATATTGTTTTCGTGGAATTTTGCCCAGATCAACTGCCAGAACTCCTGGATGGCGGCCTTTCTTTTGGCAAAGGGCATATACAGGCCGACCGGATAGAAGGAGACCCAGCGATCATTTTTCAGTTGCACCCCGTAGTAATAGACCTTGGGGGCGTCGGAGGGCAGTTCGTTGGGCAGGCTTTTGACCTGGGCCAGACACTCCTTGATGATCTTCAAGACCAGGGCCGGATCGTGTTTGGGATCGGTGTAGACCTCCAGATTTCTTTTGATGCAGCGTGGTTTGGTGAAGTTCTGGATCTCCGTGTCCGAGGTCTTGCTGTTGGGAAAGGAGATCATCTGGCCATCGAGAGAGTTGATGCGGGTGGTGCGCCAGGTGATGTCCGAGACCACGCCGATGCTGTTGTTGAGCCGGATGGTGTCGCCGATGTTGAAGGGGCGTTCGATGTTCAGCATGATGCCGGAAACGATGTCGCGCAGATTGGACTGGACCGCCATACCGATGATCATGGCCATCATGCCGGAGGTGGCGAGCATGCTGGTGATGCTCTTGTCGAACACGAAGGCCACCACCCCGAATCCGGCCATCACGTAGATGAGCAGTACGATGGTCATGCGCAGCACGTTGGGGATCTTGCGCCGGGTGCGGGTTTCCAGGGGCACCCAGATGAACCGTTCCAGGGAGATGATCGCCAGCCGGGCCGGAACGATGAACCAGAAGATGTCGAACACCATCACCACCGAGTCCACCGTGGAGTTGGTGAAGTTTTGCAAACTGTAATCGCGCGCCAGATTGCCCAGGGTCATCAGCAGCAGAGGCCAGAAGATCATGCGCAGGAACAGCGTCTGGATGCGCCAGAACTGTCCCCGTTCCTTGATGTCCAGCAGTCGGGCCAGCACACTCATGACCAGGGAGAAGATTGCCAGATAGACGAACTGATCGGTGGTGGAGAGGATGTCGCGGGCGTCGAAACGGTCGGGTTTGAGCACCATGCCCGCGTCCAGCATGGAAAAGAGCGGTCTGGGTTTGCCGAAGCCGACGAACATGGGGTTGCCGTCCACCCCTCTGGGTTTGATCTCCTGGGAGACCCAGCCCCGCATGATCAACCAGCCGCTGGCCCCGGCCAGCACCTGATCCCGCATCAGCGAGGCCACCATGGGATCGGTCACGTCTTCGTGGGAGCCGAACCAGGAGAGCGCCTTGCTCATCCACCCATCGGATTTCTTCTCGGGATCGGCGTGGCTGATGGTCAATCTGGTTTCGAGGGGATCCTTGGCGTCTTGACCGGCATGCTGATTCAGCAGGTTCAGCCCGAGGATGTCTCCCACATACATCAGGTTGTGGCTGCCCAGGGTGCGGTGGTGAAAGGCTAGGCCCACCAGCAGGGTGCCATAGTTGCGTTCCGCTTCCGAGTAACCCAGATAGAACTTGCCCTTGATGCGATAGGCGCGATAATTCATGTCGCCGTCTTTGCCTTCGCGCACCGGGTTTTCCAGCGCGATCGGCGTCACGGCGTTGGTGAAGACCACATCCTGCGGGGCAAAATCCCCACGCCAGCGGAACCACACGGCGAAATCGATGTCGGCGGTGTTGGCGTTGCGGTCCAGGGCGGAGATTTTTTCCAGACGCACACCGGTATAGACCACATTGGTTTTGTACATGAAGCGATTGTTCACGTACAAGGCCCGTCCGGCGGTCACTTCCGCCAGCAGATTGGTGACCCCTTCTTCCCGGATGGGCGACAACTGGGTCAAAGCCGAAACCAGATTGGTGCCATCGTAGTTGCCCACCATGGAGTCGCGGGTGGCGACCCCTTTGGCGTTGAAGAACAGCGGACCGTTGAGGCCGACGAAGGCGCTTTCCACCGAATTGCGGGCGGCGATGCGGTCGCGGAGGCGCTGGCGCAGCGGGGTCTCCCGGTCTTTGCTGTTCACGGCGTCGAACAGACTGGTGGCGATCAGTTTGGCGCTTTCGTAGGCGTAGGCGGCCACCCAGTCCGGGGCGTATCCGTATTGGTTGGTGAAGCTGGTATTGAATTTTTGCGCCCGGTCCCCGGAAGTGTCGAACAGCATGGGGGTGGTCATGAGGGTGCCGTTGAGGGCGGCTGCGGAGGTGCTTTTGCCTTTCCAGTTGGTGATGAAATGTTCCTGGAACCCCTTGGAGGCCAGATGACGCAGACCGACGATCCGTTGGCGGATGCCCGCCTCCCGCAAGGCGGAGATCATGCGGGTGGTGGTCTCCACCTCTCCCAGCACCAGAAAGGAACCGAACAGCTTTTTGGATTCCACCTCGGCGATGACGTTTTTCAGTTCCTGGTCCAGGGCCTGCCCATCGGTGGGCATGGCCCATTTGTAGAGCACCTTGGTGCCGAAGCGTTGATACACCTCATCGAAGTTCGTGGCCAACTGTTCGCCACGGGCATTGGCCTCGTGCAGGATGAAGACCGTCTTTTCACCCACCACGTTGCGCAGATAGTTGGCCAGAAAACGGGTTTCGGTGCTTTCGTCGATCAGCGGCTGGAATATCCAGGTGTTTTCCGGATAGGCTTTTTCCGGACCGTTGCTCATCAGAATGGCCGGCAGCGCCCGATCTCCGTAATAGGGGATGGCCTTGGCGGTGGCGGAGCTGTTCCAGTGGCCCAGCACGGCCACCACGTCGGGATCGGCTTCCGCCTGTTGGGCGGCTTGCAGAACCTCTTGCGGCGTGTTGCCTTCATCGATGTATTTCACGGCCAGTTGTCTGCCGTGGACGCCACCTTGTCGGTTGATCTGCTGCACCAGCAGCGCAACCCCTTGTTGCATGGCGTCGCCCTGACTCTTGTCCGTACCGGACATCGGGGCCACCACCGCAATGCGCATGGGATTGCCAGCCGGTTCCTTCAGGATGAAGAGACCCACAAACAGTGAAATCAGACTGGCGACGGACAGGGCGGCCGCCAGAATGAGCAGGAACAATTGTTTTTTGTTGAGCGTTGTGGTCCACTGCCAAAATTTTTGCATACTTACCTGTTCTGGGCCAAACTTCTGAGCGTTGAAAGCCTGAAACCGTGCGGGGAGGAGCGAAAGAATTCAGTCGGATGCATTCAGCATGGATATCTTCTTTTCAATTCCAAATCAACCAGGAAATTGCTTTTATCTGGCCAAGCGTACCCGTACCGACTCTTCCTGATCCAGTTCTTCCAGTCGGATCTCCATTTCGTGGATGGCGGCGTCCAGTTCCGGCAGGATCACGTCTTCCAGGGCGCGGGCGCGCCGCTCGGTGCGCTGGTATTCGGAGAGCAGTCGATGCAGATTGCCGGAAAGGGCGGCCAGTTGCGTCGCCAGCCTCAACAATTGCGCGTGGGCCTGTTGACAGGTTTGTTTTTCGCGGGAGGAGAACGGACGGGCAACGCTTGCGTCGGTTGGAGGATCTTCCGGTTCCAAGGTGCCCTGATCCACCAGGGCCACCCCGAAGAAGAGCCGTTCCTGACGGACCACCCGGGCGGCGGTCCACTCCTGAACCGGCGTCACTTGCAGATCATGCAGACCGTGCAGGGCCACGGCGTTTGACAGAGAGGTCGCGGTGTGATGGTGCTGGGCCTGATAGCGTTCGGACACCTCCCGATAGCGGGTGAACTGCTGGATGATCTCCGTGGCCAGCAACAGGCGTTTCTCGTCGAGAAAACGATATCCTTCCCGCATGACCAGACGTTCATCCCGGCTTTCCAGCAACGCACTGCGGGTGGGCGTGATCTCCATGGGTGTTTAGGGAGCGCCCCCTCCCTGACGCAAATGGCGTTGGATCTGATCGTCGGAGAGTCGCGACAACTCCGAGTCCGGCAGAATCTTCAGCAAGGACCATCCGACCGCCATGCTCTCTTCCAGAGTGCGGGGACCATCCGGCTGGGCGATGAACCGGGTCTCAAACAGATGACCGAACTCCAGAAACAGCCGATCCGTTGGGGTCAATCCTTCCGCCCCCACCACCCCGGCCAGCAGACGCACCCCCATGGTGCGGGCATAGGCGGCATACAACTGATTGGCCAGGGCCGGATGGTCCGGATGGGTGAACCCCTCCCCGATGCCATCTTTCATCAGACGCGACAGGCTCGGCAGCACGGCGATGGGCGGATGGATCCCGGCCCGGTCCAGCTTGCGATCCAGGGTGATCTGACCTTCGGTGATGTAACCGGTCAGATCGGGGATCGGATGGGTGATGTCGTCGGCGGGCATGGTGAGAATGGGGATCTGGGTCACGGAACCGGGACGCCCATGGATGCGACCGGCCCGTTCGTACAGGGTGGCCAGATCGGAATACATGTAACCCGGATAACCCTTGCGGCTCGGGATTTCGCCGTGACTGGCGGAGACCTCCCGCAACGCTTCGCAGTAGTTGGTCATGTCGGTGATGATCACCAGCACATGGCGTCCCTCCTGGTAGGCCAGATATTCGGCGGCGGTCAGGGCGAAACGGGGAGTCAGCAGCCGCTGGGCGCTGGAATCCGAGGCCAGATTCAAGAACAATGCGGTATGACCCAGCGCGCCCCCCTCTTCGAGGGCGTGACGGAACCGTTCCGCCTGATCGAACGGCACCCCGATTCCGGCGAACACGATGGCGAAGGGTTCCTCTTTGGCGGAGCGCAACCGGGCGTGCAGGGCGATTTCCACCGCCAGCCGGTTGTGGGGCAGACCGCCGCCGGAGAAGATCGGCAGTTTCTGACCGCGCACCAGACTGTCCAGCACATCGATGCCGGAGATGCCGGTTTCGATGAAATCCTCGGGTTTGGCGCGTCGCAACGGGTTGATGATCGCCCCGTCGATGGGAGCCTTGATCTGGGCGGCCACCGGAGGTCCGCCATCCGCCACCCGGCCCACCCCGTCGAACACCCGACCCAGAATGCCCGGTCCCAACGCGAAGGTGATGGGTTCGCCGATGAAGCGGATCCGGGTTCCGGCCATGGAGAGTCCGGAAGTGGTGTCCAGGGTTTCGATGGTCATGAAGGCGTCGTCCAGCGCCGCCACCCGACCCAGACGGGTACGGCCATCGGTGCCGATCACCTCCACGGCGTCGTTGAGTCCCACTTCCACCTGACGCCGCACAAACACCAAAGGCCCTTCGATGCGGGTGACCGCATCGGTCAGGTAGAGATCCGCGTGGACCGTCATGGCCGTCTCTCCTCTCCGCTCGCGGTGACCAGGGAGCCGAAATCCGTCTCCAGCAATCCGTCCAGGGCGTCGAACCGTTCCAGCTCCTCGTCCCCGATCTCCTCTCCCATCCGTTGCAGACGGCGGGTGATGGACAGGGCGATGATCCGTTCCACCCCGACCCCGGCCGCCACCGCCGCTGCGGCCCGATCCATGAAGCGGATCAACAATCCCATCATCCGGGTCTGCTTGCGCGGGGAGGCGTGGCGATCCTTGACCGAAAACGCCGATTGGCGCAAAAACCCGTCGTTCACCAGTTCGGCGCACAGCAGGGTCAGCCGTTGGGCCTGGGGCAGGGAGTCCTTGCCGAGAATGCGGGCCATGCGTTCCAGGCGGGTCTGTTCTTCCAGCAGGGTCAGAAAACGACGGCGATGCTCGGCCCAGTCGGGGGCGCCTTCCTGGCTCCACCAGGAGGCCAGCGTGTCCGCGTCTTCGGAGTAGGAGAGGACGGGATCGATGGCTGGATAAAAACGCGCCTGGGCCCGTTTCCGGTCCAGGGCCCAGAAGTTGCGCACATAGCGTTTGGTCTGGATCGTGACCGGCTCGGTAAAGTCGCTCGAAGGCGGGCTGACCGCGCCCATGACCGTCAGGGAGCCGTTCTTGCCCGACAAGGTGATCACCCGCGCGGCCCGTTCGTAGAACTCCGCCAGCCGGGTGCTCAGATAGGCCGGATAGCCCGCCTCGCCGGGCAGCTCCCCGAGACGGCCCGAAACTTCCCGCAACGCCTCGGCCCAGCGGCTGGTGGAGTCGGCCATCAGGGCCACCTTCAACCCCTGGTCGCGGAAATACTCCGCCACCGTGATGCCGGTGTAGACGCTCGCCTCGCGGGCGGCCACCGGCATGTTGGAGGTGTTGGCGATCACCACCATGCGTTCCATGAGCGGGCGACCGGTGCGCGGATCCTCCAGATGGGGAAATTCGTCCAGCACGCCAGCCATCTCGTTGCCCCGTTCGCCGCAGCCCAGATAGATGATCACCTCGGCGTCGCACCACTTGGCGATGGTCTCCAGCAGCACGGTCTTGCCGGTTCCGAATCCGCCGGGCACCATGGCCTTGCCGCCCCGGGCCACCGGAAACAGGGTGTCGAGGATGCGCTGTCCGGTCAACAGGGGTGGACCCACCGGCAGACGTTGGGTCACGGGACGGGGACGGCGTACCGGCCAGGGGTGGCTCATGGCGATGTCGATGAGGCGACCCTGGCCATCTTTCAACTGGCAGACGGTTTCGTCGTCGGTCCACTCCCCCTGGGCCACGATCGAGACCACCTCTCCGGCCTGGTCCGGGGGGATCAGACAGAGCTGCTCACCCGAGGCGCCATCTGCGGGACGCACCGTGGCAAAGGGATCGCCGCCTTTCAGGATTCTGCCCGGTTCCACCAGGGGGGTGAACAGAAAACGACCCGGAGGAGGATCGAAGCGTCCGGGGAGGAGAAAGTCTCGGCCTTCGCCGCTCAAAGGGCGCAGCAGACCATCGAAAATGTGTCCCAGCAGTCCCGGACCCAACGGTACCGACAGGGGCATGCCCTGACCCACCACGGGATCTCCCGGACGCAATCCCGTGCCGTCTTCAAAGAGTTGAACCGTGATTTCATCGTCTTGCATGCGGATCACTTCGCCGAGCAACCCCTTGCCGCCTACCTGGACCGCCTCGTGAATGCGAAACGGGTCGCGGGTGGCTCCCCGCAACACCGGGCCACTGATCCGCCGTATCACGGCTGTGTTCATGACGACGCTCCTTCCGTGTGCATCAACGCCAACAATCCGGCGTCGATGGACAACCGATTGACCACCACTCCGGCCGCGCTGCCATCGACCCAGGCCCCCTGACACCCCAGACGCAAACCCGCTAGCAGTGACGCATCCATCACGGAGCGGGGTTTGGGCAGACCGCTGTTCACCAGACGTTTTTCCACCATCTGCCATTCGGAGGGGTCCAGATCCGCCGGATGGTGGATTTCCCACTCCCCGGCAGGCAGAAAGGCCATGGCCCGTTCCAGCGTGGAGAGGATCCAGGTCTTGCGGGATTCCGGTGCCTGCCAACGCTCCAGCAGAGCCTGATCCAGCAGACCCCGCGCCTGTTCCAGATGGCGATTGTCCACGCTCAGGGCGTGGTGGCGTCGTTCGGTTTCCTCTTTGGAACGGGCGCTGCGCAGGGCCTGTTCCATGAGGTGGCGTTCCCGGTTCACCACCTCCCGCATCCGCGCCCGGGCCTTGCGATGGGCTTCGGCGATCAGGGCGGCGGCTTCGCTATGGGCCTGATGCACAATCCGTTCGTGTTCGGCCACGCGTTTCTGCTCGATCAAGGCGAGCATGTCGTCCAGGATCGTTTTCATGGGTTCATTCCCAGGCGGCCCCGCATTCATGGGTTCATCCCCAGGCGTCCCCGTACCCGTGCCGCCAGATCCGGGGGTTGCGCCAGACCACGGGCATCCGGAACCACCAGGGTCAAGGGGGTCACCGAGGTCAAGAAACGCTCCAGCAGCAAGGCGGGCAGCAGACGGGCGCAGGGAGCCGCCAGCAGGGCCAGTTCGCTTTTGGTGTCGTCGAGCACCCGGGTGACCGCGAGCGCCTCCTGGCCCGGTTCCGGGATGATCACCCGGACTCCCGCCAGTCGCCAGCCGGCGGCGCTCACCTCGTCGCCGATGAAGACCGGAGCAGACATCAGCCCAGTCGATTCAGGATAAGAATCGAGATGATCAGGCCGTAAATGGCGATGCCCTCGGCCAGTCCCACCAGGATCAGCATGCGTCCCAGCAGTTCCGGTTTCTCGGTGATGGCGCCGATGGCGGCACTGCCCACGTGGGCCACGGCGAAACCGGCGGCCAGAGCCGACAGTCCGGTTGCCAGCGCAGCGGCCAGATAGCCCATGCCCGGTTCGATCGGGAGTCCCGCCGGGGGGGGAGCGGCGGGAGCGCCACCGGCGACGGCGGCGGGGACAAACAGGGCGATGCTGGCTCCTGCGGCCAGCACGGCGGTGAACAGGGTCAGGGCAAAGGCGATCTTGGCGCGTGGCGACATGGCCGCTCCTTTTCAAGGGGTTTTGAGTCGTTGGGTTACTCCGGAGGCGGCAAGGGCCGGAAAGGCCGCCCGTCGCCACCCAGAAAACGTACAAAAAATTCAAACAGGATCAAACGGGTGGTCTGAACCGACACCACCAGCCCTTCCAGAGCGAGAATCAGCAGATTGCCCAGGATCAACACCACCGTTCCCCCCGCGCCTCCTCCGGTCAAGTCGGCCAGGGTGACCACCGCGTGGGAAAGACCCGCGTGGGCCAGGGCAAAGGCGCCGACGCGGGCGAAGGAAAAGGTGTTGACCCCGAGTTGCAACACGGTTTCCAGCAGATGGGCCAGCCGTCCGGGGAGCGCGCGCGGGGCATCCAGACCATGGCCCACCACAAACGCGAACACCCCCGACAAGGCCACAGGATAACCGATCGGCGAGAAAAAGGCGAGCAGCGCTCCGATATAAATCAGGATCACACCGGCTTCATGTTGCAGCCATTGGCGCCCATGGCCTTGCCAGTAGGCCCCCAGACCATGGAAACCCAGTCCGGTCAGAATCAATGCCACCCCGAGCAGCAAGGGCACGGCCAGCACCTCCAGGGGGCGGCTGGTGGGATGCAGCCACAGCGCCGGAATGATCGACTCCGAGCAGAACAGGGAACCGAACAGTAGCCCGAAAAAGATCGACGACATCCCGCCGGACTTCAACAGCCAGGAGATGTCCCGTTGGTCCCGCAGCGCGTATCCGATCCCGAACAGCACCGCCCCCTGACCCACATCCCCGAACATGTAGCCGAACAGCAACGGCGCCACCCAGGCCAGCAGTCGGCTGGGATCCACCTCGTGGCGGTTGGGCATGCCCAGCAGTCTGGGAAAGATCTCGAACGGTTTGGCCCACCAGGGGTTGACCAGCACCAATGGAGGCGCACCCGGTCCGGCATCCGACACCGACGCCAGCGCCCGCACCCCGGAACGGCGCAGATGGCCGTTGAGTTCCTGGGCGTCGATCCCCGGCGCGACCCATCCTCCCAGTTGGGAGAGGGTCTCCCCCGCTCCCACCGAGCGGATGGCCTGAAAGAACCATTGCAGCCGATGGACCGCGCGGATCCAGCGGGCCACCTGATGGCGTTCCCCGGCCTGGCGCAACGCCTCTTGCAACAGGTCGATCCTGGCGCGACAGGCGGTCAGATGGGTCCGCACCGTTTCGGAAAATGATCGGTCCGACGATTCCGTCCGGCCCAGTTCCGTCGGCAGGGTCAGGGGGCGGCCATCGAGCCGGCTGATGCTATCGTTCAGAGCCGTCAGGGCGGTCTGTGTGCCCACTGCCAGAACAAAGGCATGCGCGCGGCCTCTCACCAACCGGAGCAGCGCACCGTGGCGCGCGTCGTCCAAGGGCAGGAGTGGGGTGTCCGGGGGCAGCAGAAACAAGGCGCCACGGACGCACAGCGCGTTTCGTTCCTCGCGAGCGAAAGGTTCCCAGGCGAAAGGCCCGGCAGGCAGCGCCTCGGCCAGATCGGTCAACAAGAGCCATTCGGCCTCGCGTGTTTGGCACTCCTGCTCTTGTCGGATCAGGGGTTCGGCCTCGCGTTGCCATGCTTCCAGGGCCGTCATGGCCTGATCGAGAATTTCCAGAGGAGGGGCGTGCGGGATCGGGTGGGTGGCGTCGGCATCCGGATCCGAACGGGGCCACCAGAGATGAAAAGCCTGGGAAAGGGCGTCGAAACGATGCAGTCGGCTGGCCAGTTCCGGGGTCAGGACCGGTTTGGACTCTCCCGACAACGCTTCCGGCTCCACCGGCGCGTGGCGGGCCAGGGTGGTGAGGGCCGCTGGCAGATCGTCGTCGATGGCCACCAGTCGCATCCAGCGGGCGGGCATGGGACGGGCGATCATCATGGGCCGCTCTCCGCAGCGAACAACCGTCGGCGGCACAATTCGCCCCGCAGGCGGTGCAGATCCATGGCCATCAGCCAAAGATGAATGAACAACGCCCCCGGCCCCATGGCGTGTCGCCGGAAACGCAACTCCAGAGTGCCCCGCAGCTCGAACCACGCGTTCAGGAAGGTTTCGTTTTCCCCCCGTGTGGCCATCCGTTCCTGGGTGGCGTGGGCCAGTCGGATCAGTCCGGTCAAGGCGGTTTTCGTCCCCGGATCCTTGGGCCAGAGTTTTTGCCAGCGATCCAGCCACCAGGTCAGGGAGTCCTGTCCTATCGGGGGTGTTTCCAGATGTTCCAGTCCTTCCAGGCGCGCCATCCAGGGATGATCCGCCCCCTGGAAATGTCGGTGCCGGGCAGTGGGCAGATCCGCCAGAGTCGCCACCCAGCGTACCGCCGGTTGCCACTCCCGGGGGGTCAATCCTGCTACCAGGGCCACTTGTCTGAGGAACAGTTCCCGCATCATCTCTTCCAGATGGTGTACATCCCCGTTCGGATCCACCCCTTCCAGCCATCCCCCCAGAGTGGTTTCACGGGCGCGGGCCACAAATGCTTCCAGAGTGGTCACGGCCGCCAGCCGGTTCCACTGGGCCGGGTCCAGGCGTTGACCGTGACGGGCTTGCAGTCGGGCTTGCAGGGTTGCGAACCGGGGAGAGGCGGTCATGGGGTGGCTCATCCGGCTCCGGTCAGACGGGCCGCGAGCCGATGAGCCGCTCCGAGGGGATCGACGGCGTTGCGGGCGTGTCCTTCGAACGGCGCGGCGCGCTGTTGATGACGTTGGAGGGCTTCCAGACGTTTTTTCAAGGATTTGGCTTGTCCTTTCTGGATGGAGGTCAAACGCCGGTCCGTGCGGGTTTCGATTTCGGCCGCCACGCGGCGGGCCTGCAACAGGATCTCTTCGGCCTGTCTGCGGCTTGCGGCCACGGTTTCGGTGGCCTGCCGGTCGGCCTCCAGGGCTTGATGCATGGCCGTTTCCAGCCACGCCCCGGATGCGTCCTCCCTGTGCGCCTCACCCATCGGTTTTTCTCCTTAGTGTGACTTGCGATTCTGGCTGGGGTGCGTATTGTTTCCACGTCACGGCCATTCTACACAAAGCGGTCCGGATAATCCAGTATGGTGATGCGTTGTTAAAGAAGTATAAAAAAAGGCCGCCCCCATGGGGGCGGCCCGACACCACTGCGCTTGACCTGAAAAAGAAGGGTCAGACGCTGTAATACATCGAGAATTCCACCGGATGCGGGGTATGCTCGACTCTGTAGACATCCTGCATCTTGAGGTTGATCCAGGCGTCGATCAGGTCGTCGCTGAACACGTCGCCTTTCTTGAGGAAGTCGCGGTTTTTGTCCAGCGCGTCGAGGGCTTCGCGCAGCGAGCCGCAGACGGTCGGGATGTGCTTGAGTTCTTCCGGCGGCAGGTCATAGAGGTTTTTGTCCATGGGCGCGCCCGGATCGATCTTGTTCTCGATGCCGTCCAGACCGGCCATCAGCAGGGCTGCGAAGGCCAGATAGGGGTTGGCCGAAGGATCGGGGAAGCGGATTTCGCAACGCTTGGCCTTGGGATTGGTGGCCGCCGGGATGCGGATGCTGGCGGAACGGTTGCGGGCCGAGTGGGCCAACAGCACCGGAGCCTCGAAGCCGGGGATCAGGCGCTTGTAGGAGTTGGTGGAGGGATTGGTGAAGGCGTTCAGGGCGCGGGCGTGTTTCTTGATGCCGCCGATGAAGTGCAGGGCCATTTCCGACATGTCGGCATACTGGTTGCCGGCGAACAGGGGCTTGCCGTCTTTCCAGATGGACATGTGGACATGCATGCCGGAACCGTTGTCGCCGCTCATGGGTTTGGGCATGAAGGTGACGGTTTTGCCTTGCTGATGGGCCACGTTATGGACCACATATTTGTATTTCTGGATGTTGTCACCCATGGAGACCAGATCCGAGAAGCGCATGTCGATTTCGCACTGACCGGCGGTGGCTACTTCATGGTGATGGAACTCGATGGTGAGACCCATTTCTTCCATGAGCATGCACATTTCGGAACGCATGTCCTGGTAGGAGTCCACCGGGGGAACCGGAAAATAACCGCCCTTGATGCCAGGACGATGGCCGGAGTTGCCTTCTTCGTATTCGGTATCGGTGTTCCAGGCGCCTTCGATGGAGTCGATTTCCACCGACACCTTGTTGATACGCGAGGTGTAGCGCACGGAGTCGAAGATGAAGAATTCGGCTTCGGGCCCCAGATAGGCGGTGTCGCCGATGCCGGTGTATTTGAGGTAGGCGGCGGCCCGTTTGGCCACGGCGCGGGGGTCACGGCTGTAGCCTTCGCCCGTGAAGGGATCCACCACGTCGCAGATCAGGATCAGGGTGGGGACATCGGT
This sequence comes from Magnetococcales bacterium, assembly GCA_015231375.1. Classification (GTDB taxonomy): domain Bacteria; phylum Pseudomonadota; class Magnetococcia; order Magnetococcales; family Magnetaquicoccaceae; genus Magnetaquiglobus. The sequence goes on along the minus strand of JADGBT010000011.1, from coordinate 45,586 downwards.
GAAGGGATCCAGCACGGCGGTGGCGGCATCCGGCTTGTAGACCATGTCCGACTGGTTGATTTCGCACCAGCCGGCGATGGAGGAGCCGTCGAAGCCGAAGCCGTTTTCGAACACTTCTTCGGTGACCATTTTGGCCGGGGTGGAGATGTGTTGCCATTTGCCATGAAAATCGGTGAAACGGAAATCCACGAAACGGACATCGTGGGTTTCGATCATGGCCAGGGCATTACGAATCGCGTCTTGATCTGACATAACGGTTTGGACCTTTCAAAAGGGGGGTGGATGTGTAACGAAACCGATTCAAGAATACGTTAAGACCAGCGAACCTGTGAGGCGTCAATCCAGATTATAGCCTCTTTCGTCGTGCAGAACCAAGTCCAGTCCTTCGGTCTCTTCATCGCGCGAGACCCGCAGACCGACGACGACATCGATCGCTTTGAGGATGACCACGGTCAGCACGCCGCTCCAGAGCAAGGTGGCGACGGCCCCGACGCATTGGATCCACACCTGGGAGGCCATGGTGACCCCCGGGGGATAGCCGACTCCCCCCAGCGTGGTGGAGGCGAACACGCCGGTGAGGAGGGTTCCCAGGATTCCGCCCACGCCGTGGACCGGCGAGACATCCAGGGAGTCATCGATCTGGAGTTTGCGTTTGACCAGTTGGGTGGCGAAGTAGCACACCACGCCGGCGATGGCGCCGATGATCATGCCCCCCATGGGGCCGATGTAGCCCGAAGCGGGGGTGACGGTTCCCAAACCGGCCACCATGCCGGTGACAATGCCCAGCACGCTGGCTTTGCCGTGGCGCATCCACTCCACGACCATCCAGGCGACGGATCCGGCGGCGGCGCCCATGTGGGTGGCCATCATGGTCATGCCCGCCGAGCCGTTGGCGCCCAGGGCGCTGCCGGCGTTGAAGCCGAACCATCCCACCCACAGCATGGCCGCGCCGGTGAAGACCATGGTCATGTTGTGGGGAGGCATCATGCTGGTCGGAAAACCGCGTCGTTTGCCCAGCATCAGGGCGGCGACCAGGGCGGCGACGCCTGCGTTGATATGTACCACCGATCCACCCGCAAAGTCCATGAATCCCATGGCCGCCAGCCATCCGCCGCCCCACACCCAGTGGCACAAGGGCAGATAGACCAGGGTGAGCCACAGCACCGTGAACCACAAAATGGCCGAAAAGCGCATCCGTTCCGCGAAGCCGCCCACCACCAAAGCCGGGGTGATGATGGCGAAGGTGAGTTGGAACATGGAAAAGACCGTTTCCGGGACATCGCCCTTGAGGGTTTCGGTGGCGATGCCTCGCAGGAAGCTCTTGTCCAGTCCGCCGATCCAGGCGTTCCATCCGCCTCCGTCGCCGAAGGCCAAAGCGTAGCCATAGACAAGCCACAATAAAGAGACCACACAGGTGATGGCGAAACACTGCATGAAGATCGACAACACGTTTTTGGTGCGCACCAGTCCGCCATAAAACAGGGCCAGACCCGGCAGGGTCATGAACAGCACCAGGGCGGTGGCGGTGAGCAGCCAGCCGGTGTTGGCCGCGTTGAGGGTGGTGGGTGTGGTGTCCGCCCATCCGAGGGTGGGCAGGGTCAACAATGCCGCGAGTGTGAAAGAGAACACCATGATGTTGCCTTCGTTCGATTTTTTTGTTGAATGGCGAGCCGTGTCATTTCCATATGCACCAGGAATAGCGCCATTTTTCGCAAGCTTTGTTCCAGGATGGAGAAAGTGTGTCATGCAATTGAAATCATTCAGCTTGCTGGGTATGGATTTCCGGGGTGTCGTCCGGCTGTGATTAATTGATAGGCATGATGATCATTTTTTATGCATCCAAGCCTGGATTGTATGCAAGCCGCTTAAGGAAAGACATTTTTTGCCATCCCTCTTGCGAATGCCCAGGATGTGCCTATATGCACTCATGGCTTCGGTTCTGGATCCCTTCTCGAACCCTCTTAACCGTTCCACGAACGAGGTAAAGAAAACAGCAATGACGGAAACCATGATCCACCTGTCCGGCGTGACCCGGTTGTTTGGCGGCGTCAAGGCCCTGGACCACATCGACCTGGAAGTGCGTCGCGGCGAGGTGATGGGCTTTCTCGGACCCAACGGGGCCGGGAAGACCACCACCATGCGCATCCTGAGCGGTCTGCTGGCTCCTTCGGAGGGGAGCGTGGCCGTGGCCGGTATGGATGTGCTGGAAAATCCGGTGGAAGCCCGCGCCCGCATCGGTTTTTTGCCGGAGAATCCGCCCATCTACGGGGAAATGACCGTGCGGGAGTATCTGGCCTATCTGGCCACCCTGCGCCGGGTGCCGGGGCGGAAACTCCGGGCTGCGGTGGACCGGGCCATGGAGCGTTGCGGCCTGACGGCGGTGGGAGACCGGCTGTTGCGCAATCTGTCCAAGGGGTACAAGCAGCGCGCCGGCATCGCCCAGGCCATTGTCCATGGGCCGGATGTGGTGGTGCTCGACGAACCCACCGTGGGGTTGGATCCCATCCAGATCCGCGAGATCCGCGCCTTGATCCGGGAGTTGGGCGGGGAACATTCGGTGCTGCTTTCCACCCACATCCTGCCCGAGGTGCGCATGACCTGTCAGCGGGTGGCGGTGATCCACCAGGGGCGCATCGTGGCCGACGACACCCTCGATGCCTTGGAAAATCGCGCTCAGGGCAACAGCGTTCACTTCCTGCGCTGGAAGAATCCCCCCGCCGCCGACCTGCTGCGACGGATCGCCGGTGTGGCCGGTGTCGCGCCCCGTGAGGAGGGCTGGTTGATCACGGCGGCCCCGGAGGCCGATCCGGTGCCGGAACTGGTGCGGCTTTCCGCTGCGTCGGGATGGGATCTGCGCGAATTGTCCCAGGCCGGAGGCTCCCTGGAGGAGATCTTCTTGCAACTGACCACCCGTGAGGAGCGCCCCGAGGAGGGCGCGGAGGTGTCCCCATGAGAGCCATCGTCACCATCGCCCTGCGGGAATTGCGGGGCATGTTTTATTCTCCGTTGGCCTGGACCCTGTTGGCGGTGCTGTTCGCCATCTGCGCCTACATGTTCAACGCCGGGGTGCTCAGTTATCAAATCCAGATGCTGGAGTATCAGACCTATGGCATGCGGGGCGGTCTGCCTTTGACCGAACGCACCATCGCGCCCATGCTCGGCAACGCGGCGGTGTTGCTGCTGCTGCTCATGCCGTTGCTGTCCATGCGTCTGATCGCCGAGGAGAAGCGTCAGGGCACCTGGCCCGCGCTGGCCTGCTCGCCCATCTCTCCCACCGGCATCATCCTGGGCAAATATTTGGGTCTGCTGCTCTTTTTGGGCATCGCCGTCGGGCTGCTGGCCCTGCCTCCCCTGACTCTTTACGCCTATGGCAATCCGGATACCGGGCAGTTCCTGGCCGGACTGCTGGGGCTGTTTCTCACCGCTGCGGCCTTCGGAGCCGTGGGACTGGCCGCTTCCAGCGCCACGGAGCATCCCAATGTGGCGGCGGTGGTCTCCTTCGGGGTGCTGCTCATGCTGTGGATCCTCTCCTGGATGGGGAACGCCAGTGGCGGGACGGTGGACAAGATGCTCGCTTATTTCTCGCTCATGAACCATTACCAGAACTTCCTTTCGGGCGTGATCAGCAGCGCGGATCTGAGTTATTTCCTGCTGCTGTCCGCCGCCGGACTGCTGTTTGCCCGGCAGCGGTTGATGGCCGATCGGGTTCAAGGTTAAGCGACGACTTTGCAAGGATAAAGACGACGATGAAGATGGACCGTTCCACCCGTTTGAACATCCGGTCGCAGAACTTCGTCATGGGGCTGATCCTGACGATTCTGCTCGCCCTGGCGGCTTACGCCAGCCACCGTTATCAACTCCGCTGGGACTGGACCAAGGGGGGTCGGCACACCCTGGCGGAACAGTCGGTCAAGGCGGTCAAGGCATTCCCCGAGGGTTTGACCATGACCGCCTATATCCAGGAGCGCGGCGAGCGCCGCCAGCAGATCCAGGAGTTGCTGGAAAAATATCAGGTGATCAACCCCGCGATGACCCTGCGCTATGTGGATCCGGATCTGGATCCCGCCGCAGCCCGTCAGGCCGAGGTGGCGGTCTATGGCACCGTGATTCTGCGGGTTGGCGAAAAGACCGAAAAAATCACCGAAGCCAGCGAAGAGGCGGTCACCAATGGTTTGATCCGTCTGTCCAAGGGTGGTACCAAGACCATCCGCTTTGTCAGCGGTCACGGCGAACACCCCCTGGATGAGTCCCCGGACGGGGGCGCGGGCAAGGATCGTTTCGCCTATACCCAGGCCAAGGCTTTGCTCAAGGGAGAAGGCTATGGGGTGGAGGGGCTGAATCTGGCGGAAGTGGAGAAGGTGCCGGAGAACACCTCGGTGATCGTGCTGGCCGGTCCCCGCAAGCCTTTGCTCGACATCGAGCGGCAACGGCTGAAAACCTGGCTGGATGCCGGAGGCCGTCTGCTGGTCATGCAGGGACCGGGGAGCGACGCCGGACTGGAGGCGCTGCTCAAGGAACATGGCGTCACCTTTTTGAAAGGGGTCACCCTGGATCCGGCGGCGCAGATGATCGGGGGATCGGCCTCCACGCCGTTGATCAGCCGTTATACCGCCCAGCACCCCATCACCAAGGGAATGAGCGCGGCCACCATCTTTCCGGACACCGGCGGGATCGAACTGGAGACCCCGCCCGCCGACAGCAAGGCGCAGCGCGTGCGTCTGCTGGAAGGCGCGGCGCGGGGTTGGCTGGAGACCGGGGAGCTGTCCAGCGGTCAGGTGGAGTTCAATCCGGAACAAGATCGCAAGGGACCGATCCTGATCGGGGTCGCGGTGGAGTCGGACAAGCAGCGGTTGGTGGTGACCGCCAACTCCAATTTCCTCGCCGACGCCTATGTGGGGGCGTTGGGCAACGCGGATCTGTTTCTCAACATGGCCCGCTGGCTGGCCGAGGATGAGAACTTCATCGCCATCAAGCCCAAGGAGGTGCAAGACGCGGGACTCAATCTGCCGGGCGCGGATGCGGTGTTGCTCTTCTGGGGGCTGGTGGTGTTGATTCCGATGCTGCTGGTGGGGATCGGCGCGACCATCTGGTTGAAAAGACGGCGGCGTTAATCAAGGGAGGAGTGCCACATGTCCAAGGGATGGAGAAACAATCTGATTCTGGCGGTGGTCATGGCGGCGGCGGCTGGCGGGCTGTGGATTCTGGACGCGCGCGAGTCGGCTCGCGACGAGGCGGACAAGCTCTCCCGGTCGGTCGGCGCGCTGCGCGCCGACGCGGCCACCTCTGTCGAGTTCCGGGATGGCTCCGGCCAGAGCGTCACCTTGACCCGGGAAGGGGAGCGCTGGGCCATCACCGCTCCGGGAGCGCTGCGCACCAACGGCGAGGCGGTCAAGGGGCTGTTGGAGGTGTTGGGCCGGAACTACGAAAAGAAGGTGGTCGATAGCGTGACCGATCCGACCCCGTTTGGTCTGACCGCTCCGGCGGCCCGGCTGCTGGTGAAGGATGCCAAGGGGGCTTCCACCGTGTTGCTGGTCGGGAGCACCACCCCGGCCAATCCCCAGAAGCGTTATGCGAGTCTGGGAGAGAAGGGGCCGGTGGTGCTGATGGCCAACAGCGATCTGGCCAAGGTGATGCAACCGGTCAACGACCTGCGCGACAAGCGGCTGGCGCGCACCGAATCGACGGATCTGACCCGGATCGTGTTGAAGAAACGGTCCGGGGAGTCGATCCGGCTGGCGCGGGAGCCGGAGGGGGCGTGGCATCTGGAGGCTCCACTGAAAGATCGGGCGGATGCCAATCGGATCAACGCCTGGATTTTTGCCCTGACCGGTTCCCAGGGTACGGCTTTTCAGACCACCGGACCCGAGGGGGAGGGGGCCTGGAGCGTGGAGTTGACCCCGGCCAAGGGGGACAACGAGACTTTCACCATCTGGCGCGTGGCGGAGACGTTGGTGGCTTCGCGAGCGGGGGAGCCGGACTGGATGCTGTTGCCGAAATATCTGGTCGAGGAGCTGGACAAGAGCGCCATGGATCTGGTGGCCATGCGACCGGTGGAGTCCAAGAGCGCTTTCGATACCCTGCGTTTGGAGTCCGAGGGCAAAAGCGCGAGCGCCGAAAAGAGAGCCGACCGTTGGCCCCGCGACGAATGGGGCAGCATCGAGGAGATGTTGTCGCGAGACGCCTATCGGGGGGTTCCCCTCAAGACCGATGGCACCCCTTTGGTGACCATCACCCTGGGACAGGGGGACAAGGCCCGTGTGTTGCGGGTCTATCAGGAGAAGAACGCCACCATTGTCACCCTGCCGGATCGTCCGGTCTCGCTGGAGTTGACCCCGTTGCAGGCCGAAAGTCTGCAAAAGGCGGTCAGCGCCCTTTTGACTCCGAGCGCATCTTGATCTTTGGCATTCCAGATTCCGGAAGGTGCGGGATTTTCTCCGCATCTTTCGGAAAAGTCATCATGAACCCCTCAACTTTCCGGGCTTTTCGGACGAAAAGAGTTCCATGTACCCCGTGGACCCCTGGAGGAGTCGAGGAGACTGTTCCCATGAAGAAAGATCCCAAACTGGATGGCTGGATCTCCCTGGAGGAGTATCTGGTGGATGGCGTGCGCAAGCCCAAGACACGGGTGGTTCATCCGGTGGGCAAACATCCCGGTCCCTTGCCCGAGACCTGGGTGAGCTATGATGATCATGTGTTGCGTGGCATGCGCAAGACGCGCGCAACCGCCAACGATGACGCCTATATCGATCGCCTCAAACCCGAGGCTCCCCCGCCCGAGGTGCCGGAGGAGGCCTATTTGACCGCTTTCGACGCCCTGGAGGAGATCTGGGCCGTGCCTGCGGGCAATGGCGCGGTGTTCACCCGTTTGAGCATCCTGGCCCTGGGGGACCGGGCCGACTGGTCGGCGGGTCGCATCACCGAAGCGGAGTACAAACGGCGGCAGACCGCCATCGAAGAGATTCGCATCCATTATGCCATGCGCGCCGAGGAGGCGACCGAATGGTTTCTGGATCACCGTTTCCGCCTGTTTGAAACCTTGCCCAACACTTGAAAAGCCATCACAATAGTCCTCTTGAAAATGCGACTCCTTTCTTGCGAGTCGCTGTTCCCCGATCCTGAATCCGTCATGCGCGGATCCAACCTGGATGGCTTGGATTTTGGTGAGCCATTCAGGTTGGATTTGCATGATTTGAAATCATTTTGCAGCAATCTCCAGATTGGCCGGATTGGTCGTTCTGGCGGGATCGCCGTGGCTTTTTCTGGCGCGGGATTGTCTGCCGGCATGTCCGAAGACGGCATGATTCTTTCATGAACTGGCGAATGCATAGGTTTTCGAGTGTTTTTTGACACGTCGGATCCCGGGGCGACGTGAAGACCGAAGGGGGCGAGGCAATGCAGTGGCAGCATGGTTTGCGATTCAAGATCATGTGGGTGATTCTGGTGTCGATGTTGTTGATGGGCGGCATTCTGAGTTATCTGGGTCACCGGGAGACCGGCAACGCCCTCAACCGCAAGGCCGCAGAGAGTGCCCGGGTCTTCGGCGAGATCGTCATCCACCAGATCGAAACCCGTGGCGTGGATCTCTCCATGGCCATGGAGGCCCTGTTGAACAGTCGGGAACTGGTCTCCGCCTTCGCGGCACGGGACCGGGACGCCTTGGCGAAATTGACCACTCCGTTTTACAAGCAGCGGCTCGAACCCCAATACAAGATCGATCAGTTCCAGTTTCATCTGCCCCCGGCCACCAGTTTCTTGCGCGCCCACAAGCCGGAACAGTTCGGAGATGATCTTTCGGCCTTCAGAAAAACCGTCGTTGTCGCCAATCAGACCCGCAAGCCGGTGGTGGGGTTGGAGGTGGGGCGGGGTGGGCCGGGATTGCGGGTGGTCTATCCGGTGTTTCACAAGTCCGAACCGGTCGGTTCCGTGGAGTTGGGAGGCAGCCTGACCGACATCTTCGCCGCCGCCCGCAAGACCACCGGGCTGGAGTTCGCCATCGGCATTCGCGAGTCGGTGTTTCGGACCGCCAAGCGGTTCGCGGACGAAAAGGCGGATGTGGTGGTCAACGACATGATCTATTATGATTTCTCCGACCCGCAGATCCGTCCTCTGCCGGTGTTGGCCGCATCCGCCCAAAGCGGCGCAACCATCGAGGCCCAGGGCAAATCCTGGCTGGCGTCGAGTTTTCCCTTGCGGGATTTCAGCGGTCAGGAGATCGGCGCGGTGCTGGTGCTTAACGATGTCAGCGCGATGCTGGCCGACTCCCGCGCCGCGACCCGCAACAAGATCCTGCTGATTGTGCTGTTGAGCCTCGGGGCCAGCGTCGGCCTGTTCGCCATGATCCGGTTGGTGGTGCTGGTGCCGGTGAAACAGGTGGTGGCCGTGACGGAACGGCTGGCCCGTGGCGATCTGACCGTGGCCCTGGATCAGGGGCGCAAGGACGAATTCGGGGTGTTGTTTCGCGCCATGGAGACCATGGTGGGCCAGTTGCGGGGCCTGCTCACCGGGATCGTGGAACATGCGGGTCAGTTGACCGGCAGCGCGGCGGAACTCAATCGCGTGGCCGAAGAGTTGACCCAGGGGGCCGGAGAACTGCGGCTGAAAGGAGAAACGGGGCTGAATTTCGGCAGTCGGTTGAACGCGGACATGTCCGGCGTGGATGGGGCGGTGCGGGCCATGGCCGGTTACATGAACGAGGTGCTGTGTTCGGCCCAGGAGATCAACGACAACATGGGCACCATCTCGGCTGCGGCGGAGCAGGCCAGCGCCAGCCTCGGGACCGTGGCCAACTCGGCGGGAGCCTTGTCGAGCGGCATGAGCGGCGTGCTCGGGGCTTCGGAGCGCTCCAGCGAGAACATGGTGCAGGTGGCTTTGTCCGTGGATGCCATGAATACCTCTTTGGCTGGCGTGCGCGAGCGTTGTTCCGAGGCCGCGACCGTCTCCGAGGAGGCCCGTCTGGCCGTGGAGGCCAATGGCGAGGTGATGGTGCGTCTGGTGGATTCGGTGCGGGAGGTGAGCACCGTGGTGGGCCTGATCCAAAGCATTGCCGAGCAGACCAATATGCTCGCCTTGAACGCGGCCATCGAGGCGGCGGGAGCGGGGGAGTCGGGCAAGGGATTCGCGGTGGTGGCCAACGAGGTCAAGGAGTTGGCCCGTCAGACCGCCCACGCCACCGGGGAGATTCATGGCCGCATCGATCAGATCCAGGACCACATGGAGCAGGTCAACCGGGCCATGGAGGGGGTGAATCATCGGGTTCACCGCATCCGCGAGGTCAATGGCGAGATTCTGGAGGCCATGGTGGAGCAGTCCCGCACCGTCAACGAGATTTCCGGCTCCATGGACGCCGCCGCCGGGGAGACGGAATCGGTCTCGCGGTTGGTGGGGGAGATTACCCGTGAGGTGGAGGAGGTGAGCCGCAGCGTGCAGGAGATTGCCTTGGGCATCGACGAGGTGACCCGCAATGTCTCCGCCGCCTCGCAAGGGGTGGATGGCATGACCCGTTCGGTGGAGAAGACTTCGGCCCATGGCGAGGTGATCGGCAGCGCCGTGGATGGCACCATGCAGCGGGCTGGTGATCTGTCGGGCCACATGGAAGAGATTCTCGCATCGGCGGAACGGATGCGCCTGATCAGCGCCACGGTCACGCAACGGGCCAAGGTGGCCGAAGAGATCGCGTCGGTGCTGGACGAGGAGTTGCACCAGTTTCATCTGTAAGGGGTAAAGGCGACACGTTGCGCCGGATTGTTTGCGCGATTCGGGCCATTCGTCCAGCCCCCTCCCCAGACACAATCCCCTGTGGAGCCGGGGTGTCGCGTTATTCGGGCAATCCGTCCAGCCACTCCCCCAGACACAATCCCCCCTGGACTTCCAGGGCCGGAGCGAGTTGTCGGGTCTCCTCCCGCAGTCGGGGAATGGAGAGGCCATTCTTGTTCAGTTCGATGGTATTGCCGATCAGCCAGGACTCCATCCGCCCCCCCTGGATTTCCGGATGGCACTGAAACGCCAGGGCGTGTTTGCCCCAGCGGAAGGCCTGCTGGGCGTAATTGGCCGAAGAGGCCAGCAGCGTGGCTCCATGGGGCAGATCGAAGGTATCCCCGTGCCAGTGGAGCATGGAGGTTTTGTCCGCCGTCAGATGACGCACAGGCGAGGCCATGCCCGCCGGGGTGATGGTCAGAGGTTGCCAGCCGATCTCCTTGACGGGTCCGGAATAGACCCTGGCCCCCAGTGCCTTGGCCATCATCTGGGCACCCAGACAGATACCCAGGGTGGGTCGGTCCGCCGCGAGGCGTTTTTCCAGCAATGCCAGTTCAGCGGTGATGAAGGGATAGGTCTCTTCTTCATACACCCCGATCGGTCCCCCCAGCACCACCAACAGATCCGGCAGCAGAGGATCGATGCGCGTCAGATCCTCGATGCCCGCTTCAACATACCGGATCTGGTAACCCCGCCCCCGTGCCAGTTCGGCGAAGCTGCCCAGATCCTCGAACATCACATGGCGAATGGCATAAACGGTTTTCATCCCGGCAACGCTCCCGTCGGACATCTCCACAGTTGACCCGTTTGGGACGCGTCCCGCCGATCCCACGGGTCAGGGATGCCACAATCATGCCATGGAATGGTGTGGGGGTATGGGGTTGACAGGAAAGGGGTTGTCTCCTTTGGAGGTTGGAACGAATGATCAAATAAACAGCAGCCATTGCTGATCAGGGAGGCAACAGTCGTGGCGGGGTCGATGATTTTCTAGGCATTTATTTGAACCGGGTTGGTTTTTACCTGGATGGAAACAGAGTGCTTGACTTTTCTGAGATTCCAGTGGCAGTTGGGATCTCAAGGGGGTAGAATAGTCAAAAACATAAACCCATCCAGTCCATTGCCTGAGCGGACCAAGGCCATGAAATTCATCGACCCGCGCATCGACTTCGCCTTCAAGAAAATCTTCGGCAGCGAGGACGCCAAAGATATTCTGATCTCTTTTCTGGAGAGTCTGCTCGGGTTGGATGGAGACCGGCGTATTGTGGAGTTGACGATCCTGGATCCGTTTTTGGCGCCCCGCATCAAGGAACTCAAATCCTCGGTACTGGATGTGCGCTGCAAAGATCATCGTGGCATCTCCTATGTGGTGGAGATGCAGATGGAGAAGGTGGCTGGATTTCTCAACCGCATTCAATACAACAGTGCCAAAGCCTATTCCGGACAGATCAGCAGGGCCGAAGACTATCCCAAATTGAAGCGGATCATCGCGGTCACCATCACCGATTTTATTCTGTTTCCGAAATTCGACCATTGCGTTTCCTGCCACCAATCCCAGGAAACCATCACCGGTGATTCATACCTGAGCGATATTGTCCATTATTTCGTGGAGTTGACAAAATTCACGAAACCCCTGGAAGCGTGTGATGGCATTCTTGAGAAATGGATCTACTTCATCCGTCATGCCGAGACCCTGGAACAGGTACCAGACCAGTTGGATCTGCCACCGTTTCGGCATGCGTTCGAGAAAGCCATGGTGGCCAACATGACGAAGGATGAGTTGGACCTGTACGACAAAGCCGGAATCGCCATTGCCGACGCACGAGGACGTATAGAACTGGCACGAGAGGAAGGCCGAGAGGAAGGCATTCAGATCGGTGCGCAGAGAGGAGAACGGATTGGCGAGGCCAAAATCCTGATCCGCCAATTGCAGCACCGTTTTGGGACTCTGCCAGCTTGGGCCCACGAAAGAATCTCCACAGCCGATCTGGATTCTTTGGAGGGGTGGAGCCTGCGATTTATGGATGCCAAGTCCCTGGATGAGGTGTTCATGGGATGAAGTTTTATTGGCTGACGGGTTGGTTCGATTCGCCTGGCAAGCCCCTCTTGAATCCCTTCGCGGTGAGCCGGGACAACGGCTGGTTTTGGCGAAAATTCCGTGTCACAAGGCGGGGAGTGTGGTATGCCACCTTTTCCATTCACCCCGCTTTTCACGACGGCACGGAGCGATCATGAACCGGAACCTGATTCTGTATGCCCCCAATGTCCACAACGGCGGGGGATTCATGCTGTTGAACGCGCTGCTGAAAAGTTGGCCCGCCGAATGGAGGCTGATCGGCTTTTTGGATCAGCGCGCCCGATCCCGTTTGCACCTTCCCCCGGACAGTTCGATCCATTGGGTCCAGGCCAATCTGGTCTCACGGGCCTGGGCGCAGGTCACGTTGAATGGCATGGCTTCGGCGGAAGACACGGTGCTGTTTTTTCATGGTTTGCCGCCAGCGTTCTTTTTGAAAGCGCGCATCGTCGTCTATCTGCAAAATCGCTTGTATTTCGGGAAATATGCCATTTCGGATCACAATCCCCGTGTCGCCTTGCGTCTGCTGTATGAGCGCGCCATCAGTCGAATCTTCCGGCAGCGGGTGGATGCGTTCGTGGTGCAGACCCCCACCATGGCGGCGGCGTTGAGGCACTCTTTGGAGCAGTGGAAACAAACCGATCTGCCCAAAGTCCTGATCTTGCCCTTCATCGATCAGCCGACGGTGGAGCGGGATGCGACGGTGGTGCCGGAATGGGATTTTGTTTACGTCTCCGATGGCAACGCACACAAGAATCACCAGCGGCTGTTTCAGGCGTGGCGGGAACTCAAACGGGAGGGGCTGACCCCGAAACTGGCCTTGACCCTGGGAGAGCGGGACCGTGGGCTGGCGGAACAGGTGGCCGGGTTGCGGCGCGAAGAAGGCTTGGAAATTGATAACGTGGGCCATTTGTCGCCCCCGGAGGTCTCCCGTCTGTACCAGCAAGCCCGGGCCTTGATTTTTCCTTCCCTCTCCGAATCTTTCGGCATGCCTTTGATCGAGGCCAGTCGCCACGGGTTGCCCATTGTCGCGGGGGAATTGGATTATGTCCGGGATGTGTGCGTGCCGGTGCAGACCTTCGATCCCACCTCGGCCCGTTCCATCGCCAGGGCGGTCAGGCGGTTTCTGGAGGTGCCCGATCCGGGTGTATCGCTGTATTCGCCACGGGAGTTTTTGAATCGGATGCGGGATGAGGCGTTGGAAAGGTCGGAGTCTTCTGTTTGAGTGTGCCGGTCTCCCCGGTTTCTGAGGCGATCAACGCATCGGAAACCGGGGAGGGCGGGAGACAAGAGACAAAATGGGTGTGGCGGTGGAGGCGTGAACCGGATCAGGAGAGCTGGGACATGGTATTCATCAACTCTTCCAGCAGCAGCGCCTCGGCCTCGTCATCCGAGAGTTTTGCCACAGCCGCCTGATCCGGCGCGGGGGTCGCGGCGGCCTGGGTGTCGGGGGTGGCGGTCTGGGTGTCGGCAAACAGGCTGGAGGCCAGGAAATTGGCCAGGGCGTCGATGGTGGGATAGTTGAACACCAGTGACGATCCGAGCGACAATCCGACTTCCGCTTCCAGCTTGTTTTTCAGTTCCACGGCGGTCAACGAGTCGATGCCCAGGTCGAACAGTTGCACATGGGGCAAGACCCGCTCCAGATTGGGAATGCCCAGCACCTTGGCCACCAGGGCGCGGATGTGGTCCACCAGGATGCCGCGACGCAGGTTCTCCGGGCTGGTGGCCAATTGTTGGCGCAGTTGGGAGGTGTTCTTGTGGCTGGACGGATTGTCGTCCGAGGCCACCAGCCCGCTATAGCGGGGAATGCGCGTGACCAGGGGATTGGTTTGGGCAAAGGCCTCCCAATCCATGTGCAGCACCCCCAGTTGGGACGGATTCCAGCGCAACACCCGGGCAAAGGCGGTCATGGCCTGGGTGATGCCGATGCTGTGAATGCCTCCCCGTTGCAGACGGCGCTCCACTTCCTTGTCGCGGGCCGCCATGCCTACCTCGCCCAGGGCGCCCCAGTTGATGCTGGTGGCCGGCAGTCCGGCGGCGCGGCGGGCGTGGGCCAGGGCATCCAGAAAGGCGTTGGCCGCCACATAGTTGCCTTGTCCGGCGTTGCCGATCAAAGACGAAACCGACGAGAAGAGCGCGAAGAAGTCGAGTTTCAGGGACTGGGTGGCCTGATGCAGATGCCATGCCCCCAAAGCCTTGGGAGCCAGCACACGCCGCATGCGGTCGGGATCCAGATCCATCAGCAGTCCGTCGTCCAGCACCGCCGCCGCATGCACGATCCCCCGCAACGGGGGCATGGTGTGGCCGATGCGCTGAATGAGCCGGGTCACCTCCGTGGAACTGGTGACATCCATGGCCACAGCCATCACCCGCACCCCGGTGGATTCCAGGGCCATCACAGCCTGTTTGGCCTCGGGGGAGGCCGCGCCCTGACGACCCGTCAGCACCAGTTGCCGCACTCCCTGTCGTCCCATCCAGGCGGCCAACTCCAGTCCGAAACTGCCGAAACCCCCGGTGATCAGATAGGTGCCGTCGGCGTCAAACAGCGGCGGCTCCTGGCGTTGCGGCAGAATGGTCATGGGGCCGGTGCCCCGCATGTCCAACACCGCCTTGCCCAGTTGACCGCTTTGCACATGCTCGAAGGCTTCCGCCGCCCGGTCGGCGGGAAAGACATGGGTCTGGATCGGCTTGAAGGTGCCGTTGGCGAACTGGGCGGAAATCTCTTCCAGCAAGAAGGGCATGATCTCCCGACGCCGGGCCAGATGATCCAGATCCACGGACATGAAGCTGAGGTTGCGTTCCACGCTGGCCAGATTCCACGCCGCATCCTTGCGGGCGGCATACTCGCCCAGTTCGACGAAACGCCCGAAGGGGGCCAGGGCCAGCACGCTTTTCTGACCGGCTTCGCCACCCAGGGTGTTGAAGATCACATCCACTCCCCGCTCCCCGGTGGCGGCCATGATCTGTTCGACATAGGTGGGAAAACGGCTGTCGAAGACGTGGCGCAGTCCGAGTGAGCGCAGGAATTTGCGTTTTTCCGGGGTGTCGGCGGTGACGAACAGCTCCGCGCCGCGCCATTGGGCCACCTGGATGGCGGCCAGACCCATGCCGCAGTGGGCGGAGTGGATCAACACCTTTTCCCCGGTGCCCAGATAGGCCCGGTAAAGCCCGAAATAGGCCGCCAGAAAGGCCATGGGCAGTCCGCCGCACTCCGCGTCGCCGATGCGTCTGGGTCTGGGCAGGGTCCAGATGGCGTTGACCGGCAAGGTGATGTGGGAGCGGAAACCTCCCGGCAGAATCGCCAGAACCGCTTCATCTTTGGCCGGGGCCTGGACCCCCGGACCCACGCGGGTCACCACCCCGGAGACCTCCATGCCGATGCCGTCGCCGAAGAAGGTTTTGCCCAAGGTTCCTTCCGGATCCCGCTGGGTGATGCGGGTCACATCGCGCGCGCCGATGCCGGCGGCGTGGACTTCGATCTCCACCTCTCCGGGTCCGGGGGGGCGACGCTCGCAGGCCCGCAGTTGCAACGAGGAGATGGCGCCGGGTCGGCCCGCCTCCAGCACAAAGGGGGTTCTGGCCGCCGGGTCGTCGCTGGGTTCGAGCTGTTGCTGGGCCAGGGTCGCGGCTTCTGCCCGCACCAGACGGTTGACCAGTCGTTGTCCGTCCCGCCACGCCACTTCGCTTTCCGCCAGATCCGCCAGCACCTCGGTGGCCAGATCCGCCAGACAGGCGGCGGGATCATGAGGATCCAGATCCAGCACCGTGCAACGCAGTCCCGGCTGCTCGTTGGCCGCGACCCGCGCCAGTCCCACCAGCGGAGCCAGATGCAGGCCCGCGAGGGTTTCCGGCTGATGCGCGGGCTGCGCGCCTTGAGTCACCAGATAAAGCCGGGGCAGGCCGGAGGCGGGAGTGTTCCCGTTTTCGCCCATCCGGACCAGAGTCTGGATCAATCCCAGGGTGTCGATCGTCGGATTCATGCCGATGGGATCTTCCGGGGTCGGTTGGGTGGTCGCGCCCCACAAAGCGATCACCGCCCGGCAGGGTCCGAGGGATGCCAGCGCGGCGTCGAGTCCGGCCAGGGGATGGGACATCCGTTCCACCCGGCCCGCTCCCGCCGCGATCAGTTGTTTGGCCAACGACTCTCCCAGGGGGGTGTCGTGGTCCAGAATGACCAGGGGCAGGGAATCGTTTTTGGGTGCGGAGGCCGTTGTGGCGGTGGGACGCTCCACGGGTTCCCAGGAGAGGCGATAGAGCCAGTCGTTGAGGGCCGCGCCCTCGTCGTCGTTTTGGCCCTTGGGCACCGCCTTGCAGCGCAGTTTTTCCAGTTCGGCGTAGATTCGGCCTTCGGAGTCGCACAGGGTCAGATCACATTCGATGAAACGGGCATTGTGATCCGTGATCTGGATGTGACACCAAAACGGCGCGGCGGGAGTGGCGTAAAAGCGCAGACGCTGAATCCCCACCGGCAGATACAGCCCGTCATCCGGCTTCATGGTGATCATCAAAGCCTGAAAGCAGGTATCCAGCAAGGTGGGATGCAGCCGATGGGCGTCGTCGGCCCGGCTCCACTCCGGGTGGGCCGCCACTTGCACCAAGACGGCGTTTTCTCCCCTCTTGATCTGGCGGATGCCTCGGAACCAGGGGCCGTAATGCAGACCGGTGGCATCCAGTTGGGCATAGATCGCGTCGATCTCCATGGATTCGGTGCAGGCGCGCTGCACGGTGTTCATCTCCAGATGGGTGGCGTCTCCCAGCGGTTCGGGGGAGAGGATCCCGGAGGCGTGCAGGGTCCAATGGTCGGGCTGGTCGGCGCGTTGGCTGTGAACCGTGTACTGGTGGCTTTTGGGATCGAAGCTCATGCGCAAGGTGGCTTCCCCGCCGGTGATCACCAGCGCCTGATGAAACTGCAACCGCTCCAGCAGGCAGGGTTCATCCTGGACCACCAGCCGGTGAATCGCCAATCCCAGTTCCACGTATCCGGCACCGGGAAAGACCACCGACTCTTCCACCCGGTGATCGTTCAAGAAGGGCACCAAAGCCGGATTCAACTGGCTCTCCCAGGTGGGCAGGGGCGCGTTGATCTTCTGGCCCAGCAGGGTGTGTTCCACCGTGTAGAGCCGATCCATCAACGCCGCGTCGCTCTCCGGCCAATACCGTTCCCGTTGCCAGGGATAGGTGGGGAGGGTGAGATGCTGTTCGAGTTCGGCGGGATAGATCCGTTCCCAGGCTACCGGATAACCGTGGGTGTAGAGTTTGCCCACGGTCTCCAGCAGGGTGGCCCGTTCCGGTTTGGTGCGATTCAAGGTGGCCAGGGTTTCGCCGGTCACGCCTTTGTGGCTCAGGCACTCCTGCATGGAGGTGGCCAGCACCGGATGGGGCCCGATCTCCACGAACAGTCCGTAACCATCCTGGATGAGCCGTCCCATGGCCGCCGCGAACAGCACCGGCTCCCGTAGGTTTTGCACCCAGTATTCCGCCCCCCAATCCGCTCCTTGCACCGGCAGACCGGTGACGGTGGAATACAGGGGCAGGGTGGGAACGCGGGGCTGGATGTGGACCAGAGAGGCCCGCAGTTCCGGCTTCAAGGGATCCATGGCCGGGCTGTGATAGGGGATGTCCACCCGCAAGAATCGGTTGAAGACCCCCCGGGCCTCCAGTTGCTGGGCGATGATGGCCAGGGCGTCCGCGTCTCCGGCCAGATTGCTGGAGGTGGGGCTGTTGATGGCCGCGATCACCACCTTGCCCCCGTGGGGAGCCAGCAGGGGGGGGCACTCTTCCGGAGGCAGTCCCACCGCCAGCATGCGACCCGCGCCCACGGCTTTTTGTTGCAGCCGGCTGCGGTGATAGCTCACCAGAATGGCGTCCTCGAAGCTCAACGCGCCGGTTATGTAGGCGGCCGAGACCTCGCCTAAGCTGTGTCCCACCACGGCGGCGGGTTCCACCCCCCAGGCCCGCAGCAGGGTTACCAGACCCACCTGAACCACGAAGTTGCCCGGTTGGGCGAAGCGGGTTTCGGCGATGCGGGATTCGGCTTCCGGGCGTTGCATCTCTTCCAGGATCGACCAGCCCGCCACCTTCTGGAAATGGGCGTCGATGGTTGTGGCGGTCTGGCGGAAGATGGGTTCTTCGGCCAGCAGTTGGCGACCCATGGCCCACCACTGGGGGCCCATGCCGGTCAGCACGAACACCGGGCGTTGGGCCTGTTGGCTCGAAATCCGGCTGGGGGCGGGGAGCAGGGCATCCGGGGCGGTCAGGGCGCGCAGTTGCTCGATCAACCCTGTGGTGGAATTGGCCACCAGGGCCAAACGTCGGTCGTGATGGGTGCGGCGCACCCCGGCGGCCCGTCCCAGAGGGGGCAGGGTCGGCAGGGGTTGACTGTCTTCCAGCCAGTCGAGCCACCGTTTGGCCAGGGCCTTGAGCCCGGCTTCGCAGCGGGCCGACAGGGGAATGAGTTGTTCCCGGGAATCGGTGGCCACCGGCGGGGACAGGGGTGCTTCCGGTGCTTCCGACAGGATGGCATGGGCATTGGTGCCCCCATAGCCAAAGGAGTTGACCCCCACCAGGGCGGGTCCATCCCCGGCGGGCATGGGGTGCAGGGCCTGGGACACCCGCAGGCGCAACGCCTCGAAGGGGATGTTGGGATTGAGGGTTTCCAGATTGGCCTGGGGCGGAATCTGCTGGTGATGCAGACACAAGACGGCTTTGATCACCCCGGCGATTCCGGCGGCGGCCTCCAGATGGCCGATGTTGGCCTTGACCGAGCCGACCATGCAGGGTTGATCCTCCGGGCGACCCAGACCATAGACGCTGCCCAGGGCTTTGCATTCGGTGGGATCCCCCAACGGGGTGCCGGTGCCGTGGGCCTCGATGTAGCGGATTTTTTGCGGATCGATGTCGGCGGCGGCGCACACCTTGCGGATCAAGGCCTGTTGGGCCGGGCCGCTGGGCACGGTGATGCCGTTGGTGTGGCCATCCTGGTTGGCTCCGGTGGCGTGGACCAGTGCATAGATCCGGTCGTTGTCCCGCTGGGCTGCGGAGAGGGGTTTGATCACCACGATGCCCGCCCCTTCGCCGCGTCCATAGCCATTTCCACGGGCGTCGAAGCTTTTGCTGCGTCCGTCGGGGGCCAGGAACTGTCCCTTGTGCAAGGCGATGTTGTATTCGGGCCGGATCATGAGATTGACCCCGCCGCTGATCGCCATGGAGCATTCCCCGTTCCACACCGACTGGCACGCCTGATGGAAACTGACCAAAGAGGAGGAGCAGGCCGTGTCCATGGCGATGCTCGGTCCCAGCAGGTTGAAGGCGTGGGAGATGCGATTGGCCAGCATGGCCAGATTGACCCCGATGGCCGAGCTGTTGTTGAGCAGGGGCCGGTTGAGGGGGCTGAGGATGATGGCGGTGAAGTCCTGCATGAATCCGCCGATGTACACCCCGGTATTGGAACCGTTCATCTGGTCCATGTCGAGTCCGGCGTCTTCGCACGCCTCCCACACCACCTCCAGCAACAGGCGCTGTTGGGGATCCATGGCCTGGGCGTCCCGGGGGGAGATGCCGAAAAACAGCGGATCGAAGCCGTCGATGGGCTCTTGCAGGAATCCTCCCTGCCGGACCGGCATCTTTCCGGGCCGGGAGGGATCCGGATCGCAGAAGCGCCCCAGGCTCCAGCGTTCTGGCGGGGTTTCGATCACCCCGTCTTTGCCCTGGCTCAACAGTTCCCAGAAGGCCGCCGGAGAGTGTGCGCCTCCGGGAAAACGACACCCCATGCCGATGATGGCCAGGGGTTCGGCGTGCGAACGTTGGGAGGTCGGGGACGAATCCGGGGTGTGGGGGATCTGATTGGTCATGGGGTCCATGGTTTCCGGGGTGCAGGAGGCGTTTTGATTATGAAATGACGGGCAGTTCGGTGAAGCGGCCATCGTGATTGCGCAGCAGATAACGCTGGTCGTTCTTGTCCACGATGGAGTCGCTGGCCACGATGGGAATCTTGCCGATGTTGGTGGCCACCACGTACAGGGGCTGGGCCAGTCCGGTGGTGTGACCGCGCAGGGCGTCGCGGATCAGTTCCGCGCCTTTTTCCAGCGGGGTGCGGAAGTGGTCGATGCCGGGCGCGGCCTCGCAATAAAAGACGTAGTAGGGCCGGATGCGAATGCCGAGAAGTTTCTGGTGCAGTTCCCGGAACACCTCCACCGTGTCGTTGATCCCCTTGAGCAGCACCGCTTGATTGCCCACATTGATGCCGCAGGTGGCCAGATCGTAGACCGCGCGGGCGGTGAGTTCGGTGAGTTCCTTGGGGTGGTTGCACTGGGTGTTGATCCAGATCGGCACCTTGTGGTATCCCGCCAGCCGTTTGATCAAGGACGGGGTGATGCGTTGGGGCAGCACGATGGGCAGACGGGTGCCGAAACGGATCATCTGGATGTGGGGAATCTCCCGGATGCGGCGGATCAGGTATTCGATTTCGTCGTCCGACAGCAGCAGCGGATCACCGCCGGTGATCAGCACATCCCGTACTTCCGGATGTTCGGACAGCCATTGCAGCCCTTCGTCCACATCGAGGCGCAGCTTGAGCACCTTGTCGATGGTCATTTCGCGGCGGAAGCAGTGGCGGCAGTAGATGCCGCAGGTCTGGGTGACGGTGAAGGCCACCCGGTCCCGGTATTGACGGGCAATGGAGTCGGGACGTTTTTCCTGGGTGTCGCGGTTTTCCTTCCAGACCAGATACCCTTCCATGCCGAACTCGTTTTGCAGTTCGAGCATCGAGGGGATGACCTGTTTGCGGATGGGACATTCCGGGTCATCTTTGTCCATCAGGGCGGCGAAATAGGGGGTGGTGCCCCAGCGGGTGTTCTTGTGGGCCTGGATCGCTTCCCGTTCCTGCGGGGAGACGTGAATGAACTTCTCAAGTTTTTCAAGGGTGTTGACATGGTGTTTCAGTTGCTCGCGCCATTCATTCATGTCGTGATTGTCTCTCTGGCCAGAAGGATCAGAATGAAATTTCGGTTTTTTTATCCGGGTTGGCTGGTTGGCGTGGTTCGTGGGCGCACCATGAGTTGATTAAAAAATAGGCAAGCATGTCTGTTTTCACAGGTTTTGCATCCAGGAATGTGCGTGATGATACACGATGCTGTGCGGAAAATAAAATCATTTACACAGGATCGGGTCAACAGAAAAAAGTGGGCGCAGTCTTTGTGATCAGGGGGCGGGTTCCGCCAGCAGGGTGTTGATCTCGCCCCAGTGTTGCAACAAGAGCGGCAGTTCGCCCGCGTCGATCCGGTCGGCCAGGGGGGTGACGGCTGTGGGAACCGGTTGAATCACCGGCCAATGCAGGGTGATTTCGTTTCTGCCCGTGCGCAGATGATGGGCCGGGATTGGGATGATGGTCGTGGTCCAGGTGGTGTGGAGCGGCAGACAGAGCAGCCGGGTCTGGTTGATCCGCACCTCCAGCGCGCCATCCGGGGTGGAGGCGGGCGGAATCCGGTGGGTGAGGGTGAGACGCACCTCGCGCGACCGATCGGCGATCACCAGCAGAAAGCGACTCTCCCGGTCATAGGCCTTGAAGTGGATCGACTGTTTCCACCAATCCCCTTCAGGCTGGCACCAGGTGGAGATATGATAATACGGATCGAGCAGGTCGATGGGGGAGGCGTCCAGGGCGTGTTCACGCAACAGGCGCTGTTGGATCCGGTCGGGCAGTTGGGGAGCGTTCTTTTGGAAGGCGCGGGTCAACTCTTCGGCCAACAGGTCGTGGCGTCGCGCGCCCATGTCGGCCAGTCGGAAGGTGGCGAACAGATCGTCGGCCTGCAACACCTCGGGGAACAGGTCGCACAAGGCACCGGGCAGCCGCCGACAGGCCAGATCGGCCATGAAGGTGGCCAACCTCGTCACCGGTCCAGCCTCCGGGGATTCAGCCTTCGGTGATCCAGCCTCTCCGGCGGCTTGCTGGGCGGCCTGTTCGGCGTGATGGCGCACCAGTTCCCGGGATTGCCCCCAGGAGGCGTTGTGCATGGCCGCGAACAGATGCGCCCGGCGGATGATTCCTTGATTCGGAGCCGGGGCGCGGGTCATCAGGGCGTGCCAATCGGTCTGCGCCCCTTCCAGCCGTTCCCGGATGGCCGCCACCAGGGCCGAGGCCACCATGGCGGTCCCTTCGGCAGTCAGATGGCAATAATCGAAGAAGCTGCGTCGTCCGGGAATGGCTCCCTCCAGCCACGTCGCGAACCGGCTGGGCAGGTCGATGACACTCAGCCAGGGCGCTCCAACCCGATCGATCTCTTGGAGGATGGTGGCGCGTACCACGGCGGGACAGCGGGGCGTCAACAGGGGCCAGCACCACAACATGGCGTCACGGGCCTGTTCCAGGGCTTCGCGGGCTTTCGGGGTGTGGCCCTGCTCCTGAAGACAACGGGCCAGCAGGGCGTAGGCCGCCGAGGTGGTGCCCTGGTCGTGTGCGATGAGTTGTCGGGCCAGCGACTCCCCTTCGCTCCATTTTCCCTGGTCGATGGCGGTCCGGGTCTGCTCCAGCATCTGTTGCCAGCGGGCCGGGTCCACACCTTGCCCACCGGTGGCCTTCGGGGTGCCGATGATGGTGTCCGAGGCGAAATCCGCCAGATTGAATTCCGGAATCACCACCAGAATCGGCAGTTGCCGGGCCTGGGCCAGGGTGGACAGTTGCTGCACATAGGCGGCGGCGCGTTGCTGGAGCCAGTTTTCGATCACCCGGTTGATGCCGGCCACTCCCGCCCCTGCCCGCAACGTCCGGGCCATGGCCGGCGCCAGTTCACGCCACAAGGTGGCGGGTTCCAGCCAGTTGTTGCCGGCGAACAGGATCATCAGGTCGGGTTGCAGGGCCACGGCTTCGTGGGCGAGTTTCAGCAGTCCGGGCATGAACTGGCCATTGCAGGCCAGATCGATGATTTCGTAGCCTGGGTCGCCGGGTGGGGCGGCCAGCAGGCTTTCCATCACCTGGACGGGATTGAAATGGGGATCGAAGAAAAATCCACGGGCCACCGACTCTCCCAGATAGACGATGCGTTTTTTGGCGCTTTTCGGAGGGATGTGTTCGGCGGCGGACCAGCGGGAGGCGTTGAAGGGATCGGTTTCGATCCGTTCGTAGCGGGTTTGGCCCTGTTCCGTCACCGGTTGCCAGATGCCGATGCGGGTGGTGGCCTCACCGATGGCGGGGGTGGGCAGGGGCTGGGCCTGATGCGTGGACAGATCCATCTGACCGTTGAACATCCCCAACTGGCGCATGGACTCCAGCAGACGGGGCAGATCGTCCACGGCGGCCAGACGGTCGGCGATTTGATTGGCCAGGGTTTTGGTGAGGTCGGGTGGCGTCAGGCTCATGATGGGGCATGTCCACTAAAAGAAGGTGTACACCCGATGGGTGATGCCGGATGACTGGTTGCCTTCGATGATCTCCAGCGCCTGCTTCCAGAACGGAGGAATGGCGTCTTTTTCGATGACGAAATCTTCCAGGACCAGCAGGTCGATCCCGGCGCGCACAAAACAGGAGAGGGCGTCGCGGGGAGAGCAGACAATGGGTTCGCTGCGCATGTTGAAGGAGGTGTTCAGCACCAAAGGACAGCCGGTGCGGCGGTGAAAGGCCTGCAACAAGGCGTGATAGCGGGGATTTTCCGAAGCGTTGACGGTCTGCACCCGTGCCGAGCCGTCCACATGGGTGATGGCGGGCAGATCGAGTCCCGAATGGACCGGGCAAGTCTCCAGCATGAACGGAGAGGGGGCTTGCAAGCGGAAATGGTCACCCATGTTCTCTTCCAGCACCGAGGGGGCGAAGGGGCGGAAGGCTTCTCTTTTTTTGACCAGGGCGTTGATGTGGTCGCGCATGATCGGATTGCGCGGGTCCGCCAGAATCGACCGTCCGCCCAGGGCGCGGGGTCCGAACTCCAGGCGTCCTTGGAACCAGCCCACCACCTGGCCCGCCTCCATGGCGGCCGCCACCCGGTCGAACAGTTCCGCCGGGCGTGCGCGATAGTCTTCGTAGCGCACCGGGGTGGAGTCGAGCATGCGGGCGATGTCGTTGGAGGGGTAACCCGGACCCAAAAAGACGTTGGTGAGCCGCTTTTTGGGCAGGGGCTGTTCCTGGCGGCGGATGTGGGCCATGGCCGCCGCGCCCAGGGCGCCGCCGGCGTCGTTGGAGGCCGGTTGCACGAACAGATTGCGGAACGGACCGTTGGCATGCACGTATCCGTTGGCCACACAGTTCAGGGCCACCCCGCCCGCCAGACACAGATTGTCGGAGGGCACCCGCTGGTGGAGATAACGGGCCTTGGCCAGCATGATCTCTCCCAGCACCACTTGCAGGCTTTTGGCCACATCCATGTGAAACGGCAGCATGTCCGATTCCGGTTCCCGGGGAGGGGCGCCCAGGGCTTCGATCAGGGCGTCGGAGTACATGCGTTCGTTTTTGAGAAAATCGAAATAGCGCAGATCCAGCCGGTATTGTCCCTTTTCGCCGGGTTGGATCATGGCGCGGATGGTGTCGGCGAAACGGGGTTGGCCATAGGGGGCCAGTCCCATCACCTTGTACTCGCCGCCGTTGACCCGGAACCCGAGATAACTGGTCAAGGTGCTGTAGAGCAGTCCGATGGAGTCGGGGAAGGCGACCTCTTCAAACAGTTCCAACCGTTGACCGTCGCCGACGCCGTAGCTGGTGGTGGTCCACTCGCCCACGCCGTCCACGGTCAGGACCGCCGCCTCCGGGAAGCCGGAAAAATGAAAGGCGCTGGCCGCGTGGGCCAGATGGTGTTCCACCCACTCGATGGGTCCGTCGAAGCCGAGAATGGTGCGGATTTCGCGTTCCGGACGTTTCGGGTCCATGCGTTGGATTTCGTCCGGGCGGCGGGTGAAACCGGGCAGACCCATCCAGATTTGACGCCCGAGTTTCTTGACCGGCAGTTCGTAATAGGCCACGCAATCGATGTCGGCCATGGTCAGGCCCGCCTGACGCAGACAAAACCGGGTGGCGGCCTTGGGCATGGAGGGGTCATGCTTGATGCGGGAGAAACGTTCTTCTTCGGCGGCGGCAACCAGATGGCCGTCTTGCAGCAGACAGACGGCAGAGTTGTGATAATGGGCGGAGATGCCCAGAACAGTGTAGGTCATGAACGCGACTCTTCCATGGAAGCCGGGATGATTGGAACGGTCTTGAGCATCGTTTCAGCCATTTTTTGGCGAGTATGGACGAATCGGCGGGGGATGTAAAGTGGAATGCCTCAGGGTGCCAGGATCATCATCGGCATGATTGGGAGTGATTTCATGATCGAAGTGGTCAAGATCCATAAAAAAACCCCCGGCTTGCGCCGGGGGTCGGGTTTGAAGCGGAGACTTTATTTGGCTTCGGTTTTTCCGTCCAACAGGTCCATGATATCGTTCAGAGCCAATACCTGGATTTTGCCACTGTTGCGGATGGTGGTGTTGGCGCAGGCGGCGATGGGTTCCTTGACGTTGTAGCGATAGCCCACATAACAATCATACCCTTGCACCTGACCGGGATGACCCACCAGCTTGCGATCGACATTCTTGAACATGCCCGGTCCCATATGAAGGACGTTCGGGATTACTTCAAAATAGTAAGCATTGATGCCGATGGGATGGGTGGCGTCTTCGTATTTCTTGCCCAGTTCCGTTGCCCAACTGTACAGATCGCTCACGTTGCCGGTCAACCCGCCCGCAGCGCCGTAGAAGCTGGGATGGATGACCACCGGATATTGGGTGTCCTTGATGCATTGGGGGGTGAGATAACAGGCCCCGCTGAAGTTGTTGTACCAGTCGATGTAACCGACCGCGCCCTTGTCGTTGCCACCCGGCAGCGGGGGAACCACCGGAGGAGTCGGGGCGTCGGCGTAGTAGTCGATGCTCAGGTTGAGGGTGGTGCCGGCGCCGAAGCGGTTTTTGACTTCGGTGTACCAGGGGTTGCTGGTGGTGGAGAGTTTCTCGATGATCTTGCCGAGCATGACATAGTTGGCGTTGGAATAGTGCCAGCCGCCGGTCTCTTCCAGGCCGATGCCGTAGCTGATGTCCAGCAGTTCCTGGGCGGTGAAGGGGGTGGTGCGGCTGTTGGGCACGGTGGCCGAGTTGGCGCCGGTGAGGCTGCTGTTCAGATAGCCCATCAGACCCCAGGAGGTGTAGTCGTAGGCGCCCCACT
This sequence comes from Magnetococcales bacterium, assembly GCA_015231375.1. Lineage (GTDB taxonomy): Bacteria > Pseudomonadota > Magnetococcia > Magnetococcales > Magnetaquicoccaceae > Magnetaquiglobus. The sequence goes on along the minus strand of JADGBT010000011.1, from coordinate 19,586 downwards.
GGTCGGTCATTTTCTGGGAGGAGGTCTGTTGCAGACCGCTCAGGTGGGCGAGCAGTTTGTAGACCGTGACCTCTTTGAGCACCGCCAATTTGGCGGTGGTGAGCTTGTCGTTGGGATCCACGGCGGCCTTGAAGGTGGTCGCGTTGTAGGCGGCGCCGACGCCACCGAACAGGTCACCCAGGGTGGTGGTGCTGATGTCGTAGCCTTTTTCGGTCATCATCTGCAACACGGTCATGTCGGTGAAGGTCTTGGTGATGCTGCCAAGGCGGAAATGATTGGCCGTGGTCATGGCGGTTTTGGTCTCGACATTGGCGTAACCGCTGGCAAACATTTTGTTGGTGCCGTCCGGCATGGTGACCTTGACCACCACACCCGGAACCGTGCCTTTGCTGGTGATGGCGTCGAGTTTGGCCTGGATGGCGGTTTCCACCGAGGTTTTGCGGGTGTTCCATTGATTGGTCAACAAGGTGCTGGCCGGGGTGCCGTTGATGGTGAGTCCCATCTTGTTGGCTAGGCGGGTGAAATGGAACGACTTGCCGGATTTGCCTTTTTTGTCCAACTCTTCCAGGAAGTGCTTGGCGGCGTTTTCCTCGGAGACGGGATTGGACAGGGTGGTGATGTCGATGGTGTCCAGGGTTTGGGCCGCCAGACTGCCGTTGTTGCTCAAGGTGATGCCGTTGGAGGGATTTTGGTCTGTGTCCAGGGTTTGCAGCAGGCGCAGGATCTTGGTGACCTTGTTTTGCTGCCCGGCCGCCTTGGCGGTGTTGATCTCCATGGGATCGGTCACGATGTCCAAAGGCGTGACGAAATCGCCCGGAGTGGCGGACCCGAGGCCCATGCCGTTGGCCGTGAAGGTCACGGAGGTGTCGGTGGGCAGATAGCTGAATTGACCACCGTTCTTGGTGGTGCCCGACAGATTGCTGGGAGTGGTGACATAGGTCAACCCATCCACCGGGGCATCGGAGAAGACGCCAGTCAGCGAGGTGGGACCGACGGCGAGGTTGGTGTTGCTGCCGTCCGTGCCACCACCGCCGCCGCATGCCATGCTGAACATGCTCAATCCGACTGCGGCCAAAACGCTGAACTTTTCATGGAGCAAGAATTTTTTCATCGTTACCGATACCTTTGAATGGTGAGTGGAGTGCAGGTCAAGCGTCGTTTGACCGGGTGTGATCGAGAAGAATGCCACGCATGGTGTCGAGAAGATCGCGAATGGTGTGGTCGTCGAACCGCTGGGCGTCATAGGCCAAGAAGATCTGCAACGCTTTTCCCTCCACAATGGCGTTGAACATGAAATCATACAGCGCGCCGGTCCGTTCGCTTGTGCGATAGGGTGCCAGATCGCTGGTGACAAGGGCGGACAACGCCCCCGGATCCAGGCGGTATTCCCCCAGATAGTTGAAACTGATCTGGGGCTTCAGCCGGAAATTCAATCCAGGCTTCAGGGTGTCGGGGGTCAGATATTTCAAGATACCGTAGCCGATGCCCTGATTGGGGATCTGGTCCAGCCGTTCCCGCAGGGTGCGACACACCTCCCCGAGGCTCTGTTCCCGGCTTGCCGACAACAGAAACGGGAATACCGTGGTGAACCAGCCCACCGTGCGACTCACATCCACCCCATCGACGACGGGTTCCCGGCCATGCCCTTCCAGCATGATGGGAATGTGATGGATGGCGTACATTCTTTGCAAAGATTGTGCCAAAGACGACAAAAGCAGATCGATCACCCGGAAAGGCCGCTCCCGGGAACGGGTCAGGGCCAGCAGGGCTTCGGTCTCCTCCGGGGTGAGGGTGATGTTTTGATCCCGGATGTCCACCGGCTGGGAGGAGTCCACCGTTTTGTCGTGGGGAATCGTTTCCAGGGGGGTCGCTTCGATGGTTTGCCAGTAGTGGCGTTCCCGCAACAGGCGCAAACTGCGGCTGTAGAGCTGAAGCCCCTCGGACCAGCGTTTGAAGGAATGGCTTTTGGTCGGCAGGGTGATGAGGTGTCCGGCCACCTGCTGTTCGTAGACCCGCAGGATGTCGTCCAGCAAAAAGCGCCAGGAAACCGCGTCGATGATCAGGTGGTGGATCACGAAAAGCAGACGGTCCTCCCGATCCAGACGCAACAGGCGGGTTTTCAACAGGGGTCCGCGCGTCAAATCCATGCCGCTTTGGGTGATGCGGGTTTGACGGTCCACCTCGGTTTCCACCGCTTCGATGCCGCGCAGATCCAGCAGTTGGAAATCCACCGGCAACTCCGGTCCCTGGATCTGCTGGTTCACCCCGTCCGGTCCCGCTCCCGGCGGAAAACAGGCCCGCAGCATGTCGTGGTGGCGCTGCACCGCCTGCAAGGCCGCCTGCACCGCGGAGGCGTTCAGGGGATCCTGGAAGAACAGATACTCCGCATGGTTGAAATGGTGGTGGTCCACCGGGTACTCCCGGAAGAACCAGGACTGGATCGGCGTCAGCGGCACCGGTCCGGCAATCGGGTCCGGTTCTTCGGTGCGGAAGGGGCGTTGGGTGCGGTTTTCCAGGCTGTGGGCCAGGGTGGCGATGGTGGGATACAAGAAAATGGTCTTGGTCTCCAATCCCAGATCGTTCAAGGAGGCCACCACTTGAATGGCCTTGATGGAATCTCCCCCCAGGGCGAAAAAGTCGTCCGTGACACCGAAATCCCCCCGTCCCAGAACCTTTTGCCAGATCTGGAGAAGCCGGGTCTCCAGGGGAGAGCGGGGCGGCTGCGCGCTGGTCTGACGGGGTTCCTGTCGCGCCAGGGTGGCCAGAAGGGCGGAGCGATCGATCTTGCCGTTGATGGTCAAAGGCAGCCGGTCGGTCACGATCCAACGGCCGGGAATCATGTAGCCGGGAAGCCTCGGCTCCAGCCAGGAGCGCAGCTCCTCGGGTCGCAGGGTGGTCGGGGTGACGCAGGCGATCAGTTCCGGGGTGCCGGAGTCGGTCGGCTGGACCAGAACCGTGGCATCTTGCACCTCCGGGTGTTGCAACAAATGATGGGCGATCTCGCCGGGTTCCACCCGATGGCCGCGAATTTTGACCTGTTCGTCCAGACGGCCCAGCAGTTCGAGGGTGCCATCGTTGCGCCAGCGCCCCAGATCTCCGGTCCGATAGAGCCGGGTGTCGGGTTGCCAGGGATTCGGGACAAAACGGCTGGCGGTCAACACCTCGCGGTTGAGATATCCCCGGGCCACCCCCACCCCCGCCACGCAGATTTCTCCGACCGTGCCCAGCGGGGCCAGATGGTCGGAGCCGTCCAGAAGGTACACGGAGAGATTGTCCAAAGGCGCGCCGATGGGAATCTGTCCGCCGGGGTAGCGTTCCGCTTCCGGCACCACCCGATACCAGGTGGCGCACACCGAACACTCTGTGGGACCATAGGCGTTGAAATAACGCAACCGGGCGGCGAAATGGAGCGCATCTTCAAAGATGGGCGGCTCTCCGGCGGTGATCAGGGTCTTGAGGCCGTTGAGTCCGGGATGGTCGCGGGTGGCGGTCAGGGTGGTCAGGGTGTGCAGATAGACCGGCGGCAGGGTGGCGACGCTCACTCCGGTGGCCTGCATGTGGTCCAGCAGCCGTTCCGGGTGGTGAATGGTGGCGCGTCCTACCGGCACCAGGGCCGCCCCGCACAACAGCGCCATGAAAATCTCCGAGAAACTGGCGTCGAACGACGGGGAGGCGAACTGCAACACCCGATCCTCCGTCGTGACCCCGAAGGCCCGGATCTGGGCCAGGGCCATGTTGACGAATCCCCCATGTTCCACCAAAACCCCCTTGGGTTGACCGGTGGAGCCGGAGGTGTAGATCACATAGGCCAGCGAGTCCCAGCGGGCCGGACCGGTGGCGGAAGTGGCAGGATCCGACCGGGCGCAGGTGGCAGGATCCGGGTCGTTGCGCAGGTCGTTCACCGTCAGCGTCGGCAGGGGGATCGGCTCTGCGGGCCGGTCGCTCTCCTCCCCGAACAGCACCCAACGGCATCCGCTGTCACGCACCATGAAGTCGATCCGTTCCCTGGGAGTGGCGGAATCGATGGGCAGACAGGCCCCTCCCGCCTTCATGATGCCCAGCACCCCGGCGAAGAATCCGGCGGAACGGTCGGTCAGCAGCGGAATGATCTCTTCCGCACGCACCTCGGCCCGGGTCGTCAGATGGTGGGCGACACGGCTGCTCCAGTCGTCCAACTGGCGATAATCGAGGGTCTCGTCTCCGGCGATGATGGCGATGGCCTCGGGGGTGGCGGTCACCTGGGCTGCGAACAGGTCGAGAATGGTGGACTGGCGGGGGTAGGGGTGATGGTGCGCGTTGAATCCCTCCAGCAACAACTGGCGTTCCGGATCGGACAGGAGTTCCAGTGCGGCGATGGGGTGTTCCGGGGTGGTCAGCACGCTGTGCAGCAGACGGGTGAGTTGGCCCGCCATGCGCTCGATCCGTTCGGTCGTGAACAGGTCGGTGTTGCTGGTGATGGCCATGCGCAGGTTCTGTTCGTATTCAAAAAAATCGAAGACCAGATCGAAACGGCTGATCTGGGCATCCACGGCGTATTGGGTGATGGTCAGACCCGCAGGCCCCGGGCGATCCGGCAGCAGATCCTGCATCACCACCATCACGTCGAACAGCGGGGAACGGCTGAGATCCCGTTCCAGGTTCAGCTCTTCCACCAGACGGTCGAAGGGATAGAACTGATGGGAGAAGGCTTCGGTGACGGTCTGTTTGACCTGGGCCAGCACGGCGGCGAAGGGTTTGGCGGGATCAAGAATGTCGTGCAGCGCCAGGGTGTTGAGATACAGACCGATCTGTTCTTCCAGTTCGGGTTGCTCCCGCCCGGCCACCGGGGTGCCGACGATCACCGCCCGGCTTTCCGGCGCTCCCCCGGCCTGACGCAGCAGGATCACCTTGATCAGCGCGGTCAGCACCATGAACAAGGTGGCCTGATGATCATTGCCCAGTCGGGTGAGCAGGGCCCGTTGTTGCGGGTCGAAGTCGTGGACCAGCACGCGACCTTGAAAAGTTTGCACCGGTGGTCTGGGGAAGTCGGTGGGCAGATGGATCGGCTCGGCGGACTGGTGGTTGAGCTTGTGGAGCCAGTATTCCCGGGCCTGGGTGGCCTCTTCCCCCTGAAGACGAGCGTTCTGGTGGGCGGCGTAATCCTTGTATTGAATGGTCAGGGGCGGCAGACGCGCCGGAAGGCTGTCCAGGAGCGCGGCGTACAGGGTCATGGTTTCGTTTTGCAGAATTTCCAGAGACCAGCCGTCGCTGATGATGTGATGCATGTTGAGCAGCAATACATGGCGTTGCGGCGCCAGTCGCATCAACGTGACCCGGTATGCCGGTCCTTGCGCCAGATCGAAGGGGGTGCGGGCCTCCTCCAGGGCCAGGGTGCGCGCCTGTCCGTCTGGATCCGGAGCGCTGGAAAGATCCAGATGGGTCAGACGGGTCAGACAGCCGGGATGGATGCGCTGCCGGGGCTGACCGAAGCCGGTGGCGGGGATGGTCGTCGGATCCACCATCGGATCCGGTGCCTGGACAAAGGTGGTGCGCAAGGATTCGTGGCGCAAGGCCACAGCTTCCAGTGCTTGTTCCAGCAGGTCGGCGCGCAGCGTTCCCCGGAATTCGTACAGGGAGGCGGTGTTGTAGGCGATGGCGTCGTTTTCCATCTGCTGGAGAATCCACAACCGCAACTGGGCGTTGGAAACCGGATAGGTCTCCTGTTGGGCCACGGGGAGGATGGGGTCTGGATGGTGATCCGACCGGTTGCGGATCAGGGCGGCCAGGGCGGCGATGGTGGCGTGGGCGAACACCTCTCCGAGTTGCAGCGTCACCCCGAACTGTTTCTGGATGCGCGCCACCAGGCGCACCGCCTTGAGGCTGTGCCCGCCCAGCTCGAAAAAGGAGTCGTAGCGTCCGACGGGACCGCAACCGAGCACCTCTTGCCAGATGGCGCCCAACTGGAGCTGGGTTTCGCCTTGCAACGGCGCGAAGGGGGTCGTCAGGCGGTTGCGTTCCTGGGGGCCATCCACCGGCAGGGCGAGCAACGCCTCCCCGGAGCTGTGGGTCAGGGGCAGATAGTGGGCCTTGTGCAACAGACGCTCGCCGTTGACCAGATCGGCGCGCCAGCGCAAGGCCCGCAGACGTGAGACGGACCCGGCGTGCGATCGGTTGAGCGGTTGGGCGGGCGCGGAGAGCGTTGGAGCGGCGGCGGGTGAAGGTGCCAGCGGTTTCGGGGGGGGTGGGCGGTCGTGGGAGAAGCGCACATGGGGCGCGGTCTCCGGCAGTTCGACGCAGGGGGCGCCATACAGGACGCCGTGTGCGGTGGTGGACTCCGGCCGCAGGGGGCTTTGCTCCAGAAAGGCCAGGATCGGGGGATTCTTCGCGGTGGGGCGGTATTCGGCCACCAGATGATCGATGCCGCGCGCCAGACCGTGATGACGCAGACCACTCAGAATGGCGGTTTCCACGCCTCGTCCCAATACCCGGCAGCTCAACAGGAAGGTATCCACCCACAATCGATGGTTGTCTTCCTGCCGGGCGAGTACTACACCCACCAGACCGTAATCCCCGAAACGATCCGTGACGTGAATGCACCAGCCCAGCCATTCGGGTTGGCGCAGCAGGGCCTCGATGGCGGCTTCGTCGCGGCGGATGGTGCTGAGATTGAACTGGTTCGTTCGTTGGGTGAGTTGCGCGGCCCGGGGCAGATGCTCTTTTTGCAGCGGCTCCATGAAGACCTGGATCTCTAAGGTGTGCAGAAACGCCTCCAGGGAGCCGGCCTGTTCCTGGTGCTGGCGGCGTTGCTGCTCTTCTTGATACATGGCGCTGCGTTGTTGATCCTCCTGGGTGACCGCGAAACGATCGAAGGCCCAGACCAGACGCAAAAATACCGGAAAATCATCAGGATCTTCCGGCAGTTGCAGGGTCAGCACCTCGGGGCGGTGGGTCATCATCTCCGCGCACTCCACCCCGGAGTCGTCCAGAAAGACGAAACTGTCCAGCCCCAGATTCAACTCCCTGGCCATCTCCCAAAGATTGTCGGATTTGGCGCGCCAGTTGATGCGGGTGGTGACGATCTGTTCCCGGCGCAACACCATGTCGGGATGATTGGCGAACACCTCCCAGACATCCTCCGGATTGTTCTTGCTGTTGAGAACCAGCAGAAAACCCTCCTGATGCCGTTCCACCATGAATTGCTGCAAGGCCCGATGGCCGGGGGTGACCACCACGCCCTGACTGCCGCCTTCGCCGCAGATGCCCTGCCACAAAGTATTGTCGCAATCCAGGGCGATCACCTTGAAGGGGGTGGATCGCAGCGCCACGATCTTGCGGGCGATCCACAGCCCCATGGCGGCGTAGCAGGGATCGGTAAAGGGGATGTGTCCGGTCTGATCCTGGAGTGGATCGAAGATCGATTCGATGGCGAACCAGGGGGCCAGTTCCGTCAGATCCAGCTTTTGCCACGGGCCTTGCGCGCCACTGTCGAGCCAGGCGCGGAAACGTTGGTACAAGGCGTGGATCGGTTCCACCGCTTCCGGGAGTTCCGCGAGTTGTTGCGCGGGGGGCAGCAGGGCGATCAGTCGGGGGGCCGGGTTGCGCTGTCGGGTGAGGGCGTGGAGCAGTTGGGTGTAGCCGTTTTCCAGATGGATTTGGCAGCTTTCCAGGGTGGGGGCGGGCAGGTTGCGGATCCAGTCTTCAAAGCGGATCAACAACAGCGCCGGACCGGTGTGGGTGGACAGCAGGCTGTCGGGGTTGAGCAGTTCCTGGAAGATCTGGTTGTAGGCGGCGAAGACGGGTTCGATGTTTACGCCGAAGGCCCGACCCCACCAGCGGATGTGGGGGGCGAGGGGTTCGGCGGTGAAGGTGGCCGCCAAGAGCAGCGGGACGGTTTTCGGATCGGTGGTGGTTTGGGGGGTGGTGTCTGGTCGGAGCCGTGGAGTCGGCGACGGCAGCGACGGCAGCGAGATGGCGCCCACGGTCACGGCGTCGTGGTCGGCCACCTGGGTGAGGATGGCTTGCAGATGGGCCATCATGGCGTCCACCTGGGAGACGGGCAGGGCGGCCACATTGAGGATCATGTTGAATCCCAACGGTTCGCCGGGCATGATCTGCACCGTGAGGGGATAGTTGGAGTGGTCCACCTGTTTGTATTGTTCGACCACCAGTTCTCCTCCCCGGCCATCGGCGATGGTGAACTGGGCGATATCGGCTGCGGCGTAGTTCTCGAAGACCAGGATGTGATCCAGCAGGGCGTGTCCCGGCTGGCTTTTGGCCTGGATCTCCGCCAGGGAGTGGTGGTGGTAATCCCGGGCGGCGTTGGAGTCGTGCTGCACCTGTCGCAGCAGTCGGTGAAACGGCATGTCGGCTTCGGCGCGGATGCGCACCGGCACGGCGTTGATGAACAGTCCCACCATCCGTTCCACCTCCGGGATCTCCGGGGGACGACCCGACACCGTGGCGGCGAACACCACGTCCTGGGTCTGATTGTAGCGCGCCAGCAGAATGCCCCAGGCGGTCTGGATCAGACAGTTCTGGGTGACCCGATGCCGGGCGGCCAGTTGACGCAGCGCGGCGCTCAAGGGGGCGGAAAGGGTGTAGTGGCGCTCTTCGGCCTGGAAGGGGAGAAGGTCCGAGGGGCGGCATCCGGGCAGGAGGGCGGGTTGGTGATAACCGCTCAGATAACGCTGCCAGAACCGTTCGGCCCCTTTGTGGTCCTGTCGGGCCAGCCATTGCAGGTAACGTCCGAAGGGCGCGGGAGGGGGCAGGCGGTGGGGAAGATCGTGGATCAGGGACGTATAGATTTGCAGGGACTCTTCGTGTATGATGCCGACACTCCAGCCATCCAGAATGATATGATGAAAGCTGTGAATGACCTCGAATTGATGTTCTTGCGTCTGAAAGACCGCCATGCGCATCAACGCGTCCCGGCTCAGGTCGAATCCGTTGTTCCAGTCTTCTTTTTTGTAGTCTTCGATGGCCTGTTGTTGCCGTTCCGGAGAAAGATGGCGCACATTCAGGTGATTGATAATAATTTCCTGTTCTTTTAAAATGACCTGGCGCGGCTGTTGAACGCTTTTGTGGACAAAACGGGCGCGCAATACCTCGTGACGGCGTATCACCTCGTTCCAGGCCATTTCGAATCGGGTCGGATCCAGGTGTCCGCGCAACCGGAACTGACACTGTTCAAAGTAGGGGTTGGCCGATTGTTCATACAAGGCGTGGAACAGCATGCCCTCTTGCATGGGGGTCAGGGGATGGATGTGCTGGATGTCTTCTTTTTTCATGGCGGCAAGAGGCTTCGTTGATTTTGGTGAATGCATGGTATTGCGATCGGCTTTGCTTGGCCGGAAGACATTCCCGATGCCAGGGTTTTCCAAAGATGATCTGTGATTATAGCCCACATGCACAGGGAGGTAAAATTTTTTTGGCTGTCTTGACTTTTTCTTTGACTTTTTGTTCAGAGTGTATCATTTATATATGATTGTTTATCATGTCTTTGGTTGTCAATGATTTTGTTTTGGTTTTGTCTGGCGCCGCTGTCGGTTGGGCGTCGGTTTTGTGAAGGGTCTTGAAAGGTTTGCGGAGTGTGTCATGGTCGCAAGACGTTTTCCCCGGTTTACCAAAATGGCCACAGAGTCCACTGAAACCACGGACACCCCGCTTCCGGTGGCCGGGAATCCGGAAGTCGATCCCGGATTGTCCCCGATGGAGTCTGTGGTGGAGTCTCCTGCCGCGCCTGTGCCGGCCGAGGCCGAGATTCCCCTGGCGTTGGAGCCTGCCGCCGTTCCCGCAGACCCTCAACCCCATCCTGTTCATGTTCATGGATCTACGGAAACAGATCCTGTCCAATCGGGTAACGTCCCGTTAATCCAACCAAAGGAGACTGAAATGAGTGAGACCGAAACCGTGCTGGAAGCCGAGGCCGAAACCGTGGCTGCACCCGTGGCCAAAACGGACGCCGAAATCATGGAGCGCCTGAAAGACGCGCAAAACCTGACCAAGAACTACATGTTCGCCTCCCTGGGCACGGGCCTGATTCCTCTGCCTTCCGTGGATGTCGGCATTCTGATTGGCATTCAAACCCGCCTGCTCTACAAGCTGGCCAAACTCTACGACCTCAAGTTCACCGACGACATCGGCAAGAAGTTGTTGCTCTCCTTGCTGGGCGGCACGCTTCCCGTGGCCGGTGGCATGGGTGTGGCCAGCATGCTCAAAGCCTTCCCCGGTGTGGGTAGCTGGCTGGGCATGACCAGCATGTCGGTCTTCGGCGCCGCCGCCACCTATGCGGTGGGTCGGGTGTTCATTCAACACTTCGAGTCGGGCGGAAACTTCTTCAACTTCGATCCCTCCAAAATGCGTACCTACTTCAGAGACGAGTTCGAAGCCGGTAAGAAGGTCGCGGAGAACATGCGCGCCGAACAGAACGCCGCCTGATTTTTGGTGTGTGTCGATGTCTGACGCCTGATTCTTCTGGCGGGCGCTCCTGGTGCCAATCGCGACAGGAGCGCCCTTGCCAGAGTGGCGTGGCTGTGTACAATCCTTGAAAGAGATTTTATCCTCCTCGTGTCCTGGTCGTCGGTGACGAAAGAAAACACGAGATCCTTTGATTGTGGATTGGCTCGAATGACGAATCTTTCAACCGTTGCATCCAAGATACGCGGTTTCACTCAGCGGGCCGGGATGTCCATGGTGGTTTCCCTCCTGATTTTGATTTTGATTGTTTTGTTCTTGTGGTCGCGCATGGTGATTACCATCCAGGCCGGCGAAGGCGGTGTGCTTTACAAACGGTTCTTCGGCGGAACCGTGGTGGATAATGTCTACACGGAAGGTCTGTACCTGATCTGGCCGTGGGACAAACTGACCCCTTATAACGTGCGTCTTCAGGCGCTGGTGCGTGATTTCACGGTGCTGACCTCCGTGGGTCTGCCGGTGACTCTCAAGATGTCGATCCGTTTCAAACCCGAACACAGCATGCTGGGCTATTTGCATCAGCGTGTGGGTCCAGACTACATCCAGTCCGTGGTGATCCCGGAGGTCGAAGCCGCCTTGAGGCGGGCCATCGGCGGTTACTCCCCGGAGGCGATCTACACCACCCGCAAGGGCATGCTCCAGGAGATCATCAGCGAAGCCCTGGAACCGGCCAGTCAGAAATTCGTCATCATCGACGATGTGATCATCCGCAGCGTGACCCTGCCGGATCCCATCCAGCGGGCCATCGAGGAAAAACTGGTCCACGAGCAGGAGATGCAGGCCTATGTCTATCGCCTGGATCGGGAGTTGCAGGAATCCGAGCGCAAACGCCGGGAGGCCCAGGGTATCTATGACTATCAGAAAAAGATCGGGGAATCCTTGAAGGATCCCAATATCCTGCAATGGCTGGGGATTCAGGCCACCGAGAAACTGGCCTCGTCCAACAACTCCAAAGTGGTGGTGGTGGGTTCCGGCAAGGACGGTCTTCCCTTGATTCTGGGAGGACAATAATGGGTGGGCAATGTCGGAGTGGGGGGCTGCGGTGGCGTGCCTCTGACCCATGCATGCCGCGCGACCGCGACCGGTAAGATGCCATTGCCATGAAAAAGATTTATTATTTTCTGTTGTTCTGTCTAATTCTGGTCATCATCGCCGTTCAGATCCATTGGTTTGCCCCGGAAACCAGTCGCGCCATGGTCCAGTCGTGGATCGATCAGGTGATGGGTGGAAAAGAGTCGGGCTCTTCCAAATCCGCTGCTGCCAACAAGGCCAATGACGATACCGGACCGGTCCGCATCGGATACGGATACTACACCAGCGGCAAGCGGGAGGCCTTCAACAACGGTATCCAGATGGCGGTCGATGAGATCAACCAAAGTCCGAATGCCGCATTCAATGGCAGAAAGTTGGAGGCGGTCGAAGTGGATTTGCCCTCCACTCCCAATCCGAACGCCATGTGGCATTTCGCCCAGAAAATTTCGGAACAGAATCTGGTGGCCACGGTGCTGTCCGCCGGAGGGGGTGGCGAAAACGCCATCATCGGCTCCGCTGTTTTCGAGAAGTTCCGCATCATCAATCTGTGGCCTTATACCACCACCACCAAACTGACGCAGCACAATTTCAAATATGTGTTCCGCAACATTCCCAACAACAGCGCCCAGGCCGAGATCATGGCCAAAGCCTGTGCCGATGTCGGCTGCAAGAATGTCGGCATTGTCTACGTGCGCAGTTCCTCCGGCGAGGAGTTGGCCGGTCTGCTCGACAAGCATGTCAACCACATCGATCAGGCGAATGTCGCCTTTTATCAGTCGATCTATCCGGAGCAGAAAGATTTCTTTCCCATCGTGACCCGATTTTTGGTCAAACACAAAGCCAAGCCGATGGATGCGATCTTTTTCTCCGGTTCGACGCGGGAAGCCATCCCGTTCATCACCTTGCTTCGGGAGTTCAAGATCGAGGTGCCCATCATCCTGGGCGTCTCCCAGAACGATCCCAAATTCCTGGAAATCGGGGGCCGGGGACCGTCGCCTGTGATCGGTTCGGTGGTGGTGGGGTTGTTTCAGGAAGAAGATCCGGAAAACGCCCTTTTCATCAAGGAATACAACGCCATCTTTAAAAAGAAGCTGCCCTCGTATACCACAGCGGCCCAGGCGTTCGATTCCGTCATGCTGCTGGTCGAGGCCATGCGATATGGCCGTTCCGCCGACCCCGACAGCATGGTCTCCTATTTGCGTTACGGCGGGGTGTTGGCCAACAAGGGCAAAAAAAATCCCAGAAGGCATTTTCCCAATGGCGAGATTCTCGGCCACGACTATTTCCTTCAGATCGTGCGTGAGAAGAAAAACAAGGATGGCAAGATGGTGCTTTACTTCGATACCTACAGGCAAGAAGATCAGTGCATCTTCAAGAAGGGGGTTTCCTGTATGAGCCAGCCGGAGTCGGGTGCGGCCCATTGATGGCCTGATGGTCCATGGATGGCCGGTGGCCTGGAAAGATGGCCTGTGGTGTGGCGGGCCTGCCGGGTATGGTGGCCCGGGTATGGCGGACTATGTGCCCGGGTGTGGCGGACTATGTGAAAGAGGCGAGTCAGGAGAGTTGGCATCATGGAGTGGACCCCGGAGCAGTCGATTGCCCAAGAGGCGTTCAAACAGTTTGTCGATGAAACGGTCGCCCCGTTCGCCGATGCCTGGGATCGGGACGAACGGTTGCCGGAAAGCGTGATCCGCGCTTTGGCCGACCGGGGTTATCTGGGGGCCACCATTCCAGTTGAATGGGGTGGCGGCGGCATGGACAGCATCACCTTCGGGCTGCTGTGCGAGGAGATCGGGCGCGGCAGTGCGTCGCTGCTGAGTCTGTTGACGGTCCATGGCATGGTGTGTCAGGCGTTGACCCTCTGGGGCAGCAGCGAGCAGCAACAGTACTGGTTGCCCAGGCTGGCCCGGGGCGAGACCATCGGTGCCTTCGCCCTGACCGAACCCAACATCGGCAGCGATGCCAAGAATGTGGAAGCGCGGATCACCCGTCTGGAAAACGGCGCGTATCGGCTGGATGGCGAAAAGAAATGGATCTCCTGCGGTCAGATCGCCGATCTGTTTTTGGTGTTCGCCCAGTTCGAGAACAAGCCAGTCGCCTTTTTGGTGGAGGGGGATCGGGCCGGATTGACCCGTCAGCCCTTGTCCGGACTCTTGGGATTTCGCGCGGCCATGCTGGCGCTCCTCACCTTCGACGGCTGCGAACTGCCGGAAGCCAATATGGTGGGGCGTCCCGGATTCGGATTTTCCCATGTGGCCGGGGCGGCGTTGGATCATGGCCGTTTCTGCGTGGGGTGTGGCTGCGTGGGTCTGACCCGGGGATGCCTGGAAGCCTGCCTGGAGTACACCAGCCAGCGCAAACAGTTCGGCGTTCATCTGCGGGAGCATCCCTTGATTCAGCGCATGATCACCGACATGATCACCCATATCGAAGCCGCGCGCCTGTTGTGCCTTCACGCGGGTCGCATGAAGGACGAACGGGATCCCCGCTCGATCATGGCCACCTCCACGGCCAAGTATTTCGCCTCCACCATGGCCGCCCGCTGCGCGGCCGACGCGGTGCAGATCCATGGCGCCAACGGTTGCGGTCCGGATTATCCCGTGCAACGCTACTTCCGTGATGCCAAGATCATGGAGATCATCGAAGGCAGCAACCAGATTCAGCAGACCATCATCGCCAAATACGGCCATCTGGATCACATCAAGGATCAACGCTCCCGGGACAAGAAGAGCAGACAGGTGTAGAAACATGGCCAAGGAGAGCAAAATCAAGTGCGTGGTCTGGGATCTGGACAACACGCTGTGGGATGGGGTGCTGGCGGAAAACGACGCGCTGGTGTTGCGCGAGAATGTGGTGCGGGTGATCCGGACTCTGGACGAACGGGGCATTCTGCAATCCATCGCCAGCCGCAACACCTTTGAGCCGGCCATGGAACGGTTGCGGTCCTTCGGACTGGCGGACTATTTTTTGTATCCGCAGATTCACTGGAACTCCAAGGCCGACTCCATCGCGCAGATCGCCCAATCCCTCAACATCGGTCTCAACACGTTTGCGTTTGTGGACGATCAGCCGTTCGAGCGGGACGAGGTGCGTTTCGTGTTGCCGGAGGTGCGCTGCATCGACGCCCTGGAGGTGGATGGGATTCTGGAGCGGCCGGAGATGAATCCCCGTTTCATCACCGACGACTCCCGCAAGCGTCGGGCCATGTACCAAAGCGACCTGCTGCGCAATCAGGAGGAGAGCGCCTTTTCCGGACCCAAAGAGTCCTTTTTGGCCACCTTGCAGATGGTGGTCACCATCGCTCCGGCCCGGCGGGAGGATCTGCAACGGGCCGAAGAGTTGACGGTGCGCACCAATCAGCTCAACGCCACCGGGTATACCTACTCTTATGAAGAGCTGGAGGCGTTTGGCCACTCTGAGCGCCATCGTTTGTGGATCGTGAGCCTGGATGACCGTTATGGCACCTATGGCAAGATCGGCCTGGTGCTGCTGGAGACCACGGCGGAGACCTGGACCATCAAGCTGCTGCTGATGTCGTGCCGGGTCATGTCCCGGGGGGTGGGGTCGGTGCTGATCAATCATGTGCGTCGGGAGGCCAAACGGCATGGGGTGCGCCTGTTGGCCGAGTTCGTCTCCACGGACCGCAACCGGATGATGTACATCACCTACAAGTTCGCCCAGTTCCGCGAGATCGAGGCGTTGGGCGCGGGAGGCGTGACCCTGCTGGAAAACGATCTCGATACGATCCCGCCGTTTCCGGATTATGTTCAGGTCAATCTGGTGGATCTGGACTCGCATTGACAACACTTCGGGTGGATGAAACCATGGATATTCAAATCGTTGGAGTCATCGGTGCGGGCGTCATGGGGGTTGGCGTGGCGCAGAATCTGGCGCAGAGCGGCTTTCAGGTGGTGCTGCTGGATGTGACGGCCGACATTCTGGACCGGGCGCGTCGGGAGATCACCAACAATGTGCGTTTTCAGGGATTCTTTTCCAAGGAGAAGAACTCTCTCTCTCCGGAACAGGTGCTGGAACGCATTCTCTTCACCACCGATGTGCAGGCGCTGGCCAAGGCCGATTTCGTGGTGGAGAACGTGGTGGAAAAGTGGCCGGTGAAGCAGGAGGTCTACGCCGCCATCGATGCGGTCTGTCCCGCCCATTGCATCTTTGCCGCCAACACTTCGGCCATCTCCATCACCCGCATCGGCTCGGCCACCCAGCGACCCGATCGGGTGATCGGTATGCACTTCATGAATCCGGTGCCGCTGAAGACCATGGTCGAGGTGATCCGGGGCTTCCACACCTCGGAACAGACCATTGAAATCTCTCGACACTTCTTGAGCCGCATGGGCAAGGAGTGTGTGGTGGTCAACGACTCTCCCGGTTTTGTCTCCAACCGGGTGTTGATGTTGACGGTCAACGAGGCGATCTTTCTGGTGCATGAGCAGGTGGCCAAGGCCGATGAGGTGGACCGGATCTTCAAGAACTGTTTCGGTCACAAGATGGGACCGCTGGAGACCGCCGATCTGATCGGACTGGATACCATCCTGTATTCTCTGGATGTGCTGTACGAAAGTTTCAACGATTCCAAGTTTCGTCCCTGCCCGTTGTTGAAAAAAATGGTGGATGCTGGACTCCATGGCCGCAAGAACGGTCGTGGATTCTATGACTATCCGATCTGAACCCATCACGGATGACCTTTCAAGCCAAGATCATGGATACAACCCAAAAAATCAAATCGTTTCTGGTAAAATTCATCCGCGACGCCGATGTGGGTGACGATGAGGATCTGTTTGCCACCGGCCTGGTGACTTCGCTGTTCGCGATGCATCTGGTGCTGTTTCTCGAAAAGGAGTTTCAGGTCAAGGTGGACAACAAGGATCTGGATTTCGATAATTTCAGAACCGTCAACGCCATCGTCGCCCTGATCGAGAAAAAACAGGGTGGTGGCTGACGACGGTCGCTTCTGGAAGGTTCGTGTGTTTGTGACCAGCAGACCCGTTTGAGGGGGCATCCGGCCAGGCAAGCCGTTGACGGGATGGTTTCGTTCCTGCTTGTTGTCTTCCGGCCTGAATCGGAAATGTAAAGATTGATGCCTACTGCACCGCTTTCCGCCTCGTTGGCGCAGCAACTCACGGAATTTGTCGCTCATCTGGCCTCGGGCGATGGTGAAGCCATTGCCGCAGCCCAAAAGGGGCTGGAGGCGACTTTCGCCCAGCAGGGGGTTTCCCCGGAACAGGCGTCTGCGCTGGGACAGCAGCTGATGGGGCAGTTTCTTTCCGGTCTGGACCGGGGGGACTCGCCGACGGAAGCGGCGCAGGGGGTGAGCCAGGGTGCCGAACAGGTGGTCGAGACCGTTCGGACCACCACGGGCAATACCGGGGCCACGGGCGCGGCGTCCAACGCCCTGGAGGTGGCCTTGGCCAGTGGAGCCGGGCTGGATGCGCTGGCCTCTGGTGGGGGTGGGACTTCCGGTAGTGGAGACGGCGACGCGGCCATTTTTTACGCCGCGCTGGTCGAGGCGTTGCAAAGCGGCAAGAAGATCGATGCGGCGGTCCAGACGGCGCGCAAACAGCAGGAGGCGGTCAAAGAGGCCGCCGCACAGCAAGAGGCCGCCGCCGGGGAGTCGGCGCCGGTGGATTCCCAATCCGTGGAAGCCCTGGTGGCCGGAATGTCCGCCGAGCAGGCCGCCTTGTTCCTGGAGGCGTATCAGAACGCCCTCAGTCAAGGTTTGGATCCCCGGGCCGCTTTGACCCTGGCCGGTCAGTTCGTGGAGCGGCATGTCGAGAGTCAGACCGCGCAGAACGTGGCCTTGACTCCGGCGGAACGATTGGCCGCCGCCTTGGCCGGAGGTCTGGATAGCGGGGAGGCGTTGCGGGAGGCGGGCCTGGGCCATGCCGCCAGCGATCCCACGGCGGCACAGGGGTTCATGGCCGCTTTGGCTGTGGGCGCCAATCCGTTGCAGGCCGGACAGTTGGCCCAGCAGATCCAGTCGGCCTCCGAGCAGCTTCAGGCCCGGCAGAGCGTGCCGCTGTCGGCAGCGGATCAGTTGGCCATGGCCCTGGCCAACGGGATTCAGGCGCAAGGGGCGCTGGATGCCTTGTTGCCAGCGGGCGGGCAGGGCAATCAGGCGTTTCTGGCGGCTCTTACCCAGTCTCTGGGCAGTGGCGGATCGATGGGGTCGGCCCTTCAGAGCGCGCAGAGCGCCAGCAACACAGCGGTCAGCAACGCGCAACAATCTGCGGTGCCGGTGAGTCCGGCGGATCAACTGATGACCGCTTTGGCCTCGGGAGAAAATGCCGCCCAGGTGCTGGCCGAGGCCACGAAAAGCGATCCGGGAGGAGGAGCCGCTTTTCTGCAAGGTCTGACCCAGGCGTTGAGTCAAGGAAGCGATGCGGCCTCCGCCCTGAACGAGGCCCAACAAGCCGCAGCCTCCCAGACGGAGACGGCGGCGGCCAGCGCGGTGCCGGTCAGTCCCGAGCAGCAGGTGCTGATGGCCATGGCGGATCCCTCCCTGGCGACCTCCGAGGCCTTCAAAGAACAGGTGAACAGCGGTGATCCCACCCTGACCCAGGTGGCCAACGCGGCCAGTCCCGGTGCGCAAACCACGACAACCGCCGTCGCTCCCCCGGCCGCAACCACTCAGCCAGCCACCGCCGAGGCTTCCCAGCCTCCCGCCGCCACCCCTGCCGAGACCCCTGCCGTCACCCCGACTCAACCCCAGACCCCGGCTGTCACCGCCGCCGTCACCGCCACGCCCCCGGCTGCGACCACTCCCGTTGCCACTCCCGTTGCGACCGTGCCGACTGCGGTGGAGTCGGTGGTGGTCGCGACGCTTCCCACGGTGGTGGTGCCGGTCACGCCTGTGGTGACCACTCCCGCCTCCACCCAGACCGTGGCAACCGTGGTCGTGATTCCGCCGGCCAATACCGCGCCGATCATCACCCTTCCGGGAGGGCAGAACGGGCTGGAGGATGAGGTGTTGACCATTCTTGGCATTCTGGTCAACGACGCCGAGGCCAATACCCTGGATGTGACGCTGCGGGCGGAACAGGGTGTCCTGACACTGGCCCAATCCACCGGATTGACCTTCAGCCAGGGAGATGGCCAAGGGGATGCCGTCCTGCAATTCTCGGGTTCCAAGACCGAGATCAATGCCGCGTTGTCACAGGTTTCCTACCTGGGTTCGAGCGATTATTTTGGTGCGGATCGTCTGGAATTGGTACTCAGCGATCTGGGCGGCTCTGGTACGGGAGGCATTCTGACCACCTCCAGCGGGGTTGATCTGGTGTTGCAGGCGGTCAATGACGCACCTGTGGTCACGGTCGGGGCCACGATGCTGGCCTATGCCGAAGGCAGCGAGGCCATGGCCATCGATGGGACCATCACGGTCAGCGATGTGGATGACACCCTGCTGATCGGTGCCACAGTGGTCATCGACTCCGGTTACACCAGCGGGGATCAGTTGTCGTTTGTCAGCCAGAACGGGATCACGGGGCTGTTCGATGCGGGAACTTTGACCCTGAGCGGCGACGCCACACCGGAGCACTATCAGATCGCGTTGCGCAGTGTGTTGTTTGGCAGTGTCAGCGACAATCCGGCCCTGGAATCGGTGACCCGTTCTATTGTCTGGACGCTCCTGGATGGGGATGACCTCTCTTTGGAAGGGCGTTCGGTGGTGCAGGTCGCGTCGGTCAACGATGCGCCGGTGTTCACTTCGACCACGACGGGGAGCGTGTCGGAGAATGCCGCCACTTCCACGGTGGTCTATACCGCCACGGCCACGGATGTGGATTCCGGGGATAGCCAGATTTACAGCCTGGGTGGCACGGATGCGAGTCTGTTTTCCATCGATGCGGCCACTGGTGTTGTGACCCTGAAAGCTGCGGCGGATTACGAAAGTCAGTCGAGTTATGCGATCAACGTGATCGTGACCGACTCCGGCGGGTTGACGGATACCCAGGCTGTGACCATCGGCGTGGTGGATGTGAACGAGGCGCCGACCATCACCTCGGTCAATAGCGGGAGCGTGTCGGAGAATGCCGCCACCTCCACGGTGGTCTATACCGCCACGGCCACGGATGTGGATTCCGGGGATAGCC
>JADGBT010000114.1 GCA_015231375.1 Magnetococcales bacterium | reverse complement strand
TCTCCAGGGCCTTGAGTTGCTCTTCGGTCAAGATGCCGCCCTCTTGCGCCACCTTGGCTTCCAAGGCCTTGAGGCGCTTCTTGAAAATTTCCAGATCGTGCCGCAACCAGACTGACCGAACACCGCCCGGAACGTGTCAATGAAAATGAGACACTCGCTTTCAGAATTTAATGTCGAGTCTCGTGTGTCTCTGGACTCGGCATTCCGCCCTTCGGGCGGGGGGTTTCAAGGCATTGAGGGTCTACCGTCCGATGAGCTGGACGAGGGGGACCCACCCCTCGTCCAGCTCATCGGCTCGGTGAGCCCTGCCAAACTATCCCTTGGCGGGTTGCTCCCCAGCAGAGCCCGCCTCCGTTTCATCCGGCGCTTTGCAGTCTATGATGACGTCGCCGTGGACGTCATGGCTTTTCCATCGCGCTCCTGTGGCGGGTTGATCCATACCGCCTCCGGAGGGCTCTCCGGCACCGGACGCTTTCCCTTGAATCGCTGCGGGTGGGCTTCAAACGCTGCGTCCAGGGCCTCGGAACGTCTCTTGATGATCCGATCGGCATCCCCGTAGTGGACTGCCTCCGGTGTGAGCATGGCGATCCCGGAGTGCCGGTGCTCGCCGTTGTACCAAGCAAAGAACCCCTGGCAGTGCGCACGCGCATCCTCAATGGACCCAAAACGATCCGGAAAATCAGGCCGGTATTTCAACGTCTTGAACGACGCCTCGGAGAAGGGATTGTCGTTGGAGACGTAAGGGCGACTGTGGCTCTTGGTGACCCCAAGGTCCGACAGCAGCAGGGCTACCGGTTTCGACTTCATGCTCGACCCCCGATCCGCGTGGATCGTGAGCTGCTCCTTCGGTATGCCCTGCTTGGCGCAGCTCTCCGCGATCAGGTGTTTGGCCAACTCCGCCAACTCTCGGGGGGCAACCATCCACCCCACCACCAAGCGGCTGAAGATGTCCAGGATGACGTACAGGTAGAAGTACGTCCACTTGACCGGCCCCTTCAGCTTGGTGATGTCCCACGTCCACACCTAGTTTGGACCGGTCGCCAGGAGTTCCGGCTTGGCGTAATTCGGATGACGCTTCTGGTTGCGCCGCTCCCGGACTTCCCCTTCGCCGTCCAGAATCCGGTACATGGTCCGTACCGAACACAGATAGCGGCCCTCTTCCAGGAGCGTGGCATAGATCGCCGCAGGAGCCTGGTCCATGAATCGCTCAGAACGCAGAAGCTCCAGGACTTCCCGGCGTTCCTCCACCCTCAGGGACAAGGGCGGCCTGGGACGTGACGCCGTCTCCTCGGGGATTGCCTGCCGGTGTTGGTTCCGGTAGTACCGGGAACGGCTCACCCCCAGTGCCGCGCATGCGGGTTGAATGCCGACCAGCCTGCCCAACGCCGTCGTCGCCTCCCTCAGCTCCTCTGCCCCCTTTCCTCCGGGGTCAGGGCTATCCCCAGGAGTTCCGAGACTTTTTTTTGGAATTCGATGATCGTTTCCGCCTGCTCCAGCTTCTTGCGCAGACGCTCGATCTCACGCTCCTGAGTCGCTACCCGCTGAGCCAGAGGATTGACCAGTTCTGTCCTGGGACCGCGTTTGCGAGGTGCCAGTCCGTTCAGAACCCCTTCCTCCCGCTGTCGCCGCCACTTGGTCAGGTGGGAGGAGTGCAACCCCTCACGACGCAAAAGGGATCCGATCTCCCCAGGCTCCGTGCATTGGTCCGCCTTCTCCAGAATCCGGCGCTTGTAGGCTGTCGAAAACGTCCTGCGGCTCGCCTTCCCAGATACCTCAGGGTCAGGGCGTTCCACCCGCGTTGTAACCAGATCCATCGCTTTGGCATCCATCTCTCTTCACCTCCCCGCCCTACACTAAACTATCAAGGGGTCGGTGTCTCGCTTACATTGGCACAGAGGGCCAGGAGAGATGAAAATTCCTCTTTTCTTCAATTCGTTGGAAACGCGAAACTGCCCATAGGCCGGAAAATCGATAGCCATCCCCACCACGGCCTGTTCCACTTCCGGGTCCACGCGGTTCTTTAAG
>JADGBT010000113.1 GCA_015231375.1 Magnetococcales bacterium | reverse complement strand
GAGTCACCGGGGTGTCGATGGCAAGCCCCTGGATCTGGCCGGACTGCGCGCCCGGGTCGGCGGCGCCCGCGTGCTGCTGGTGGAGGATCACGCGGTCAACCGTCTGGTGGCCGAAGAACTTCTGCGCGGTGTCGGACTGGTGGTGGAGGTGGCGGAAAACGGTCAACAGGCCCTCGAAAAGGCGTTGGCCTCTCCTTACGATCTGGTATTGATGGACATCCAGATGCCCATCATGGACGGTTACGAAGCCACCCGTCAGATACGCGCCTCTGCCGTACTCCAGGATTTGCCCATTGTCGCCATGACCGCCCACGCCATGACCGGAGAACGGGAACGGTGTTTGGCAGCGGGGATGAACGATCATCTCTCCAAGCCCATCGACAAATGTCGGCTGTATGAAACCCTGTTGCACCGGATCAAACCGGGAGCGGGGGAACGGGTCTCCCTGTCTGCGGAGTCCACCGCATCCGGATCCATGGATCCCGAAGCCGAACTCTTGCCCGCAGCATTGCCCGGCATTGATCTGTCGAGCGCGCTGGATCGGGTCAACGGGAACCGGAAACTGTTGCGGGAGTTGCTGCTTGCTTTTGGTCGCGAACACGCCCAGGCTACGGAAATCATCCGTCACCACCTGCAAGCGTGGGCCGCAGGGGATGCGGGAGAACCGGTCAAGCGTCTGGTTCATTCTCTCAAGGGGTTGGCGGGCAATCTTTCCGCCACCGAGTTGTCCGCCGCCGCGTTGGAGCTGGAAAACGCCCTCAAGGAGAATCGTCGGGAGTTGTGGCCCGCGCTGTTGGTACCATTCGAACTGGCGTTGAAGCGCGTGACCGCCTCCATCGCCCTTTTGGAGGGGGATCCAAAGCCGGCGTGGAAAGCGGAAAAACCGTACATTCTGGATTGCGAGGGGATCAGACCGATGTTGCGGAAGCTGGCCGATTTTCTCCAGGTCTCCTCGGGGGAGGCCCTGGACACCTTCGAGTCCCTGAAACCCATGATGGCCCATGCCCCGTTGGAATGGACTGTTTTAATGGATGAAATTGAAAGCAGCCTGGACCGTTTCGCCTTCGTGGAAGCCGGTGAGACCTTGCGGATTCTGATCCGGCGTCTGGACGACTCTTCCGCCCACGCCACCTTTTTGGACCCGACCCCGACCCCCGCCACCGCGCCATCCCCGATTGCGCCCGAAAGAGATGGGCAAGGCTGACGATTTTCATTGACCTGGGTGGGGAACTGGTGTATTCTTTTCAACGTTGTACCGCAAGAAAGATCGAGAAGAGTTCCGCGATCTTTCCCCGCAAGCGGGCGGCTAGCTCAGCGGGAGAGCACTGCCTTCACACGGCAGGGGTCACAGGTTCAATCCCTGTGCCGCCCACCATACAAAAAACAGTGACGGCCACCTTTCGGGTGGCCGTTTTTGTTTCAGGCGCATCAAGAAATTCAACCAGCTTCAGGGTATCGAAGGAGAGCCATATCCATCATTCTTCGGAATCTGTTGATTATTTGCGTATCAGAAGAGTATCGATGGAAACATCTTCATCCACGGATGCCCAATGAATCCCCACCCCCCCGCCGATGAATCGCCAATTCTGCCGTTGTTCTTTCGTTGCTTCCTGCAATCTCGGAAACCATGCCAAAGGCGCGGCAACCTCGCGTCCATCGGCCAGCATCACCCGGAGCATATCCGTTGACACGACAACGTTGACCGCCAGGGGATCATATTCAACTGTCAAAGTGTTCATGCCAGTTCTCCCTACCTCCTCATCTTGTGTGAATGGGCGCGCTTCGGGGTTGGTCAGTGCGGGAAGAACGATTGGAGGATGAGCGTGACGATTCCGGCAACGCATCCAGCCATGCCCCATTTAAGTGGGGCGAGTTCGACTTGCAGATTTTTCTTGGTGGCCAACTCAAGTTCGTTGGGGGCTTTTGCGCGGGACCAGTTCATTCAGGCGCGTCATCCAAAGAGTGTTCTCAAGGCGGGAAGCACTGTGGCTGTGATCACCAGGGCCAGCATCCATTTGATCAGCAGGAGATCGGTACGAA
>JADGBT010000112.1 GCA_015231375.1 Magnetococcales bacterium | reverse complement strand
AGTTCAGACGCATTGCAACTCGTTATGAGAAGTTAGATAAATGCTTTAACGCTATGATTGGTTTGGTTTGCACTATGATTTGGCTTGAATAGGAATGATTAATTTCTTGAATGTCAACACGCCCTAGTTCCCAGGATCACCGTGGTGAAAAAGGCCACCGCATTGACCAAAACGACCATGTTGCGCAGTCGCCCATAGGTCAGAACTCGGATATCCTCCAAACAGTAACTCTGCTTGATGAAACGGATCGCCTCCTCAATGCGCCATCGCGTCAGATAGCCGTTCACGACCCAGGCCACATCCTTGTGATGCCGCCTCAGTGGGAGATTGGTCAACAGCATCATAGGTTCTTCGCCGAGGCCTTTGACCACGACCAACCACAAGCGCGCATCTGGTCTCCCCGGCAATCGAACGGGTCGGAAGCCATACGCCAGATCCATGCGGGTTTCTCTGCCCTGTTCCTCCCGTACGATCCAGGAGGAATAGGGCAAAGGACATCCCGATGCGAGTGCGGTGGTCGCGATCAAACGCTTCCCCCAAATCAGATGACGATCTCCTTTCTGCCGGATGATGAAGTGGCGATTTTGGTCGATCATTGGCTCCAGCAAGGCACCACGGTCGCCACCTCGATCCACCACCCAAACACCACGGCCTTGGCATGCCGTTGAAACCTGATCCATTGCCATCAGGATTTCCGCGTTTTCACTCAAGAAACCAGGAGCATCCTGCGAATACAGGTGGGCGTGCAACGGGATGATGGCATTATCGTTGTTCTCCACCCCAACCACATGGCACAGCCAATAGCCGGACGCAATCTTTCCGGCGCTCCCGTCTCGAACCTTGGCCAGATATTCCATCTTCCTGGCATACGCCTTGGTCAGATCAGATGGGTCCAAAATCAGCAGGGTGCGGTCCTTGATCCGCTCTGCACCTTCTTTCAGCACGGCAGCACCAACGTGCTGACCGAGTTCCTCGTGAGCCAAATTGCGCGACAGACGCGTCTCCGTCTTGTCCAGAGGAATCGCTTCCTCCAGAGCCCGACCGATTTCGGTCAGACGGACGCTGCCACGAGCAGCCACACCATACATCGCCTCCCCAACGAAGCGTCGTGCTACTTTGCCCAACCCGGCGGAAAGTCTCCCCGAAAAATGATCCAAATGGGAGCGGAATTTGCTGGCAGTTTGCGCTATCATGGGGTTGGGCCTCCTGCGGCTGGGGTTGGTATTCTTGGCTTCGCAACCTGAATCCTACCTCACCGCAGAGCGCCCTTCACCCCGCAAAAAGTCTCCTCAAAAAATCCCGTTTCACTTTCTGAACGTCAAATCCCTATGCTGCATCACAGGTTATCCCAAAAGCCGTCTGAATTTTGGGGAAAGTCCTGAAAGAAATCCACTTGACATCTAAGGCCGGGCTGATTCATTGTCATGGCACGGGGCTGAACACCCCTTCAACAAGCGGAAACCGCACCCGTCAGACCTTTGCGGTATTTTTGCGCCTTGAATTCGGCACGGCTTCTGCGTGCCTGACTCATGGCCGGGTGTGTGCGGATACAATACCCCACCAGGGGAAGAAGTACGCCGTCTTGTTGCGGTTTTCGGCACCCGGTCAATCCACCTTCCCCGAAAAGGAGCAACAAGACCATGACCACCCGTACCACCCCATCCACCACCCCCCCGCACCATTCAAATTCGCGTCACCGAGAAGGGCAAGATTCGTCTGGTTGATGCCGACGTGCTGCCCAACATGGCACCCCTGAGCCGTACCAGAAGCAGCATCAGCTTTCCGACCAACGTAACCATGATGACGGTGAGGCTCTGCTGAAGGAACTGTGCGGCTTGGTCTACATGAGGCGTGAACAAGGCCAAGGGATCACTCCTGGTAACTATTCACCACCCCCTGGCTTGCGAAAATTCCTTGACATTGGGGTGCGAAATTTCGTAACCGTTCAGATCAGAAACGAAGGTGCCAAGCCTTGACAATGTGATTATTGACGGTCAGATTTTCATCCATGGACGATATCATGGAATCGAACATTCAGCTTTTGGTCGAGGAGAACAGGAAGCTCCGTGAGGAGAACCGTTGCCTCCGTGACGAGAATCAGCGTCTCCGGGAAGAAAACCAGGAACTACGGGTGCTGGTTGTCCGACAGCAAGAGCAGA
>JADGBT010000111.1 GCA_015231375.1 Magnetococcales bacterium | reverse complement strand
GCTGGTGCGTGCGAGTCGGAAACGCACGGCCATTCTGACCTTGCCCGGCTGCCAGGGACGGCGGCCTTTTTCCAAAACCCGTACCATTTGCCCCTTGTCCGGTTTTCCATCAGAAACAGTTTTTGCCCCAAATTCCCCCTGGAAACCCTGTCCCATCGAAATGTCCCACCTTGTCCCGTTGCGCAAAAGTGGATTGTGGGACATTTTTTAATGAACTTATACCATAAAAATCAACAGCTTGTCTCAACGACATGATTTGTCCCACTTGTCCCACTGTCCCATTTTGGTTAGTGGGACATTTCTTTATGATAGTAACATATAAATATCAATATGTTAATCGCATTGTCCCACTTGTCCCACCTGTCCCACCGATTTTTAAGATGAGCTGCAAGCACCAAGAAACAGAGTTTCAGTTTTGAGTTTTTCCGGCTATAGAGTGGAGACCCTGCACCCTGGCGCAATGGGGCGGTCATCCCTTCCAGGGAGAGCAGCCTTTCCCCCTGGTGGGCATGTCATCAATTTGACAAAAAAGCAGCAAAAAAATTTGGGGGCATTTTTGGGGGTATCTGGAAAACACGTTCTTAAAAATATACAGTAAAAACATCAAG
This sequence comes from Magnetococcales bacterium, assembly GCA_015231375.1. Classification (GTDB taxonomy): domain Bacteria; phylum Pseudomonadota; class Magnetococcia; order Magnetococcales; family Magnetaquicoccaceae; genus Magnetaquiglobus. Next base: position 1,557 of record JADGBT010000111.1, on the reverse strand, counting down.
ATAAAAGACTAATATGATAGACCTAGGCCAATTAAAGTTTTATGAGGTTTTCTCGTTGCCAAGGCCGCCCCACCGGGCGGCTTTTGCGTATGTGAAAAAATCCAATGTTTCCAATGGGTACGCGGGACGATTCGAAAACGCACTTGGTGCGGAGTCGGACTTCCGGGAGTCGAAATCGACGGTTTCCATTCTCTCTCCGCCCCCATTCTCCAAAACCTGTGGACCCGCCTTGGGTGAGTCCGGAAATTACGGACCCACTTAACGATATGATATTGGGAGAATATTATTGACTCCTGATGCTGGACCATTTCGATGTGGAACATGGTTGCGGAGAATGGGGGAGGATTCGAAAGTAGGGCCGCAACGGCTTAGCGTTAGAATGATTTATGGCAATAAAAGAAATCGGCATGGTGTCCAAAGATTACCGTTCTCCGCCAATTGATGACAGATCAATTACAAGGTGCATCATCGACGACGCGCAACGGCTTGACCGCGACTACTACTGAAAAGCCCGTCAAACTCCTAAAAAACCACCATTGCAGAACCAATCGCTGGCTGCCGCCGCTCGGTACATTGCTGCTGACCACGAGTTTTTGTGATCCTCTTCCATACTCGACAACTCTTCGATCAAGTGTTCGCGTACAGCATCAGCACCCCCCTCTTTCTGAAGGGGTTTTTCTAGGCGCGCCCGAATTTCTGTTAGACGACTTCCCGCATTCAACGAAAACAGCAATGGAAGATTAAGCTTCTCTAAATGGGTCGCTACTCTAGCTTTTGTGGATGGCGCCCAATGATCTGGTGGACAGGCAGAATAGCGAAACACTACTGGTGCTCCAACCACAACCTCCGCTACGAGCCATACTTCATTGTCAACATCATCGAAGTATGGATGAAGAAGCTGCCCTCCAGCTGTTGTTGAATAGTATTCAAGCTTTTTACCTTGGCACCAAGTGCAAGCAGGAACAAGATTGTTGGGTGTAACGGAAAAAATCGGGAAGTGTGTTTTTGGTAAAAAGTGATCAAGGGTATTTACGGTTCCAAGCCCACACAGGGGACACCTGCGATGCGCTGGTGCTGACATGATTCGGTCGTAGATTGGGCGACCGGTTGCTCTCTTTGGCACCATCCGGAGGGTATAGACTTTGATCAATTTCTCTGCGGTAACTGTACCTACGTGGTCATGAGGAGTTCTGAGATGCAGACTCCCCGTTTCTGCCTTTGCGTCGTAATCCGCTGCCGCATCCTCGACTTGTTGGCGGACTCCACAAAGTTCGGCCTTTAATGCGGGATTCTTGACCATTGAAACGCAGGTATCGAAAACGTTACCTGTATCAAATTTCGTGGCATTTTTTTTATCTACTGGCGGATTCAGGTATCTCATTTGCGAACTTCCAGTTCGTCATTTAGATACATGGCTCTCAGAACCGCTTTACCCGGACTTTCTTCTTGTTTTTGGCCTATCGCATTGATACTGGTCACATAACGACCGAATCTCACTGCATGCGACTGACTACGGGTCAGGGAGTGACGGCAAGCAGGCGGAAGGCTTCCTCCTGG
>JADGBT010000110.1 GCA_015231375.1 Magnetococcales bacterium | reverse complement strand
GTAGCGGTCGGGCAGGAGGTGCCACCCTTCGGACTTCTGGCTGGCGATGTAGGCCTCGCACGCCTCCCGTTGCGCGTCCAGGGTGTTGAACTCCATGTCCAGCCCCTCGTCGGTGGACTTGCGGGTGTAGATGGCGCAGTTTACTTTTGGCGTTACCGGCTTCTTGATAGTCATTTCTTGATCTCCGTGCGCCGGGATAAGCCGGCGAGGTTGTTGTGAATGCAAGAGTCACACGTTGAAGGGTTAGCGGCCCACGGCGGCCCCGAGTCATGCGTTGATGTCCGCAAGGACAGCGACGAAGCGTTGACAGGGGTACGTGCAGGCCGGGTATTGAGCCGCGAAAGAAACTCGCTTTGGGACGCCGACGCTGAGGAGATAAGCGGAAGGCCATATCTGTCGCATCGATATCGCGAGATGCGCCAGAGTCCTGCGCGGTCAGAGACCCCGTGCATGTACGGAAACACCTCGCACGAGAACCGGGAGATCCCGTATTTACCCGTAGCGGATGACGCTACGGGTCGCTTTGGGAAGTCAGAGGACGTACGCCAAAGATGAACGGATACGGGAAGTCGGACAGGCCCATAGTACCAATGAGCCCCTCGAACACAGCCGAGCAATCGGTGACGGAGAGGGTGGAGGGAAGGGGACTGGCCAAAGGGAACCTGCGACAGCAAAACATGCCTCGGACACTGGGCCGGGAAGGTATGCCAAGTGCGCTGGAGCGGGTACGTCAAGCAGCTGGAAGGGATAAGAAGTTGCGGTTCACCGCGCTCATGCATCACATCTACAATCCGGAGGCACTGCGGACGGCCTACCTTGAACTGAAGAGGAATGCCGCACCGGGGATCGATGGGGAGACGTGGCAGCACTACGGATATGCCCTGGAAGAGAATCTTCAGGAACTTTCCGAAAGGCTGAAACGCGGAGCGTACCGGGCGAAACCGGTTCGCAGGGTGTTCATTCCCAAGGCCGACGGGCGGCAAAGACCGCTCGGTGTCACTGCTCTGGAAGACAAGATCGTCCAAAGGGCAACGGTTGAGGTGTTGAATGCCATCTACGAGACCGACTTTCTCGGATTTTCTTATGGCTTCCGGCCTGGACGCAGCCAGCACAACGCGCTGGATGCAGTCTATACCGGATTGTTGATAAGAAAGGTGAACTGGGTGTTCGATCTTGACATTCGTGGTTTCTTTGATGCCATTGACCACGGATGGCTGGTGAAATTTATCGAGCACCGGATAGCGGACCGGCGCGTCGTGAGGCTCATCCAGAAATGGCTGAGTGCTGGCGTGCTGGAGGACGGGAAATGGACACGGGTGGAGGAGGGGACGCCACAAGGTGGCAGTGCATCGCCATTGTTGGCAAACATTTACCTGCACTACGTGTTCGATCTGTGGGTCCAAAAATGGCGACGGACGCAAACCACGGGCGACGTGATTGTCGTCAGGTTTGCTGATGACATCGTGATGGGCTTTCAGAGCGGATCGGAAGCTGAACGATTCCGGCGGGAACTGAGTGAGAGGTTTGCGAAGTTCCACCTGGAAATGCATCCCGAAAAGACGCGTCTCATCGAGTTCGGGCCGTATGCGGCAGGAAACCGGCGACGGCGTGGCTTGGGGAAACCGGAAACATTCAATTTTCTCGGCTTCACGCACATCTGCACGAAGAAGAGAAGTAATGGACGGTTTACGGTGCTGCGGCAAACGATACGAAAACGCCTGCAAGCGAAACTGAATGAGGTGAAAGTTGAACTCAAGCGACGCATGCACGATCCCGTTCCCAAGGTGGGTATGTGGCTGCGAGCGGTTGTTGGCGGGCATTGCCGGTACTATGGTGTGCCCATGAATGACCCCGCACTTCATTTGTTCCGATTTCAGATTGGTCATCTCTGGCATCGCGCCATGTCGCGACGCAGCCAAAATGGGCATATCCGATGGAATAGAATGATAAGGATTATCAATATATACCTGCCACCAGTCCGTATATATCACCCTTACCCGCTCAAGCGACTTGGCGTCATTACCTGAGGCAGGAGCCGGATGCGGGAAAGCCGCAAGTCCGGATCTGTGGAGGGGGTCATGAGCAATCATGATTCCTACTCCTACTGCTTCTTCAAGCCCCAAAAGGTCAAGCCATTCCACTTGGTGCCACTGATGAAATTGGCCACCGCCGACAGGCTGCCGAATTTGCGACCCTGATATTCAAAGCCATCCTCCAGCACCGTGCAGCAG
>JADGBT010000010.1:63286-97083 GCA_015231375.1 Magnetococcales bacterium | reverse complement strand
TCCTCGAATTCCTGATGCAGGCAATCCATGCGAATTTGCGAGGTCAAACTGCCCCTTCTCTCCTGCCCAGGTAGGCTGTTTTGATGCTTCAGACCGCCTGAAGCGTTTTACTGGGCTGAACGGTTACCTGGATTCTATCCAATAAATTGGATGCTTTTGCGCAGAAAAAAGCGCGTCAAGCTAACCGTCCAGAAGGAGTTATTTATTTGTCCGATGCTGGTGAGAATCCCTGGATCACGATTTGGGCAATGGAGTGGGGCCAAGTTATTCGGGAAAGCCGCGCCCGCCATAAATTCTTCCACGAATCACTTGAGTATGAGGCAGATAGGGGATCAGCTCTCCGTTATCTGCATGAGACCCACAAAGATTTGTTGCAAGGCGTGATTACGGGAGATGCGGTCACTTCAAATGAATCTGAAGAGTCCGACCATGAACAGAGCGATGGATTATAACGATATTTCTTGTTCGGTTAAAAGGATATCATGTATAAGCAAACGTTTTCCTGAACAAGGCCATGGCTATTTGGTCACCGGTCTTGTCTTTGATTCACAAGATAATCCAAAGATGGAATTGATGGTCCCTTGGGCAATTTGCAACTCCTCTCCCAGCATTCCGGCCACCATCTCCAGCATGCTGGCCTTGAGCGGAATCGAACCGCCCCCGCAGCACTCCAGAAGCTGGGCAAGGGCCATGGCTCGGCTCAAGTGAAGGTTGGCTTGGTCCAATGCGGTCAGATCAGGTAATGATGGAGGGGTGGTCATCGTTTGCTCCTTCAAATTTATCCCGCAAAGCCTATCGGGCGGGGCCGGTCCGGTTTGGCCTCGCACTCCTGGCGCAAGGCCGCCAGCAACCCCGCCTGGGTCGGGGTCTTCCCCAGCACCCGCAACTGGCGCACCACCACCGCGAAATCACCAGGGGTCAAGTTGGTGAGGGCGGCCAAGTGACGGCGCAGCGCGGCGTGATCGGTCTGCAACCGCTCCAGCAAAAGCCGGGCGGTTCGGTCATCGAGGGTCGTCTCGCGGGAGTGATCAGGCACCTGCGGCAGGTCGGACAGGCCGATGGCCTCCAGCACCTCGCTCTTGATGAAACTGCTCTCCTTGAAAAACCCGGTGCGGGCCGGGGTTACGAGCAACGCCCGCAAGGCCCAAACCCGGCCCTGGTGGTCCTCGATGGCCGGACCTGATTCCCGGAACCTCGGGGATCTCTTGCTGCGCACTGGCATGGCACACCTCCTCAGCCCGGCCCGGTGATCTGAACCTGGAAAACCCCCATCGCCAGATAGGAGAGGAAGTTGCGCTCCCAGATCTGGTAAATCGACCGCCCCTGGTTGATCGGGTACTCCCGGCCCAAGTGCTGAAAGAGGCCGCAGTGGATATCCCAATCGAGTTCTTTCTCCAGTTCGGCGTAGCCGGGCGGGCCAAAGTAGGCGAAATCGGTCAGGTAGTGGATTTTTCCCAGGGGGTCGATCCCGATCTCCACCGGGTGGAATCCGCCCTGCTCGGCGCTGTAGTTCGGGTCGCGAAAGTTGAGGATGATCGCGCCGGAGAAATTTTTCCCGCTCTCGTGAATGATCTGGGTGAGTGTTTTCCCCATGCGCGGGGAGATCGGGATCGGGTACACATCGGGGCCGGTCAGAACTGTGATCATCGGATGATCTCCACTTGGTAGATTGCCTCGTCGTAGATGTGCTGTAGCTGCGCCACAGCCATCGAGTTGTTGTAGAGGTGACCGGTCGCCGGATCGCGTTCCTCCTGGTAGGGGAGGAAGTGATGGGCGCCGCTGCATGCCAGGAACAGAGCGTCTGCCTCGCGTCCGACCGCCACCATCCAGTGGTCGGCACCGGAGAAACAGGCGGTCTGCGCCTCTTGCTTGACGGCAAAAACCACCACCGAGCTGTAATCGCTCTTGTTGCGGAAAGTGCTGCCACTGATCCGCCGCACCCGGAACCGCTGCCGATGGGTGTTGAGGAGCGCGAACACGTGCTCGAAGAAGGCATCGGTCACCTGCTGCTCGACGCCCGGCTTCAGGGTCAGTCCAGATCCGGTGCGGTCCAGGTAGTTGACGGGGCTGGGGGTGATCGAGATGATCCGCTTCCAGCGCTCGTGCATCCGGTAGCGCCCGACATAGGCGAACAGCCCCAGGTCGGGGGCGAGCAGGCTCTTGCTGGCGTTGACCATGGCGTAGAGCAGACAGGCCCCGTCCAGCCAGCCTTGCGGGAGGATCTTGAGTTGCATGCGCTTCTAGTGCGGTACGGACGTAATCACAAGCTCTGTCGGTACGGCAAAAAACAGAGCACTCTGATCATATCTTAACTTATATTATAACGCATGTCAACGATATATATCATATTGCAGGCTGTGCAGGTGATCTCAGGCAGGAAAAAGCTGGGGGCGTAATGGCTGGAGAGGGTTTATTTCCGTTTCCTGGTCGGTGTGGGTGGGGTCTCGGTTTTTCGGGAATCTACCCATGCAAAAAATTTTTCGACATGGATCAAGACCTTTCTGCCAACCCGGCTGATCGCCCCGGATGCCGCCAAGCCATTGGTCTCTTCATGGAAGATGAAGTGACGCACACCCCCCACCGTGAAGGAGGAGTAGGCGGCGCAAAAATCCTTAACCGACAGATGGGTCTGCATAGGAATCGGCGGGGATGGAGGCGTCGGATTGGTTGGCGGCGCAGTCCGGCGTTGCCTGGGGCGTGAATGACCAACGGCACCTTCAGACGCCACCGGAGTTGCCGTCTCCGTTCGACCAGCCAGAGATGGTTGTTCCTCTCCGATGATCAGTTCCAGGAATGCGGGGACGGTCAATTTCTTGAATTTCTTGATGACGTTGATCAACGCATCGCAATCGACCTGCATCTCCCGGAGTGGAATGCGCTGAGCGCTGCGAACCACGCGTTCCGCCACATATCGGTTGCCTTCATAGAAGCTTTGCAGAAGGGTTTTGTGATGCGCCTCGCCGCTGATCTCGTCCCATCCACCCTTTTTCAGGACGCGCTTCAGCAAATTCGAGGCATTTGAGTCCTCGATCGCCAGTTCACCAGAGATCAACACATAGTTGTTGGAACGGTTGAGCATGCGGCTCAGGTGCCGGATGATCACGGTTTCGTCCGCCTTGGCTTCGGCGGCCCAGAGCTGAATCAAACGCGGCAATGACAGTGGGGTATCATCGGAGCCGAACAGTTCCAACTCCTGAGCCATGGGGGTTGGACCAGCCTCAAGGGGTTCGCTGTGCATCGTTCACCTCCTGAATCGAACGAAAGATTTTGGCGTTCATCCGCTCCACCACCCCGGCGGTGTGCGCTTCGGAAAGGTGGGCATACCGTTTGACCATCTGCAAAGTCTTGTGCCCCAGAACCTCGGCGATTTCCGCCAGGCTTGCGCCATTCATGGCCAGGTAGGAGGCGCAGGAGTGGCGCAGGTCGTGAAAGTTGAAATCCGTAATCCCCGCCTCGCGCAGCACCCGTTCCCACGCCTTGCGGAACTCCCAGGGGGCTTTGCCGTCCTCACGTGGAAAACAAAGGTCGGTATCACTCCGACGGGTGGCAGCAAGCGCCTTCATCTGCTCCAGGGCCACCCCGACCAACGGCACCACCCGCGTCTCACCGTTCTTGGTGTCCAGCAGGGTAATGCGCGAGCCTGTCAGGTCCACCTCGCGCCAGGTCAGACCGAGAATCTCGCCGCGTCTGGCGCCGGTGGAAATCGCCACCAGGATAATGGCCATCAAGGCGGGATCATCGGCCTTTTGGCAAGCCTCCAGCAACCGCTCCCGTTCGTCGTCCGACAGAAAGCGGACCCGACCCCGTGGCTCTCTCAGCTTGCTCACCTTGCGGAAGGGGGAGGCATCCACCCATCCCCATTCATTGATGGCGATGGTGAAGGCATGGGAGAGAGAGGCAAGATAACGATTGACCGTCGCCGGACTGCGCAGGCTCTTGCGTGGCGTGGTCTCCTTGGCGAGTTTGTCCCGGTATTCAGCGATCACGGAAGGTGTGATGTCGGCCAGCACCACATGGCCGAGCTGCTCCTTCCACCAGCGCAGGTGGTTGTTCTGATTGTAGGCGTTCTTCGGCTTCCGGGGCAGGATCTCCTCGATGTACCGATCCACCAGCTCGCCCAGGCTCTTCTTTTTCGCCGTTGGCGTCTTGAAGTAGCGTCCCTCGCGCATTTCGGTTTCGAGTTGCTGCGCCCAGCGCTTTGCGTCGGTCTTACGCGCAAAGGTGGCGGTTTCGGTCGGGTACCCCTTGAGGCGCACCTGCACCCGATAGTGAATCTTGCCGTCCTGGGTCTGTCGTTCCTGAATGTAGGCCATGCTGTCCCTCGCAGGAAAAGCGCGTCGGTGTAAAAACGGTGTCAAAGACCGAATTTGATGCCTATCAACATACCATAATCAAATACAAAATGTCAAATTTCAGAAATATTGGTGCAATTTGGTGCAGAATGCGAGTACGGAGTATCGTGCAGGAGAAGGTTGGGATTGTAGAACAAGGAGGTCAGTCCAGGGGGAGATGTTTTGCGGTGTGATGTGGTGCTGAGTGGTGCAGTATGGAAAGCTACTGCACCACCAATGCACCATATGCTTGATCGGTTGAGCTAAAAAACTCGTCCAACCTATTGATGTCACTGGAGCCGACGCGGGGAATCGAACCCCGAACCTACGGATTACAAATCCGTTGCTCTGCCAATTGAGCTACGTCGGCAAGTCTTTAAGGATGGATAAGGGCCAAGTATAACAACGCCGCCCGGATCAGGCAAGCGCACGGGATGGATCGGTCCATTTTTCCCGGATGCCGTTCCCCTGGCCGTCGGGTGACCAATTTTTCACTCAGGTTTCCCTTTCTCCCGGTCGATATACCCTCAACACCGACAAAAACGGAGAGACAACTCCCCGTCAATTCATGTGAAGTACAGAATCTGCAAAAGGATTCACGCGATGCCAAAACCTGACAAAAGGGCAAAAGTGCTTGGACCCGCGCTGCTTGGTTCCATTCTGTCGCTCTCCGTCTGGTGGCATCCAGGTCAGGGGGAAGCGGATGTCATGGCGTTCTGGCAGGCGATCGATACCGCCCAGGCCAGAAATCCCCAAATCCATCGAGCCGAGGCCCTCCTGCGGGCCGCACGGGAGGACAATCCCAAAACTTTTGCCCGCTTGCTGCCTCAAGTCAATGTGCGGGGTGTGGAGGTGCTGCGCCAGGGTACCCACTATTCCAAACTGCGCACCACACAACACGCCGACCCCAGAACCGTTGCCCTCACGGTAGATCAACGACTGTTCAATGTTCCCGGCTGGATCGATTATTCTCAAAGCGATCTCCATGTGGAAGGCGCGTATGCCGATCTGATGGCCATGCGTCAAGAGATTGCCCTGCGGGTGGCCACCATTACCGCCAACTGGCTGACCGCCAAGGAGGTGTATGATCTGGCACTCAAATACATCAAGATCACCCAGCACCACCTGGAAGAGAACACCTTGCGCCTGAACGCCGGAGAATCCACGGAAACCGACGTGCAGCAGGCCGCTTCCCGGGCCAGTCAGGCCCAGGCCAGTCTTCAGGACGCGATCAATACCCTGGAAAAAGAGACCGCCTTCTTCCGCGAAGTGGTGGGCGCCAATCCCGAAACCGGGCTCGCCCTGCCGGAATACACCTGGGAGGAACCCGCCGACCTGGATACCCATATCTGGAAATGGATCGAGGATCGTCCGGAAATCTGGGCCGCGCGTGCCCGCTCGTCGGAAAGCACCATGACCGAACAGATGGAAAGATCCGCCCATCTGCCCACGTTGGATTTCAACTATACGGCCAGCCGCACCTGGGACAGTGAACTGGGAGGATCCTCCGGACTTTCCATCAAAGAAGACGAAAACGCCCATTCGGTCAGCCTGATCCTCAATGTACCGCTGTTCCACGGTCTGGAGACGGTCAGCAAAACGCGCGAAGCCAAGGCGCTCAAAGAGGCCTCGGTAACCGAACTGGATCGTCTGCGCACCCTGGCCCGGCGCGAGGTGGAAGAGGCCCGTTTCGATCTCAAGAACAACAAGGCGGCCATCGTGGCCCTGGAAAAGGCCCTGTCATTCAGCGAGAAAGCGGCCGCCGGTCTGCTGGAAAGCTTCCACGCCGGCACCCGCACCCTGTTGGACGTGCTGGATTCCCAGTTCGAGGTTCACACCCTGCGCACCAATCTGGTCCGTCACCGTTATCAGGCCCAACTGGCGGTGGTGCGTTTGTGGAAAAGTCTGGGACGCTCCCTGCAAGCCACCACTCCGGCACGCATCGGCACCCATGTGGAGTCGGTCCAAAACACCGAAGCCGGACGGGACACCGTGGTCAAACAGGTCCACGAGAAAACACGGCAGGCCATGGGTCATCACACCCCGTCCGATGCCGACGAAGCCATTCTGATCTTGTTGAGCGAGCTGGAGTCGGAGCAGTCCGCCCCTCCCGAGACCCATGGTCAACAGTCCCGCACCTTGAACGAACTCGCTCAACCCCGGCCCCCCCGACAACCGGTCCGGCCCGACGAAAGCGTCATGACCGCCCACAAAAGCGAGCACGCGCTCCCCAGATCGTTTCCGCCGATCCGCGACGATGGCGCCTTCATGGTGCATGTGGACAGTTTCAACCAGGAGTCCGACATGGCACCCCGCATCCACGCCCTGGCCGATGCGGGCATTCCAAGCTGGTCGGAACGGGTCAAATCCCCGGACAACCGGGAGCTGATCCGTCTGCTGGTCGGACCGTTCGCCTCCCACGCCCAGGTGATGGAGGCCATGACCATCCTCAACAAGAAAACCGGCCACTCCATGGGTTGGGTGCCGGTTCTGACCCGAAGCGGCGCGCCGGACGGGGTTGTCCTGCGTTTCACCCAGACGCTGGAAGATCTGATCCCCTGACCCGCGCGCGCTTCCAGCACAAACGCGCTCCATCCAGGTTCCGTGCCATCCAGGGCCCGCTCCATCAAAAAAAAGCCGCGCATCCGGCCCCAAAACCGGACGCGCGACCTGTTTCCAACCCTGCCCAATCTATCCACTCTCGCCCGAGCCGAACACGCTCAGGCGAAAGCCGAGCACGCTCAGGCGAGAGCCGCCAAAGCCTGATCGTAATCGGGCTCTTCGACAATCTCCGGCACCTGCTGGGTGTAGACCACCTGCCCTGCGGCATCGATCACCACCACAGCGCGGGCCAGCAGTCCAGCCAAAGGACCATCCACCATGCGCACGCCGTAGGACTCGCCGAACCCTCTGGCGCGCATCTCGGAGACCGAATGCACCGCAGTCAACCCTTCGGCGCCGCAGAACCGCTTGTGGGCGAACGGAAGATCCAAAGAGACGCACAAGATGACCGTATTGTCCAGCTTGGCGGCTTCGGCGTTGAAACGACGCACCGACATGGCGCACACCCCGGTGTCGATGCTCGGAAAAATGTTCAACACCAGACGTTTGCCCGCGAAACTACGCAGCGTCACATCCGCCAGGTCCGTTCCCGTCAGGCAGAAATCGGGCGCGGACGAACCCACGGCGGGCAAAACGCCACAGGTGTGGATGGGGTTTCCCTTGAAGGTGATCTGGGCCATGAAATCAAACTCCTGAAACGCAAGGGTGGAAGAAAAAGAAAAACGACGCACATCCCCTCCAGATTAGGGCCGGAATCGGCTGGCGTCAATCCCGCCACCCGCATCCTGCACCCGATCGATCCATGATCCTTCCCGACCCAAAAAATGGGGAACTTATCCCGCGCTCACCCGGTCCATGCATCCAGTATGTCGCACAATCCAAGAAACAAAAAACCCTTCGAGAAAAACACACCAGCCTCGCCACCGGAGAACCGTATCCCATGAAAGCCAATGTCGGCGGTATTGATCGTATCCTGCGCATCGTTGTCGGACTGTTGCTGCTTTCCCAGGTCTTTTTAGGACTGCACACACCTTTGGGTCTGATCGGCATCGTTCCCCTGCTGACCGGCTTGTTCAAATTCTGCCCCTTCTATCCCCTGCTGGGCATCAACACCTGCGGCTGCGATTCCCACTGAACTTGCATGATGGGGGGGGGAGAACCCCCTCACCCCCCGACCGTGGAACTCCAACAGCACGAGTCCCACGGTCACTTGCATGATGGGGGGAGAACCCCCTCACCCCCCGACCGTGGAACTCCAACAGCACGAGTCCCACGGTAAAAGAATCCAGCCACGCCCTCTTTGATTTTTCGGAAAACCGATCTCCCCTCGGCAATCCGAAAAATCAAAGAGGGATCTTGCCATGCACAACGCGTCCGAAGAAAATCTGTCAAAAAACAAACATTCATATAAATTGGTTGCATCCAGCATAATGATTCCCCTAAACTAAGAACTCCACACAGAAACGACCGATTCCGAACGATCTCGGGGTCGTCTCTTCCAACGGGAGTCGGGATGCATGGGTGCCGAACAAGGGGGATGCGCCGGTAGGGCCGCAGGTTACACCCTGGTGGAACTGCTGGTGGTGGTGGCCATCGTGGCGGCGCTGATGGTCATGGCCGCTCCGTTCGTCACCCGGATCCTGCAAGACAACCGCTTGATCACCCAGATCAATCTGCTGCACGGCACACTCCAGTTCGCCCGCACCGAAGCGATCAAGCGCGGGACCAGCATCACGGTGTGCGCCACCTCCAACGGCGCCATCTGCGGAGGCAACTGGCAGGAAGGATGGCTGATCCTCGCGGATGCCGTCATCCTGCGGGCCATGCCGAAACTGACCGGAAACACCACCCTCGCGTTCACCCTCACGGCCGGAGGCGCGAGTGATCGGATCGTCTACAACGCGCGCGGATTCAGCCCCGACCACGCCGGCACCTTTCGGCTGTGCGACTCGCGTGGAGCCGGATCCGCCAAAGGATTGATCACCGCCACCACTGGACGCCCCCTGCCCGCCACGGACCTCACCGGCAACGGCGCGGTCGAAGACGACACCGGGAACGACCTGACATGTCCGTGATCCGCGCTCCGGATCCGCGCTCCGGCTTCACCCTGCTGGAAGTGCTCATCACCCTGGTGATCGTGGCCGTCGGACTGCTCGGGCTGGCCAAACTGCAATTGAACGCCATCCGTTTCACCCAGAGCGCGCAACTGCGCACGCAGGCCCTGCTGCTCGGACACGACATCCTGGAACGGATGCGGACCAATCGCACCATGGCCTTGAACGGCGCCTACACCATCGGCTTCGAGGCCCTCCACCCGGATCCTTCCGACTGCCAAGCCACTCCCTGCACCCCGGCCCAAATGGCCGCCCACGACCTGACCCGCTGGAAACAGGATCTGGCCTCCCTGCTGCCCGATGGTGACGGGGAGATCTCCCGCATCGACTCCGGGGGGCAGGAGAGTCTGTTCCACATCGCCATCCGTTGGGATGACGACCGTCGCCACACCGTCGTCTCGTTCAAGACCTTCTCCCTGGAGTCCGAACTGTGACCCCTCCCGAAACCCGGCGGCAGCGCCATCAAGGCGGCTTCTCCCTGATGGAACTGCTGATCGCCCTGGGCCTGGGTCTGGTGGTCATCAGCGGCATTCTGACCATTCTGTCCAGCACCAAACAGACCTATCGACTGAACGACAACCTCTCCCGCATCCAGGAAAATGGTCGCTTCGCCATGGAGCTGCTCTCCCGCGAACTGCGCATGGCCGGTTATTGGGGATGCATTTCCAACGTGACGCCCATCAACGTGCTGGTCACCCCCAACGCCTTCTCCTGGGCCTTCAACACCCAGGTGACCGGCTTCGACAACAGCAGCTACGCCTCCTGGCCGAGCGCGTTCCGCTCTGCGGCCCTGCCGGGCACCGATGCCATCGTGGTTTCAGGCATCGATCCCACCGCCTATACCGTCGAGTCCCACAACGCCTGTTCCGCCCAGTTCAAGATCGCCCAAAGCCACGACCTCAATCCCGACGAGGTGGCCTTTGTCACCGACTGCGTGCAAGGCGCCATTTTCCAGATCACCAACGCCAACCAAAGCAACCGCACCCTGGTCCACAATACCGGCACCGGCAGCATCGGCAATGTCACCAAGTGTCTGGGAGGCGATTGCGGCGGGGCCTGCGCGTCGGCCTGGCACGCCTATCCCCCCGGATCCATGCTGGCGCGAATCCGCTCCATGGCCTTTTTCATCGGCACCGGACGCAACGGGGAACCGGCTCTGTATTGGGAAGTGCTCAACCGGGGAAACGCCACCGCACGCGCCGAACTGGTCAACGGGGTGGAAAACCTGCAAATCCTCTACGGCCTCGACACCGACTCCGACCAGGTGGCCAATCGGTACCTGACCGCCGACGCGGTGGAAAGCGCAGGCAACTGGTCGCAGATCGTCAGCGTGCGCATCGGTCTGCTGCTGCGCTCTCTGGACAACGTGCGCTCCGCGCCGGACACCACCCCCTACACCCTGGCCGAAACGATCATCGCCTCCAGCGGCACCACCGTCACCCATCCCGCCGACTCGCGACTGCGCAAAGTGGCGACCACCACCATCCAATTGCGCAACTGACCCGCCATGACACCTCTTCCATCCCATCGGGCCATCCCCGCCGTTCACGGTTCGCACCAACGCGGTTCGGTGTTCGTCATCGCCCTGGTGCTGCTGGCCATCCTGACGGTCCTGGGAATCACCGGCGCGAAGAACACCGCCCTGGAAGAGAGCATGGTGGGCAATACCCGCGACCGGCAACTGGCCTTCCAGGCCGCCGAAGCGGCCCTGCTGGCCGGAGAACGGCTGTTGGCAAACGGTCATCCCCCCTTCACCGACAGTTGTGAAGAGGGTTTCTGCACCCAGGGCTGTCCCAGCCAACCCCGCTGGAACGACCCCGCCTTGAACCTGTGGAACACCCCCTCCCGCCATCGCTCCCATGCCCTGGCCCCAAGCGGCGTTCGCACCCCTCCGGCTTTCATCATCGAGGATCTGTGCGAATTCGGCTCCCAGACCTGGCGCGACGCCAATCCGGGATGGACCGATCTGCCCCAGCGCCTCTACCGCGTCACCGCCCTGGGCAGCGGCGGCACCGATCAGGCCAAGGTGATGCTGCAATCCACCTACGCGGTCACACGCATGGTGGATCCGGCTTGCGCGCTATGCGATCCGGATTCACTCAACACCACCACCTCCACCAGCACCAGTACCACCACCAGTACCATCGGCTCCACCACCACCTCATCCGTGGCCTCGACCTCCAGCACCACCACCTCGACCCCGGTCACCACCACTTCGACCCCGGTTACCACCACTTCGACCCCGGTTACCACCACGTCAGCCCCGGTTACCACCACCTCGACCACCACGTCAGCCCCGGTCACCACCACCTCGACCACCACGTCAGCCCCGGTCACCACCACCTCGACCACCACCTCGACCACCACCACCTCGGTCCCGGCGAGCACCACCACCACCTCGGTTTACGATTGCCGTTGCAAAAAACATTCAAGCGGCACAGGCAGAAAAACCAACAATCAGCCCGCCTGTTGCACCAACAGCGTTTGCAACAACAATCGACCGGCGAATTTTTCCAGCATGGCGACCGACGCCATCTACTGGACCACCTGCGAATGATCACCCCGAACCCAAGGGCCGCGACCATGAATCCCCCTCAACCCGATCCATCCGCTCCACGCCTCTCCCGGCGCTGGTGGTTGCTGCTGCTTCCGCTGGCCTGGATCGCCACGGCCCAGGCCGCCACCAACGCCGATTTCGCCGCGTTGCCCCCGACCCTGCCCACGCTGGTGGATCCCAACGTGATGCTGAATCTCTCCATCGAGACCCCCATGCAAGGCGCGGCCTACAACGATCAGCCGAACGGGGCCGCGTGCGCAGGCCGGATCAACGACGGCGGCACGGTGGGGGTGTGCTACACCCATGCCAGCGAATACATCGGTTATTTCGATCCGGACAAATGCTACAGTTACAGCAACAGCCGCTTCGAGCCTGCCGCCTTGGCCGCTGCCCACCAGTGCAGCGGCCAATGGAGCGGCAATTTTCTCAACTGGGCCACCATGACCGCCATCGACGAATTCCGCTGGGCCTTGACCGGTGGTCATCGTCACAGCGACACCACGGCCTTGACGGTGCTGGAACGCTCCAACATGGGACTGGCCAAGGGGGACTCCTGGTTTCCGGTCAAGATGATCACCGCCAGTCGCAACGTCGCTCCATCCACGGTCACCCCCTACGCCGACGGCAAGATCTACCTTTACAACCACGGCACCCAACTGGATATCGGCACCACCTGGGGCGGCGGCGAGAAGGCGACCAATCTCAATCTGCGGGTCAAGGTGTGCGACTCCGGCATCAGTCTGGAGGAAAACTGCGTCTCCTACGGCACCCACCACAAGCCCCAGGGGCTGATCCAGAACCATGCCTACCGGATGCGCTTCGCCCTGATGAGCTATACCCGTGACAGCGCCCTCTCCCGCGACGGCGGGGTGTTGCGCGCCAACATGAAATATGTCGGGCCGCTGCGTCCGGCGAGTGGCGGCGGTCTGGAAAGCAATCCCAACGCCGAGTTCGATGCCAATGGCCTGTTCGTGGCCAATCCGGATCAGGTCGCCTTGAGCGCCGGAGTCGGCAATTCGGGGGTGATCAACTATCTCAACCGATTCGGGACCAGTGGCTACAAATCCTACGATCCCATCGGAGAGTTGTTTTACGAGTGCCTCAATTATTTCAAGCACCGCACCCCCACCAGCGACTATCACACCGGACTCACCGATGCCCAGAAGGATGGCTTTCCGGTGTTCACCACCTGGAACGATCCCATCCAGCACGCCTGTCAGCAGAACTTCATCATCGGCATCAACGACGCCAACCCCTGGCTGGATAAACAGCTTCCCGGATCGGCCCTGACCAGTTCCAGCTATTTCGGTCTGCGCGCTCTGGCCCAGGACTCCACCGATTTCGGCAATCCCGCCAACGCCGATCCATCCATCAACGTCACCACCCTCACCAACACCGTCGGCACCCTGCAAGGACTCACCAACACCTCCCAGTGCGTCGGCTGCACCAGAAACGTCTGCGACATGAACGCCACCTCGAAAATCATTCCGGCTCTGGGAGAGGTGTTCGGCAGCTGTCCGTATCCGGGCAAGGAGAACTCCTATTACATCGCCGGGCTGGCCTATCATGCCCGCAGTCGGGATCTGCGCGCGGATCTGGCCGGAGATCAGACCATCACCACCTTCATGGTGGATACCCAAGAGTACAACGCCACCCCTCTCACCGGTCCCATGAACATGCTATGGCTGGCGGGCAAATACGGCGGATTCAAGGAGTTGGACCATCTGGACACCAACGCCGACGGCAATGCCAACGAACCCAACCTCCCCGGGGAATGGGATGCCAACGGGGATGGCGCGCCGGATCATTATGTGCTGGCCTCGGACCCGGCCAAACTGGTGGATGGCCTCAACCGCGCCTTTGCCAACGTGCTGGAACGGGTCAGTTCCGGCACCTCGGCCTCGGTGGTGGCCAACAGCTATTCCGGAATCGGAGCGGTCTATCAGGCGCTCTATTTTCCCAAGGTGGACGCCGACGGGCAGCAGATCCAGTGGGGAGGCACCCTGCATGCGTTGTTCATCGACGCCCACAGCCGTTTCCGGGAAGACGGGGACAAAGATGGCACCCTCGACGACTGTCTGACCGACCCGGTGGTGGATCTGTTTTACGACACCACCCACAACGTCACCAAAGTCAGACGCTACGCCACTCCCGCCGACTGCGACACCAGCGCCGCCACCTTCCAGGAACTGCACATCGAACAATTGCGCCCCATCTGGGACGCCCGCGACGCGTTGGCGCGCATCGCCAACCCCGTCACCCAGCGAGACTACGCCACCCAACCGGCCATCAGTGGCCGTTTCATCACCACCTGGATCGACACCAACCGCAACGGCGTGGTGGATCCGGGGGAACAACGGGACTTTTCCCCCTCGACCTTTGACGCCACCGCCGATTATGCTTATCTGCGCGCCGCGAACGCCACGGAAGCCAGTCAGATCGTGCGCCATATCCGGGGAGAAGAGCTCGCCGGGCTGCGGTCGCGCACCGTGGATTACGACGGAGCCGGTCCCAAGGTATGGCGTCTGGGGGATATCATCCACTCCACGCCGGTGGCCGTGGCCGCCCCCGGAGAAAAATACGGCGTGCGCCACGACACGCTCCACGGAGACACCTCTTTCCGCGCGTTTCGCACCCGCTACGCCAAACGGCGTCAGGTGATCTACGTGGGGGCCAACGATGGACTGCTGCACGCCTTCAACGCCGGGTTCTGGAACGAAACCGACAAGAGTTTCCAAACCACCCAGGAGGCCAACGTGCAACACGCCCTCGGGGATGAACTATGGGCCTATGCGCCGTTCAACCTGCTGCCGCACCTCAAATGGCTCACCACCCTGAGCTACAGCCATGTCTACTATATGGACGGCTCCCCCAAGGTGTTCGACGCGCGGATCTTCGCCGAAGACGCGGATCATCCCGGCGGATGGGGCACCATTTTAGTGGCGGGCATGCGTCTGGGAGGCGGCCCCCTGGATCTGGACGGCAACGGCGCAGCCGATACCCGTTCGGCCTATGTGGTGCTGGACATCACCAATCCGGAAGTGCCCCCCACGGTGCTGGCGGAACTCACCCATGCGCAGATGGGTTTCACGGTCTCGGAACCGACCCTGGCGGTACGCCGCAGCCCGGCGGCAGACGGAGACTGGACACATCCCACCCGCAACGACTGGTGGCTGTTTCTGGGATCCGGGCCTACCCAGTTGTCCACCGTGACCTCCACCCAGAACGCCCATCTGTTCGCCTATGATCTGGTCAACCGGGGATGGGTGGCGGGTCTGGACCCGTTGGATCTCGCCGCCATGCTGCCGGTGGGAGCCGACAGCGATGGCGTCGTCGCCAGTTTTCTGCCTGCCCTGGTGGCGGTGGACTGGAATCTGGACTATGCCACCGACGCCCTGTATATGGGCAGCGACGGCTGGAACACCACCACCTCCACCCAGACCGGACGGCTGACGCGCCTGGAGCTGACAGATTGGGATCACCCGACCCTCACCCCGTTGTTCAATCCAGGCAAACCGGTCAATGGCCGTCCTCTGGCGGTGCGGGACGCCGAAGGGGCCCACTGGATCGTGGCCGGAACCGGACGGCTCTGGACCACCTCGGACAACGCCACAGCCGCGCAGCACACCCTGTTCGGCCTCAAGGATCCGGGCACCGGCCAGGAGATTCCCACGGCATCGTTGCAAGAGGTGACCGGGGTGATGGTCTCGGCCACCCAGGCGGTGCTGGATACTCAAGGCGTGCTGCCGCTCATTCCCCAGCCGGTCACCACCTACGAAGGCCTGACAGGGGTGATCCGGGAAAAGGCGGGCTGGTGGCGCCACTTCGCCACTCCGGCGGCAGGGCCTTCCGAACGGGCGCTTTCGGAGATCGGACAGGTGGAGCGACTGGCCATTTTCACCCTTTACACCCCGCCCAGCCAAACCTGCGAGGCGGAAGGCAACGCCTCGCTCAACATTCTGTGTTACGGCACTGGCACGGCCTGTCCACCGGCGGCCCTGAGCACCACCACCCTGACCTTTGGCGGCGTTCCACATCAGGTGGTGACCGGTTCCGTGGGGCTGGGCACAGGCATCGCCTCGGCTCCGGTGATTCACCGGGGCAGCGGCTCGGCCAATCCCACGCTCATCACCCAATCTTCCACCGGGGCGCTGACCCGTACCCAGATCACCCTGCCCGCTCCTCCCAATGGTCGCCTCTCCTGGCGAGAAATCGAGACCGAATAAAATGACCCTCCCCTCCCCCCTTCCCTGCACCACCCACCCCACTGCGAAGCGCATGCCTGGGTGCCCGCGAACCGGATCCCTAGGCTTCACCCTGATCGAACTGCTGATCGTGCTGGCCATCGCCGCCGTGCTGGCCCTGGTGGCCGTGCCCGCCTACCAGGACGCCATGATCAAAGGCCGACGCTCGGACGGCAAAGCCCTGCTGATGCAGGTGGCCAACCTCCAGGAGCGCTGGTACACCGAAAACATGAGCTACACCGCCAGCATGCTCACGCTGGGATTTGCCGCCGACCCGCAATTTTCCGAATCCAGACATTACACCGTGACCATCCTCTCCCCGGCGGCGGCCGCGACGGTGCTGAACACCCCGTGTCCCGTCGCCACCTGTTTTGTGGCCGTGGCCACCCCGCAATCGGCGCAGGCCAAGGATGGCAGACTGGCGATCAGCTCTACCGGAGTCAGTTTCCACGACGCCAACAATAACGGAAGCTATGCGGACTCGGGCGAAAACGTCTGGTGACCCCTCCTCCTTCCCAGGTGCGCACTCCTGTCGCACGCATCGGCACACATCTGCATCGGTTTTGATCAAATGCCGCACTCAGTCACAATTTCAGCCTATTTCTTAAGCACAATTCACACCCTTCCCTTGCCCCAATCCTGGCCATATTAAGTTTTTGTTAAGACAAATCAATCACATCTCCCGCATGGCCCGCTTGTTGCCATTCATAAGATTATAAGCGGTTCATTTTTTACCAATCGACAGGCCAAAGCCATAAACGAGGAGACAGACGATGAAATGGGTCACTGCCATCATCAAACCGTTCAAGCAGGATGACGTTCGCGAGGCACTCACCGCTGTGGGGATCACTGGCATGACCGTGACGGAAGTGCGTGGCTTCGGACGACAGAAAGGCCATACGGAGCTGTACCGGGGTGCGGAGTACCAGGTGGATTTCCTGCCGAAAATCAAGGTGGAGCTGGCCGTATCCGACGATCGCCTCGATCAGGTGGTGGATGCGATCCGAGAAGCGGCCAAAACCGGAAAAATTGGCGACGGCAAGATCTTCGTCATGCCCATCGAACACGCGGTGCGCATCCGCACCGGCGAAACCGGACCCGAAGTTCTGTGAAAGAACATTGCCTAATAAAGGAGCAATCACGATGACCTTTCTGACCCCATCCAGGCTCACGGCCTCGATCCTTCCCGCTCTGTTGCTGCCTGCTCTGGCCCTGGCCGAAGAAGCGGCTCCCGCTGTTCCGGCACCGGTGCTCAACTCCGGGGATACGGCCTGGATGCTCACCTCCACCGCCCTGGTTCTCTTCATGACCCTGCCGGGACTGGCCCTGTTTTATGGCGGCATGGTGCGCGCCAAGAACTCCTTGTCGATCTTCATGCAGTGTTTCGCCATCACCGCCGTGGTGACCGTGCTGTGGAGCCTGTACGGCTATTCCATGGCCTTTTCGGATGGCGGCCCCAACAACGCCTGGGTCGGCGGCCTGAGCAAGGCTTTCCTGGCCGGCATCAAGGGGGATTCCCTCACCGGCACCATCCCGGAAGCGGTCTTTCTGACCTTCCAATTGACCTTCGCCATCATCACGCCAGCCCTGATCATCGGCGCCTTCGCCGAACGCATGAAATTCTCGGCCATGCTGCTCTTCATGAGCGCCTGGGTGACCCTGGTCTATTTCCCCATCTGTCACTGGGTGTGGGGCGGTGGCTGGATGATGAACATGGGCATTCTCGACTATGCGGGCGGCACCGTGGTGCATGTCAACGCGGGCATCGCCGGTCTGGTGACCGCCGTGGTCCTGGGCAAGCGTAAAGGATTCCCCCATGTGGCCATGCCTCCCCACAGTCTGCCCCTGACCGTGACCGGTGCCGGCATGTTGTGGGTGGGATGGTTCGGCTTCAACGCCGGCAGCGCGGCGGCGGCCAATGGCGCGGCGGGCATGGCCATGGTGGTCACCCAACTGGCCACGGCCATGGCGGCTTTGACCTGGATGTTCATGGAATGGATGTCCCACGGCAAACCCAGCGCTCTGGGTCTCACCACCGGCGCTGTGGCCGGTCTGGTGGCCATCACCCCGGCTTCGGGCTTTGTCGGCCCCATGGGCGCCCTGGCCCTGGGTGGCATCTCGGGTGTGATCTGCTTCTTCGGCGCCACCACGATCAAAAGAAAAATGGGCTATGACGACTCCCTCGACGCCTTTGGTGTCCACGGCATCGGCGGCATCGTCGGGGCCATGCTCACCGGCGTGTTCGCCGCTCCCTCCCTGGGCGGCATCGGTTTCGCCAAAGAGCTGGACATGGCGGGTCAAGTCTGGGTGCAAGGGGTGAGCGTCGCTTCCACCGGCCTGTATTGCGCCATCGTCTCCTACATCCTGCTCAAGGTGATCGACGGACTGATCGGACTGCGCGTGGATGAAGAGTCGGAAAGCACCGGTCTGGACATCGCCCTGCACGGCGAACGTGGCTACAACTATTAATCACCCTGAATGGATGCCACAGCTTTGAGATGAATTTTCTGGCCGGACAGTCCGCTGTCCGGCCAGAAATGGTTCATGTTCTGCATACGACCATACGATACATATCGTTATGCGATCGACCGAACCAATCCGAAATCCGAAAACTTTCAACGCGACACGCAATCAAAATCTTAAAAAGGAGATGTCATGAGTATCTTGCGCAAATCGACACAATGGGCGGGCATTCTGGGACTGGCGACCTGTATCGGCCTTCCCGCCACCGGCCTGGCCGCCGACGCCGCCCCGGCCTCCCCCCATACGGTCACGGCCAACGTGGGCGCGGTCAGCAACTACCTCTTTCGCGGCCTGACCCAGACCTGGGACAATCCGGCGCTCCAGGCCGGTGTTGACTACTCCCACGCCACCGGATGGTATGCGGGACTGTGGGCGTCGAGCATCAGCGACAAACTGTTCGCCGACGGCTGGGCGGAACTCGATCTGTATGGCGGCTTCAACGGCAAGTTCAACGACGACTGGACCTGGACCCTTGGCGGCATCGGCTATGTGTATCCGGGCGCCAACTACAACGACATCATTCCCGCAGTGGCCGACCAGTCCTACAACACCTTTGAACTGAACGCCGGTGTGGGCTACAAGTGGATCACCGCCAAGGTCTCGGTCGCGGTCACCGACTATTTCGGCGCCAACAAGAAAACCGGGTTCAACGACAACTCCAAGGGAACCACCTATCTGGACCTGACCGCCAACGTGCCGCTGCCCGAGTCCATCTTCACCAAGGATGTGACCATGCCCTTGCATGTCGGCTACACCAACTTCTCCAGTCAACTGGCGGCCGCCAACGCCGCCGGAGTGACCAATCCGGATTACGCGGACTTCAAGATCGGCATCGCCAAAGCCTTCGAAGGGGGCATCAGCCTGAGCGCGGCCTATCTGTACGCGGACAACGGCAAATTCTGGGACAACTACCCGTCCGCCAAGAAAGCGACCGATCTGAAGGATCAAGGCGGAGACAACTTCGTCCTCGCCCTGACCAAGACCTTCTGAAACCCGTTTTGAAAACCGTGGGACATGGCCCCTTCCGGCGTGTCCCACGCTCCTTCAAAAACCGCACACCCATGCTCCCGCCGCCGCGACTGCTGCTGATCACCGACGCGCCCTTGCGCGCGGATCTGGAATCCGTGCTGTCACGGGCGCTGTCAGGCGCTCCCTTCGATCTGTTGCTGCGCGACAAGAACGCCTCCGACACCACCCTGGAAGCCGTGGCCCGACGCCTGAAAGCCATCCTGCATCCCGCCGGGGGACGCCTGCTGATCCACGATCGTGTGGAAATCGCCATGAAAACAGGCGCCGACGGCGTTCATCTGCCCGAAGCCGGCCAGGATACCGCCACGGCCAGACACCTGCTGGGCCCCGCCTTGTTGCTCGGGCGATCCTGTCATGAAACCACGCATGCCCGACAACACTTGCTCCAGGGCGGGAACTATGTCACGCTCTCTCCGGTTTTCGCCACGGAGTCCCATCCCGAGGCCATCCCGCTGGGTCTGGAGCGCTTTGCCGTCTTGCGCGCCGCCATTCCCGGTCCGGTTCTGGCATTGGGAGGCATCCACGGCGACAACGTTCACGCAGTGCTCGGAGCCGGGGCAACGGGGGTGGCGCTCATCCGGGGCATCTTCAACGCATCCGATCCCGCAGCCGCCACACGGCATCTCTCCAGGGCGCTCGGGAGCATCTAAACTTGCTATTTTTTCCAATTTTTGTCGATCCCCTTCCCCTATCGGGTCGAATGTGCTATATTTTCATTCTGACCAGGATCGCCGGTTAACGGGACTCGCCCAGGAGAAACAACCATGTTCCATTTCAGTTTGGATACCGCCCGTTCGGTTGGCGTGCTCTCACTGACAGGAGACCTGACCATCCGTCACGCGGCTGATTTCAAGGAAGCCATGGCCAACGCCATGTATCAGTCGAACAATCTGGAACTGAACCTGTCCGAAGTGGAACGGGTGGATCTGACCACCTTGCAAATTTTGTGCGCCGCCCAGAGGACTCTGCTGAAAAAGGGTAATACCCTGACCATTTCCGGCACTCTCCCCTCCGCCCTCCGGGAGACCGTGCAACAGGCCGGCTTCGTCGATTGCGGGGGCGATAAAGAGACCAGTGGACTTTGGAAGGAGTGACAAACTGATGCCAAAAACGATCATGACGGTGGATGACTCGTCCAGCGTGAGACAGATGGTGGGCATGACCCTCAAAGGCGCGGGCTTCACCGTGGTGGAAGCCGTGGACGGGGTGGACGGACTGAACAAGGCCAAAGCCAGCAACATGGACATGATCATCACCGACCTGAACATGCCCAACATGGACGGAATCGCGCTGATCACCGCCTTGCGCACCCTGCCCAATTACAAATTCACGCCAATCGTCATGTTGACGACCGAATCCCAGGCCACCCGCAAACAAGAAGGCAAGACCGCCGGCGCCACCGGTTGGATCGTCAAACCTTTCAAGCCGGAACAACTCCTGGAAGTCGTCAAAAAGGTACTGGGCTGACCGTTGAGGGGAACGACACGCCATGAACGTTGAAATCGACACCAGCGCCTTTACCGAAGAGGCCTACGAACTGCTGTCCGAACTGGAAGACTCCCTGCTGGAACTGGAGGCTGCCCCCCAAGATCAGGAACTGATCAGCCGGGTTTTCCGGGCCATGCACACGATCAAAGGCTCGGGTGCCATGTTCGGTTTCGACGCCGTGGCCGAATTCACCCACGAGGTGGAAACGGTCTTCGACATGGCACGCAACGGGACCATTCCGGTCACCAAACCCCTGATCGACCTCACGCTGGCGGCCCGGGATCAAATCCGCGCCATGCTGGACGCGGCGGCGGGTGGTGGTGAACCGGCGGACCAGAACAACGCCAACCGGATCATCGCCGGATTGCGCGCCCTCTCCCCGGAGAAAAAAAGCGGTGGTGGCGGTGGTCACGCCGCAGGCCATGGCGCTCCGGCGGGCAAACCCCAGGCGCAAACCCCGGACACCAACGAACCCCACATCTTCCGCATCCGCTTCACCCCCAATCCGGACATCTTCTCCAGCGGCACCAATCCGTTGCTGCTGCTGAACGAACTGCGGGAACTCGGGGATTGCCGCGTGGTGGCCCGCACCGAAAAGCTCCCGGATTTCGACGACCTGGACGCCGAGGTGTGCTACACGGGCTGGGAGATCTTCCTCACCGCCGAAATCGGCGAAAACGCCATCCGCGATGTGTTCATCTTCGTGGAAGACGAATGCGACATCAACATCCGGCTGCTGGACCGGGATCAGGTGATGCGCGACCGGGAAGAGTCCAAGAAACTCGGTCAGATCCTCCTGGAAAGAGGGGATGTCAACTCCAACGAACTGGAAAAAGCCCTCCTGCCCCTGGGAGACCGGCTGGTGCAAGCCGGCGTGGTCACCCCGGACAAGGTGCGGGCGGCCCTCACCGAACAGTTGGTCATCCAGGAAAAGCACGACAAGAAGAAAACCGCCGAAACCGCCACCAGCGTGCGCGTCCCCTCGGACAAGCTCGACAGTCTGGTGGATCTGGTGGGCGAACTGGTGACCATGCAGGCGCGTCTCAACCAGACCGCCAGCAGCATCGGCGATCACACCTTGCAACTCATCGCCGAAGAGGTGGAACGGCTCACTGCGGAACTCAGGGACAACACCATGAGCATCCGCATGTTGACCATCGACACCACCTTCAACAAGTTCAAGCGACTGGTCCGGGATCTCTCCACCGAACTGGGCAAGGAGATCGAGCTGATCACCGCCGGGGGCGAAACCGAACTCGACAAAACCGTCATCGATCAGCTCAACGATCCATTGGTCCACATCATCCGCAACAGCATCGACCACGGGGTGGAATCCCCGGAAATCCGACGCGCCCATGGCAAGAATCCCGTGGGCAAGATCACCCTGGCGGCCATCCACTCCGGCGCCAGCGTGCTGATCCGGGTGGAAGACGACGGCGCCGGACTCGATGCCCAACGGTTGCGCGCCAAGGGCATCGAAAAGGGACTGCTCTCCCCGGACGATGAACTGACCGAAAAAGAGGCGTTTCAGCTCATTTTCGCCGCCGGTTTCTCCACCGCCGCCAAAATCACCAATGTGTCGGGTCGCGGCGTGGGCATGGACGTGGTACGCCGCTCCATCGAGGGTCTGCGGGGTTCCATCGATGTCAACAGCGTGCTGGGCAAAGGCACGACCATCACCCTCAAGCTCCCCCTCACCCTGGCCATCATCGAAGGTCTGCTGGTGATGGTGGAAGGGGAATATTTCGTCCTGCCCCTGGCCGCCGTCGAAGAGTGCGTCGAACTCTCCCGCGAGGATGTGGAAAAGGCCCATGGCCGCCATGTCATCAACGTGCGCGGCGAGATCATCCCTTATATCCGCATCCGCAGCCGCTTCGAAATCGGAGGCTCCCCTCCGGAAATCGAACAGATCGTCATCTCCGAAGTCGATGAAAAACGCATCGGCTTTGTCGTGGACAAAGTGGTGGGACAACATCAGACGGTCATCAAGACCCTGGGCAAGAACTTCCAGCACTCCGAGGAGTTCTCCGGCGCCACGATTCTCGGCAACGGTGGAGTGGCGCTGATTCTCGACCTCACCAAAATGGTCCGTTACGTCGAAGAAGAAGAAAACCGGGAGTTGGACGTTCCGTAACATCCCCTCCCTTGGAATTGCGCATGATCCGACTGCAAGACATTCGCTTGCGTCCCAAGCTGACCGTACTGCTGCTGCTGTGCGGGCTGATTCCGGTTCTGATCCTCTGGTGGTTGCGAGACCACCAGGCGGATCGATCCAAAACCCTCCAGGTCACCGCGCAACTGGAGACCGCCCGTTCCATCGCCCTGACCGAAATCAAACGACACCTCGCCGAACGCCGCGCCGACATGGAGATTCTCGCGCAAATCGCCGCCGAGAACCACCAGCAGGCCCGTGGGGCTTTGGAATCGCTGCGGGATGTGAAGAAAGAACGCGTCGAAACCTTTCTGAACACCCAACTCAACGACATGGTGCAACTGGCCGCCAACCCGGACTTCATCAAGCGGATCGCCGCCATCGACTGGCTGTTTCGCCAGGCGGGGCGCAAAAGCGATGACAACCACTGGCGCGAAACCGTGGAAGGCTATGTGCCGCCGATCCACAGCCAGTCCAGCATGGGGTTGGAGGATCTGTATGTCATCTCGCCGCTCGGGGATGTGGTCTACACCCTGAACCGACACACGGAATTGGGCCACAACATCCATCAGAAACCCCTCAAGGACTCCCCTCTGGCCCAGATCCACCGGCAGGCCCTGGAAGCGGCCACCATTCAGGATCCGCAACCCCACGCCTCCTTGTTCTTCGGCGCGCCGATCAAAAAAGAGGGGGCGACCATCGGCGCGGTCATCGCCCGCATCTCCCGTCCGGTACTGACCCAACTGCTCCACAGCGGCGTGGATCCGGCCCTGCGGGGTCATCTGCTGCTGGCGGCCAGCGATGGTCCGCGTTCCGATCCGCCGGCCTCCCGCCCCACGGAAAGCCTGCCGACTGCCGCCATCCAGGCCGCTCTCGACCAGAAAACCGGCTCCGGACTCCTCACCAGCGCCGCTCATCCCCCACTGCTCGCCGCCTGGGCGCCGATTCAGGTCAAGGGGTTGCGCTGGGCCATCGTGGCGGAAAAAGAGGCCGCCCGCGTCTTTGCCCCCCACCCCGGCGAAACCCGCAACTGGCTGCAAAAATTCAGCGAAACCGCCGGATATTACGATCTGTTCCTGATTCACCCCAACGGGGAGGTGTTTCACACCTCGGCGCGTCAGGCCGACTTCGCCACCAATCTGCTGACCGGTCGCTACGCCTCCACCAACCTCGGACACCTGATTCAACGCACCCTCAAAAGCCAAAAGGCCGGACTGTCGGATCTGCTCCCCTATCCCCCGAGCGACAACCAACCGGCCTTCTTCATGGCCCAGCCGGTGATCGACCAGGGTCAACTGGTGCTGGTGGCCGCCTTGCAACTGGCCCCGGACACCATCACCGCCATGATGCACCAACTGTCCCAGGCCAGCCCCTACCGGATCTTCCTGGTGGGACCGGATGAGAAACTGCGTTCCGACGCCTTCACCGATCCGGCCAACCCCTCCACGGCCACCGCCTTCATCGGCGGCGCGGCTGAGGCGGTGGTCTCCCCGCAAGCGCTGCGCAGCGCCCTGGCCGGAGAGACCGGCACCCTGGAAACCTCCCGCGCCCCAGGCAAACGGGTCATTTCCAGCTTCGCGCCCCTGCCCATGGATGGTTTCACCTGGGCCGTGATCACCGAAATCGACCTGGAAGAGTCCGCTCCCGGCGCCCATTCCACGCCCATGCTCCTGGGGATCTTCACCAGCGTCGCCCTGCTCACCCTGATCGGCACGCGCATGATCCAGCGGGAGCTGCTCGATCCCTTGAACGAAACCGCCTTCACCCTCAATCGCATGGCCTCCGGCCATTTCACCGCCCAGGAGACCAGCTCGCGCCGGGATGAACTGGGTTCCCTGACCCGCTCCGTGGTCACGGTTTCCGAAGAGGTGGCGCAAGCGGGTCAACGGATTCAGCTGGCGGCCGAGCCCATGGCCCTGCGCATCCGCAAACTGGCCTCTCATGCCATGGTGATCTCACGGGAATCGGCCGCCGGCTCGGACCTGCTGGCCGATGCCCGTACCGCCATCGAAGAGATGGCCGGTCTGTTCTCCGCAGAGAGCAACCGGCTCATTCAGGAACAGACCCGACTGCGACACGAACAGACCCGCTTGTTGCACACCTCCGAACGCATGGCCGGACAGACCGCCCAGGCGATCACGGAAGGCAAACAGGTGGTTCACGACTCCATGGAGTCGTGGCGTCAACTCCAGGAGCGCCTGCAACGGCTGCAAGAGACCACCCGTGAACGGCTCACCCAGGCCACCCTGCCGCCTCCCGGTCACAAATCCGCCGACGAGGGCGGCAAAGGATCCAAACACGGCAAACAGGAACACGGCAAACAGGGGCACGGCAAAGAGGGGCACGGCAAAGAAGGCTCCCTCGCCCCAGCCCCGATCCTCCGGGTCACCCAGGAGATGCAATCCGAACTCGACGCCTTGAACCAACTGATCGGAGAACGGCTGACGGCTGCGGAAGGCGCGATCACCGCTTTGGAAAACCTGTTGCCCGCCCTGCCCATGCCGCAGGACTCCACACCCGACACCGTGATGACCCTGGAACACTCCCCGGAACGGGCACTGGCCGCCCTGGAAAAACTCGACGAACTGCTCAAGAAAAACAGCGCCACCGCCCGTGAGATCATCCTGTCGGCCAAGTCGGTCTTCGACTTGGCTACCGGTCCGCTGAAGCAGGCCACCTCCTATTTCGCGCCCCAGGATTCCCGTCTGCCCGACTCCCCCCTGGCCAGTCGTCCTCCGCTCCCGGCATCGGAAATGGCGACCGGACGGGAAACCACTTCTCTGCCTCATCTCTCCACGGATTCCGCTCACGCGCCCTCGCGCACCGGGGAGTCCACTCCGTCCCACCCAGCCTGACGAACAGACATGAAAAAGACGCGCCCATGAACGATCAAGACACGACCACCTCGACACAATATCTGACCTTCACCCTGGGACACGAGGTCTTCGCCGTGGATATCGCCAAGATCCGCGAAGTGCTGGAGTTCACCTCGGTCACCAAAGTACCCCGCACCCCTGGTTTCATGTGCGGTGTGATCAATCTGCGCGGCAGCGTGGTCCCGGTTGTGGACATGCGCCAGAAATTTCAGATGACTCAAAGCGTCAAATCGGTCAATACCTGCATCATCATTCTGGAGGTCGCCCAGGATGACGGCATCGTGGTCATGGGGGCTTTGGCCGACTCGGTGCGCGAAGTGATGGAACTGGAACCGGATCAGATCGAACCGGCTCCGAGAATCGGCATGCAACTGCGCTCCGACTTCCTGAAAGGCATGGGCAAGCAGGAGGGACGGTTCATCATGATTCTGGATATCGACAAGATGTTTTCGGTGGAAGAGCTGTCGTCGGGGCAACCGTCCACGGCGGGATGAGGACAGGACGCATCGGACCTGGAGCTTTGGAATGAGATGGAATGAGATGGAATGAGATGGAATGAGGTTAAGTTTTTAGAGTCCCAAGGGCTTTGCCCTTGGATCCCACCAGGGGCCAATGGCCCCTGGATCCCATCAGTGAAACCACGCGTCCCGAGATGGGAGCCATTTCAGACCCGTTTCGAAAAACCGCCTCCCGGTGATGACAAAGCGTCGCTCTGCCCATCTTCCATCCGCGCGTCCCTGGACGGGGTGGCAGTTTTGGGCTCGAATTTCAGGCAGGGATGACCAGAGCTGCGCAACACCTCCTGCCACGGCCACAAAGCGGTCTTGAACCCCATGGCCCGACAGGCGCGGGGATGATCGGCCTCCCAGGTGATCTGGAAATGGCGACAACGCAGACAATCCACCGCCTGCGCAGAGTGGGACCGGGAATCGTCGTCCATGGGGCAGGCTCCTCCAGACGAGAGTCAATCCTTCCAGAATTTGCTTGAAAACAGCATCAGAATGGTGAAAATCTCCAACCGGCCCACGATCATCATCGAAGCCATGATGATCTTGCCAAAATCCGGAACATGGGCAAAATTGTCCATGGCCCCCACCGTGTTGAAGCCCGGCCCGACATTGGCCCAGGCGGTCAGCGAGGCGCCCATGGCCGACAGCAGGTCCATGCCCATGGCGTTGAGCAGCATGCCACCAAACAGGACATACCCCATGGCCAACAGGAACAAGGCCACGGCGTTTTCCAGAATTTCTCTGGGAATCGGCTGATGATCCATTTTGGAGACCACCACCTGATTGGGCTGCAACAGGCGGGCGGTGACACTGGGAATGGTCTTGAGCAGCACCAGCACCCGCACCACCTTGATCCCCCCGCCGGTGGAACCGGACATGCCGCCGATCACCATGAGCAACCCCAGCAACAACTGGGTGATGGCGGGCCACTGCTCCCAGTCGGTGCTGGCAAAACCGGTGGTGGTCATGATGCTCACCACCTGGAACAGGGAGTGCCGCAGCACCTCTTCCAGATCCCACAACGGGTTCCAGCGCAGCAAAACCGCCACGATGAACGCCGTGAAGGTGAAGATGATCACCCCATAACCGATCAACTCCTCATAGGTGAAGGCTTTCCAGTCCCGAAAGACGATCACCCGATAGTGAACCAGAAAATTCATGCCCCCGAGAGCCATGATCACGATGGCCCACCATTGGGCAAACGGGGCATAAAATCCTATACTCATGTTTTTTACAGAAAACCCTCCGGTAGCGATAGCCGTGAAGGCATGATTAACCGCTTCTAGCCAAGTCATACCGCAGAACATGAATCCGATCATTCCGATGACGGTAATCAGGGTATAGACGCCCCACAAAGCCCGCGCGGTGTGAACCAGACGGGGGGTCATGCGATCCTTGGTGGGACCGGGCACTTCGGCCTTCATCAACTGGGTGCCCCCCACCCCGAGAAAAGGCAGAATGGCGATGGCCATCAACAACATCCCCATGCCCCCGAGCCATTGGGTGAAACTGCGCCACAACAAAATGCACTGGGGCCACGCCTCGATATCGGTCATGGTCGAAGAACCGGTGGTGGTGAAGCCCGAGGCGGTTTCAAAGAAGGCCGAAGGCAGATCCAGACCCCCGTGGAAATAATAGGGCAATCCGCCAAAGAACGACGCCAGAAACCAGCCCAGGCTGGCAATCAGGAAACCGTCGCGAGGATTCAACTCGGAGCGCGCCTTGCGACTGAAGAACAGCCCCGACAACACCGCCGCCGCCGCCACCAGGAACGCCTGCACCAGCGGCATGGGATTTTCACCCAGATACAAGGCGAGCAGGATCGGAAACAACTCGAAACCCGCCACCAAGGCAAGCAGCAGGCTCAAGACACGCAGATCAAAGAGGAGGTTCATTTTCGACCCAGAAACTCGTCAACCTGTTGGAAATGACCTGGATAGGTGATCACCAACACATGATCGCCGGGGGTCAGCGTCATGTTGCCGTTGGGCACGAACATCTGACCTTTCCTGACCACGGCGGCCATGATCACGGTCTTGGGCAACCCCATGTCTTTCAGAGGCTTGCCAACGATACGCGAATCATCCTGCACCTCCATGAACAAGGCGTCCAGTTTGCCATTGAGCATCATGGCCGCGTCCACCACCTTGCCCATGCTCAAGAAACGCAGGATCTTGCCCACAGCCGCCAGTTTGGGACTGACCACGGCATCGATGCCCAAAGAGGGCGCCATGGTCATGTAGGCTTCGTTGTCCATCAGGCTGATGGCCCGCCGCGCGCCGAACTTGCGCGCCATCAGACACAGCACCAGATTGACCTCCTGATGCCCGGTCAGGGCAATGAAGGTGGAGGCCCCATGGGCCATTTTCTGGATGGTCTCCGGATCCGTGGCATCGCAGTGGATGACCGCCGTCTCTTCCAGGATGGCGGCCAACTCCTGACAGCGTTCCAGGGACTTTTCCAGGATCAGGACCGGAATCCCGTCCTTTTCGATTCGGGAGGCGATCTGTTCGGCCTTCCAGCCACCGCCGGCGATGACGATCTTGCGGTTTTGCACCGGTCGCCGCCCCAGCAGGGTGATGATCTTGGACAACTCGGTCTTGGCACCCGTGGTGATGAAGACCCGATCCGTGACGTTGAGCACGGTGCGGCCATTGGGAATGACCACCTCCCCGCCTTTGTCCACGGCCACGATCAAAGCGCCGACACGGGAGAGTTCCTGAATCTCCATCAAAGGACGCCCGATCAGCATGCTCTCCTCGCCGAGGCGGAATCCGGCGATGCTGATCGCACCATTTTCGAAGGGGACCACCTCAAAAGCCTGATCGATCTGCAACAGATCCAGCACCATCTCCACAGCCGCATACTCGGGGCTGAAAACAATGGCCCCGCCCAGAGAGTCGCCACGCACCAGCGCGGGATTTTTCAGGAACTGTTTCTTGCGGACCCGCGCGATGATGCGCGCGTTCGGATTGACCGAACGGGCCATGAGCAGCAAAATGATGTTGCTTTCATCGGAGTTGGTGACCGCCAGAATCAGATCGGCCTTGTCGAGTCCGGCCCCCAGCAGGAATTCGCCGTCCGAGGTGTCGCCGTGCATGGCCTGCAAGTCCATGGTCTCTTGCAGGTGTTTGATGACTGCGGCGTCATTGTCGATCATGACCACATTGTGGCCTTCGCCGGAGAGATTCTTGGCCAGGGTGATCCCGACCACACCAGCACCGATAATAATGATTTCCATGCTCATGGATTACACCCAACCCATCAGGCGACCACATCGATGGAAGGACGCCCGCTGTCGGTCTGTCCTCCCTTGTAAGCCCCGCCACTCTTGGACTGTTGCAAGAACAACGTGTTGACCGCCTGTTGATTCAGGCTCACCTTGCCCTGTTTGGCCAGCAGCAACCGTTCCTGGATGGTGGGTTTATGCCGGGGTTGGGGAAACGATTCGTCGCCCCCCTCGGGTTCTTCTTCGTCTTCTTCGTGTTTGCGCTGGGCGTTGCGCCCCTTGGCGTTCTTCTTGACATCGCCCACGTTGCGCGCGGCCAACTGTTCGGAGTTGTTGGTCCGCAATTCGTGGGGAACCTTGACGAGGTTGGCCTGCTCCAGCATTGGATTGCTGGTTCCCAACAGATTGATCGCTGGAATGGCGTTGAACATGACACACCTGCCCCAAGACCTGCAAAATGGACCAACCGGACCGGCTGTTCCGATCTTTCGGTTCATGTTTCTTTTATCGGTGTTCCCCGGATCCGGCTCAACCTTTTTTTGCCTGCCATCAGACTCAGCGCACCAGATTCAGCAGAGTCTGATTCATCTGATCCAGCCGCTGCACCAGGATTTCGATCAACTGATCCTTGATCTTGTGCTGCATCAACGAATCCAGTTGCGACATGGTTTCGCCGTTGATGGTGAAACAGATCATCTTTTCGCACGCCACCACATCGGTGGAACGGGGACGCTGGGTCAGAAAAGAGATCTCGCCAAAGACCGTACCCGGTTCCAAGATGGTGATGATCTTGTCGGGATGGGATTTCTTGGAAACCCGAGCCGTCCCCTTGAGAATGATGAACAAGGCGTTGTCTTCGGCATCCTCGTGGATCAGGTAATCCCCGGCCTGGAAACTCTCGAAATAACAATCGAGGCTGATCAGTAAATTCTTCTCTTCTTCGGTGAAGGACCAGAAGAAGGGAACATTGTCAAGCAATCTCTGAACGACCATTCGCTCACCTTGCAAAAGGGATCTTGGGCTGTCAAACAGCCCTGGACGATATCATGACTATATCAAACCCGCCGCGTCCGGGATAGGGTGATCATGCGTCGAAGCAACGATTCCAGGTCTGCATCCGCGCCAGTCGATTCACGACCGTTTGCGCAGCGGAGAGCCTGCGGAAACCAGAATTCTTTCCGGTTTCCAGAAGTGTGGCAACAAGAGAATCAAGACCGTGAAGACCTCCAGCCGACCAAACACCATCAGGGCCACCAGCAGATACTTGCCCGGATCCGGAACCGCCGAAAAATTATCCATCGGTCCCACCCAGCCGATGCCCGGCCCCACATTGATGGTGGCGGTCAAGGCGGCGGAGTAGGCGCTGGGCACGTCCATGCCCACCGCGACCAGAAAAATGGTGGCGCCCAGCAGGGCCAACGCCATGGCGAACGCCATGGCCATCACCCCATCCAGAATGTCCCGGGGCACCTTTTTGCCATTGAACTTCACCAGCATGACCCGTTCCGGGGTCAACAACCGGTTGAGCACCACCCCCAGCACCTTGAACAAAATGACGGCCCGCACCATTTTGAGTCCGCCGGTGGTGGAACCGGCCATGGCCCCCGGAATGGCGATGGTCATCAGCAGCAGTTGCACATACAGGGGCCAGACCTCCCAGTCCACATTGGCGAAACCGGTGTTGGTCACCAGACTGATGGCCTGAAAGAATCCATGCCGCAACGCCGGTTCCAAGGTGTTGTCCGCCGTGCTGGAATGGGCGATGAGGGTGCAGAACGTGCCGGCCACCAGCATCAGCAGCAAATACCAGACAATTTCTTCATCCCGGAAAACCGAAACATCCCGCGTCACGATCAGCCGATAGTGCATGACGAAATTGATCCCGGCCACGATCATGAAAAACATCGCGGTCCACTGCACCGAACTGGGATAGGCGGCCAGACTGGCATTCTTGGTGGAAAACCCGCCGATGGCGATGGTGGTGAAGGCATGATGCACCGCGTCCAGCCCCGACATGCCGGAGAGGTAATAGGCCAGGCCGCACAACACCGTCAAGCCGACATAAATACCCCACATCAACTGGGCGGTGGCGGCCATGCGGGGGGCGAGTTTGTCTTTGCGGGGTCCGGGCATTTCCGCTTTCATGATCTGGGCCCCCCCCACCCCGAGAAAAGGCAGAATGGCCACAGCCAACAACAAAATCCCCATGCCGCCGATCCACTGGGTGGTGCTGCGCCAAAACAGCAGACTCTGCGGCAGAGCCTCGACATCGGTCAGAATCGAGGAACCGGTGGTGGTGAAGCCGGAAGCGGATTCAAACACCGCATCCACCCAACGCATCTGGCCCGAGAAATAATAGGGCAGAGCCCCCATGAAAATCATCACCGCCCAGCCCAGAATCACCGCCAGCACCCCATCCCTGGCCTGCATTTCCAGACCGGCGCGACGGGTCAAGAAACCGGTCGCGCTGACTCCCAGACACAAGATCACGGCATAGGTGAACGGCGCGACCGGTTCGTTCATGTGCCAAGCCAACGCCAGCGCCGGCAGCTTGAACAGCACCAGAATGGCGGAAACGACCGCCAGAATGCGTATATTCAAAGAGAAGTTCATCGGGACTCCAACCTCCTCAACGACCGCGAGCGGTGATGAACTGCTCCATGAGCGTGGACTGGGAATCCCCCAACGTCACGAACAAGGCCATGTCGCCGGCTCTCAACACCAGATCGCCGGAAGGCACGATGATCTGCTTGCCCTGCACCGCCGCCACCATCAGCAACCCCTTGGGAAAGTTGGCCTCGCGGAGGGGCATGCCATCCAGTCTGGCCCCCCGGTCCAACTCCACCAGAAACAGGTTCAGACGCCCGCTCAACAACACCGCCGAATCCAGAATCCTCCCCATGCGGGCAAAACGCAAAATCGTGCCCACCGCCGCCAGCCGGGGACTCAAAATGGCATCCACCCCCAACTCCGGAGCCATGCCGATATACGCGCCATTGTCCATCATGGTGACCACCTGCATGGCCCCTCTCTTGCGCGCCAGCAGGGAGATGAAAAAATTGAGCTCCTGGGAAGGCGTGACCGCCAACAAAATGGTATCCGGCGTGATGGCGCGTCCCAGCAACTCCGCGTCGCTCACATCCCCATTCAAGATCACGGTGGACGACAAGGCTTCGGCCAACTCCTGACAGCGCAGAGGGTCCGATTCGATCACCACCGCCTGTTTGCCGCGTTTTTCCAACTGTCGGGCAATGCTCATGCCGATCTGACCGCCGCCGAGAATGACGAATTTGGGATCCTTGCGATACTCCTTGCCCAGCAACGCCATGATGTCCGGAATGTTCAACCCCTCCGGAACGGTCAGAAACACCCGATCCCCGGTCGCCAGAACCGACTCCCCGGTTGGAATGAACACCTCTCCGTTTCTCTCCACCCCCACCATCAACACATGGCGCGAGGGAAAGATGTCCGCCACATCCCGCAAGCGTTTTCCGGAGATCATGTTGTCTTCTTCCAGACGGAAGCCGGCAATGCGCACCTTTCCCCCCAGAAATTCCACCACGTCGAACGCCTGCTGAATGGCGAGAATGTTCAACGCGGTCTCCACCACCGCCCGCTCGGGACTGATGATGATGGTGTCGGCCAGGGTGCCGGTCTTCCAGAGTTGCCGGTTGTCGAGAAACTCCACATCCTTGATGCGGGCGATGATCCGGGCTTTGGGATTGAAGGAACGGGCGATCAGGGTCAAAATGATGTTGGTCTTGTCCTGATTGGTCACCACCAGAATCATGTCGGCGGATTCGATGTCCGCCTCTTTCAAGGCGGAGGTGTTCTCGGCGGTGCCATGCACGATCTGCACATCCATCCGTTCCCGGATGGCCCGCACCGTATTGGAGTTGGACTCCACGAAACAAATATCATGCCCCTGCTCGATGATATGCTGGCCCAGGGCCGACCCCACCATGCCCGCCCCGAAAATGACCACCCGCATGCGCTCTTCGGACATCTCTGCCTCCGTACTTGATCCCCCCCATGGATCCACCATGCGAGAAATTAACGTCAAATCCACCCAAAAACAATACCCTCAACGAATCCATCCCCCGCCCATGACCCGATCTTCCACATAAAAGACACACGCCTGACCCGGCGCGGTGGCCCGTTGCGGGGAGACGAACTCCACCCG
>JADGBT010000010.1:0-63187 GCA_015231375.1 Magnetococcales bacterium | reverse complement strand
AACGTCAAATCCACCCAAAAACAATACCCTCAACGAATCCATCCCCCGCCCATGACCCGATCTTCCACATAAAAGACACACGCCTGACCCGGCGCGGTGGCCCGTTGCGGGGAGACGAACTCCACCCGGGCGCATTGACCCTCCAGAGGGATCAGCCGCGCGGGCCGGGGGGGAGAGGCGTGACGGATCTGGGCCAGGATCGATACCGGGGCGGTCAAGGGTTGGGGATCGAGCCAGTGCAACGGCGCCACCTCCAGCGACTCCCGCATCAAGGCGGCGGCCGGTCCGACCACCAGACGATTTTCGCCGGGGTGAATGGCCAGGACATACAAAGGAGAAGACGCCGCCACCCCCAGACCGTGACGCTGCCCGATGGTGTAGCGGCCCAGCCCCTGATGCCGACCTAGCACCTTGCCGCCTTCATCCACGATCGGACCCGGAGTGAAGGTGGCGGCGCTGCCATGACGGGCAAAAAAGGCCGCATGATCCCCGTCCGGGATAAAACAGAGATCCTGACTCTCGCGTTTGCGGGCCAGATGCAATCCGAACGACTCCGCCAAGCCACGGGTCTGGGATTTGGTCAGGCCGCCGAGGGGAAAACGGATCCGCGATAAATCCTCCAGTCGGGTGGCGAACAGAAAATAGGATTGATCCTTGTCCGGATCCCGCCCCCGCAGCAGTCGCGGCACCCCCTCCACGCTCTCGATGCGCGCATAGTGGCCGGTGGCCAGGAATTCCGCCCCCAACTCCATGGCCTTGTCCAACAACAGTCGGAACTTGAGAACCTGATTGCAGCGAATGCAAGGATTGGGGGTATGACCCGACGCATAGGCGGTGATGAAATCATCCACCACCGCCCGCTGAAACTGCGCCTCCAGATTGAGCACATAAAAAGGAATACCCAGTTTCTGGGCCACGCGGCGGGCGTCGTGACGATCCTCCGGCGCGCAGCAGGTCCGTCCCCCCACGGCGGCGGGCATGGCTCCCCCCGGATCCCACAACTGCATGGTGAGTCCGATCACCTCCCATCCCTGGGAGACCAGCAAAGCGGCGGTGGCGGCGGAGTCCACCCCGCCGGACAGGGCCACCGCGATCCGACGTCCCGCCGCGCCGGAACCGGCCAGGGGGGCCGGAATGGCTGAAAACGCCTCCAGGGGAGCGGTCATCGCACGATCCTGTCTTACGGCGCAAAATCGTGAATGGAAACTTCAGGCGTCTGGCCGATCACCAGATCCCGCACCACCTCGGCGGTGATCGGGGTCAACAAGATGCCATTGCGGTAATGTCCGGCGGCGATGAACAGCCCTTCCACCGCACAGGCTCCCAGCAGCGGCAAACCATCCGCCGTGGCGGGACGCAAACCCGACCAGGAGGTAACAAAACGGGCATCGGCCAATCCGGGGAGCATCTCCAGGGCCATGCCCGCCACCCGATGCAATCCCGAAAGGGTCACGGCCTTGTCAAAGCCCCGGTCCTCCAGGGTGGACCCCATCACCACCCGGCCATCGGCCCGGGGCACCACATACCCCTTGTAGCCATACACCACATGACGAAACCGGGGGGGACGGCTCTCCAACTGGATGATCTGGCCAGCCACCGGCTTGATGACGGTGCGCAGACGGGGCAGACCCTGAATTTCCGAACTCCAGGCTCCACCGGCCACCACCACCCGATCGGCCAGGATCATCCCCGCATCGGTCCTGACCCCCTGCACTCGGTTGTCGGCCACCACCAACTCCCGCACCCGCTCGCCGGAACGAAACACCGCTCCCCGCCGCGCCGCCGCCGCCGCCAGGGCCGCAGACAAGGCCACCGGATCCACCTGATGATCATCCGGGAAATAACTGGCGCCCACCATGTGGGGCGTCAAGGCCGGTTCCAGCAGACGCGCCTCCTCCCGGTCCAGCAACTCCACCTTGAGTCCCCGCGCCAGCATCCATTCGGCCCGCGCCACCGAGAGGCGTCCTTCGGCCGGGTCCAGGGCCACCTCCAGCACGCCGGAATCCTCATAGCCGATGGCGACCCCGGTCAATTCGGTCAACTCGCGGGCATACTCCCGAAACCGGGCGCGACTGGCCAGACACAGCTCGAAAAACGCACCCGGACCGGAAACCTCGGACTGGGCGCCGAGAATGCCGGCCGCCGCCGCCGAAGACTCGGCGCCCGGCAGGGATTTCTCCAGCAGCGTGACCGCCAGGCCCGTCTCCGCGAGCCGATGGGCGCAGGCACACCCCATCACCCCGGCACCGATGATCACCACCCGTTCCACGTTTTCACCCTCCCTTGTTCAGGAATCCTCCCGGACTGCGGGAAAGACAGATGATCCGGGCCTTGCGGGCCGGATCGTAACCGTGCCATTTTTCCTCGGGCAGGGCCTCCGGCGCAACCCTCCGGAACCCATGATGCTGAAAAAAAACCACGGCGCGGGGATCGCCCACGCAGGCGAACAGGGTTGCGAGCCGCTGGCGTCTGGCCTCCTGGATCAGACGGGCGACCAGTCTGCCACCCACCCCCTCCCCCTGGAAGCGGGTCAGGGCGTAAAGCGCGGTGATCTCTCCGGCGTTGACCCGGCGATACGGTACGGTCACCAGACCACACACCCCGGACAGATGCTGCTCGGAAATGAAGGCTCCATACCCTTGCACCAGAATCGCGGTCAGGTCCGCATCCCCACGAGGCAGCAGAAAACCCTCCTGTTCCCCGCGACGGATCACCGCCGCCGCCTGGGGATAGTCATCGAGATTCAAAGGCCGCACCTGGCAGTAGTGACGGCGCGAAAAGAACACCCCCTGTCCCTCATAGGAGAACAGTTCATTTTCCAGATCCAGCAGACGGCACAAACTCACCGCCCCCACCCCTCCGGAGAGCAGATCCAGAATGGTGCGTTGCAGTTGAACGCGCGCGGGCGGACCGCATGGAGAGGGTTCTTCGGTGAAAAAACGTTTGAGACGGGCGGGATTGACGAAGCTTAACCGCTCCCCTTGGCCATCCAGCCAGCCCTCGCCCCCGTCCCGATGGATCACCAGCACCCGGGGCAGACGCAAACAGGCACCCAGACGGGCCACCCGCTCGAAATAGCCGGCCACCGGTTCCTCCGGGATTTCCAGGGTGATGAGGGGGGCGGAGCGACGCCACAAGGCGGGGGGAATGGTTTCGGTCTCTTGCGGCTCCAGGGTGAGGCGTTCCCCTGCCCCGGACAGGCGCCGCGTCAAGGCGTCGAGAAACTCCCGGACCGGTTCGACCCGTTGGGCCAGAATCAACACCTTGACCTGATGGTCCAGCAGATCCCGCACCACTCCCGCCAGGGCATTCAGGGTGACGGGATTCAGATCGCTTTCTCCAGACAGGGCCAGGGTCAAGGTCAACCCACGGAACGCCTTGAGAAAAAAATCCTTTTCGGAAAACTCCTGATCCATGGACACTCGATACCGAAAGGATGCGGGGATCTTGAAACGGATCACGACGCGCGATCCATAAAAAAACAGAACCGCCCGGAATCCGAGACTCCGGGCGGTTCTGCGGAAACATCCAAACCTGAAACGATGCGGTTACAACTCAGGCCGCCTCGACATTCGCAGCCTGCAGACCTTTCTGGCCACGGACCACTTCAAACTTCACCTTCTGTCCCTCTTCCAGGGACTTGAATCCATCGGCCTTGATGGCGGAAAAATGGACGAACACATCCTCGCTGCCATCTTCCGGGGCCAAAAACCCGAAACCTTTTGAATTGTTGAACCACTTGACCGTGCCGCGAACCGTTTGAGACATTGTCTTCTTACTCCCGATAACCAATCTGGACCTCAAAATTTAGGATAAGGGAGTTAAACGGCTTCCGTCCCCTCGGCTTATCCCCTCTGGGTGATACGATACGGAGGAGTCGGACGGGAAACAAGAAGATTTTTTTTATGGCCATATTTTTTCCAGGAGGTGTACACGGGCCTCTTCCACCCGTGTCCGCTCCAGTTTTCTATAACTTGCGATGGGTCAAACAGGGGATGCGCTGACGGCACTGGGCCACCCGTTCCCGCTCCAGCGGGGCCAGGGCGAAACCCACGCCATCGGCGCACTGGGCCACCACCATGCCCCAGGGTTCCACCACCAGGGAACGGCCATAGGTCTGTCTGCCCGCCGCGTGCTGTCCCCATTGTCCGGCGGCCAGCACATAAGCGAAATTCTCGATCGCCCGCGCCTTGATCAACGTCTCCCAGTGATCCCGCCCCGTCACCACGGTAAACGCCGCCGGCAGGGTGAAGATCTCCGCGTGTTGCGCCACCAGGGCGCGAAACAGTTCCGGAAAGCGCAAATCATAACAGATCGCCAATCCGACGCGACCAAACGGCGTCTGAACCACCACCGGGCGGGTGCCGGGTCGCACCTGATCCGACTCCCGGTAACGGCTGCCATCCCCCACATCCACATCGAACAGATGCATCTTGTCGTAGCGGGCGCAGACGCTTCCGGTCTCATCCACCACAAAACAGGTGTTGAGCGCCTTGCCGGATGCCAGATCCGCCAAAGGAATGGAACCTCCGACGATCCAGACCCGATGACGCGCGGCAAAGCCTTTCAGAAAGGCGAGACTCGGACCGTTTTCCGGATCCTCGCGGGCCGCCCGTTTCTCCTCCTCGTTGCCGCCAAAATAAGAAAAATTCTCCGGCAGCACCAGCAGACGGGCACCCCGGGCCACGGCGGCTTCCATCAACCGCTCGGCCATCGACAGATTGACGCTCCGGTCGGAACCGGAGTTCATCTGAATCACCGCAGCCAGAGCCGACATCACGACGCCAGCAAAGGATCCAGCTCACCCGCCGCATCCAGGGCGTGCAGATCGTCGCATCCCCCGATGTGTTCGCCATTGATGAAAATCTGCGGCACGGTGCGCCGTCCGCCGGCCAGCTTCACCATTTCATCGCGACGCTCCGGGGTCTTGTCGAGATTGATCTCCTCGAAAGAGACATTCTTCTTCTTCAACAACATCTTGGCGCGCACGCAAAAAGGACAGACCGTCGTGCTGTACATCACAATCTCGGGCATGCGAAACTCCTTTTGACTTGACAGAGGAGACAGAAATCACAGAGCCTCTCTACAGAGGATTCACACCGACCTCATATTCCACCAGAGGATTCACACCGACCTCATATTCCACCCGGGCCAGACACACCCCGATCACCCGGGCGGCGCCAGCCTTTTTCAAAACCGCGACCGCTGCCGCCAGGGTGGCTCCGGTGGTCATCACGTCATCCACCAGCATCACCACCCGACCCCGCACCCCCGACCCCTGCACCCGGAAGACGCCGCGCACATTGTCGCGACGGCTTTTGGCATCCAGAAGCGTTTGAGGCCGCGTGCGCCGCCGCCGATACAGCACATCCGTCACCAGCGGAGACCCCAGTCTGCACGCCAACTCCCCGGCCAGCAAGGCGGATTGATTGTAGCGCCGTCCGAGCAGTCGCCAGGGGTGCAAAGGCATGGGAATCACCCACTCCGGTCGTTCCCACTCCAACGCCCGCCCCAGTCGCTCCCAACACAGCCGACCCAGCAACACCCCCCATTCGGAGCGATCCGCAAACTTGAAACCCAGAATCAGGCGCGCGGCCAACCCTTCGTATTGAAAAGCGAAATAAACCGCATCCGACGCTTCGGCATCGTTCAGGCATCCCGCGCATCCCGCCTCGGGACGTCCGGTGGAACGACCACAACGCAAACAGTGATTTTCAGGTGCGGGAGGCAACCCATCCAGACAATCCAGACACAGGGTGTGTACCCCTGAGACCGAAACGTGGCACAACGGACATCCGGGAGGAAACAGACCATCCAGCAGTTTCCGACGCCAATGAACCACCACACCCGGAACCCGGAAAGTCTCCAGGAGGGCGGGGAAATCCTGGCCGGTCACGCCATTTTGAACAGGGTGTGAAAATTGGCCAGTTGCAGCAGTTTGCGGATTTCGGTACGGGGGTTGACGATCAGGATATCCGACGACAGTCCCCCCGAGGTCTCCCGCAACAGCAACAGCATGCCCAGAGCCGAACTGTCCATTCTTTCGACATCCTGGAAATCCAGTTTGTACTTGGTACCGACCGGATGGCCGCTGGTCGCCTGTTTGAATTCACTGCGCACCGCGAATCCAAACAACTTGGGAAGACGCACCACCACTCGCTCCCCGTCCGTGGAAATATTCAATGCCATCTTTATAGCCTCGCATCACCGTTATGATTGCCTGGTTTGGAACAAGACCTTCAACCCGATCACTCACCAAAAGCGTGTTCCTTCAAATGGCGACACAAATCCCTGTCCACCCTGGCGATATGCTCTTCCAGCCAAACATACAAAAAATCCGCGATCTGTCCTGCGACCTGCCGGGACTCCTGGGGTTCGGAAGCCCTCAAGAAGCGGGCGTACAACCCCCCCACCCCATCCCGCAACGCCTGATGTCCGACGCGATGGGTATCGAGCTGGGGATAACCGGTGGCCAGCATGGCGTTCTCCTCGAAGGCCAGATGGGTCTCCACATAGAGATTCAAACCCGAAAAAATATCCCCGAGATCAAATCCTTCCTCTTCCCCACCCAACGCCAAGCGCACTTCGTGATACAGGGCGAACAGCACCTCGTGTTGCACGTCGATCAGCGGATAATCCAGTCGGAACGTCTCCGGCATGTTCTGTTGAGAATCCATCATCGCGCAAGCTCCCTTGATCGATTTCCCCCTCTTTGAAATTCACTGGTTCACGAATCGGCATGCTACTCTCGTGAACCAGGATTTGTACAGTCAAAATTCGCACTACAACCCGGCACGGGAAGGTTTCCAGATGACGCAAAACAGGGTATGATCGTACCCCACGCCCATTCTCCATAAAGAGCGCACAGAAACCAATCATGGAACCGGCCATTCCTGTGGAACTCCGCCCTTTTGCCCGTCTGGACCCACGACGGGTGCGACGGGGCTTGAGCCGCGCCGCCCGCATCGAACC
The DNA here is from genome assembly GCA_015231375.1 of Magnetococcales bacterium. GTDB lineage: Bacteria > Pseudomonadota > Magnetococcia > Magnetococcales > Magnetaquicoccaceae > Magnetaquiglobus. The sequence goes on along the minus strand of JADGBT010000010.1, from coordinate 56,215 downwards.
GGATGATCTGCTGGCCACCATCCACCAGCACCTGATGGAACGGGTCGAAGAGATCCGTCTGGAGCCGACCCGCATCCTGGAACTGGGACGCACGCCCGGTCCACTCGCCCGACAGTTGCAGCAGCGTCATCCCAAGGCGCGTGTGGTCTCCATGGGAATCGCACCCCCCGTCGACCCCCTGGTCAGCGGGATACGCCTTCCCTGGAAACACCATCCCGCAGCCCTCATCGGCGACCCGGTGCGACTGCCCTTGCCCTCGGATCATTTCGATCTGGTGGTCTCCAACATGATGCTCCACTGGTCCAGCGATCCAATGGCCACCCTCAAGGAGCTGCGCCGCGTGCTCAAGCCCGACGCACCCTTGTTGCTGGTCACCATGGGACACGCCACCTTCGGCGAGCTGCGCCCCATCCTGGCCCGAATCGACCAGGAGCGCCACGGTCGCACCTGGATCCGCGTACCGGAGTTCCCTTCTCTCCACGATCTGGGGGAACAGTTGGCCGGAGCGGGTCTGGCGCTGCCGGTGGTGGATCGGGATCTGTGGTGTCCGCGTTTCGCCGACGCCCACGCCCTGCTCGCGGAGTTGCGCCGCATGGGCGCCACCAATCCCCATCGCCAACGCCCCACCACCCTCATGGGCCCAGGCTATCTCCGGCAACTGGCCGCAGACTATCGCGCCCAGCACGGTGACGAACACGGAGCGATCCCCGTCACCTTGGAGATTCTGTTCGGACATGCCTGGAAAAAAAACCGCACGGTTCCGACATCCCCTCTTTCCCCCCCTGTCAGACAGTGAGCCGACCCGCATGACCGCAGACCTTCCCGGCCTGGACACCCACTTCCTCCAATCCCTGACCGTCTTGTTCGTCGAAGACGATCCGGATATCCACACGCTGCTGGATCGGGTCATCACCCGTCATGTCGGCACGCTGATCACGGCCCTCGACGGCGAGGAGGGATGGCAGAAGTTCCAGGCGCGACGACCGGACATCATCGTCACCGACATCCTCATGCCCACCCTCGACGGCCTGGCCATGACCAAAAGAGTCCGGGATCAAGACGCCGAAATTCCCATCATCGTCACCACCGCCCACTCCGACGAAGAGTATTTCCTGCGCTCCATCGATCTGGGGATCGACCGCTACGTCCTCAAACCCACCACCCCGCAAACCCTGCTCAAGGCGTTGAACCACTGCGCCCGCGCCCTGTGGCGCCGACGGGAACAAGAGTCGGCCAACCGTTACGTGCGTTTCATCTTGGACATTCAACCCAACCTGTTGCTGGTCACCAACAACGAACGCCTGGAATACATCAACCGGGCCTTTCTGAAGCTGCTCGGCTTCGAGACCCTGGAGGAGTTCCTGGCCAGCGGCACCCATCTGGGCACCCGCCTCCTGACCCGCGAAGGCCAACCCCTGGATCCGGATCGCCAGCCCGGAGAGTGGATCCACACCCTGTTGACCCTCTCCCAGGAACACGGCATCGTCCATTTGCGCGGCGCCGATCCCCAACAGACCACCTCCACCCCGTTTGCCGTCACCTTCAACGCCCTGCCGGAGTTGAACCGCTACATCTTCTCGTTTTCCGATGTCACCCACCTGGAAAAGGAAAAACAGCAACTCGAAGTCCAGGCCTTCACCGACGCGTTGACCGGAACCTGCAATCGGGCGCGACTGCAAGAGGTGCTGAACACCGAACTGCGTCGGGCGCAACGTTATGAACTCCCGCTGTCGATCGTTCTGTGCGACATCGACCATTTCAAACAGGTCAACGACCGGTTCGGGCATCAAATCGGAGACGACGTGCTCCGGCAGGTGTCGAGCCTGATGGCGGCCAATATCCGCGCCGAAGACATTCTGGCCCGCTGGGGCGGAGAGGAGTTCATGATCGTCTCGCCGCAAAACGATGTGGAAAACATGCGCCAGTTGGCGGAAAAGCTGCGCGTCATCCTCGAAACCACCCGCTTTCCCGTGGTGCAGAACATCACCTGCAGTTTCGGCGTGGCGCAACGCCAGGACGACGACACCATCCGCACCCTGACGGAACGGGCGGACAAGGCGTTGTACGCGGCCAAAAGCGCAGGCCGCAACCGGGTCGAGATCGGAACCCGGGATTAGAAGAATTTCTTCAACCAGGACTTTCCGGAAGCCGAAGCCGTCGGGAGCGCGCACCCCCCCTCCTCCCAGGCCGGAACGGGATCGGGCTTGAAACGGGTCAGAACCCGCCAGGGCAGGATGCCGCCTCCCCCGCCGCAGCCGCAACCGGCCCGCCTGGGGTGGAACACCTTGATGATCCAGGGATCCTCGGCGCTTTGCACATAGACCATGGTGCTCCAGACCCCCCGCTCCTCGCGCAAGATCTCCTCCACCATGCCGTTCAAGCGGGCACTGGCCTCCCGACCATCCACAGGCTGCTCGGGAAACGGCACACGCGGCTCCAGCACATACCAGCCATCGCAAAGCGCCACCGCGCTGCCGAGAGCGGTCACGTCCGCCAGACGGATCATCCCGTCGAAGCGACCTTCCAGCCTCTGGTGAAAAGGGAGATCCATGGTGGCACTGCCGGAAGCGTTCATGTCTGTGTTGATCTTTTCCAACATTGAAGTAAAAAAACAGGAAAACCGGTTCTGCGCGCGTTGCGGTGAAACAAAAGCTCGGGCCACTGTAAAGTCCGGCTCGCTTGGACGGCGAGGTTAGCACACCCTTCAAACCACCCGCAATGACCACTCGCGAAATCGACCGTTCTCCTTTGCCGGGATTGACGCCGGGTTGCCTTAATGGCCGGGGTATGGTACATCATTGAATTTTTCCATGTGTTTGCAGCCATGCCTCTTGAAGGATGCCCGTCCCATGTTTGGTGCCATCGCCCGTAAGCTGTTCGGATCCAGCAATGACCGCTACCTGAAAACGCTGAATCCTCTCATCAAAGAAGTCAACGCGTTGGAACCCGAATTCGAGGGATTGAGCGCAGACGGACTCATCCAGAAAACCGCCCAGTTCAAACAACGACTGGCCGACGGCGCCACCCTGGACGAACTGTTGCCCGAAGCCTTCGCCGCTGTCCGCGAAGCCAGCAAACGCACCACCGGCATGCGTCACTTCGACACGCAACTGCTGGGCGGCATCGTGCTCCATCAGGGCAAAATCTCGGAAATGAAAACCGGCGAAGGCAAAACCCTGGTGGCCACCCTGCCCCTGTATCTCAACGCCCTGTCGGGCAAAGGCGCCCATCTGGTGACGGTCAACGACTATCTGGCCCAGCGGGACGCGGCCTGGATGGGCAAAATCTACGCCGCCCTGGGCATGACCACCGGGGTCATCATCCACGGACTCGACGACCAGGAACGCCGCAAAGCCTACCGCGCCGACATCACCTACGGCACCAACAACGAGTTCGGCTTCGACTTTCTGCGCGACAACATGAAGTTCGCGCTGGACGAAATGTGTCAGCGTCCCTTGAACTTCGCCATCGTGGACGAGGTGGACTCCATCCTCATCGACGAAGCCCGCACCCCGCTGATCATCTCCGGTCCCACCGACGACAACACCGACAAATACTACAAGGTGGACCGGGTGATTCCCCTGCTGACCCGCGACCTCCACTACACCCTGGACGAAAAAGCCCGCACCGTGATCTTCACCGAAGAGGGCAACGAAAAGGTGGAAGAGATCCTCAAGGAACGCGGCGTCATCAAGGACGGGGCACTGTACGATGTCCAGAATGTCGAGATCGTCCATCACGTCAATCAGGCCCTGCGCGCCCACGCGATGTTCGAAAAGGACAAGGATTACATCGTCAAGGACGGCGAGGTGGTGATCATCGACGAATTCACCGGACGCATGATGCCCGGACGCCGCTATTCCGACGGCCTCCATCAAGCCCTGGAGGCCAAAGAATCGGTGGTGATCCAGAACGAATCCCAAACCCTGGCGTCGATCACCTTCCAGAATCTCTTCCGCATGTACGCCAAACTCGCGGGCATGACCGGTACCGCCGATACCGAAGCCTCCGAGTTTCAATCGATCTACAACCTCCAGGTGGTCATCGTGCCCACCAACCGGGACATGATCCGCATCGACAGCGATGACGTGGTGTTCCGCACCGAAGGCGAAAAGATCAACGCCATCATCGAAGAGATCCAGGACTGCCGCCAACGCGGACAACCCGTGCTGGTGGGCACCATCTCCATCGAAAAATCCGAGGAACTCTCCAGGCGTCTGAAGCAGCTCAAGATTCCCCACAACGTGCTCAACGCCAAGCACCACGAGCGCGAAGCCCAGATCGTGGCCCAGGCGGGCCGCAAGGGAGCGATCACCATCGCCACCAACATGGCCGGACGCGGCACCGACATCCAGCTCGGCGGCAACCCGGAAATGCGCATCCAGTCGGAAATCCCCGCCGCCGCCACCCCCGAGGATCAACAACGCCTCGAAGCCAAAATCCGCGCCGAATGCGCCGCCGAAAAACAAGAGGTGCTCGCCGCCGGAGGATTGCACATCCTGGGCACCGAACGCCACGAGGCCCGCCGCATCGACAACCAGTTGCGGGGACGGGCCGGACGACAGGGGGATCCAGGTTCCAGCCGTTTCTATCTGTCGCTGCAAGACGACCTGATGCGCATTTTCGGCTCCGAGCGCATGGATGGCATGTTGCAGAAACTCGGACTGCAAGAAGGCGAAGCCATCATCCATCCCTGGATCAACAAGGCGATCGAATCGGCCCAGAAAAAAGTCGAAGGCCGCAACTTCGACATCCGCAAGAACCTGCTCAAGTTCGACGACGTGATGAACGAACAGCGCAAGGTCATCTACGATCAGCGCCGCGAACTGATGGAGTCCGACGAAATCCTCGAATTCACCCAGGAGATGCGCGAGGATCTGCTCGACACACTGATGGAGGAGATGATCCCCGAAGAGTCCTATCCGGACCAGTGGAAAGCCAAAGAGTTCGCGGACGCCGTACAGCGTCAATTCAATGTCGCGTTGCCCCTCCTCGAATGGCAGGCCGAATCCGGCGTCACCGCCAAAGAGGTGCGGGAACGCGCCTGGACGGCGATCCAGGCCTACAATCGGGGCCGCGAGGAGTCCATGGGCGCCCCGCTGATCCGCTATCTGGAAAAGGCCATCCTGCTCCAGGTGCTGGACACCTTGTGGAAAGAGCATCTGCTGAATATGGATCACCTCAAGGAGGGGATCCATTTGCGTGGTTATGCCCAGAAAGATCCTTTGAATGAATACAAACGGGAGGCCTTCACCCTCTTCGACACGCTGCTGACGCGGATCAAATCCGAAGCGGTGGAGGTGCTCAGTCGGGTCGAGGTGCGTCAACCCGACGAGGTGGAACGCATGGAAGCCGAACGGGCCGCCGCCCGCGACCGTCAACTCTCCTTGAACCATCCCCATGCCGGCTCCTGGAACGGCGAAACCGCCGAAGAGTCCACAGACCCCCACACCCCTTTCCGGCGCGAAGCGGACAAGGTGGGTCGCAACGCCCTGTGTCCCTGCGGCAGCGAGAAGAAATACAAATACTGCTGCGGCAAGCTCTCCTGACGGGCCTGACGGACTCCCGGACGGTCATTTTTTAACGAAACTTATGAGATGTGGCACAAAACATGCGTATGAACCCTGGGGCCACCCGGCCCCACGTTTTCATCCACTATCGCATGCAAAGAGAGAGATCCATGTCCAACATCAACCTCGCCGTGCATCTGCCGCCTCTCATGAAACCGGCTCCCGCCCAACCGGTCTCCCAGGCTTCCATGAGCCCTTCCGCCACCAAATCCCAGGGCGGATTGTTCGACCAGTTTCTCACCCAGGCGGAAAAAGATTATCTGGCTTGCCAGCTTCAGCAGGTGAAATGGTCCCGATGAGACAAACAAAAAAGCCGACCCCGCCAACTGGTCGGCTTTTTTGTTTGACCTGTTTCCTTTGATCGCCCGCCACGCCCCCGCTCCGACCCTCCCGCTCCAGCCCCTGCCGGAGGCACCCAACCTGTAGTCTAAAGCGCCCCAAGACCCGCGCCCAACCTGCCGTATGCCCAACCCTGTGGCCTGTGGGTCGGCACACACCCCACCACACACAACAAAGGCCGCATGACAATCGTCACACGGCCTTGATGGCTTGGTCCTGCCCGTGGGTGGGATTAAAGAATCAACCCATGCGCCCCAGGGCGTTGGCGTAAGCGTTACGGGCCAACTCGGTCCGATAATGGCCTCCCGCCGATTTCACGTTGTAGTTGAAAAACATCCCGGAAGCCGACTGCTGCTGCACCACCCGTTGCTCGAAGTCGAAGCTGTTCTGGGTCAACTGGGGCGGCAGGGATTCGTTGTGACGCGGCGTCTGAGGCTTGACCGGTTCCGGTGTCGGCTTGGGGGCCGGCGTGCTGGCCGGAACGGATTCCGGATCATCCGGCATCAACGCCTCGCGCAAGACATTCTCGAAATCGGGTTGAGGAGCCTTGTACTCGTCGGTCTGATTGGTGCGTTGCCAAGGCAGACCGGGAGCGGACTCGGTGAGCGGGGTCACGACCTCTTGCAGACTCTGCTTGAGGTTCAGCAGATTGGCCTTGAAGGCACCGGGTGATCCGATCAATCCGACGTGTGACACGGTCGTTCTCCTGTCAATAATCTGACAAATGGTGATACTGGAATTCTTCTATCACCATAGGAGCAGTTCCCGTGCCGACATCGGCGGGAAGCCGGATCTTTTTTTGATTACCAGCCCGGTTCCGGAGCCTTGCGGACGGTCTTCTTGTAGTAGGTCAACAGGTCATTGGCGAAATCATCCACAGACATACCCTTTAACGAAACATAGTTGCGGACGTTCTTCTTGATGATCTCCACATTGCCGGTCCTGGCCAACAACACATAAAACAACACCAGCAAAGAAGAGCCTTTGTGAATGAACTCCACCCCGCTCTTGGAGGTGTCGCCAAAGATGTTCTTCATCATCACCAGGCTGACCGTCTTGTTGGCGGTCAACTCCTCCCGCAAGCGCTCCTCGCGATCAAAGCCCAGACGCAGGAAGATCTCGGAGAGCGTGGAGACGAAATTATCCCGATACAACAATTTCGTCTCATAATGATCGGCAATGGCCCGATCCATGTCCCGAATCACCGCATCGTTGAGGATGAACGCCTCCAGGCGGACCGCGAAAGCCGCCCGCTTTTCCGCGTCCACCGGCTTGAGTTCCTGAAAGACCGGCTCTTCGGGCTGGACAACCGCGCTCTCCTCGAACGCCGAAGGGGTGGCTGTTTTCAACAGGGCGTTCTGCTGAACGATCTGATCCTTGATGCGTACCAACTCCTCGTCGGCCATCTTGAGCAGATAGGAGATTTGCGCCAACTTGTTGACATTCTGCCCCGGAATCCGCGCCCGTCCCACCAGGACATCAAAGATCCCTTTGACCTCGGACCAGGAGTGTTGCAACACGGTCCGGATCTCCAATTCGGCCTTGAGGGAGCCAAAACGCTGATATTCCGGACGCGCATACTGCTCCGGCAACAGCTTGATATCGAAACGGCGTGTATTGATGCCAAAACGATCCTGATCCGGCACCTCAAGAATGGGCAGCACACAGTCGTCCAGGGCGAACTCCTTGTTGATCAGACTGACGGCCAGTTCAATATCATCGGAAAAATAAACCACGACACGCACGGTAATCAAATTCTCGATATCGCGCAGCCGGCTGTAATACCCTCCTTTTTCGGTCAGCACCTTCTTCAGGGTCGGCCTGGACATCAAGTCTCCGGATATGGCGCTGATCGGCAAGGTGGTCTTGTTGAACACCTCCCCCAGGTTGATCAAAAGCCGCTCGCTGTAGGCGCGATAAAGATCAAAACTCTCATCGTATTGATCCAACAGATTGCTGACGTGCTGCGCATGAAGAAGGGGATTTTTGGCTTCCATGGGTCGTTCGTTCTTCACCGGTCATACAAAGAAATTCCAGGATCACATCGTGTCGGGACTCTCCCCCCGATGTTCCTGAACGGGCCACTCTTGCAGTATATGCAAACTATTGGCCGTAGACAAAAAAAAAAGGTGACGGGGCAAGCGTCACCTGAACTGAAAGATGGTATTTTCTACAATGATTAACCGTAACGCCCCTCGATATAGTCGGCGGTCTCACGATGGGTCGGCGTGACGAACAACTGATCCGTGGGGGAGTGTTCCACCACCCGCCCCATCAACATGAAAATGCACTCCTCGCTGGCCCGTCTGGCCTGGGCCATGTTGTGGGTGACGATCAGAATCGAATAACGACCACGCAGCTCCCAGATCAACTCCTCGACAGCGGCGGTCCCCTTGGGATCCAGAGCGGAACACGGCTCATCCATCAGCAGGATCGACGGCTTGACCGGCAGCAGCCGGGCGATGCACAGTTTCTGCATCTCCTCCAACGAAAGCCCCACGGAGGCCTTGTGATCGAGCCGGTCCTTCATCTGATCCCACAGCAACACCTGACGCAAGGCATCCTCGACAATGCCATCCGCCTCGCTTTTGGCGATCCGACCCATCTTCTCGTTATGAATCCGATAGCCGAACAGCACATTCTCCCGGATCGAGATCGGCAAGGGGTTGGGACGCTGAAACACCATGCCCACCTGCTTGCGCAACTGGGCCAACTCCACTTCGGGAGCGTAGACGTTCTGATTCAGAACCTCGATGGCCCCCTTGATGCGCACATAACCCAGCCGCTCGTTGATACGGTCCACGCTGCGCAAAAAGGTGGACTTGCCGCATCCGCTCGGTCCGATCAGACTGGTGATGATCCCTTTCTTGATTTTCAGGTTGATGTCAAACAACGCCTGAAAAGTCCCATACCACAAATTCAAATCCCGGGTATTGATGGCCAGTTCCGGGACAGGGGGCGTGGACGTGGCCGACACGGATTGGGTCATCATCCGAACTTTCCTCCAATGTAATCGTTGGTGCGTTGATCCTTGGCCTCGCCATTGAACAGTTTTTCGGTCTCCGCGATCTCGACGCATTCCCCGTTCAAGAAAAAGGCGGTGCGATCCGCCAGCCGGTTGGCCTGCTGCACGAGATTGGTGACCAGAATGATGGTCATCTCGTTTTTCAACTCCTTGAGCACATCCTCGATGCGCATGGTCGTCACCGGATCGACTGCGATGGAAAACTCGTCCAGCATCAGAATTTCCGGGCTTTGCGACAAGGCGCGCGCAATGGTCAGGCGCTGCTGCTGTCCCCCGGACAGCAGACTGCCCAGATGGTTGAGTCGATCCTTCACCTCGTCCCACAGCGCAGCCCGCCGCAGACACCGTTCCACCAGTTCATCCAGATCCGCCTTGCTGCCGGCGGTTCCGGCCAGACGGGGGGCCAGCGCCACGTTGTCATACACCGTGAGCGGCAACCCGACCGGCAGAGGAAACACCACTCCGATCTTGCGGCGCAGGGCATACACATTGCGCCAGGAGCGGGTATCGATGCCATTGATGTGGACCGACCCCGTGACCTGCATGTTGGGACGCATCATGTCCATGCGGTTGACGGCGTTCAGGAACGATGTCTTGCCGCTATTGGCCGGACCGATGATGCCGAAAATCTCGTTGCTGCGCACTTCCAAAGAGACGTTGCCCAGGGCCTGCTTGCCGCCATAGGAGATGGCGAGATTCTTGACCTCGATTTTGTTGCTTACCATTTCTTTTTACCCCGCAGGTGCATCCGGATCCAGATGGCGACGGTATTCATGAGCAGGACAATCCCGACCAGCACCAGAGCCACCCCGTAAGGCAAACTCTCCGGGACATTCGGCACCTGGGTGGCGACCACGAACAGATGCAGAGCCAACGCCATGGTCTGATCAAAGACGCTGTTGGGCAGAAAAGGCAGAAACATCGCCGCCCCGGTGAACATGATCGGCGCCGTCTCTCCCGCCGCGCGGGAAACCTGCAAGATCACGCCGGTGAGAATGCCGGTGAAGGCGTTGGGCAGCACCACGTTCCAGATGGTCTGCCAGCGGGTGGCGCCCATGTTCCAGCACGCCTCGCGAAAAGGACGCGGCACGGATTGCAACGACTCCCACGACGAGACGATCACCACCGGCAGGGTCATGATGGCCAACGTGAGACTGGCCGCCAGAATGCTGGTTCCGAACTGGAAAAAGACCACAAACGCTCCGACCCCGAACAGGGCATGCACGATGGAAGGCACGCCAGCCAGATTGATGGTGGCCAGGTTGATCAAACGGGTCAACAGGTTGTCCGGGGCGTACTCGCTCAGATAGATGGCCGCCGCGACCCCGAGAGGAACCGACGCCAACAAGGAGACGATCACCAACCAGATGGTGCCGAACAGGGCCGGAAAGATTCCCCCCTCGGTCATGCCGTTGGTCGGATCGGTGAACAGAAAAGGCCAACTGATCGAGGGCGAACCTTTGATTATCAAAGTACTAATGATGATGATTACAGGTATGATCAAGATGACAAGCATCACTCCGAAGATCATCTTGAATCGTTTTTGCACCTGATCATTGCGTTGATTGACTAAGGTTGATTCAAACATGGTCTTATCCTTTACGAACGCCGCGCACGATGAAGTCGGCGGTCATGTTGATCAGGAAGGTGATGAAAAAGAGAAAGATACCGATGGCGAACAGAGATTGATAATGGGGCGAACCCACGGCGGTCTCTCCGAGTTCGGCAGCGATGGTGGCGGTCAGGGCGCGGAAGGAGTCGAACACCGAAGTCGGGATGTTGATCGAGTGTCCGCTGGCCATGAGAATCGCCATGGTTTCCCCGAACCCCCGCCCCACGCCGAGAAGTCCGGCGGAGAGCAGGCCATTCTTGGCAGCCGGCAGCACCACCTTGTAGATGGTCTGCCAACGGGTGGCGCCCAGGGCCTCGGCCGCCTCCCGATAGGTGTCAGGCACGGCCTTGAAGGCATCCTCGGCAATCGAGGTGACGATGGGCGCCGCCATCAGGGCCAGAATCAGGGCCGAATTGAGCACCCCCAGCCCCATGGGCACATCAAACGTTTTGATAATAAAAGGATTCATGATCGACAAGGCGATGAACCCCCACACCACAGACGGGATGGCCGCCAGAAACTCGATGAGGATTTTCAAGGTTTCACGCGTTTTTCCGGTGGCGAATTCGGCGATGTAGATGGCCGCGCCAATGGAAAAAGGCAGACAGATGGCCATGGCCAAAACGGTGACCGCCGCCGTTCCGGCCACCATGGCCATGATGCCGTAGGTGGGCTGGTTCAACGAGGTGGGCCGCCACTTGGGCGACAAGAAAAACTCACCCAGGTTCATGTCGTGAATGATGAACCCCATCCCCTCCTTGAAGACAAACAGAAAAATCCCAACCACGAAGACAATGGCCGAGATCCCGCAAAAAAACATCAGAATCTCGAACCCCTTATCCAGATACCAGTTCTTGTCCCTGGCATCGAAGGTGTTGGCATGTGATGGATTCATGTTCACAGCACCTCCCGGCCTGTGAGGATGTCCATCAACTGACGCAACTGGACCGCCAGTTCCCGATAGATTTCATCGTAGCGACGGTTGGCGTTCACCCGGTCGTCGTCGTCCGGCATCTCTCCCACATCCCAATTGAGAAAGGTGGTGTGGAACGCTGGCTTGGGAACAAAAGAACGCACCGGCCCTTGCAGACTGATGATGATGTCCAACCCTTGCAGCTCCACCTTGTCCAGGGGCTTGGGTTGCATCCGGGAGAGATCGAATCCGATGGAACGCATGAACTCCACCATGCGCGGATTGGCCTCGCGGAGCGGCTGGCGCCCGGCACTGATGAAGCGACAGTTCTTCTCGTATCCTTTCTTGGCCATGGCCTCGGCCATCAGGCCCAGCGCGCTGTTGTCCTCGTCTACGAACAGGATGTTGATCTCCTTCGGCGGAGGCATCTCCCCGGTCAACCAGAAGACAATCTCTTCGCACAGATTGGTGGCCCGGTTGCCCACCCGTTCCAACATGGTGAAAATCACATACAGATCCATCACATCCCGTGAATGACCCGCATGACTGTCCCCCTCTTCGACCAGATCCCGGATCGCCTTGTCCAATCCCTGGCCCAGTTGAGGATTCAACTGCATGGTGCTTTTGGCAAGCCCCACGTTCTCTTCGGCAAAGGCGGTGAGGGACTGACGCAACATGGTACGGGAGGCCGAAGCCATGGTTTCCAGTTCCTGTTTCAGCAGTCCGCTGGGGGGACTGGGCAAATCCAAGGATTCACGACAGATGTTCACCGCGTAATCGGCGATCCGTTCCAGATCGTAAATCATGCGCATAGTCGAAGAGATCAAACGCAGATGACCGGCGCTGGGCAAATGACGGGCAATGAAGGCGTGACACAAACGATCCAGATCCAAACACTGGCGATCCAGCGGGTAATCCATCAAGATGGTCATGTTGGCCAAAGCTTCGTTACCGGAAAGCATGGCCTGGATCGCGTTCTTCAGGGCGTTTTCCACCCCCTCACCCATGGCCGCGACGGCCTGGCGGATTTGATTCAGATCCTGTTGCAATCTTTTTTCATAAATTGGCATGTCATACTCCGTCGTTGGCGCGCCTGAAAGAATACCGGCTCCATGCCGGCAGATCTTTGGTTTGTTTAAGTAGAAACCATTCCATTATCCATGAGCCAAAAAATGGGCGCAAGCATGGGTTGCCGCGCGCTTGCTCTTTTCTCGTGAAAAGCGCGCGGCAATTTTCCGAACGTCGGGGAGTTTCGTCCCCAACCCCTTGCAATCGCTCATGGGGATCCGGGTTGAAAATTCCTGTCACTCCCGGCAGGTGACCACCACCCATCCGGCACCCTGCCCTGCCGTCCGAGCCGGGTCACCGTGTTCCGGGTCGCTTTGGGGGGTCGCTTCTGGGGTCACTTTCCGGGCCACTTTCCCTGGTCACATCACAATCCGGTTGACGACCGCTTGCACAGTCATCAACCGGATTGTCGGCCTGCGGGCCTGCCCAAACACTTCGTTGAGTATCACAATCCGGCTGACGACCGCTTGCCCGGTCATCAGCCGGATTGCCGGCCTGCCCAAACACCCGGTCACGATCAACCGGGGGCCATTGGGCACGGGAAAGACTATTTTTTCTCGCACTTCACCGGACGCATCGGAGCATAACCCTTCTCCTGAATGATGCACTGTCCGATATCGGTCTTGATCCAGTCCAGATACGCCTTGACGTCACCCGCCGGCTCCCCCTTGGTGTACATGAACAACGGGCGGGCGATGGGATACAGGCGGGAAACGGCATTGTCCATGTTGGCGTCAACCGGGGTGGCCTTGTCATCCTTGGCCACCGGAGGCTTTCTCACATGGGGGGAGTCGTAAGCCAGACCGCTGTAGCCGATGGCGCAGGGGGTTTTCTCCACCAGATCGACCACATCCTTGGAGCCGTGCATGTCCTTGGTGCCCAGACGGAAATCCTTGCCCTCTCCCAGGACCGCCTCCTGGAAATACATGTAGGTGCCGGAATTGTTCTGACGGCTCACCACGATGATCTGATCCCCCTTGCAGCCTGGAATCGTGAGGCCGAGCTGACTCCATTTGGTCACCGTGCCGCCATCCCCGTAGATGTCGGCCAACTGCTTGATGGTGATCGACTTCATCGGATTGTCCTTGTGGACAAAAATCGCCAGGGCGTCATAGCCGACCAGATGCTCGATGGGAGTGATGCCGTTCTTCTTGGCCGCGTCGATCTCTTTTTCCTTCATGGAGCGGCTGGAGTTGGCCAGATCCACGGTCCCGTTGATCATGGCGGCGATGCCCGTGCCGGAACCGCCACCGGTCACGGCCACGGCCACATCCGGTTTGATCTTCTGGTAGGCCTCGGCCCAGGCCTGCGCCACATTGACCAGGGTATCCGAGCCCTTGTTCTGGATCATGGTACGCGCTTCGACGGTGGTCGAGAATCCCCCGACAAAACCGGCGGCCAACGTGACGGCAATGGTCAACAGCTTCGATTTCATGCTTCAATACCCTTTTTTGGCAAGTGTTGTTCGGATTCATGGACCCCCCACAAATCCATCAAACCATACACAATCATGCAAACTGAAGCGCGATATCCTGCAACACGCGGCCGCAATTGGCAATCTCGATCCCGGCATCACGAATGCGCCGATAAATCTCACGATGCCTGAAAAGATGCAAAATCCGTTGCAGACTCTCCGCATTGGGCGTTTGCAGCAGCTCCCGCTCTCCGACCAGCAGACGCGCCAGGGCGAGACGATAACTTCTCTCCATGGCCTTGCGGGCCGTGAAAATGGCGACGATCTCGGATCCGACCTCGGCGGGAGCATGGCGCAACCTTTCATGACCGGCCTGCAACCGTTCGACGGCATGCCGCAATTGCACGGTCATCTCCAGTATGGACCAGTCACCCCGGACACCCATGCCATCCATGTCCAGGACAATGCCCACCAGCGATCCTTGCAGCGCCTCCGCGAAAAAGCAGGCCTGCAACATCGCGCCTCGATCCAGAACCAGGGCCGGCTCCCCCTTCAACCATTCCACGTTGCGCTGCCGCAGTCGCGCGCCTTCTTGTTCCAGGCGCTGAATCGTCTCGACCAGAGCCAGGTCGCCGCACTGCAAATAATGCTCCAGCAACACAGCCATGCGCTCGGTGAGTTGACACTGCTCCGCCATCAGACGGAACAACTCGGGCACAGAGGCCACAATCGGAAGAAGCGGTGTACGGGTCATGGGAATGCCTCTCTCGTTGGACCGAACCGTTTCGGCCACAGGTTTCTTATATCCGCTCTATTGGAAACCATTCTCGCACGAGGCTGTTAACGGGGAATGAGGAATGCATGAAGGATTGATAAAAATGAGGTTAAGAAGCGATAAATGAAATCGATCCTGCCGATGGATGGCGTTTTCTGCCCATGCCTTCCTCTTTGGCGCTCCACGATGGCGTCAGGGGGCATGATTCTAAAGAGACAGACAATATCAGCATTCTCTTGGAAGAAGAATGCAACCATTCATACGGAACAACTTGATCAAAATCAAAAAAAGCCCCATCATTCCGCACCATAAGAACACAAAGAACACACCTCTTTGCCGTGGAAAACGACCCAAACGCTGATTGCTCCAGATCATAAAAAGCACAATACCCACTTTCCAACCCATTCCGGCAGGAAACCTCATGTTGATTCCCCTCACCCTGACCCCCTTTGCGCAACATCAAGAGATCAAGGGTATTTTGTTTCCACCTGGCATCCGCTTCCAACAGGTCTTGATCCTCGGACCGCCAGGGGTTGGAAAAAGCACCTTGATGCGCCGCATGGGTGGTTGGATCGAAGAGGGGCACCTGGATTTGGGCACCCCTTTCTGGTGGCGCAGCAAGGCGCTGGTTTTCACCCCCAGGGAGTTGCATCTCTATCTGCCTTTCCAGGGCAACCAGGAATCCCTCTCGGTCTATAGTCCGGAGTGGTTGTCCAATCCCAAACCCATCGATTTTCCACGCATTCGCATTCCACCCGTCCGCGATTCCTTGTTCAGCATGGATTGGCGCCACAAATTCGCCTACGAATTTCTGCTCCCCGCTCCTGAACAGGTCTACGCCTGGCGTAAAGAACGCGCGACGCATGGCACCCATCCCGTGGATGCGCGCATCTCCTTGGAACAGATCACCCACCAGTTGCTGGTCTTCTGGAACACCGCCAAACATCTGCATCGGTGTGGTCTGAATGTCTACATTCGGCCCAATGCCGACGCTCCACCCCTGGAAATCACCGACTCCATGGATCAGGCCATCCCCTCCATCCAACAGGACAATCCATGAAATTCATAAAAAAAATCAAACGCTTGTTAAGCAACTGCCACGATAACGGCGAACTGGTCACACACGGGGAACGGGATTTCACCGCAACCTGTCTGCGTCTGCCGGTGAGCGGTGCCGCCTATATTTTCCGACTGGGCGGACAAAACGGCAAAATCTTGCATCTGTACCCCCTGACTGCGGATACGGACGCCACCCCCACCCACCCCTCCTGGATTCTGATCGATCCGGAACGGTTCTTCAACGAGATGGGAGGATTCATCCGGATCGAAGCGGGCACGCAACAGGTGATCGGTCGCCACTCCGAGGAACAACGCATCGCTTTTCAACTCCCTCCCTGGGTGGCCAATCGCCACATCATCCTGGAACACGAAGGGGATCATCTGTTTGTACAGGATCTCAAGACCGATACCGGATCGCATCTGACCATCTTGCAAGACAAACCCAGCATCGAACGCATGGCCATCTGGCGAAACGCGCGTCTGGAACAAATCCAACAGATCCATGGTGGTCCTCTGCTCCCTTTGGCGCCCGATGAGGCCCTCGACCGTTTGCAACGCGCCCATCGGATTTTACGCGATACCTGGATGCCGGACAGCGACCAACCCGCTCCGGCCATTGTTTATCTTTCGGCGCAATCCATCCCCATCCTGATCGGGGATCTGCACGAACACATAGACAATCTGCTCACCCTGTTGACCACCGGGGGATGTTTGCACGCCTTGCAGAGGGGACACGCCAAACTGATTTTTCTCGGAGATGCGGTCCATCCCGACGAAGGAAAAAATCTGGCGGAGATGACCGACTCGCTGCTGATGATGGATCTGATCTTTTCGTTGATGATCCAGTTTCCCGGACGGGTGTTGTACATTCGCGGCAACCACGACAGTTGCGATGAGGAGATCAGCAAACAGGGCATCTCCCAAGGCAAGGCGTGGCAAACCACCCTGGTACGCAGCCGTGGAGAGGTCTATCACCAGGCGATGATGGCGTTTTACCAGGATCTCCCCTACATCGCGATTCATCCCTGGGTGGTGGCGTGTCACGCTGCGCCCTTTGTGGTCAAGGTCAATCGGGAGATGCTCGCCACATTGCGCAACTATCCGGGATTGCTGCGCCAACTGATCTGGAACCGCATCCATCGTCCCAACCGTCCCGGAGGCTATCGGGCCAGGGATGTCCGTCTGTTCCTGCAAACCCTCGGCGGACCCGTGGAACCCCCGTTGGTGGTGGGCCACACGCCGTTGGACGATCACCATACCTTGTGGATGAATGTGGGAGGCATCGACAACCACCACATCCTCTATGGCGGCTATGCCAAACGCATCGGTTGGATCACTTTTCTGGATGGGGTTCTGACCGCCCAGGAGTATCCGGTACAGCCCCTGTTGAAACAAATCGCCGGGAGGCAAGAAACCCTCCCGGACGCATGATGCCTTCAAGAAACCTCGCATCCCCGGGAGGGGGCAACCCCTCCCGGAGAAAACAAACCAGAATCAGCCGAAAATCCCCTTCAAGACAAAGAAGATCGCGGCAGATCCGATGGCCCCGGCGGGCACGGTAATCAGCCAGGAGATGACGATGTTGAAGATGACACGCAGATCCAAGGCACCGATACCCCGCGCCAGACCGACACCCATCACCGCACCCACGGCAATGTGGGTGGTGGAGACCGGCATACCGGTTTTGGAGGCCAGCACAACCACGGTGGCCGCAGCCAGGGTGGCGGAGAAAGCCCGGCTCGGGGTCAATTCGGTGATCTTGGTACCGATGGTGGCGATCACCTTGGTGCCATAGGTGGCCAGACCAACCACGATGGCGGCACCACCCAGGAACAGCACCCACAACGGCAACGGCGCGCTCTTGCTGACCTTGCCACCCGAACTCACCACATCCAACACCGCAGCCAGAGGCCCGATGCCATTGGCCACGTCATTGGAACCGTGGGCAAAACACATGGCAGCGGCGGTAAAGATCATCATGGGGATGAACACCTTTTCCGCGCTGGCATAACGGTGTTCCTTGTCGGCTTCGGGATCTTCTTGAATCTTTTCGATCATGACCTTGCCAACCAGGGCACACATGACCCCCACTACAGCCGCCAGCAGGAAGGTTTCGATGTCGGACAAGTTGATCTTCAAATGGGTCAAACCCTTGAAGAAGGTGACCAACGCCACGATGAAGCCCACCAAGAAGATGTAATAAGGCCCACGGGATTTGGCGCTCTGGAACGGATTGTCAGTCTCCAGAATCAATTTACGGATGCTCAGGGTCAAGAGAAAGGCGACGATACCGCCCAGCACCGGGGAGATGAACCAGGAGGCCACGATGGTGCCCATCTTGTTCCATTTGACCACATCCATGCCCACACCAACGATAGCGAAACCGGCCACCGCGCCCACGATGGTGTGGGTGGTGGAGACCGGCCAACCATACGAGGTGGCGACATGCAGCCAGATGGCGGTCGCCAACAAGGCGGCAGTCATGCCATACATGAGCAGATGGGGATGACCGACCATGGCATTCGGATCGACGATGCCCTGGCGGATGGTGGCCGTCACCTCGCCGCCCGCGATGAAAGCACCGGCGAATTCAAAAATGGCGGCGATGATCACCGCGTTGCGGATGGAAAGAGAACCGGAACCCACCGGCGGACCCATGGCATTGGCCACGTCGTTGGCGCCAATGGCCCAACAGGCGTAAAAGGCGAAGATCATCGCCATCGCGGTAAAGATACTGCCATACTGTGCAATAATTTCCATCAATCAATCTCCCTTGTTCCGATTTCCCTGTTAGCGTGCCAACAAAAGACGAACCCGGCTGCCAGCCTTGTCGGCGGCTGCGGGGATCTTGGCCATTTCATCCATCACCTGCGACCAGTAAACGACGGCGAGGGGAGATGTGGACGGATCCGACTCGAACAGCACGCCCAAAAGCTGCTGCAAAGCCGATTCGGCACTCTTTTTGGCAGCGGCCAACTCTTCAATCAGGCCCATGACCAGCTTGGCCTCACGACCGGAGAAACCGGTTTCCACCAGTTCATCCATCTCTTCCATGATACGCTTGGCGTGTTGGACCACCGACACACACTGTTGCGCAGCACCTTTCAATCCCTCGCCGATCCGGACCGAGGGAACCTGGGGAGCCACCAGCAGGCGATTGGCCACGCGCAGACACTCGTCGGCCACCTCGTCGTTGAAATCGAGGATCACCAGCAAATCACGCCGGTCCACGGACATGAACAGGCTCTTGGGAAGATGGAGGAACAGATCGTTCTCCATATTCTCCGCCTCTTTTTCCAACTCCTGGATGCGGGCTGCCGCCGATTGGACCTGGGCCTTGTCACCGGCCACCACGGCATCGACCAACGCGGGCAACAGTTCCGCGCACTCGTTGACCTTACGCATGTGCTGTTGCAGGGCCTTGAAGGGCGATTTGCCGAACAAGCTTTGCAGAGGACTCATTGTTTCCATATGAAATGGCTACTCCTTTTGTTGTTGGAAGGGATGGATCTGAATTCCTAAACCTGTCGATCCTTGAAAGAACTCAACAAACACTTAACAGTTCTCTGGCTCCTCGCTGTTTCACGTGGGTAGCTCCCGGGAATATAAATGGACGAACGACCTTTGAGATGGGGTGATGCCCCTGAATACCATCGGCAGCACTGGCCGCCGGCGGAGCCGGTTTTGGCGGCCAGTGCTGCATTTGGGAGTTCGGGGGATGGGCCCACGCTCAAAGATGGAGCGCCCACTTTATGCTTCACGGGAACATCCTTGCTTTCTGGATATTGATTTTCCTACCCACGTGAAACAGCGAAGAGCCAGTTCTCTGTTATTGATTCAAAAATGTCATTTTTTCTATCAAAACATTCTGGAAACGCTCTCACACTATTACAAGATCCGCCGTTCCCGCTCACCTGAAAATTCCGGAACCAACATCCACACACAACCACGCCTGTCGTCAAACTAGATAGTCTCGCAGAAAAATATTAACAGATCATGAAGGATCCATAAAAATCTGACCAAAATGAACATTCTCAGAAAAAGGCCCCGATCCCCAACTCTCAGGGATCGGGGCCTGCAAACCCACCAGGATCGAATTCAGATCAACTGATCTGAATCACGATGCCATGCAGCACCGAGGCGGTATCACCCAATTTTCCGGCGATGTTACGCATGTGACGATAGATCTCGCGACGCTTGAGCATCTCGACCACGTGCATCATGGCCTGGACCTCGGCGCCATCGGCATGGGCGCGCATTTTGGACAGGTCATCGTCGATGGCGTAGAGATTGGTCAACGCCTTGCGATAGACCTTGTCCACGTTGGACAGGGTCTGGAGACCAACCTGGGCATCGGGTTCGGCCTGAGCCGGGGTGGTGTCGAGCTTGGAGAAACCGCGTTGCATGGCGGCGGCAGACTCGCGCAGAACCACGGCCATTTCCAGCATGTAGTTGTCGGTCTTGATCCTGAGGGCTTCCATCTCCTCGACCACAACCCGGATGGAACTGACCGGGACTTCCAGGCTGACGATGGAACGCAGCACATCTTCCCGATCAATGGGAGTCGAGAAGGCGTTGTTGAGGATATCCAGATGCTTCTCACGCAACTCTTTGGCCTGGGTTTCGATCTTCATGATCTCATGAAACTTGGCCGTCGAGGATTCGGAGAGATAATCCACCGCCACGGACATGCCTTTGGCCAACAGTTCGGCTTGCAGGCCAACCATGTCGAGGAACGGGGGAATACGCGGAAAAACGTTGTCCAGCATTTTGGTAAAGGGGGAAGAACCACCGCTCATGAAACTCTCCTTAGTCAACTGATCTGTGTATTGGATACGTATTTTATTCTGTTATCAGATTGGATTCCTGGCCGTTATCAACGGATGCCGCTGACACCGGTGAGCATGTCGGCCAGCAGGTAGGTCAAACCGCCCACCAGACCGGAACCGGGGATGGTGAGAACCCATGTGGCGAAGATTTCCTTGCCCTTGCGCCATTTGACCGCTCTGGGCTGCTCGGCGGTACCCACGCCCATGATGCTGGAGGAGGCCACGTGGGTGGTGGAGACCGGAGCGCCCATGGTGGCCGCGCCGAAGATCACCGCAGCGGCTGTCAATTGGGCATTGAAGGAGTGGATGGGACGCACACGGAAGATGCCGAAGCCCACCGTGCGCACGATACGCCAACCGCCGAACATGTTGCCGGCCGTGATCAAAGCCGCACAAATCCAGATCACCCAGGTGGGCACATAGAACTTTTCGATACTGCCGCCCAACAGCAAAGCCAGGGAGATGATGCCCATGCTCTTTTGCGCGTCATTGGTGCCGTGGGAGAACGACAGGGCCGCCGCACTGATCCACTGGGAATACTTGAAGAACCCATCGACTTTCGGTTTGGCGTTGGCCACCAGTCGTCGCACGATTTTTTGGAAGATCCACGCCAACCAGAAACCCAGAATGGGTGACACAAACAGCGACAGAACCACCTTCATGACGCCGGACATCTTGCCCTTGAAGACCAGATCTTCCCAACCCCACATGACGTGGTTGGCACCGGCGGCGAACAGCACGGCGCCAGCCACACCACCCACCAGTGCATGGGAGGAGGAGGAGGGCAGACCGAACCACCAGGTGAACATGTTCCAAAAGATCGAGCCAAAGATGCCGCATAACAAGATCATCAGCGACATGTTGGCGTTCAGGTCGTCGATCTTGACGAACTTGCCGATGGTGTTGGCCACGGCCGTGCCACCGAGCAGAGGCCCGATGAAGTGAAACACACCGGTGAGCAGGGCGGCCTGGATGGGAGTCATGGCACGGGAGGCGATGATGGTCCCGGTGATGTTCGACGCGTCGTGGAAGCCGTTGGTGAAGTCAAAGATGAGAACAATGACAATGGCTGTCCACATCATCATCAAAATAGTAGTGTTATCCATCGTGCTGCACCTCTCCTGCCATGTTAAGAGTCCCGAACAGTCTATTTTCCATGATTGTGTTACCTCTTCTGCTGAATAATGAATGGTGCCAAAACCGTTTTTATCGCTACTTTTCAGACGAATGGCCGATACTGCAAACACTCCGTTAAATAATGGTGACGCAGTGTAACGATGCATTGTTAACTCCAAATGAAGGATTTATTAAGGGTCTGTTAAAAATTAAAAATTCTTAAGATTATATTATAGAGAAATTTTATACGACCAATAAGAATCTATAAAAAATAATAATAATTAGTATATGCCAATAAAATTTTATTAGTCATTCATTGCTCCCTCGCAAAAAAAGAGGAAGGCCGTAGCCTTCCTCCCATTGTTAAATCCGAATAACGGCCACACGTGTGAAACCGGTTTGAAACTACCCATTCTGCATGACAATACCATGCAATACTTCGGCCGCTTCTCCCATCTGCCCGGAAATGTTGCGCAGATGACGATAGGCTTCACGTCGCTTGAGAATATCCACGGTCTTGATGAACGCCGCAATGTGGGCCTCTTCGTTCTGGATGATCGCCTGTTTGGCATCGTCTTCGATGGTGAACAGTTTGCCGACCGCCTTGCGATAAACCTGATCAACGCTGGTGGGGCACTGCATGGCCATCTGGGCATCCGGCTCCGCCTGACCCGGATTGGTGGCCAGTTTGGCGTAACCACGATGCAAAGCGGCAGCGGCCTCGCGCAGCACCACAGCCATTTCCAGGCAATAGTTGTCAGACGTGACCTTCAAGGCGCGCATCTCTTCGAGCGCCTCGCGCATGGTCTCCACCGGAACTTCCAGGGTATTGATCGCCTGCAACAAGTCGGCGCGATCGATCGGGGTGGAGAAGGAGTTATTCAGTTTGTCCAAATGACGGGAGCGCAACTCTTTGGCCTGGGTATCGATATCGGCCACGCTCTGATACCGGATGGGATCCGGATCGGTCAGACAATCCACCGCCGTCACCATGCATTTGGCCAGAAGTTCGGCCTGCTGGCTGACCATATCCAAAAACGCGGGCATGGGAGGCAAAATATAATCCAACAT
This sequence comes from Magnetococcales bacterium, assembly GCA_015231375.1. GTDB lineage: Bacteria > Pseudomonadota > Magnetococcia > Magnetococcales > Magnetaquicoccaceae > Magnetaquiglobus. Next base: position 33,424 of record JADGBT010000010.1, on the reverse strand, counting down.
TTTGCTCATAAAACTCTCCTTGATCTTCAAGTTAATGGGTAATGCACACAGACATGACACGCAACAAAGACGGTCAATCCACCGCAACAGACGGAAAACGACACAGAAAACGACTGCCGATTCCCGCCTGACTCACGATCTCCAGCTTTCCGCGAGCCCGTTCCATGGACTCCTTCACCAGGGACAATCCCAATCCGGTCCCATGGTATTCCGGGTGACTCTTCCGGGTGCTGCCGCTCTGAAAGCTCACCCGGTAATGCTTTTCCGTCAATCTCGGGAGGTGGTAGCTGGCAATGCCGGGTCCATTGTCCCCCACCACCAGGGTGGGACGCTGGCGATCATCCAGCATCCACTCCACCCGGACCTCGGTTTGATCCGGGGTGTGGTTGACCGCGTTGAACAGCAGATTGCCCACCACACAGCGCAACAACTCCCGATTGACCTGAAAAACGAAATCATTCCGACAAAACAGCAAAAAAACATGCTGCCGCGCCCCACTCAGCGCCCGCGCCTCCTCGATCATCTCCTCAAGGAACACCGCCATGTCCACCACCGTCACCGGAAAACCGTGCCCGGACACGCCCAGACGCAACAAGGTGGTCTGATCTTCGATCAGGCTTTGCATGCGTTCGGTCTGTTTGCGCAGCAATCCCAGGGCGTTTTCCCACTGGGGAGCCTCCCTCTCCCGGGACAGATCCGGCAGCAACTCCACCACGCCACGGAACACGGTGATGGGAGTTTTGAGTTCATGGGAGATGTTATCCATGAAATCCCGATGCTTGCGATCCATTTGATGCCGCTCGGTGATGTCCAGCACCAGCACCAGCCAGAAATTCTCCTGCTCCAGCAAGACAAAGCGAAAATTGAGCACCCGCCCGCCATCGACCGGTGAAGGCAGATCGATCGGCAGTCGGAAATCCCCGCGTTGCAGATAGTCGTCCAGGATGGGCTGTCCCAGCCGATAGGCCAACGGTTTGCCCAGATCGCGCCGGTCGAACAATCCCAGCATGTGGCGCGCCTCGGGATTGAACCAACACAACGCGAAACGATAATCCAGCATCAACACCCCTTCCGGCAGGGCGTCCATCGCCTTGCGCCAACGCAGAATGGTGGTCTTCCAACGTTCCTGCGGATTGGAACCGCTTTCGATGGAAAAACAGAATTCGGGCGGCTCTTCCTGCTCCCCGTGCCGCTCCCGGCTCTCCCCATCCCAATGCCGCCTGAACGCATACGCCAGCACCACCGGCACCGCCCAGACAACCCACGGCACATGGCGCAGGCTCAACAACACCGCCGGCGCGAAAGACAACAACAGAATCAACACCATTCCGCTTTTCGGAATCATGGTTGCGTTTTGGCCGAAAACATGTATCCCGCACCCCGGACGGTCTGCAACAACACATCCTTGCCGAACGGCTCCAACAACTTGCGCAACGAACGCACATGCACATCCACCGTGCGATCCCCCACATGGACATTGCGGCCCCACACCAGATCCAGCAGTTGATCCCGATGATAGACCCGATCCGGATGGGTGATGAAAAATCCCAGCAACCGGAACTCCATGGCGCTGCACTTGAGCGGATAGTGACTGATGCTGATGGTATGCTTGGCGCGGTTGAGCACCAAGCCATCGAACACCACCTCCTCCACCATGGCGCTGGGTTCGACCCGGCGCAACGCCACCTTGATGCGGGCAAGCAACTCCTTGGCGGAAAACGGTTTGGTGATATAATCGTCCGCGCCTTGTTCCAGACCGTTCACCTTGTCCCCCTCCTCCCCCTTGGCGGTGAGCATGATGACCGGTATGGAGCGGGTGAGCTCATCCTTTTTGAGCAGACGCAGATATTCCAGGCCCGAAACCCCCTTGAGCATCCAGTCCAGCAGGATCAAATTGGGCATGATGTTGCGCAACAGCCCCTGGGCTTCATGGACACTCGAAGCCTCCAGGCTTTCAAACCCGGCATTGGCCAGAATCAGACACACCGTGTCCCGGATGGCGGATTCATCATCGATAATCAAAATCTTGGAACGCAACACACTCATAAACAGCCCCCCATGACCACACCAACGGCCCCGCTCGCTCCCCGAACCGAAGGAGGCCGGGCCGAATCCATCCCAATTCCATGGACACCATGAACCCTGTCCCCTCCATGCCGCCGCTGCCCCTCTCCGCTCCCGCCGTTCGACAACGGGCCGGAATCCAACATCTTCTGCGCACCCACAGCATGATTCTGCTGGTGGCCGCCTCCGGGCTGTTGTTCTCCCTGGCGACCTTTTTCGGGGTGCGGGCGCAAATCACCCACCAACTCACGCAGGAGTTCGAATGGGTCGCCCAGGACCGTCACCGGGCGGTGCGCAAAGGGCTGGAATCGGCGCTCGGCGCGATCCACGAACTCAACGATCTGTTCGTCTCTTCTCCCGGCATCCAGGCTCCCACCTTTCAACGGGTCGCGAACCTGATCCGCTCCCGTTATCCGGAAATCGAATCCCTGCAATGGGTCACCGTGAAACCGCTCCCCGGATCCGATGACGCCGAACACGCCCTGGTCACCTTTCTGGAGTCCTCCGCAGGCGCCGACATCCGCATCGGTTTCAACCACTACGCCGACCCCATCCGCCACAAACTTCTGGAAGAGGCCAGGGACACGGGCCGCATGGTGGTCAGCGGGCGCATTCCCCTCTCTCCGGACAATCCCCACCGTCTGGGTTTCCTCGCGGCCCAGCCGGTCTATCATCCCAACCTGCCCCTCGCCACGGTCCTCGAACGCCATCATGGCCTGAAAGGCTACATCATCGGCGTTTTCCAGTTCGCCAATCTGGCGGAAGAGGCCATCTCCATGCTGGAACCTCGGGGGGTGGAGTGCATCATCCTCGACGACCAGGCCCCCGAAGCCGAACGTTTCTTGCACTTCTACGCCTCGCGCCTGACCGATCCGCCCTTCACCTTCCAGCACCCCCAAGACTGGCAACGCTGGCTCGGACAGACGGACGCCAAGCTTTCCGCCACCACCCGTCTGGGCAATCAGCTCTGGTCGATCACCTGCGCGCAAACCAGCCATTTCCGTTCCGCCGAATGGTTCATCCACGGAGACTGGTTCACCCTGATGACCGGAATCCTGCTCACCGGACTGTTGACCCACTATCTGTTGCGCATCCGCACCGATCTGGCCATCCGTACCCACATGGCCCAACAACTGGAAAAGTCCGAACGGTTGTTGAGCGTGCTTTTTCACCGTTCGCCGGACATCATCCGGCTGGTGGACCGGCAGGGACGACCCTTGCTGATCAACCGTCCCCCCGAATCCGCCCACCCGAATTCCGACGATCCGCTGCGCGCGGCCTCTCCGGAGTTCCATGCCGCCTACGTCCACGCCCTGACGCAGACCTTCGAGCGGCGCGAAACCCATCACTTTCACCATCGGGCCACGGATGACCGGTGGTGGGAGGTGCGCATCGTCCCGCTGGACACGGAGACCGGACTCCACTCGGCCATGGTGGTGGCCACCGACATCTCCGAAAACAAGATGCTCGAAGAACAGGCCGCCAAGAACGCCCGTCTCGCGTCGCTGGGCCTCATGGCCGCCGGAGTCGCCCACGAGATCAACAATCCCAACAACTCCATCTACTACAACGCCTCCCTGCTGGCCGACGCCTGGAATACGGTCAAACCGATCCTGGACGAATACTATCGGGATAACGGTGAATTCGCCATTTCCGGCCTGCCCTACTCGGAAATGGGGGAAAAGATCCCCCACATCATTGGCTGGATTCTGGACAATACCGAACGGATCAAGAAAATCGTCGAACGGCTCAAAAATCTCACCCGCGACGACGCGGGCCTGGACAAACAGCCCGTGGACCTGCTCCAGGTGACCCAGGGCACCTTGCTGCTGCTCCACAACACCATCCAGAAGCATACGGAACGGTTCAGCTTTCACATTCCGTCCCATCTGCCCAAGGTCATGGGAGACGCCCGGCAACTGGAACAGGTTCTGGTCAACCTGATCGTCAACGCCTTGCAATCCCTGCCCGACCGGAACCGGGCCATCCATCTGGAGGCCGCCCTGGACGCGTCGGGCCGCGAGGTGATCGTGATCGTGCGGGATCAGGGTCGGGGCATTCATCCCTCCTACCTGGAAAAAATCACCGAACCCTTTTTCACCACCCGCCTGGAACGGGGTGGCACCGGTTTGGGACTTTCCATTTCCGCCTCGATCATCAAGAATCATGGTGGCCGACTGCGCTTCGAGTCCGAGGTGGACAGCGGTACCACGGTCTTCATCCATCTGTCCTGCGCAGGAGACTCCTGAATGCAAGAAGGTCCACTCTCCGGCATGCCCCCGGTCTTCCTTGTTGACGACGAGGCACACGTCCTCGACAGTCTGAGCCTGTTTCTGCGCGGATCGGGTTTCAAGGAGGTGGTCACGGTGCAAGACAGCCGCGACCTCATGCCCCTGATGCTGCGCCAGAAGGCCATGACCGTGATCCTGGATCTCTTCATGCCCCATCTGTCCGGAATCGAACTGCTGCCGGAGATCATCCGTCATTTTCCCGAGGTGCCCGTGGTGGTGGTCACCGCCTCCCAGGAGGTGGAAACCGCCGTGGCCTGCATGCGGGAAGGGGCGTTCGACTATCTGGTCAAGCCGGTGGAACGGACCCGCTTCGTCACCAGCGTGCGCCGCGCCGTGGATACGTTCCTGCTCCGCCAGGAGGTCCACGCCCTGAAAAGCTATCTGATCCACGGCGGACTCAACCAGAAAGAGGCGTTCAGCCGCATTCTCACCAACTCCAGCCAGATGCGGGGCATCTTTCAATACATCGAGGCGGTGGCCGGCAGCGGCGAGACCATTCTGATCACCGGCGAAACCGGAGTCGGCAAGGGATTGCTCGCCGAGGCGGTTCATCGGGTGAGCGGTCGGGCCGGGGGATTCATCTCCTTGAACGTGGCCGGACTCGACGACACGCTGTTTTCCGACACCCTGTTCGGCCATCGCAAAGGGGCCTTTTCCGGAGCCGACACCAACCGGGAGGGACTGGTGGCGCGGGCCGCCGGGGGAACCCTGTTTCTCGACGAAATCGGCGATCTCAAACCCGCCTCCCAGGTGAAACTGCTCAGATTGCTGCAAGAGCAAAGCTACTACCCGTTGGGATCCGACGTACCCAAGTTGAGCAGCGCCCGCATCGTCGCGGCCACCAACAACGATCTGCGCAAGATGATCGGCGCAGGCGAGTTCCGGCAGGATCTCTATTATCGCCTGACCTCCCACCGGGTGGAAATCCCCCCGTTGCGGGAGCGACCCGAAGACATCCCGCTGCTGCTGGGTTTTTTCACCCAGGACGCGGCCAAGGCCATGAACAAGGCCGTGCCCAACACCCCGCCCCAGTTGCTGACCCTGTTGGCGACCCATCATTTTCCGGGCAACGTGCGCGAACTGCGGGCTTTGGTGTTCGACGCCGTGGCGCGTCATCCCGGCAGTCCCACCCTCTCCATGGAGAGTTTTCACCAGGCCATCCGGGCCAACCACCCGCCCACCGGCACCCTTCCGGAGCGCACTCCCAACGAAAGCACCACCCCGTTGGCCGGGATCTTCTCCTCCGGTCCGTTTCCGCCCCTCAAGGAGGGGATCGACGCCATGGTGATGGAAGCCATGCGACGCGCCAACAACAATCAGGGGATCGCGGCCACGCTGCTGGGCATCACCCGCCAGTCCCTGAATCGACGACTCATCAATATGCGCTCGAAACAATCCGCCCTCGACCTGGAGTAAGGGTGCAGCATTTGCTGCCTAGTGTAGCGTTTGACTGGACGATCTGCCAACAAAAATTCTTGGCCTGACCCATTCAGGGGGATGTCTCCCCGGAAAATCACCCGGTTTCTCCCCTTTCACCCCCGGCACGGGGAAAAACGGCCCCTGAATTCATCAGCACACGTTAATATTAGGAAACACTCATACTAAAACCTGCGCCATCAACACACTCTTTCACGCCAATATATGAAAATCTGTATATATTCATATCCGAATACATAAATCACGACCCCGCGCCACCCCCCACAGGTGCAGCATTTGCTGCACTCTATCAATTTGCTGCACCCAATGCAAACGTGATCCGCGATCCTGCGCATCAATTGCGCCTTGATCCTGAAAAATCAAGCAATCACGCCCCTTCGCGCCGCTCGTTCCGGCTGTGGATCGAGCGGCATCCGACTGGCCCTATCGACTCTGCTTGACGACAATCCAGTGCAACCACTCCGCAACCCCTCTGCGGCGCGCAGATTCTGCTGCACCCCGCCACGCGCCCCGAAATCCGGCAATCACACTTGCAAGAGTATGCAATCAAACGGATTTCAACCAGAATCCAGCCCTGGCCCACTTCTTGTAGTATAGAAATACATCACGAAACGGAATTCTTCTTTCCAATCGATTCACAAACCGGACGAGTCAAACACGATGCCCAATCAATCTTTCCTTCTTTTCGGAAAGACCATGAACCTGGAAAAACAGATCGAGGAATTTCTCAATCTGCTTTCCGAGGCCAATATTCTGTTCCGGACCGGCGTGGAACTCTATCTGGGGGAGACGACGCAGGGTTCGCGGTTTCAATCCCGTTTGCAACTCCTGATTCATCACGAACGGGAACTGGACACCTTGAGCCGATTCATCGAAGCGCAGTTGCGCACCCAGCCGATCGTGCCGGAGTTGCGTGGCGATGTGCTGCAACTCCTGGAACAACTGAGCCGACTGCAACGGCTCCTGGTGAAGAATCTCCAGGAGTTCGAGGCCGAAACCCCGGAGATCCCGGAGATCCTGCATGCGCGCTTCACGGAGTTGTGCCAACCGGTCTCCATGGCCGTGGAAACCTGTGTGGAGGCCGGGCACGTCTTTTTTCACGAAACGGAGCGGGTGGGGGAATATCTGAGCAAGGTGGCCTTCTACGAAAAAGAGGCCGACAAGCGGGCCATGGGACTGGTCAAGGCGATCTTCTCCCTGGAGTCCCTCTCCCTGGCACAAAAGATCCACCTGCGCCGCTTCGCGGACAAGGTGGACGAACCCGCCAACAAGGCGGAAGAGATCGCGGCCTGGCTGGCCATTTTCTTCATGAGAAGGGCGCCCATGCACGCGATGGTCGTGGCTTGAAAACACCATTCACCAGCAATCCCATCCACAACAATGCAGGAGAATTCAACATGTCCGGATCCAGCACCACTTTTTCCAAGCTCACCAACCGCGTCTTTCCCCGCATGCCCAACTTCTACGGACTGATCCTCGAACAGTGCGAACTGGCCAATCAGGCCGCCGCCTTGCTCGAAGAGTATGTGCAAACCGGCAACAAATCCCGCGCCGACCAAATCCTGAAACTGGAAGGGGATGCCGAAACCCTGCGCCAGCGCAATCTGGATGTCCTCAAAAATGCCTTCGCCACCCCCATGGACCGTGAAGACATCTATCGCGCCTACATGACCGTGGACTGCATCATCACCTATGCCCACAACATCGTCTCCGAGATGGACGCGCTCAACATCAAGACCGACAAGCACATCACCGACATGACCGCCGCGCTGCGCAACGCCGTGGAAACCTTGAGCACCGGCTACAAGAAACTCGCCACCTCCCCGGCCGACTCCGACAAGGATGCCCAACTGGTCGGACAGGCCCGCAAGAAAATCGAGAAAATCTTCCGCGCCGCCCTGGCCCAACTGTTCCAGGGTGACAAATATGTGCAGATGATGAAAGACAAACAGCCCGACGCCGAGGCCCAGGCCATGAGCTATGTCTTGGACATCTTCAAGCGTCGCGAGATCTATCGCCATCTGTTCGACGCCGCCATCGACATGGGCAACGCCGGCAAGGTGCTGCACGACATCGTGGTGCAGGTCGCCTGATCGCACCCCAATCTTAAAAGAATGGGTCGGAAAGCCAGGCCCTTGAGGCCCGGCCACATTCCCGAGCCACCCCACGTATCGAAGCGCATCTTAACTTGAGAGATCAACGCGGAGTCCCATGGATACCAGTCTCGTTCATACATTGATGTGGACAACAATTGTTGTTGTTCTCATTTTCGACTATACAAACGGTTTTCACGATGCCTCCAACATCATCGGCAGCATCATCGCCTCCCGCGCCATGACCCCGATCCAGTCGGTGCTCGTGGTGGCCGTCTTTGAAATGCTCGGCCCCATGATCGCCGGAACCGCCGTGGCCAACACCATCGGCAAGTTCATCACCCTCGGGGATCTGCCCGCCAACATCTCGATCATCGTGGTGTTGTGGGGCATCTTCGGCGCCATCTTCTGGAACCTGCTCACCTGGTGGGTGGGTCTGCCCTCCTCCTCCTCCCACGCTTTGGTGGGCGGACTGATCGGATCCGTGGTCATGGCCGCCGGTTCGGATCATGTGGTCTGGGGCTTTCAGGAGTTCTTCGCCACCGGCAAGATGAATGGCGTGGCCAAAGTGGTCCTGTCCTTGATCCTGTCGCCGATCCTCGGTTTTGTGGTGGGTTACCTGTTCAACAAGCTGGTGGGCTTCGTGTTGACCGGCGCCACCCCCAAAGCCAACACCTGGCTCAAGCGGTTTCAATACGTGAGCGCCGCCAGCCTGGCCTTCTCCCACGGTTCCAACGACGCCCAGAAAAGCATGGGCATCATCACCCTCTGTCTGGTGCTGGGCGGCGCCCAGGCCGCCTTTGAAGTGCCGACATGGGCCGTCATCGCCTGCGCCGGTTTCATCACGCTCGGCATCCTCTCCGGGGGATGGCGCATCGTGCGCACCATCGGCTTCGGCATCTACAAGGTGCGTCCCCAGCACGCCTTCTCCGCGCAACTCACCGCCGGAACGCTGATCTTCGGCGCCGCCATCTGGGGCGCGCCGGTCTCCACCACCCACGTCGCCAGCTCCGCGATCATGGGTGTGGGCACCTCCGACAAGCCCAAGGCGGTCCGCTGGGCCAAGGCCTCGGAAATCGTCAGCACCTGGGTCATCACCATTCCCGGCTCCGGCGCGGTCTCCGCCGCCACCTATTGGGTCTTCGCCGCCCTGGCCTACTGATCCGTCAACCCCCCAAGGTGGAGGCGGATTCCCGCGCCTCCACCTTGCCCCACAAAAAAGCCATGGATAATGGATCCATTGAATGCTAGAATACCTGCCCGGTAATAATCACACTTTTTTATGGGAGACCGCCCTATGTCCAGTACGAAGCCTGAAGACTCCAAAAAAACCGACGACACCCCCAAGAGCCGCCATCAATCGAGTACCCGCGACAAGGAGATCGTCCTGGGCACCGGGAGTCAAAAGGCCAAGCGGTCCGCTCAACCCAAGCTCAAAAAGCTGTCGGAAGCCGAGTATCTGAAAATCATCAACCCGCTCCACATCGAGCTGGTCAAGATGCAGAACTGGGTCAAAGAGAACGGCCACAAAATCATCGCCATCTTCGAAGGCCGCGACGCCTCGGGCAAGGGCGGCACCATCAAACGGGTCATCGAGCATCTCAATCCCCGTGGATGCCACGTCATCGCCCTGGAAAAACCCACGGACCAAGAACGCAGCCAATGGTATTTCCAACGCTACGTCAAACACCTCCCCTCCGCCGGTGAAATCCATCTCTTCGACCGCAGCTGGTACAACCGCTCCGGCGTGGAACGGGTCATGGGCTTCTGCACCAAAGACCAGGTGAAAGAGTTCCTGCGCACCGTGCCCGAATTCGAGCGCCAACTGGTGGCCTCCGGGATCATTCTCTACAAGTTCTACTTCTCGGTGAGCAAAGAGGAGCAACTGCGCCGCTTCAACAGCCGCCAGGACGATCCCCTCAAACAGTGGAAGCTCTCCCCCGTGGACAAAGAGTCCCAGGACAAATGGGACGAGTACACCAAAGCCAAGGAGGATACCTTCTTCTACTCCTCCACCGAGCAGTGCCCCTGGACCATCATCAAGTCCAACGACAAAAAGCAGGCGCGCATCAACACCATCAAATACCTGCTCAGCACCCTGCCTTACACGGGCAAGAATCCGGAACTCCTCGACTACGACAAGCGCGTGGTGCGCACGGTCTTCGAGGAAATCGGCATCGACTGAAAATCCAGTCCGCCCTCGCCGAAAAACACACCCACCATCGGGAAATCATCGCGCGAGCCGGTTTCCCCCCAAGGCCATTCGGGCCTTGGGGGGAAACCGGCTCATCCCGAAGACGACACCGCCCCCCGGAACATCGGGGGGACGGATGGGCGGAATCGATTCTGCGTATCTTCAAGATTGATCCGCAAATATTACTTAAATAATATCACTCCAAAATCCGATACATCTCATCCATAGATCTTGCAATGATCTCTACAAGGATGTAAATTCCACTACAGAATAAATACCCCTTGCAGGAGCCTCTTTTTCCAGTGCCTTCCGCATCCATCCCGTTCGTGGCTTTGATCTTCAGTCTGCCCGCGCGCAACGCCACGGAACGGATGCGCACTTGGCGCGCCCTGAAATCCATGGGAGGGGCGATGCTCCGGGATGGCCTCTATCTGCTCCCCGCCAGGGAAGCCCAAGAAACCATGCTCACCGAGGTGGCGGAAGCCATCCGGACCGCCGGAGGCATGGCCGAAGTGGTCGGACTCCAGCCCCGCTCCGACACCCAGCACGCCGGGTTGCGCGCCCTGTTCGATCGCCAGGAGGACTATCTGGCCCTGCACGACACCATCACGGGAATCGATCCGGAACGACTGGAAGCCAGCGCGCTCAAACGGGCCGCCCGGCTGGCGCGCCGACGCTTCCAGGAACTCAGCGCCATCGATTTCTTTCCGAACGCAACCCAGACGCGGGTGTTGAGCAGCCTGACCGCGCTCGAAGACCGCCTCCTCAAACGCTTCGACCCCGACGAACCCACTCCGGTCCAAGCCCCCATTCCACGCCGCGATCCGCACGCGTTCCAGGCAAGACTCTGGGTCACCCGCGCCCATCTTTGGGTGGATCGACTGGCCTCGGCGTGGCTGATCCAGCGTTTCATCGATCCTCTGGCCCGTTTTCTCTGGCTTGCGCCCGGTCAGATGGCGCCGGATGGAGCGGTCGGATTCGATTTCGACGGCGCCGAATTTTCCCACGTCGCCGACAGGATCACCTTTCAGACCCTGCTGGCCGCGTTCGATCTGGAAACCCGTCCGGCCCTGATGGCCCTGGGTCGCATGGTCTACGCCCTGGATGTGGGTGGCCCCCACCCGGAGGCGGGGGGAGCGGAGGCCCTGCTCAAAGGCATGCGCGCCCGCATCCCGGACGATGACGCCCTGTTTGCGGCCTGCATCCCGATATTCGATGATTTTCATCTCTTTTTCTCCCACGAGGAGCACCCCGATGGCTGACACCCCGCAACAACGCCCTCCTCACCCTTCCTTCCGGGAGGCGTTTCTCTACTGGCTGAAACTGGGATTCATCAGTTTCGGCGGACCAGCCGGACAGATCGCGGTGATGCACCAGGAACTGGTGGAAAAACGCCGCTGGATCTCCGAACAACGGTTTCTCCACGCGCTCAATTTCTGCATGCTGCTCCCCGGCCCCGAGGCCCAGCAACTCACCATCTACATCGGCTGGCTGCTGCATCGCACCTGGGGCGGCATTGTGGCCGGAACCCTGTTCGTGCTGCCCTCGCTGCTGATCCTGATCGGACTGACCTATCTGTACATCGCCTTCGGCACCGTGCCATGGGTGCAGGGGATCTTCCTCGGCATCAAGCCGGCGGTGGTGGCGGTGGTGCTCTTCGCCGCGTGGCGCATCGGCTCCCGCACCCTGAAAAACAAGGTGTTGTGGACTCTGGCCATCCTGTCGTTCCTGGCGATCTTCGTCGCGCATCTGCCCTTTCCCCTGATCGTGCTGACAGCCGGCATCCTCGGCGCCGCAGGGGGACGCTTCGCCCCGGACTTCTTCAAGGCCGGAGGCGGGCACGGCTCCCAGGGCAACCATTACGGCCCCGCGCTCCTGGATGACGACACCCCCCAACCCGAACACGTGCGCTTCAAACCGGGTCGATTGGGGGGGATGGTGGTCGTCTTTCTGGCCATCTGGGGTGGGGCCATGGCCCTGTTGACCAACCCCACGCTCCACGACATGGGGCTGTTCTTCTCCAAGGCGGCCCTGGTCACCTTCGGGGGAGCCTACGCGGTGCTGCCTTATGTCTATCAGGGCGGCGTGGAGACCTTCGGCTGGCTGACCGGCGCCCAGATGGTGGATGGACTGGCCCTGGGAGAGACCACCCCCGGTCCCTTGATCATGGTGGTGGCCTTCGTGGGATTCGTCGGCGGCTGGACCAAGGAACTGTTCGGACCCGACGCCCTGTTCATGGCCGGTGTGGCCGGGGCCACGGTGGCCACCCTTTTCACCTTTCTGCCCTCTTATCTCTTCATCCTGACGGGCGCGCCGCTGATCGAATCCACCCACGGCGACCTCAAGTTCACCGCCCCTCTCACCGCCATCACCGCCGCCGTGGTGGGCGTGGTGGTCAATCTGGCGGTTTTCTTCGCCTGGCACGTGCTTTGGCCCCATGCCACCGAAAGCGCCCCTTTTTCCGGAGGATTCGCCGGCTTGCAGGCCCTGATCGCCGCCGCCGCCTTCATCGCCCTGTTTCGCTTCAAGCTGGACATCATGCGGGTCATCGGTGTATGCATGGTGATCGGACTGATTCAAGTCTTCACCATTGGATGAGTCTCATTCCATCACTCCATGAAGCCATCCAGACCTCCCCATGACCCGCTCCGGACGCCTGTTCACCTTTCTGGCCCTGAAACGCGAAACCGTGGGGCTGCTGCTGCTGGTGATCCTGGTGGGGCTGGGAGAACGGATGGCGGAACGATTTCTGCCCATCTATCTCCTGGCCCTGGGGGGCGGACCCTGGGTGATCGGCCTGCTCGGGGCCATGAACAATCTCCTGTCCGCCCTCTACTCGCTGCCCGGCGGCTATCTGGCGGAACACTTCGGCATCCGCAAAAGCCTGCTGATCATCAACCTGACCGCCATGACCGGCTATCTGCTGGTGATCCTGATTCCGCGCTGGGAGGCGGTATTGGTGGGAGCCATCCTGTTTCTGGCCTGGAGCGCCCTGTCGCTTCCGGCCAGCATGGGATTGATCGCCAAAGCGCTCCCGGCCAACAAACGCACCATGGGCGTGACCATGCACTCCCTGGTCAAACGCATTCCCATGGCCCTGGGCCCGATCATGGGAGGGGTGTGCATCGACCGGTTCGGGGAGGTGGACGGCATTCGTCTCTCGTTTGTCATGGCCCTGGTTTTGGCCCTGATGGGACTCTTCGCCCAGCAACGGCTCATCCCCGACGACCGGCCCGGCCCCACGCCCCCCACCGCGCCGGGCCAAATTCTCGCCCTGCTCACCCCCAACATGCGCCGTCTGCTGGTTTCGGATATCCTGATCCGCTTTTGTGAACACATCCCCTACGCCTTCGTGGTGGTGTGGTGCATGAAGAACATCGCCCAACCGGTCACGGCAGTGGAGTTCGGCCTGCTCACCTCCATCGAAATGGCCACCGCCGTGCTGATCTACCTGCCCGTGGCCTGGATGGCCGATCGCACCGGCAAGAAACCGTTCGTCTTGATCACCTTCCTGTTCTTCACCGCCTTTCCCCTGATGCTGCTGCACGCCGACTCCTTTGGTATGCTGGTGGCGGCCTTCGTGGTGCGGGGCTTGAAAGAGTTCGGCGAACCGGCCCGCAAGGCCCTGATCCTCGACCTCGCCCCCCCGGACCATCGGGCCGCCGCGTTCGGCGCCTATTATCTGGTACGGGATCTGTTCGTCTCCCTGGGCGCCCTGGGCGGGGCCTATCTGTGGCAACTCGGGCCTGCGGTCAACCTCTGGACCGCCACCGGGTTCGGCGTGGCCGGCACCCTGTGGTTCGCCCTGCGGGGCACCGACGACTCTTGAAAGCTCCCGCCTCCCTGCCGGCAATGGCACTTGACGCGCTTTCCCGGTCTCTGTAGACTGATAACACTTCGTATTGACACCAAGATTTCTCCCCCGCTCCGGGGCCACCCTCTCTTTATTTTAGTCCCTTGACTGACCGACATGACCATCCACCCATCCGATCCATCCCAGCGCGCCGCACCCGACATCCACGCCGGATCTCCAGACCGTTTCGGCTATTCCCATGTGCTCAAGAAACTGCTCGACATCCATGTGGAACAGTTCAACGGCTGGACGGCGGCCCTGCCCCCGGAACTCTGGAAAGGCGCCTCTTTTCTGGATGTGGGCTGCGGCATGGGACGCAACTCCCTGTGGGCCACCCAGAAAGGGGCCGGTCCGGGTGTGGCCATCGACGTGGATGAAGGGGCTTTGGCGTTCGCCGGCGACATCCTGCGCGCCAAAACCGAGGTACCGGTGGAGGTGCGCTGGATGAGCGCCTATCAGATCGACTTCCAGGACCATTTCGACATCGCCTTCAGCCTCGGGGTGATCCACCACCTGGAAAATCCCGAACTGGCGGTGCAAAACATGGTCAAAGCCACCAAACCCGGTGGCCGGGTGCTGGTGTGGCTTTATGGCCGGGAGAACAATGGCTGGATCGTGCATCTGTTCAATCCGGTGCGCCGCCTGATCTTCAGCCGTCTGCCGATCCGCGTCACGGATCACCTGTCGTGGGGACTGGCGGTGGTGCTGTGGGCCATGCTGCATCTGGGTTGGGGACGACTGCCCTATCACGACCTGCTCCGCAAGACCACCCTGCGCCATCTGAAACAGATCACCTTCGATCACATGCTGCCCCAGATCGCCCTGTACTACCGTCGGGAGGAGGCGGAAAATCTGCTGCGACAGGCGGGTTTGACGGATATCGTCTCGGTGTGGACCAACCGGATGTCCTGGTCGGTCTCCGGGATCAAACCCCAGACTCCGACCCCGACCGCCACCTCTTCCGCCCCCTGACACCCCCACCCGTCACGCTGCCGAACCCGGATCAAAGGGTCCAAGGAGTCGAGATGTGCGGCATCACCGGATTCGCGGGGCCAGGAACCCGGACCGACCTGGAACGGATGACCCGTGCCCTGACCCATCGGGGACCGGACGGGGAAGGTCTGTTCGCCGATGAGGCGCAACGGATCTTTCTCGGACACCGGCGTCTGGCGATCCTGGACATCGACGGGGGCAAACAGCCCATGTGGACCGCCGACCGCCGCCTGTGCGTGGTCTTCAACGGCGAAATCTACAACCACGCCGAATTGCGCGCCACCTTGATCCAGCGGGGTCACCGCTTCGTCTCCCACCACTCGGATACCGAAACCCTGCTGCACGGCTACCGGGAGTGGGGCACAGGACTGCCGGAGCGGCTCAACGGCATGTTCGCCTTCGTGATCTTCGACCCGGACAACCGGCGACTGTTCGCCGCCCGGGACCGCTTCGGCAAGAAACCGTTCTATTACGCCTTGCACCAGGATCTGTTCCTGTTCGCCTCCGAGCTGTCGGCCCTGCGGCGGCATCCGGGTTTCAGCGGCGGCATCGATCCGAAGGTGTTGCAGAAATATTTCGCCTATGGCTTCATTCCGGCCCCCCACGCCTTGTATCAGGGCAGTCACAAACTGCCGGGAGGAAGCTGGCTGGAGCTGGATCTGACCCGCTTCACCCTGCGGCAACAGCGCTACTGGCGCTTCCGCCTCACCCCGGACCCGGCCCTGCTGGAGCGGCGGGAAGAGTCCCTGGCCGAAGAACTGCGGGATCTGCTCTCCCGGGCGGTCAAGCGCCGCATGGAAAGCGATGTCCCGCTGGGATTTTTCTTGAGCGGAGGCATAGACTCCAGCGCCATTCTGGCTCTGGCGGCCCGACACGCCCCCCCCGCCTCGCTGAACACCTTCGCCATCGGCTTTCAAGAACCCTCCTTCGACGAGTCCGCCTATGCCCGTCAGGAGGCGCGACGGATCGGATCCAACCACCGGGAGCAGATCCTCACCCTGGATGGGGCCAAAACCCTGATTCCTGCGGTGCTGGGGCGTCTGGACGAGCCGTTGGGGGATCCGTCCATTCTGCCCACCCATCTTTTGAGCCGCTTCACCCGCCAGCATGTCACCGTGGCGCTGGGAGGCGATGGAGGGGATGAACTGTTCGCCGGCTATGATCCTTTTCTGGCCTTGCGGCCCGGCCTGCTCTATCACCGCCTGATGCCGGATTTCCTGCATCGGGGTTTGAAAAGCCTGAGCGCGCGACTGCCGGTGTCGGGTCGCAACATGAGCCTGGATTTCAAGGCGCGCCGTTTTCTCGCCGGTCTCTCCCATCCCATGCCGTTGTGGAATCCCACCTGGATGGCCCCCCTGGAACCCGCAGAGATCGGGGAGCTGTTCCATCAGCCCATCGACCCCGAAGAACTCTACGCCGAAGCCCTGGAGGTCTGGCGCGATTCCGAGGTCACCCATCCCGTCGACAAAAGCCTGGAGTATTTCACCCATCTGTACCTGCCGGACGACATCCTCACCAAAGTGGATCGGGCCTCGATGATGGCCTCGCTGGAGGTGCGGGCGCCGTTTCTGGACAACGAGGTGGTGGCCTTCGCCCAACGTCTGCCCCACGCGCTCAAGCTGCGTCGGGGGGTGCGCAAATATCTGCTCAAAAAGGCCATGACCGGTCTGCTGCCCGAGGGCATCATCCAGCGTCGCAAGAAAGGATTCGGCGTGCCCATCGCCGACTGGCTGAAAACCGATCCGCCCCATCCACCCCTGCGGCCCCTGGCCGGAACCGACCTGGCCTGGGTGGCGCAACGCTGGCAGGAGCATCGGGAGGGGCGCCGGGATCAGCGCCTCTTCCTCTGGAGTTGGTTGAGCGCCCAGCATCACGCCGGTTCGACCCCACCGGGAGGCTCTTGACATTCCATGCAGATCGGTCGCGCGGTAGAGTGGGAAACGGAGGTGCTCGACTCCTGGCGTCGTTCGGCGGGCGGCAAGCCCATGCCCAAGCCCGAGGTGTGGCAACCCCTGCCTGCGGGAGTCTGCTGGTTTCGCTGTCGCCTGGAACCGCAAGACTGCAACCGGATTTACGTCATCGGCTCCAGAGACTGGAAACTGCTGTTCGGTTCCTGTCGTCTGCCGCTCATCGCTGCGGATCCCTGCCTGGGAACGGACGACTACCGCCACCAATCCCGCATCCGGAGCATGAAAAAAGCTCTGGCCCTGGGCGACGCCTTCGAACCGATCATCCTGACCGCCTTTTCGGGAGAAGGCCCCTTCGTGATCATCGATGGCAATCATCGGGCCATCGCCTTGCAACAGCTGGATCTGCTGGCCGGGCAAACGGTTTTCGTCGGCTTTCATCCCCGGATGGGCCATGATTTCGTCTGGTTCCGACGCGCGGTCCAGACATGACCCCCTCTTCCATTCCCGCGCCAGGATCCCGCCCCATGGAGAGCGCCCAAACCGCCACCCTGTTCGTCTCCATCGCCAGTTATCGCGACAGCGAATGCCCCTGGACCCTGATCGATCTGTTCGCCAAGGCCAGCCATCCGGAACGGATCACAGTGGGGGTGTTGTGGCAGATCCTGCCGGAAGAAGACGATGACGCCACCTTTCTCCAGGTTCCCCCGGAGCGGGCCGGACAGGTGCGGGGACGGGTGATCCACATCGCGGACAGCCGGGGCGCCTGTTGGGCGCGTCATCGGATCCAGGTGGAGTTCTACCAGGGAGAGCGCTACTATCTGCAAGTGGACAGCCACACCCGATTCGATCCGGGCTGGGATGTGCAACTGATCGACATGCTGCACGCCTGTCCCTCTCCCAAGGCGGTGCTGTCCACCCATCCCAACAAGTACATTCCGCCGGATGAGCGGTTTGCCAGGGGCTATCCCTATCTGCGGGCGAAGAAATTCAATCGGGACGGCATCCTGGTGCCCCAGGGGGAGTACGTGGATCTGGCGGACCGTCCGCCATCGCCCCGCCCCTCGGCCTTTGTGGGGGGCGGACTGCTGTTCGGACCCGGATCCCTGGTGACAGAGGTGCCCTATGATCCCTATCTGTATTTCCAGGGGGAGGAGATCACGCTGTCGGCCCGCCTGTGGACCCACGGCTATGACCTTTACAGTCCCAACGGGGTGATCTTGTACCACGACTATACCGACCGCACCCGCCGCCGCCACTGGGATGACCACAAGATCGACTGGGGAAAACTGCAACGCCACTCCGTGGCCCGTCTGGAACACCTGCTGGAAATCCGCGCCTCCACGGATCCGGAGGTGTTGCAGGAGATCGAGCGTCATGGTCTGGGCACCGTGCGCACCCTGGCCGAATACGAAGCCTACGCGGATGTGGATCTGCGCCGTCGCCGCATCGGCACCCGTGGTTCGGACGGTCGTTTTCCGCCCCATCCCCCCACCACCGGACCGTCGGTGGAGATCCGGAAACTGTTCACCAGGATCCATCAGGAAAACCAGTGGGGCGCCAACGAAACCCGCAGCGGTTCCGGTTCCCTGGTGAGCGCCACCGCCGATCTGCGTGCCCGTCTGCAAAACGCCCTGAATCCACTGGGGGTGCGCACGCTGGTGGATGCGGGTTGCGGAGATCTGAACTGGATGGCGTTGCTGTCGCACGCGCTGGATCTGTATCTGGGATTCGATGTGGTGCCAGAGATCATCGCCCACAACCGAACCCTGTTCGCCGCGCGCAAGAACCATTGTTTCAACGTCGCGGACATCTGCCACGAGGTGTTGCCCCGATCCGACGCGCTGCTGTGCCGCAACACCCTGACCCATCTGCCGGATGAACTGGGAGTGCAGGCGCTGCGCCACTTCAAACGCAGCGAAGCCCGCTATCTGATCGCCACCACCTTTCCGAACGCCACCAACCAGACTTCCCGACTGGGCCACTGGCACCCCGTCAACCTGACCGCCCCCCCCTTCGGTCTGCCCCAACCCCTGCTGCTGATCCCGGACGGCAAATCCCGGCATCAACGCTTCCTGGGGGTGTGGCGACTGGCGGAATGGTAAACACCCCGATCCCGGCGCAAAAATCGACGGCAGTGCCGGGATGGCGCCCGTTTGCGCACAGGAGACACACCCGGTCTCCAGACCCTTCCCGGCAAAAAAATGCACGTCACTTGAAATTATAAAAAAAATAGGGCATTTTGTGGTCACGACAAACAGGTTCCTGACACGAGGATGAAAGGCCCCCTGCCCGGCACATCCTCCCGGCTTGTGTTCCTTGCCGTATCGCCTGACCTGGAACAACAGGCGATGGACAAAAAAATCCATGTGGAATCCGCCGGTTGGGATGGTGTTCCATCCGTGGCGGATCAGACGCCCAAAGGCCATCCCGCCCCTCGGCACAACCGTTTCAGACAGGTTAAGAACCCAATGGATACTCAGAAAAATCGAGAACTCCTGATCCAGTTTCTGGCAACCATCAAACGCCCGGATCTGCCTCTGGATGGCATCGCCGACAACGACGGATTGATCAAATCCGGTCTCATCGACTCCCTGGCCATGCTGGAGATCATCGCCTTTCTGGAGTCCCGATTCGCCATCGACTTTTCGGATACCGGAGTCGATCCCGTCGAACTCGAATCCATTCAGAAAATTCTGGATCTGATCGACCGATACGCCAAATGACTCTCAACAGTTATTACCATAAAATTTCCCAGTTCCACGAAAACAGCCGTCTTCATGAGTTTTCGATTTCAACTTTGGGAAACACCACCCTTTGGGTTGTCGTCTGCGCGCTTCTGTATTCTACAAAGTATCTTTTTTTGTTGCCCTTCATGATTCTGACGCAACTATTTCCCAACCAACGCGCCTGGATCATGGTGGTGGGCGGCGGCGGATTGTTTCTCTACACCAAACTGACCCAACTGAACGTTGACGAAATGATGTGGTTGACAGTCGATGCTCTGTTGATCGTCGGCATGCTTTATATTTTTTATCATATCGCAAAAACCTTCTCATCATTACCAAAAATCGTCCGGAATCATCCCCAGATTTTCCTGCACATCCTCTTGTGGATATGGATCATCGCAATCCTGTTCTTTCCCGTGGATTTCCGTGAAGATCCCTCCTGGATCGTGGCCAGCAACCTGAATGTGGTGCTGGTCTTTTTCTCGTTTCTGGTCTGGCGCATCGGCTTTTTGCTGTACGCGGGCAAACGCGGATCCCTCAAGCAGAACGGCTTCGTGGACCACCTGATCTACTGTCTGCCCTACATGGGATCCAGTCAGGTGCCCTACGGCAAGGGACTCGACTATCTGTACTCCAAACGCGCCAACGGACGACTCGATCTGGCGCGCATCCAACTGGCCGGAGTCAAGCTGCTGATCCTGGCGTCGATCTGGGATTCGGCCCTGGACCTGCTCGACTGGGGCTTCTTCGATGCCGCCGATGGGGCCGTCCCCCTCTTATTCACGCTGCACCACATCAACGAACTGATCATCCTCAGCGCCACCCACATGCCGGACCCGCTCACGGTCTGGGGCAGCCTGATCGTGGATATGGTCTACGAAACCACCCAACTGGCCATCATCGGTCATTTAATCATCGGCTGTCTGCGCCTGTTCGGCTTCAATCTGTTCCGCAACACCTACAAACCGTTGCTGGCCAAGACCCTGATCGATTTCTGGAACCGCTATTATTTCTATTTCAAGGAATTGCTGGTCGATTTCTTTTTCTTCCCGGTTTATCTCGCCTATTTCAAGCAGCACCCAAAATGGCGCATCTTTGTCGCCACCATGGCCTCGGCCTTCTTCGGCAATCTCTATTATCACGTCTTGCAACATTTCGACCGCCTGATCATCAGCGGCGACATTCTCTCCTTTTCCCGCTTCAGCTCGTATCTGTTCTATACGTTCGTTCTGGGGATCGCCATCTTTGTCAGCATTCTGCGCGAGCAGAATCAACGCGGCAAACACTCGGCCCCCTGTTCCACCCTGGTGACGATCCGCAAGGTGGCCGGGGTCTGGATCTTTTTCGCCATCCTGCGCATCTGGGACCGCACCGACTCGTCGTTCGTGGAAGACACCACGTTCTTTCTGGCGCTGTTCGGCATTCACGGCTAACCCGCCATGCCCCTCATGACCACGCCTCCCCCGATCAACATCGCCCAACGGTTCCATCAAACCGCCCTGCGACACCCGCAGCGTCCCGCCCTGTGCATCGGTGACACCCGCCACCGCTACGCAGAACTGCTGGAGCGGGTGTTGCAGCTCGCCTCGGCCATCGAGCGGTTCAATCCCGACCCGACCCATCCCACGGTGGCCCTGTTCGGCTACCGCTCCCTGACCGCCTATGCCTCGATTCTGGCGATCCTGTACGCGGGCAAAGGGTATGTGCCCCTGAATCCCCATTTTCCCGTCTCGCGCAACCGGCACATCACCGACTTGTCCGGGGTGAAACTGCTGATCCTCGATGACCGCTGCGCCGAGTCGGCCCAGGCGTTGCTGGAAACCAGCGCCAACGCTCTGACCATCCTGCTGCCCGAACACCCGACCCTGCCGGAGTGGACCCACGCCCTTTCCCGGCATCGTTTCGTGACCTCAAGCGAGCTGTGCGCCGTCGCGCCCCATGTGACAGCGCCGCAGCCGGACGGAGGATCCATCGCCTATCTGCTGTTCACCTCCGGCAGTACCGGCATTCCCAAGGGGGTGGTCGTCTCCCCTGCCAATGTCGAAGCCTTCGTGGCCGGCATGCTGGAGCGTTATCAACCCGGCCCCGAGGATCGCTTCTCCCAACACAGCGACCTGACCTTCGACGCCTCGGTCCATGATCAATTCGTCTGCTGGGCAGCCGGAGCCTGTCTGTATCCGGTGCCCGAGGCCAGCCGCATGGCGCCGGCGCGCTTCATCCAGGAACACGCCCTGACCTTCTGGGAATCGGTGCCTGCGGTGATCACCTTCATGCAGCGCATGCGTCTGCTGCGCGCTGGGGCGTTTCCGTCGTTGCGCTGGTGCGTGTTCGGCGGCGAACGGCTCACCCTGGAAGCGGCCCGCCTGTGGCAAAACGCCGCTCCCAACGCGGTGATCGACAACAGTTACGGCCCCACGGAAGGCACCATCTGCGTGACCGGCTATCTCTGGAACGCCGACCGCTCCCCTCAAGAGTGCCTCAACGGCATTGTCCCCATCGGCGTTCCCTATCCGGGACAGTCGGCGGCCATGCTGGTGGATGGCGACCTGGTGCCGGAAACCGAAGGCATCCAGGGGGAGTTGTGTCTCTCCGGCTCCCAGGTGACTCCGGGCTATTGGCACCATCCCGCCGAAACCCAACGGAGTTATTTCCTGCACACGGACGCCACCGGAACCTCCCGGCGCTGGTACAAGACCGGGGATCTGGTACGCTGGCAGAATGGGGTGGGCTATCATTATCTGGACCGGGTGGACCGGCAGTTGAAAATCCGTGGCTACCGGGTGGAGTTGTCGGAAATCGAACACACCCTGCGTCAGGCCGCCCAGTCGGATCAGGTGGCGGTGGTGGGCTGGCCGACCTCCGGTGAGAATGTCACCTGCGTGGTGGGATTCGTCTGCGACTCGAAGCGCACCGACGCGGAAATCCTGGAAACCTGCGCCCAACGGCTGCCCCATTACATGGTGCCCCGCCACCTGCAACGGCTCTCCCTGCTGCCTCTGAACGCCAATGGCAAAACCGATCTGCTCAAACTGGCGGAACTGGTCCACCCGCCCACGGCGGCGGGCCACTGATTCCCCTGGTTTCAAAACGCGATATCCACCGGAATGCCCGCCTCCTCCACCCGTCTCAAATCCGCCAGCAACGCGGCGGAAAGAGTGCCGTAGCGTTTCTCAAGCTCCCGGACCCCGCGCAGATCCCCATCGCCCTGCAAAATCAGGATGCGGCTGGCCAGCTCCCGCGAGGCTTGTCGCATGCGGTCCACATCCACCCGATAGCGCCCCTGCCCGTCGCGCGCGAAGGCTCCCCCCTCCCGCAGAAAATTGAACCGGATCAGGTTGGCGCGGGCATGGGCGCTGCCAGGACCAAACCGGATGGCCCGGAACAAAGAGGCGAATTCGGTGATGGCGCGACTCTCCTCGGCCATCAGCATGCCATCGGGAGAGGCGTCCCACAACTCCATCTCCCCATCCAGATCCCCCAGCCACAAGGCGAGGGCGTCGGCCTTGCCCTCTTCCATCATCCAGGCGTCTTCTTTCAAGGCGTCGTTGACCGTTGCGCCGGTCTCATCACCCTGGATCACCTTCTTGATCCCCAGGCCATGGGCCACCTCGTGAAACAGCGTATTGACGAACAACGCGTCGAAAGTCACCCGACACACCTGGGCCGGATCCAGCAACACCTCGGCCATGGGCCGCAGAATCCGGTCGAACTTGGCGCGCATGACATTGCGCAATTGCAACCGCCTGGAGCCTTTTTCCAGTTGCACCTGGGGATCGTTGGGCAGATTGATGGCAATGGGTCGGGTGGCGGCGGCGTCACCGGTCATCAACAGCGCGTCGTACACCCCCAGATCCGACTCGGCGCCGGGCACTTCGGCCCGATAGACCTCCGGCACCGGCAGATGGGCCTGATACGCCTCCAGCCGCCCGGTCTGACGCGCCAGACGCCGCTCCCAGGCCGGATCCTTGATCAGCAACAACGCCTCGTGAGCCGCCTTGATCCCCATCAACCCATCCTCGTAGGTCTCGATGGGACCGATGATCAGATCCAGACGATTGTGCTTCATCTCCATCCAGGCGCGGTCGCTCTCCTGGTAACGATCGGTCAGCAACGCCTCGGCGCGCAGATTCAGATAGCGGGCCTGGGCCGCGTCCGTGGCCAGGGCCGCCGCTCGACGCAGACGCTCGGCGGCCAGAAGATGAAACGCCTGAAACGCCTGATGATAGGGAATGGCCTTCAACCCCCCGTCCTCCCCCTCGCGACGCACCAGGGCAAACGGATCCTTCAACGCGGGTTGATCCTTGGCAGCGGCCTCGAACGCCTCGCGGGTCAAATCGTCGGGATAGAAACGGGCACCCTCGGGCTTGGCGGCAATCCCCGGCAGCAAGGGCCGATTGTTCTCCATCCGGTCCCACAGGCCATAATGGATCGCCAGCAACTGTCGCACAGGACGGGTCCAGGGCATGGCGAACAACGCCTCCGGATCCCCCACGCTCTGACGCCAGAAAACCGACTCCATGGCCCGCGCCGCCTCGGTGAGCAGCGGAATCATCCGCCGTTCCGCGCTGTCGAGACCGGAAAGATCGGCTTCCAGCGTCACCGTGGCATAACGGCCCAACTGGGCTTCGGCGTCGAACACCTCGGCGCGGCCCGCGCCAAAAGGCAAAATCGCGCCCCCCCACAGCAGACACCCAAAGAGCATCCCGAATCGTACAGAGCGTGTCATGATTGGGTTGTCGCGCCTCCGCTTTCAAGCAGCCAGACCATCAACACCACGGCTTCGAGCAGTTCACACGCCGCCCCCGCCGCATCTCCGGTGACCCCCCCGAAACGCGACAACCACCCCCGCCGCACCATCCACCATCCCCCCGCCCAGGCCAGAACGCTCCACCACCCCCCCAATCCCAGCGCCAGCCCCACCCCACCCAATCCCACCATCCAGGCCGGACCCCGGGGCACGTTCCTGGCCGCCACCTCGCCCATGCCACCAGGACGCGCATAAGGCAAAGTCAGAAACAGTCCCACGATCCCCACCCGTCCCAGCACCGGCGCCACCAGCAACGGCTCCCAGGCTCCGGTTTGCCCGATCAACCGCAACAGATTCCATTTGAGCAGCAGGAGCAGCACCAAAGCCATCACCCCGAACGGCCCGCAGTAAGGATCCTTCAGGATCGCCAGCGCCCGTTCCCGGTCGCCCAGGCCGCCGATCCAGCCATCGGCGCTATCCGACAGCCCCTCCAGGTGCATGCCGCCGGTCAGCCAAACCCAGGCGATCAGCAACAGCGCCGCCCCCACCCCCGGCTCCAGGCCCACCGCCGCAAACATCCCGGCCAGACCCGCCAGCATCCCGCCCAGCAGCACACCCACGACCGGATAAAACAAGACCGAGCGTCCCGACTCCCACGGCTCCGGAGCGCGCCGGCGCCAGGGAAGAGGAAGACGGGTCAGCAACCCCAACGCGATCAGAAAAGGAGACCACATGGCAAGCGGATCACCCTGCGGCGATTCCGGCCTCGTCGAAGGTGGCCATCTCCCGGTGCAGCAGGCAGGCCATGCGCAACAACGGTACCGCCACCGCCGCGCCGCTGGCCTCCCCGAGGCGCATGCCCAGATTCAGCAAAGGGGCGGCCTTCATGGCATCCAGCACCACCCGATGACCCGGCTCGGCGGACTCGTGGGCAAACAGCAGCCATGAAGCCAGATCGGCCCGCAACCGGATGGCCGCCAACGCCGCCACGGAGGCGATGAAACCATCCACGAACACCGGCATGCGACACTGCGCCGCCGCGATGAACGCGCCCGCCAAGGCGACGATCTCGAATCCCCCCAACACACTCAAAATACCCAGCGGGGTTTTCAGCAGCGGCTGATGCAGTTCCAAAGCCTGCTCGATCACCTCCACCTTGCGGGCCACCCCCTGGGCGTCCAGACCCGCGCCAGGACCGGCCAACAACACCGGCGCCTTGCGGGTCAACGCGCACGCCACAGCCGCCGCCGACGTGGTGTTGCCGATGCCCATCTCACCACCGATGAACAGTTCGCATCCGGCTTCGGCAGCCCGCCAGGAGGCCTCGGCTCCGGCACGCAAGGCGATGCGCAGCGCTTCGCCGTTCATGGCCGGCTGCACCCGGAAATCGTGCGTGCCCGCTCCGGCGCGGTGGGAGATCACCCCGGGCAAGGGACCGGGATCGCTGGCCGCGCCCACATCCACCACCTCCAGATGGGCGTCGATGGCGCGGGACAATCCACAAATCGCCGCCCTGCCGCCAGAAAAGCTGCGGATCATCTCCACGGTCACCGACTGGGGATAACGGGACACCCCGGCCGCGACCACTCCATGATCCCCGGCAAACACCGCGATGCGCACCCGTTCCACCGCCGGATATTCCCGATCCTGCAAACCGGCGAGACGAATGGCCAACTCTTCCAGGCGTCCCAGGGAGCCCTGGGGCTTGATCAACAGGTTCTGGCGGACCCGTGCCGCCTGCATACGGGCGGCGGAAGGAGCGGGAATGGACTCGGACAACCAGGATGGGGTCATGGGGCAGATCCTTTGAGGGTCAAGGGGAGACCGGCGACCATCAGGGTCACCCGATCGCACAAAGCGGCCAACTCCTGATGCAGCCAGCCGCTTTCATCGATGAATCGACGGGTCATGGCCCCCATGGGGACCACACCGAGTCCGGTTTCGTTGCTCACCAGCACCACGGAACCGGACAGACGGGGCAACTGCTCCACCAAGGCCCGGCGTTCCCGCTGCCACACGCTGCCGTCGTCGCCGGGAACGCACAGCACATTGGCCAACCACAAAGTCAGGCAATCCACCACCACAAAACGTCCCTGCGCGGCATGCCCGGCCAAAGCGGCCGCCAAGGCGACCGGCTCTTCCACCACCTGCCATGCGGCAGGGCGGGAAAGGCGATGCCGGGCGATGCGTTCGGTCATCTCCGGGTCACCGGCGGTGGCGGTGGCGATGAACACCACCGGCAGACCGCTCTGGACAGCCAAGCGGGCGCCCAAAGCGCTCTTGCCGGAACGGGCCCCTCCCAGAATCAAATGAACCGACAATCGCGTTTTCCTTTTGCGCGCCAGGGCGGCAGTGGAGTAGGGTGAAAAACCGATCCGAAAAAACCGATCCGAAAGAACCGGCACCCCCTGATCAAACGAAGGACGAGAAAATCATAATCCCTTCTCCCATGCGAATCAAACCATACCGCACCTGCCGACTGATCCTCACGCTCTGGGTCGCCATCGGTCTGCCTCAGAGCCTGCCAGCCGGGTCGCAACCGGTGGTTTCCGCCTCGGACGCCTCCGGTCGGGTGATCCAACTGCCCCATCCGGCCCAACGGGTGGTCTCCCTGGCTCCCAATCTCACCGAACTGATGTTTGCCGTGGGGGCCGGAGCGCAACTGATCGGAGCCGCAGACCACAGCGACTTCCCCCCCCCGGCCCGACAGATCGCGCGCATCGGCGGCTACGACCGTTTCGATCCGGAAACGGTCATCGCCTTGCGTCCGGATCTGGTGCTGGGTTGGAGCAGCGGCAACCCTGCGGCCTCTCTGGAACGGCTGGAGCGGTTCGGCTTGACCGTATTCCGGGCCGATCCCTTGCGTCTGGATGAAATCCCGCTGGATCTCGAACGTCTCGGCCTTCTGACCGGTCACGCCCGACAGGCCGAAAGCGAAGCGCGCGCCTTTCGCGCCCGTCTGGCGGCGTTGCGCCTCCGCTATCGGGAGGCGCCCCGGGTGAGGATGTTTTATCAGGTGTGGCACCAGCCCCTGATGACCATCAACGGCGCCCATCTGATCAGCGACGTGATGGCCTTGTGCGGCGGAGAGAACGTCTTCGCCCATCTGAACACCCTGGCTCCGGTGATCGATCTGGAGGCGGTGCTGGCCGCCGATCCGGAAGCGATCGTGGCCAGCGGCATGGACGCGCAACGTCCGGAGTGGCTGGACCACTGGCGGGAGTGGCGCCCCCTGACCGCCGCAACACGGGAGAATCTGTTTTTCATTCCTCCGGATCTGCTCCAGCGCCACACGCCCCGGATTCTCGACGGCGCCGAACGGTTGTGTCCCCTGCTGGAGACCGCCCGCCAGCGCCGTCCAGACGCCCACTAGAACCGGGCGGTCGCCCCAATCATGAACCGGCGTTGCGGTGTCGGGAACCAGGCGCGCTCCGCTGGAAAGCCTCCCAGCACCCCGTATTCGGCATATTCCCGACCGGTCAGATTGGCGACATCGAGCCATCCGGTGATGTTTGTCCATTTATAACGTAAACCGGTATCCAATACCAGATAACCGGACTGCTCCCCGAACGCATGGGCAAAGTCACTGATGAAGGGTCTGGATCCCACATACCGACCGCTCCACTCCCAGGTGAATCGATCCGTGGGCAGATATTTGACCTTGGCGCCACTCTGGAAAGCGGGCACGCCGGGAAAATCCTGGCCGCTGTAGATTCCGGAACGAATCTCGGCATCGGTCCAGGTGAGGTTGCCGGAGAGCGACCAGTGTTCGTAACGTTTCTCCATCTCCAACTCCACCCCGTTACGACGCACGGAGCCATCCAGATTTGCATTATTGTAAGTCAGGATATCAAAATAGAGTTCATCACGGGTCAGCACGGTAAACCCGGAGAGTTCACCGCTCCAGGTGGGCGAAAAATCACGATGCCAACCGATCTGCCACTCTAAAGAGCGCTGCGGTTTCAGTGCGGTATTGACCGTATTGGTGAAAAAACTGTACTGCTCATCGAGCAACGGATAGCGGTAACTCCTGGATCCATGCAGGTAGAAATGGTTCTGGTCATTGAGATCATAACGCATCCCGAACGAATACGCCTGCTGATCCATGTTGACCTGCTCCGGGGTACTCGGAAAAAAATCGAACCGGGCGCGATCGACCCGCACCCCTTGCGTCACACTCCAACGCTTGTCGAACTGAATCTCATTATGCGCATATCCTCCGAGCGTTCTCTTGCGCAAGGAGAAGTCCCCAAGGGTTCGGGCTCCAAAGAACAAAGAGTCGTTGCGGACCGACTCGTGATCGGACAGATAATCCCCTCCCACGGTCAGGCGGTCCGAAAACAGACCGGAGGCGGCGTGCAACTGGGCGCGAGGAGAAACACCCCAGACCCGGGTATCGTTCTGCCCGGTAAACTGCCCCCCGGTAAAATTGGAAAAGTTGGTGACCTCACGATCACGCCAGGAGAGATCCACCAGGAAACGGTCCTCCCCCCGGAAAACGATTTCCGGAATGATGTGCACAAAGGTGTCGGTCACCTTGGAGAAGTCATCCGGCGTCAGGGTGGCTCTTCTGGACACGCCTTTGGAAAAATCGCTCTCTTTCAAGGCCGAAGGCATGCCGGTGTCGTCGTTCTGATAACCGGCCCGCACATCGATTCCGAAGGTATTGTTTGGCTGAAACCTGAATTTCGCGCCCATCTCCCTGGCCTGGATATCCCCATTGTCCCGATAACCATCCTCGGTGCGATATCCGGTGCTCAAAGAATAAGACAAATGATGCTGATGGCCTTCAAGGGTCAGATGACTCTTGGCCCGACCATGGCTTCCGGCCTGAAGTTTGATCTCGGTGGCCTCTTGTTGTCCCGAGCGGGTCAGGATGTTGATCACCCCCCCCGATGCATTATCCCCATACAGCACCCCTCCGGATCCTCCCCGGATGATCTCGACACGTTCCACCTGTTCCACAGGAATCCGCGCCCAGTCCACCCCGCCCAGATCGGCCTGATTCAATCGCCTGCCATCCACCAAAACCAGCACGTTGGTTGCCGCGCTCTCTCCGAAACCCCTTAAATCCACGATGAAATTGCGACCGTTGCCGGTCATGTCCATGACATGGATCCCGGCCTGGCCACGCAACAATTCCGGAATGGAGGTGGCCGAACTCGCCCGAATCTCCTCCTGGGTCAACGTGGTCACATGAGCCGGAATGGTGGTGCGTTTGGTGGGAAAACGGGTGGCGGTCACCACCATCTCCTCCACGGTGGCGGACGGATCGGGGGGGCTTTCAGCGGCACAGACAACGGACGGGGGGTAAAGCAGGGACAACAGGGTCAGGTAAGTCAGACGGTTCATGGCTGGCCTCGCGTTTGATCCTCGGGTGCTCTCCCGCACCCAAAGAAACCACTGAAGGCGTCCACGCGAAGGATGGAGAATACCAAACGGATCGAGCCGGGAAAACCGTCCACGCTGGGCACAACGGTCTCCAAGCCGCCGCCCCGCGCGACGCGACTTGTTTGTGACCACAAGGCCGGTCTCCGGGCTGACGAGCGACTCGGAAAAAGAACTTACTTTTCCAAAATCCGCAAAAAACACCTTCCCACCCCATGGGGCAGTGGCCAAGAACTTTTTTGCTTTGACTCGATCACCGTTGCGGGGGCAGCGCCGGATTGATCCATCGCCTTGGCAATGGATGGTTACCGGTCTTCCCGTTTCACCCCCCGGTCAAGGGGGGAACCTTGAGGCTTGGAAAGCAAGATAGTGAGGGATTGTAAACCAGGTCAAGGAAAATAATCGGCGGGATGGATGGAGGAAAAAAAGGATGAATCGTAAACCGGAAACGTTTTCCGGTTTACGATTCATTACTTCTCAGTACTTGCCCAGACAATCCGGCCACCAGTGGATCACCTGATCATCCTTTTTGGTCAACCCACTGATCGGGCCATCCTGGGAGATCACGAAAGCCGCCGAACCGGAACAGTGTCCGACGAAATTGACCGTGGCATTGTGGCGGGTGCCGTAACGGGAGAACAGTTCCTCGCGGGGCAATTGGCGCGCCTTGTTGTTTTTCCAGTAGATGATCCGCTCCTGCCAGATGGGAGCGGAGAGAAACGCCCCGAACGACAGCGGACGCAGCCGGTCCGACAGGATCAACGCCCCATCCACGCAAGTCATCTGGGCCAAAAGCTCGGCGTGTTCAATCACCTTGCGTTTGCACTCCAGCACGGTCTCTCCGATGATGCAGATGGTGGCCAAAGAGGAGGACTCCTCCAACTCCTGCCGGAACCGTTCCTGTTTCTGTTCCACCTCGCACAAGTCGGCCAGCAGGGAGACGCCATCCGGGCTTTCCAGCAGATTGTGCTTGGTGATGATCCCCGACGAGGCATGAGGATCGATGGTATCGGTGGGCAGCCAGACAATAATCCCGCCATGCCCGCGCCGGTCGGTCTCCATGAGCAGATAATCGATGAAATCCCGATAGGTGTGCCAATACTTCATCCCCAGTTTCTGGAATTCCGGATGACGCTTGACCACTTCCAGAAAACGCCACCCCATCAACCCGGAGGTGAAATGGGTGTGAACCGGTTCCAAGAACCGTCCCGACTTGAACCGGGCGATCAGTTCATCCCCCTGGTAAATCGACAACGAACCGGTTCTCTTCGAGATGATGGCCAGCGAGTTGGGAGCCGGTTGTTCCAAAGGCAGAGGATCGAAACGGTTGCGACCCCGGTGGGTGGTGAAAATGGCGCTCCAGATCTCCAACTCCGCCGGATCCTCCTCGGTACTCCACACCGCCAGCAAAGTGGTGTCTGGATCAAAGGCCGGAGCCAGCTTGACCAGGGTATCCACGGTGAGCAGCGGCTTGGGGGACATGCGCATGACGATGCTCTCCCCGGAGCGCCCCTTGTCCGGCAGCAAGGCCGGATCGGTCAAGGAGACCCCGACCCGCACAGGACGATCCTCGTCGCGCTTGAGTCCAGCCAGAAAAACCATTTCCATGATGGTTCTGACTTTCTGAAACAGAATCGGATCATCGGCAACCGGTGCTCCCGGCTTCCAAAGTGCGATGATCTCCTCGATTATCACCGGATCAAACACGATGCGTCTCTCCCCTCGTCACCCACACAAACCTCAAGCGATCCCAAACCCTTGCGGCACCTCGTGGATCTTCAGTAACACAGAATCATGCGGAATACCATGCCCCAAAACCGATTGTTGCGCATACTTGCCCGCAGGCAACACGGAACAGGCCTGACGGCGCCATGGAACCTGAATCCAGACTGAATTATATCGATGAAAAACTGAATAGAAAACAATCAATTAATCGCTGGAATCCAAAAGAGCAAGATGATATCATTCACATAAATGCCAACGACGGCAAACCT
This sequence comes from Magnetococcales bacterium, assembly GCA_015231375.1. Taxonomy (GTDB): domain Bacteria; phylum Pseudomonadota; class Magnetococcia; order Magnetococcales; family Magnetaquicoccaceae; genus Magnetaquiglobus. The sequence goes on along the minus strand of JADGBT010000010.1, from coordinate 1,734 downwards.
CGTCTGCATTCACCATTGCATTCACCATCATAGGCTTCACAGAACTTCCACCCGCACCGAAAAAAAGGAGAAACCATTTTGACTCGATTCCTCACCTCCAAAGGGCTGCTCGTCGGATGGCTCGCGCTGACGCTGCTGCCGGCAAACGCCTGGGCACAGGCACGGGTGGACGGACCGACCGTGGCAGGAATTCCGCTTGATTTCATTCTCTTCGGTCTGACCTTGGCCGGCGTGGCCCTGTTCCACAACCGGGTGTTGCACGTGGCGGCGAGCGGTCTAGTGGTCATCGTTTTGTACAATTTCCTGGTGACCGGCTTCAAGCATGGCCCCGGACTGAGCGGACTGGCCGCTCATTTTGGCCACGAATGGGTAATCCTGACCAATCTGTTCTGTCTGCTGGTGGGCTTTGCCCTGCTGGCCGATCAGTTTGAACGCAGCCATATGCCGGAACTAATTCCCGGACTGCTGCCACAGGGCTGGAAAGGGGCGTTTGTGCTGTTGGTGATGATCTTCGTGATGTCCGGCTTCCTGGACAACATCGCCGCCGCGATCATCGGCGGAACGGTGGCCATGTCGATCTACAAACGTCAAGTCCACATCGGCTACGTGGCCGCCATCGTGGCCGCCTCCAACGCCGGGGGCGCGGGCAGCGTGGTGGGAGACACCACCACCACCATGATGTGGATCGCCGGAGTCAATCCGCTGGATGTTCTGCCCGCCTATGTGGCCGCGATCGCCGCGCTGGTGGTCTTCGGCATTCCGGCCTCCATGCAGCAGGGCAAACACGCGGCCATGGTGACCGGCGGCTCCCATGATTTCCATATCGACAAGGCCAGGGTGGCGATCGTCTTCATCATTCTGGTCTCGGCGGTGGTCACCAATATCACCGTCAACGTGAAATTCACCGCGCTGGCGGATCACTTCCCCTTCATCGGAGTCGCCGTGTGGGTGGCGCTGCTGATCACCGCCCCGTGGCGCGCCCCCAACTGGAAATTGATCCCGGAAACCGCGCGCGGCTCCTTGTTCCTGTTGGCCCTGGTCACCTGCGCCTCGCTGATGCCGGTGGAAAAACTGCCCGCAGCCTCCTGGCAATCCTCCCTGACCCTGGGCTTCATCTCCTCGATCTTCGACAACATCCCCCTCACCGCCCTGGCGATCAAACAGGGGGGCTATGACTGGGCCATGCTCGCCTATTCGGTCGGATTCGGCGGCTCCATGATCTGGTTCGGCTCTTCGGCGGGCGTGGCCATCGCCAACATCATCCCCGAAGCCAAATCGGTGGGAGCCTGGCTCAAGAATGGCTGGCATGTCGCCGTAGGCTATGTGGTGGGCTTCCTGGTCATGCTCGCTTTGGTGGGCTGGCATCCCACCCCCATGGGAGGCGGCATCCCGACACCCTGATCCGGCTCACGACAGCCATCCGGTCCGCCTGATGGCCAACCGACGCCACCACTCCCCCCTGGCCGCAAACCGTTTCCGGCCAGGGGGGAGTCTCCCTCCCCCCGCGCGACATCTGGCTCATTCCTTAAATGTAACTATTCAGCACCCCCTTCACTGTGTGGATGAGTCTAGGAAGAGCTTGGAGATCAGGATCGCATGAAATCCGACCATTTTCCCAGGAATAGGTCTTTGAGTGCCTGGGTTGCGGAAACGCCATTTTTTCTGCAGGTGGAGAGGAAACTGCGAATGCGGCAGAAGATGGCTGCGCCTTCCTGGGAGCGGAAGCAGCCAGAG
>JADGBT010000109.1 GCA_015231375.1 Magnetococcales bacterium | reverse complement strand
CCCGATAAATCCTATGTGAACGAGGTTTTGATGCCCTTCCAAACTCCAATTCTGTAGGAGGCAAAAACATATCGGCCAATCGATTGCTCTCCACAGAATCAAGATCAATATCCACTAGGCCCTTATCTAGAATCACTCCAATATTTTGATTTGTATCTGAAAAATCATTCACTCCATATGTCTTTGTTTGCCAGCATGATTCAATAGGTGATTTCGACATAAAAGGTATAGGTAATACTCTCCAGTCTTTATCGAGATACCCTTGTGCAATTTCTCGGATGTTATTATTTTCGGCCTTATTATTGTTCATATTGTTTCCTTTTTTGCTTAAAAATTTTACATTATTTCACATGATCATATTCGTACAAATTAATGCTCATCCCAGAGCTAACTGGGAAGAGCAAGTTTCCGTTATTCGTTAAAATTGCTCAGCACTATTCATAGTTCACCTTCTTTATCTGAGCCAGATATTTTTCACTTTGTGTGTTAATAATCGTCTGACTTATTTATAATTTCCTGTATTCACCATAGCATAAATACAATCAATAATTTCCTCATCTCATCCAAAATGTAGTAAATTCTAACTATCTGTAATCATATCAAACAATGAAAACAGGAAAAACCACGGCTCTGCCGAGGAACTCACAAAATTTTACATTTCAGGGAGCATGCTATGTCTTGAAAAAAACGTTGGAAGTCTCGTTTGAGCAGTAATTTTATGCAATCTAAAATCATGCGCGGATATAGTCATCCAGAACTACAAGAATGGAATTAAGTGATGGTTTTGATTTTTCACGATTGCGAAAATAGCCCCTTAAGGGCTCTTCGCTGTTTCACGTGGGTAGGAAAATCAATATCCAGAAAGCAAGGATGTTCCCGTGAAGCATAAAGTGGGCGCTCCATCTTTGAGCGTGGGCCCATCCCCCGAACCCCCAAATGCAGCACTGACCGCCAAAACCGGCTCCGCCGGCGGCCAGTGCTGCCGATGGTATTCAGGGGCATCACCCCATCTCAAAGGTCGTTCGTCCATTTATATTCCCGGGAGCTACCCACGTGAAACAGCGAGGAGCCCCCTTAAGGGCCAGCAATCGAAAGCCCCTGGCAAAGCCGGGTGATCGTTACTCATCTTTGCCAATCGTTAACATTGATCTTAAAATTCATTAAAATTTATCTTCAATACTTACTATGTTTATTCCTTTATGTTTTTCTTTTGTTTACTCTTAGACGTAATCAATATATTTGATCCATATATCTTCTTGTATTCCATCTATTTCTTTAACATCTCCAATTCCATGGAAATCAATCACCATTGGCTCGTTCAAAGTTTCTAGGTACCGCTTACCATTTAGAATCCATGTATTTAAGTGCTCGACTGATCGTAGTTGGTGAAATTTTCGATAGTTCTTTGAGATTAATATTGCCTGCTGTAATGATAGCTTTAAAATATCTAACAGTTGCCCCTCTATTTCTTTTGATACCTTTGAGATTGCTCCGTTCATCAAGTTAAAACCAGACGCTCTACAAAGAAGATTTCTTTCTACTAAATAATTTGTTACTGTCTGTTTTTTTACTCCAAGTTTTAATAGAATTGGAATAATTGGATGAGGCATCTGCTCTCGATCACTACGTTTAAGATGCTGTCTAATGTCATCAAATAATACTTTCATGTTATTTTTTCCTTTTTATTAATTGTTAATTGATTCTTTCTAAATAATTAATTATGGAATTAAGATTCCAGATATTTTACTGATCCAGATTTTTTAGAATAATATTGAAATTAACTTATAGCATACAAAAGAATATGGATTTAATAGGATTTATGTAGATCAGTAGGATAAAAATGATATGCTTATTGTGGGAGCACAAATCAAAGAATAGAGACGATCACAAACAGATATTTAATTTATCCATACCAAAGATAATATTATAAACATACCATTATTTAAATTATTCAACAATTGATTACTATTTTCTGCATACCCTTCCACCAAGTTAATATCTTTATATTTCTGTTTATAGGAATCTATTGTAGTAATATCTGCTTAGCTTTATATACAATTCTTTTTATAGATAGCACCGGACATGTTTATGAGCCTGTCGCAGAATAGAGCGCAAGCAGGACTTCACCCAAAAATCTTCACCCAAAATCGAAGGCCATCTGGCTGCTTTCTGACGCTGCCGAGACCGGTCCACGCCTTGGATGTCGGGCACAGACTTCCCGGATACCATCCGCCAGAATGCCA
>JADGBT010000108.1 GCA_015231375.1 Magnetococcales bacterium | reverse complement strand
GCCGTCGATATGAACTCTTGGGCGGTATCAGCCTGTTATCCCCAGAGTACCTTTTATCCGTTGAGCGATGGCCCTTCCATACAGAACCACCGGATCACTATGACCTACTTTCGTACCTGCTCGACGTGTCTGTCTCGCAGTTAAGCTGGCTTCTGCCTTTGCACTAACCGTACGATGTCCGACCGTACTTAGCCAACCTTCGTGCTCCTCCGTTACTCTTTAGGAGGAGACCGCCCCAGTCAAACTACCCACCAGACACTGTCCGCAACCCCGATTAGGGGCCCACGTTAGAACATCAAACATGCAAGGGTGGTATTTCAAGGACGGCTCCATGAGAACTGGCGTTCCCACTTCAAAGCCTCCCACCTATCCTACACATACAGGGTCAATGTTCAGTGCCAAGCTATAGTAAAGGTTCACGGGGTCTTTCCGTCTAGCCGCGGGTATACGGCATCTTCACCGCAATTTCAATTTCACTGAGTCTCTGGTGGAGACAGCCTGGCCATCATTACACCATTCGTGCAGGTCGGAACTTACCCGACAAGGAATTTCGCTACCTTAGGACCGTTATAGTTACGGCCGCCGTTTACCGGGGCTTCGATCAAGAGCTTCGCTTGCGCTAACCCCATCAATTAACCTTCCGGCACCGGGCAGGTGTCACACCCTATACGTCCTCTCTCGAGTTTGCAGAGTGCTGTGTTTTTAATAAACAGTTGCAGCCAGCTGGTCACTGCGACTCTCACATGCTTACGGAGCAAGTCCTTCACACGTAAGAGCGTACCTTCTCCCGAAGTTACGGTACTATTTTGCCTAGTTCCTTCACCAGAGTTCTCTCAAGCGCCTTGGTATTCTCTACCTGACCACCTGTGTCGGTTTCGAGTACGGTCGACAAGTACCTGAAGCTTAGAGGCTTTTCCTGGAAGCTTAGCATCAGCAACTTCACCACCGTAGTGGCTCGTCTCGTATCTCAGCATTAGGGAACCGGATTTGCCTAATCCCCCTGCCTACGTACTTTCACATGGACAACCAACGCCATGCTTGCCTAGCTTTCTCCGTCCCCCCATCGCAGTACTGTCGGTACGGGAATATTAACCCGTTTCCCATCGACTACGGCTTTCGCCCTCGCCTTAGGGGCCGACTTACCCTACCCTGATTAGCATGGGATAGGAACCCTTGGTCTTCCGGCGGGGAAGTTTTTCACTCCCCTTATCGTTACTTATGTCAGCATTCGCACTTCTGATACCTCCAGCACCCCTCACGAGATGCCTTCGCAGGCTTACAGAACGCTCCTCTACCACTTGTGCTTAGCACAAGTCCACAGCTTCGGTGCATGGTTTAGCCCCGTTACATCTTCCGCGCAGGCCGACTCGACTAGTGAGCTATTACGCTTTCTTTAAAGGGTGGCTGCTTCTAAGCCAACCTCCTAGCTGTCTATGCCTTCCCACATCGTTTTCCACTTAACCATGACTTTGGGACCTTAGCTGGTGGTCTGGGTTGTTTCCCTTTTCACGGCGGACGTTAGCACCCGTCGTGTGTCTCCCGAGTAGTACTCATTGGTATTCGGAGTTTGCAAAGGGTTGGTAAGTCGGGATGACCCCCTAGCCTTAACAGTGCTCTACCCCCAATGGTATTCGCTCGAGGCGCTACCTAAATAGCTTTCGAGGAGAACCAGATATCTCCGAGCTTGATTAGCCTTTCACTCCGACCCACAAGTCATCCCCTAATTTTTCAACATTAGTGGGTTCGGTCCTCCAGTTAGTGTTACCCAACCTTCAACCTGCTCATGGGTAGATCGCCCGGTTTCGGGTCTACACCCTGCAACTATTCGCCCAGTTAAGACTCGGTTTCCCTACGGCTCCCCTATTCGGTTAACCTCGCTACAGAATGTAAGTCGCTGACCCATTATACAAAAGGTACGCAGTCACCCAACAAGTGGGCTCCCACTGCTTGTACGTACACGGTTTCAGGTTCTATTTCACTCCCCTAACAGGGGTTCTTTTCGCCTTTCCCTCACGGTACTGGTTCACTATCGGTCAGTCAGGAGTATTTAGCCTTGGAGGATGGTCCCCCCATATTCAAACAGGATGTCTCGTGTCCCGTCCTACTCGTTTTCACTAATCAAGATTTTTCGTGTACGGGGCTATCACCCTGTATCGCTCAACTTTCCAGATGATTCCACTAACTCTTGACTAGCTTAAGGGCTAGCCCCCGTTCGCTCGCCGCTACTAAGGGGATCTCGGTTGATTT
>JADGBT010000107.1 GCA_015231375.1 Magnetococcales bacterium | reverse complement strand
TGGTGGTCGCAGCCCCGGCCCCTTCGCCGTTGGAGTTGGAGTCGGTGACCGAGAAGGTGACGGTTCTGGAAGCAGTACCCGGATTGTCGTCATTGGTGTTGTGATAGGTGATGGAGCGCAGCGCGGTTTCGTAGTCGGCCTTGGTAGCACTTCCGGTTAACGAAAGCATTCCGGTGGCAGCGTTCCAGGAACCGGAGATGCCGGATTGATCGACAAAGGCCAGCACATCTTCCCCGGCGAGATAATTCCCGGTGATCTGGACCGTGGCCCCACTGATGAAATCATCATCCACATCGGCCAAAGAGAGCGCGGAATCCACCGCTGTGGCCGCGTCGCTTTCGGCATAGGCCAGGGGGGCGGCGGAGGTGGAGATGCCGGGGGCGTCGTTGGTCCCCGAGAACACGATATCCCGCGTGGCGCTGGTGGTCGCAGCCCCGGCCCCTTCGCCGTTGGAGTTGGAGTCGGTGACCGAGAAGGTGACGGTTCTGGAAGCAGTACCCGGATTGTCGTCATTGGTGTTGTGATAGGTGATGGAGCGCAGCGCGGTTTCGTAGTCGGCCTTGGTAGCACTTCCGGTTAACGAAAGCATTCCGGTGGCAGCGTTCCAGGAACCGGAGATGCCGGATTGATCGACAAAGGCCAGCACATCTTCCCCGGCGAGATAATTCCCGGTGATCTGGACCGTGGCCCCACTGATGAAATCATCATCCACATCGGCCAAAGAGAGCGCGGAATCCACCGCTGTGGCCGCGTCGCTTTCGGCATAGGCCAGGGGGGCGGCGGAGGTGGAGATGCCGGGGGCGTCGTTGGTCCCCGAGAACACGATATCCCGCGTGGCGCTGGTGGTCGCAGCCCCGGCCCCTTGGCCGTTGGAGTTGGAGTCGGTGACCGAGAAGGTGACGGTTCTGGAGGCAGTACCCGGATTGTCGTCATTGGTGTTGTGATAGGTGATGGAGCGCAGCGCGGTTTCGTAGTCGGCCTTGGTAGCACTTCCGGTTAACGAAAGCATTCCAGTGGCAGCGTTCCAGGAACCGGAGATGCCGGATTGATCGACAAAAGCCAGTACATCTTCCCCGGCGAGATAATTCCCGGTGATCTGGACCGTGGCCCCACTGATGAAATCATCATCCACATCGGCCAAAGAGAGCGCGGAATCCACCACTGTGGCCGCGTCGCTTTCGGCATAGGCCAGGGGAGCGGCGGAGGTGGAGACACCGGGTGCGTCGTTGGTCCCCGAGAACACGATATCCCGCGTGGCGTTGGTGGTCGCAGCCCCGGCCCCTTGGCCGTTGGAGTTGGAGTCGGTGACCGAGAAGGTGACGGTTCTGGAAGCAGTACCCGGATTGTCGTCATTGGTGTTGTGATAGGTGATGGAGCGCAACGCGGTTTCGTAATCGGCCTTGGTAGCACTTCCGGTTAACGAAAGCATTCCGGTGGCAGCGTTCCAGGAACCGGAGATGCCGGATTGATCGACAAAGGCCAGCACATCTTCCCCGGCGAGATAATTCCCGGTGATCTGGACCGTGGCCCCACTGATGAAATCATCATCCACATCGGCCAAAGAGAGCGCGGAATCCACCGCTGAGGCCGCGTCGCTTTCGGCATAGGCCAGGGGGGCGGCGGAGGTGGAGATGCCGGGTGCGTCGTTGGTCCCCGAGAACACGATATCCCGCGTGGCGCTGGTGGTCGCAGCCCCGGCCCCTTCGCCGTTGGAGTTGGAGTCGGTGACCGAGAAGGTGACGGTTCTGGAAGCAGTACCCGGATTGTCGTCATTGGTGTTGTGATAGGTGATGGAGCGCAGCGCGGTTTCGTAATCGGCTTTGGAGGCGGATCCAGTTAAAGACAGCATTCCGGTGGCAGCGTTCCAGGAACCAGAAATGCCGGATTGATCGACAAAGGCCAGCACATCTTCCCCGGCGAGATAATTCCCGGTGATCTGGACCGTGGCCCCACTGATGAAATCATCATCCACATCGGCCAAAGAGAGCGCGGAATCCACCGCTGTGGCCGCGTCGCTTTCGGCATAGGCCAGGGGAGCGGCGGAGGTGGAGATGCCGGGTGCGTCGTTGGTCCCCGAGAACACGATATCCCGCGTGGCGCTGGTGGTCGCAGCCCCGGCCCCTTGGCCGTTGGAGTTGGAGTCGGTGACCGAGAAGGTGACGGTTCTGGAGGCAGTACCCGGATTGTCGTTATTGGTGTTGTGATAGGTGATGGAGCGCAGCGCGGTTTCGTAATCGGCTTTGGAGGCGGATCCAGTTAAAGACAGCAT
>JADGBT010000106.1:1997-2422 GCA_015231375.1 Magnetococcales bacterium | reverse complement strand
CGCATCGGTCAACGGGGTTTTGCCTTTTTGACAGATGCCAGTGGGCGTATTCTCGTCGGTCCCGGTTGGCGCAACTTGCCGGAACGCCTGGACGATCATGACTGGTCGCATCTATCCGCCTTGGCAAAGCGTAAAGATTTTGATCATCTGCCCTGGATGGGAGGAGACTTTTTGCTTAAGGGCACCCTGCTCAGCGACACTCTCCATCTCTTTACTGCGGTGGATCAGGCGGAGTTGACGGAGGGGATGCGGACCCTCTATGGACAGGTCGCTGCGATCACGTTGGCGATCATTCTGTTGCTGTTTCCCCTTCTGTACGGTTTTCTGAACCATCAATTTGTCCTGCCCCTGTTGCGCCTTTCCAGGGCCAGCCAGGAGGTTGGGCGGGGCAATTTTTCCATCTCGTTAGCACAAAACAAAAGAAA
>JADGBT010000106.1:1383-1904 GCA_015231375.1 Magnetococcales bacterium | reverse complement strand
ACACATACGATGCGTAAGAAAAAGGAAGTCAGTGAACGTACCGCAGAACTGCAACAAGCCAAACAGCAGGCCGACTCTGCCAGCCATGCCAAAAGCCTGTTCCTGGCCGCCATGAGCCACGAAATCCGCACCCCCTTGACCGGCCTGCTCGGACTGAACCAGCTCTTGAGCCAAACCAGCCTGAATCCAAAACAAATGGAATATGTCGATTCCATGGCCATCGCAGGGGAGCATCTTTACGCCACCTTGAGCAACGTGCTGGATCTGGCCAAAATCGAGGCGGGCCACCTGCACATAGAACCCCTGGAGTTTGCTTTCGCCCCCCTCCTTTCCGGAGTCGTGGAGACCTTCCGGCATCAGGCGGACCACAAGGGGATCGGCCTGCAGCTTGCCATCGATCCCACTTTGCCGGAAATTTTAATAGGCGATCCGGTCCGGCTGCGGCAGATCATGTTCAATCTGGTGGGCAATGCGGTGAAGTTCACCGAAACCGGAAAGGTCACGGTGCAGGCGGAACGCCT
>JADGBT010000106.1:0-1364 GCA_015231375.1 Magnetococcales bacterium | reverse complement strand
TGCGCCCTTGAGGTAACGGTGCGGGATACCGGAACCGGCATCGATGTCAGGCATCAGGCGCAGATGTTCACGCCGTTCATCCAAGAGGATCTTTCCACCACACGCCGCTTCGGCGGCACCGGTTTAGGACTCGCCATCAGCAGGCAACTGGCAGAGATCATGGGCGGAATCATCGACTTCAACAGCGTGAAAGGGGTAGGCAGCTGTTTTTCCTTGCGTCTTGCACTGCCCACCGGCCAGCGGGTGCCCCCTGAACTCCATCCAGCGGCCAAAGTCCCCCTCTCCCTCCTGGTGACCGACGACGAGCCCATCAATCGTAAGGTAATCGGCGAGATGCTCAAGGCACTGGGACACCGGGTGACCCTGGCGGAAAGCGGTTACGCCGCCCTTGACCGGCTGCGGGAGGAGAGGTTCGACGCAGTGCTCATGGATCTGCGCATGCCGGACATGGACGGGGTGGAGATAATCCGCCGCCTGCGGAATCTGGAGAGTCCGAACGGGACGATTCCGGTGCTGGTGGTGACTGCGGATGTCACCCTAGAGGCCATCGACCGCAGTCATGCGGTGGGAGCCAACCGGGTGCTGGGTAAACCGCTGCTCATGACCGATCTGCAGCAGACTCTGACGGAGCTGCAACACGGTACGGCCGCACTGCCGCAGCCCGTCCCGGCGGCCCTGCCGCCCCTTGAGCCGGAACCGCTCCTGATCAGTCCGAAGGCGTTGCAGGCACTCATTGCCGCCATGGGCCATGAGGCTCTCCTGGGATTGGTGGGCAAATTTCAGGAGCAGGTAGACGAACTTGCCTCGGGACTTGCCACGGCACAACGGGAGGGGCTGGGTCAAAAGCTCAAGGATCTGGCCCACGGCATTCAGGGCAACGCCGCGTTTCTGGGCATGCCCGGGGTGAAACTGCTGGCCCATCAGATCGAACAGCGGGGCATAACCAGGGAGGCCGCACACACCGGATTGCGCGAAGACGCCGAATTGACCACCCTCATCGAACGCTTCGGGCCCGCCGTCCACCACGCCTGCACCCAGGCCCGGGTCACCATCGGGGAGCTTCCGGAAACCCCAGTTTCGGGACTGTCCCTACCAAAAACCTCATCCGGCCCAATTTTGGCCCCATTGCCAACATGTTTGGCGATGGGGCCACTGGATTTCGATGGACACGGAGACGGATTTCCATGAAAATCAGAGCCAAGATTGATGGTCCGATGGTCGTCATGGCCCAAATTTTCATGAATCGGGCATGTGCCATCGGAACCTCACCCTTTGGATGTGTTCTTTGACAGTAACTATGTCAGCACCCCCTTCACTGTGTGGATGAGTCGAGGAAGAGCTTGGAGATCAGGATCGCATGAAAT
>JADGBT010000105.1 GCA_015231375.1 Magnetococcales bacterium | reverse complement strand
CCTCGAATTCCTGATGCAGGCAATCCATGCGAATTTGCGAGGTCAAACTGCCCCTTCTCTCCTGCCCAGGTAGGCTGTTTTGATGCTTCAGACCGCCTGAAGCGTTTTACTGGGCTGAACGGTTACCCAGAGGAAAGGTTTTACCGATGCCGGATCCAATGAACGCCAATGCGGCCCTGAATTTGACCCCAGAAGTCGTGCGGAAGCTGGAAAGACTCAAGAAAGAGTTGACCATTCTGCAAGCCGCCATGCAGGATCTGAACGGAAAGTCCCCCTATGAAGTCGAGGGGAGAATGCGTCAGTACCAGGACAAGGAAGCGGAAATCAAACAACTCCTCCGTGAGATCGGGCTGGTTTGATTCCGGCTGGCTGAATCGAGAAAAAAACAGGATCGATTGCCATGAACGAGACTTTTCAGGTTGTCTGCCCCTCCTGTGCCGCGACCAACCGGTTGCGGCGTGACAAACCCGCCATGCAGGGTACTTGCGGCCGTTGTCGGAAGCGGATTTTTCAAGGCGCTCCGGTCAACCTGACGGCGGAGAGCTTTCATCTTCACGTTTTCAATAATCACATTCCGGTTCTGGTGGACTTCTGGGCAGAGTGGTGTGGTCCCTGCAAGAGGATGGCTCCGGTGTTTGCCCAGGCCGCCGTCCAACTGGAACCGAACCTGCGGGTCGCCAAACTCAATACCGAGCAGGAGCGGAGGATCGCGGCGGAGTTCGGCATTCAGAGCATTCCGACCCTGGTGCTGTTCCGGGAGGGCCGGGAGAAGGCGCGTCAGTCCGGTGCCATGCCCTTGAATGCCTTGCTGGACTGGGTGCGACCGCATCTGGATGGATAGGTTATGTGAAATCAGGCAAGATCCTCCATTGATCTTGCCTGATCTTCATGAATCCATGCAGAGGTTGTGAAAAGAGACAGGATGTGTCCGAGTCGAGGAGGACGGAAGATTTGGCAGAGGAGACGACCCCTGGTCCGGGTTTGATGGTGATCGGGGATGAGATTCTTTCGGGTCGGCGGCAGGATGCCCATTTGACGCATGTGATCGGCCGATTGCGGGAACGCGGGTTGGAATTGGCCTGGGCGCGTTTCGTCGGAGACGACGCGGCGGCGTTGATCCGGCACTTCACTCAGACGCTCGCGGAGGGCAGACCGGTTTTTTGTTTCGGTGGGATCGGCAGCACACCGGACGATCGGACCCGGCAATGTCTGGCCAAGGCCGCCGGCGTCCCACTGATACGTCATCCCGACGCCGTGCGGGAGATCGAAGCCCGCTTTGGTGACGCGGCGTGGCCGATTCGGGTGCTCATGGCCGATTGGCCGCAAGGCAGCGAAATGGTGCCGAGTCCGGTCAACCGGATTCCGGGATTTCATTTTCGTGATCACTTCGCCCTGCCGGGATTTCCTGAATTGGCGTGGCCGATGCTCGATTGGGTACTGGAGCACCATTTTCCACCCTCCCGTTCACCGGAGCGTCTGCGTTGTCTGCGGATCGATGGGGTCGGTGAAAGCCGGGTGGTGCTTCCCATGCGGCGGGTCGTGGAACGTTTCCCACAGGTGCGCTGCGCCAGTCTGCCCAGACTGGGAGCCGATGCGCACATTCTGCTATCGGTGCGGGGACGCGGTTTGGACGTGGATGCCGCCTTTGATGGGCTCGGCGCGGAACTGACTGCCGATGGGATTGTCTGGCGGGTTTGCGCAGAGGGATGAAAGCCTCCGGGCGGGTTCGCTCCCCGCATGGCGCTGCCGCACGTCTCCGGTCAGAATGTCGGTTCGATCGTTATTTCGGATCGTGAACGGTGTTGACGCAAGATTGGAAATGGTCAAACGGATCCGGTTTCGATAGACTTTCTCCCACATCCCATCCCCCTGTCAGGGAGAACCGTTCCATGATCACCATCCGTCACGCCCAGGAGAGAGGAGCCGCCGATTACGGGTGGCTGGATACCCGATACACTTTTTCTTTTGCGGATTATCACGATCCGAACCATATGGGGTTCCGCAGTCTGCGGGTCATCAACGAGGATGTGATCCAGCCCGGCACCGGGTTTGATCTGCATGGTCATCGGGATATGGAGGTGATCACCTTTCTGGTCCGGGGCTGTCTGCGGCATCGGGACAGCACCTGTGTGGAGTCTGTTTTGCACGCCGGTCAGGTCCAGCGCATGACCGCCGGTTCCGGCATTCGTCACAGCGAACACAATCCGTCCACGACCGAATCAACCCATTTGTTGCAGATATGGATTCTGCCCGACCGGAAAGGTCTGCCTCCGGGCTACCAGCAAAAGAGTTTTCCCGGGGAGGAGCGACGGGGGCGTTTCCGCTTGATCGCCTCCCCGGATGGGGCAGAGCAATCCTTGACCATCCACCAGGATGCGTGTCTGTTCGGGTTGATTCTGGACCCTGGTACGGAGGTGATCCATGCGTTGACTCCAGGACGCCATGCCTGGGTGCAGGTCGTGTCGGGCGAGGTGGAGATCAATGGCCATCGGCTCTCTGGAGGAGATGGGCTCGCCTTGAGCCAGGAACGCGAGGTGCGAGCCGTTGGTTGCGGCCACGGGGAGATCCTGGTGTTTGATTTGGCGTAACTATTCACCACCCCTAGCTTGCGAAAATTCCTTGACATTGGGGTGCGAAATTTCTTGATACTCCTTGCGTCAATCCGATTCAAGGAGATTCCCGTTGAGAATCAACTCAGACGACATCCGC
>JADGBT010000104.1 GCA_015231375.1 Magnetococcales bacterium | reverse complement strand
GAACCAGAACCAAGATGGTCACAAGGCTCAAGATCGTGGGTCTATCCCCGCACATGCGGGGGAACCAGGTCAAAACGGCGACATTGCGCTTTGCTGGGGGGTCTATCCCCGCACATGCGGGGGAACCGCGCTGAATTATTGAGAAGCAGAGGCTGCCCAGGGTCTATCCCCGCACATGCGGGGGAACCTTGAAAGGGATGGCACCCATGCTGGCCTCGGCGGGTCTATCCCCGCACATGCGGGGGAACCTTAACCTTTTGGTACGAGAACGGAGCTTGGCTGGGTCTATCCCCGCACATGCGGGGGAACCGACCCCGGCGCTACCCCACCGCCACCCGAGGAGGGTCTATCCCCGCACATGCGGGGGAACCGCCACCCCCGGCGACAGACCATCCTCGCCAATGGGTCTATCCCCGCACATGCGGGGGAACCGCACGCCACATCCCGGTGACTTCTGACCAGGAGGGTCTATCCCCGCACATGCGGGGGAACCGGGAATATCGGGAGGAGGAGGAGACCTTTCTGGGGTCTATCCCCGCACATGCGGGGGAACCATGGCCACCGGGAAGTTCCTGCGGGACACATCGGGTCTATCCCCGCACATGCGGGGGAACCTGCTCGCCACCACCGATGACAGGCTGATCCCTGGGTCTATCCCCGCACATGCGGGGGAACCCGGAGAGCGACGCGCTCTGAGATACCCCAAGAGGGTCTATCCCCGCACATGCGGGGGAACCCAGATGAAGACGCCATCAGCAAAGATCACATAGGGTCTATCCCCGCACATGCTGGGGAACCCATGGGGCTGCTAGCGCTCCGGCTGCCGCCTTGGGTCTATCCCCGCACATGCGGGGGAACCCGATGAACCGGCGCCCGGTGCCATCCTGGTCGGGGTCTATCCCCGCACATGCGGGGGAACCAGCCGGTGCCGGGCAGTCGATGGCAAGCCGGAGGGTCTATCCCCGCACATGCGGGGGAACCTTTGTTACGCCTGACACTCGCCATCACAGTATGGGTCTATCCCCGCACATGCGGGGGAACCCAATGCCCTGGACGGCGTGGTACGCGCTGCTTGGGTCTATCCCCGCACATGCGGGGGAACCGGGGATTGTCTGGTAATCTGGCCGCCGGAACTGGGTCTATCCCCGCACATGCGGGGGAACCTGGGCACCTCTTCTCCGACGGCAAAATTGGACGGGTCTATCCCCGCACATGCGGGGGAACCGGCCCGGGTGGCTGCGCTGGAGGGTGTGTGATGGGTCTATCCCCGCACATGCGGGGGAACCGATCAGATCGATGATCTGGTCACGAACGTCGGGGGTCTATCCCCGCACATGCGGGGGAACCGGTTCAGATACAAAGGCCGGAAATTCAACGATGGGTCTATCCCCGCGCATGCGGGGGAACCGCCATCAATTCGATGCGGGCCGATCTGCCAAGGGGTCTATCCCCGCACATGCGGGGGAACCAAAGAGCTGGAACGCCGCCCTACCCTGCCATGGGGTCTATCCCCGCACATGCGGGGGAACCCGATCCTGATGTAGCCGCTCGGCGGAAAATCTGGGTCTATCCCCGCACATGCGGGGGAACCTCGGTCGGGGTGAAATTGAGGTGATCGGAGGCGGGTCTATCCCCGCACATGCGGGGGAACCTGTGGACCACCACAGTCCCAGAAGGGGCCGAGGGGTCTATCCCCGCACATGCGGGGGAACCTTGCTGATCAGGCCGGTTTCAGATCCCTACGTGGGTCTATCCCCGCACATGCGGGGGAACCCGGCCACCACTGGTGACTGGGGCACGACCATCGGGTCTATCCCCGCACATGCGGGGGAACCTCAACTGCGCGATGGCGAGATTTTTCTGATTGGGGTCTATCCCCGCACATGCGGGGGAACCCGCACCACGCAGCGCCCCATGCGTCCTAAGTGGGGTCTATCCCCGCACATGCGGGGGAACCGCTTCGCGCGCTTGCTCGTCATCACATGTATTGGGTCTATCCCCGCACATGCGGGGGAACCGATGGCGATTTCATGCGCCAAAATTGGCCGATGGGTCTATCCCCGCACATGCGGGGGAACCGGGACTGTCGTCACGGCACCCGATTGGGATCCGGGTCTATCCCCGCACATGCGGGGGAACCCATCGCCGGCGGTTGTGGCACGGCCAACGCCGGGGTCTATCCCCGCACATGCGGGGGAACCCAGTCCTGGTATTCCAGCCATGCGCGAACCGGGGGTCTATCCCCGCACATGCGGGGGAACCAATTCCAGGGAAGACAAGACCTGGGCATGATCGGGTCTATCCCCGCACATGCGGGGGAACCACCATGAAGCCGACCTTGAGCCGGATGTGCGAGGGTCTATCCCCGCACATCCGGGGGAACCGAGTTGCGGAACGCCACGGCAATCCGATCGGCGGGTCTATCCCCGCACATGCGGGGGAACCCTGCATGGCCTCATGCACCGCCATGTCACTGCGGGTCTATCCCCGCACATGCGGGGGAACCTCAATTCATCCATGGGGATTGGATCACCCTCCGGGTCTATCCCCGCACATGCGGGGGAACCCTATGGCCACTGCCCGGATAGACAGATCTGGAGGGTCTATCCCCGCACATGCGGGGGAACCTGTGGCGTGCGGGACAGCCCTGGTCGTGGATGGGGTCTATCCCCGCACATGCGGGGGAACCGGTGGAGAGACCTACCGTGACATCTCTCGCAAGGGTC
>JADGBT010000103.1 GCA_015231375.1 Magnetococcales bacterium | reverse complement strand
TATGCTCGCCTTGCTGCTGGTGACGACTCCCGGTCACGCAAAGAAGAAAAAACAAAGCGAAGACATCAATTTCGGGGTGTATACCTGCCAGGAGTTCCTGGAAGAGGCCGCCCAGGGAAAGGCGGAAGATATCGGCATTGTCCTGATGTGGATCGATGGCTACCTGAGCGGCGTCTCCGGAGATACGGTCTGGAAACAGCAAGGCTTTGAGGAGTTCAGCGAGCGTCTGGTCAATTATTGCATCAAGAACGGTGATGCCAATTTGCTGGATGCCGCCAGGAAAAAAGGCATTCAATAACATGTCCGCCCATTCAGACCCGCCTTGAGGTTGCGACAATTCATCCCATTCTGGAGGCGCCACCCCCACAGTCCTGGGGGACATGAGCCTGGAAGCATCGTTCCAGTAGAAAACCTTGCGGAGACGCTCCAGGTAGCGTTTGATGGTGGTGCAAAGAGGATATTGCTCCCGATGGCCAATGTTCGGGATATTCCCTCCGTACCGGGAGAACTGTTTGCCAAGTTTCAGAATCGTTTTTTCAGCGACCCGATTAATGCGGTTTTCAAGGCTTTGGGATTTGTATGAAACCGTTCTAATATGACAGTGACTAAATTCTTCTCCTCTATAAAGAATTCTCAAAGGGATGGTGAGCAATATGGGATTTCAGATACCGGATTCTGGTAATTTTCAAGCATTCGCTATAATTATTGACATCAACTCATTTACCTCCATGGTATCCAGAGCTGACAATGATTGTACTGTTGCACAATATGTCCGGGATGTGCTTTTAGGAGCTATTGAATCCGTTGAAAATTCTAGTGGCCATATTGTGTCGTTCATGGGAGATGCTTTCCTTGCTCTGCTACAAGACCCGATAAAGGTTATGGAATGTTGTGTAGGAATTAGCAAATCAATTGACCGGTCATGCGAACACATCTCAAACGCTCAGGCTGATTGCAATAATGCATGGGATTATGCCCCAGGCGGTCCATCAGTAAAAATTACAATTGAGTATGGAGAAATTTGCCAATCTACAATTGAAAGCAACTTTCTTGGTTCTCAGAAATTATTCATAGGTTCTGCTATTAACTATGCTGCCCGTATTGGCTCGGCCGGAGAAGGAAACAGATGTCTTCTCGGACCAGTCGCAGCAAAAATAATACAAAATTATTATGAATTATTACCTGCACGTGCGGTCGAAGGAAAAGCAGGAGAGTCAAAATATATTTACTATCAATTAGATTTAGGCGATATCTGGAGAGAAGGCTCTCCTGAACAATTGGAAGAATCATACTGGGGCTGATTAAACAAATATTTTGGCGGATACACTCACATCATCACGCATGACAGACCACATCCGCTTGCACTTGCCGGTTGAGGCGAACGATGGTTCCTCTGATTCGCTCACCGCTTTCAGCCATGGCCACATCCAGTTCATAAGTCTTTTGGAGGTTCAACCAAAACGCCGCCTCTACCCCCAACCACTGCTCTAGCCGAATGGCGGTATCCGCCGTCATGGCACGTTTGCCAGCAATGAGCTGATAAATCCGGTTTGACGGCACGTGGATGGCCCTTGCAAGGTCAGCAGCACTCATTCCAAGCTCTTCCAACTCGTCCGCCAGCACCGTTCCTGGATGGATTGGGTATATCGGCCTTCTCGCGGTCGTGTCCATGGTTTCTCGCTCAATGGTAATCAGCAATTTCGATGTTGAATGGTTTTGAGGCATCATCTGGCCACTCAAAGCAAACACGCCACTGCTGGTTAATACGGATGCTGTACTGTCCCTTCCGGTCCCCTCCCAGGGCTTCAAAGCGATTGCTTGGCAACAGCATCAACCCTTGACGGGTAACAGCACTCTCCAGGATGACGAGCCGCTTCTTGATTTGCTCCTCGAACGATTGGAACTCTCGAACACGTTCACCAGCAGCAAACCGTTCTGTCCTCTTGTCCCAATATTTGAGTGGTTCAGTCACTGGACAGCCTACCCCCCCCTTTTTTCTTCTGTCCATGGTAGTCAGCCATGATTCTTCAGTAGAGTACCCCTTGGAGACGTGCTACGTCAAACGTATTTCCAAGTCCCGAAACACTCCCATGGAAGCAGGAGAAACGGAATCCAGCACAATTTGGAGGATAGGGGGTCGTCCCCGTAGCATAAGCCGGATAGAGCAACGGTGGGTGGATTTACGGACCGTCAATCTACCTTCCCTGCGTGATACATGGAAGGTTTGTGCCGGACGTATCCGGGAATTTCCTGGTGTTAAGAATTCTTCCTGGTGGGTACTGAAACCAGAATCAGGCCAGACAAAATATCGTCCAACCTATTGATTTTATGGAGCCGGCGCGGGGAATCGAACCCCGAACCTACGGATTACAAAGCAGGAACCTTCGGGTTTCATAACCTCCTCAATATCAAATAGTTGCAAGTATTTCAATGCATTAACCGTTGTCAAATTTTGCAGATTTTCCACCTGTTAGCCGACTTTGGAGCGCTTTTCACACACGGATTCACACACGGAAACGAACTCCTCAACGGCTGGCGATGCCCTCGATTTGCCGCCCCACATGATCCAGCAATACCTCGGTCATGGAGACCGCATAACCTCTGTCCAACGACTCATCCCACGGGCTGGACTCATACCGGAACTGCACTGCGAACGGATTGAACTCCTCCACCCAATGGCATTCTTCCGTCGGGGCGCCATGCTCTTCCAGCAGCATCAGCAGGCGATGCAACTCATGGGTTTTCGGATACGCCACACCCAAGGCTGAAAGCCATGCCTTGAACCCCTTCTCGATGGCCTGCTGAACATGGAACCCGAAAATGGCATCGGAGAAGTCCTCCACATCCCGCATCATCTTCCGACAGGCCCTGAGATCATCCC
>JADGBT010000102.1 GCA_015231375.1 Magnetococcales bacterium | reverse complement strand
TGGCGTTTCCGCAACCCAGGCACTCAAAGACCTATTCCTGGGAAAATGGCCGGATTTCATGCGATCCTGATCTCCAAGCTCTTCCTAGACTCATCCACACAGTGAAGGGGGTGCTGAATAGTTACCCCGGAACAACCATTAGGGCGTTGACCGGCGCGCCCTCGTCCCACGCCTGACATCGGTGTCTCCACGTTGAGCCTGTCGGCCGAGGGCGTTGACCGGCGCGCCCTCAGCCCATGCCGGTCTCCCGCACCAGTTCCGCCCCGAACGGCTCCAGAATCTCCACCAATACCCCGAGATGTTCCGGATAACGCAGGCGCACGAATTCGGCCTGACGTTCCAAAACCCAGCGGGCCACCGCCAGACGCGACAACTCCGGACTGGCCTTGCCCAGGGCGCGCAGGGTGCGATCCAGGGCTTGCGACAAGCGGGACAGGGCTTCCACCCGTTCCAGCGGTGTGACCTCTCCCCCCTTCACCGCCGCCATCGCCTCTTTGTGCAACCCCAGATAATCTTCCAGCAACGCGCTCACCAGACGTTCGCGACGATTGCCCGCCAGACACCCTGCCGCCTGGTCCCACGGCTCTGTCCGGGGTTCCACCTCCCACGGTGTTCCCTGATTCCGATCCACGGTACGCCAGCGGCGCGCCGTGCCCTCGGCCACTCCATGCTCCCGCGCCGCTTTGGCCAGATTGCCGCCGTTGTCCCGATAGGCCATGCGCACGGCACGACGCAGCGTCTCGTTGGAGGCGATTTTTTTGGTGTTGTCCACGATTTTTTCAACATAAGTATTATTTTTCATGGATCCGGTTCCATATCAAGGTAATCATCAGGCCAGGTTGCACGATAAATCCTTGATGATCCTATAAAAAACCCACAACCTGGAAAAGGTGAAGGGGTTCTGCCTGACCCATGCCGCGCGCAAGAATCCGTGCCTTTTGAAACAAACCCCGTTACCTTTCAAGACAATCTTATGCTATTCTAAAAAAAGCGTCTTCAATCGGTCTGTCAACCGCGTCCCGCCACCGTCTCCACGCCAGGATCAACCCCATGTCGTGTCCCGGAGGAACGTTCGCGACCTGAAACGACCGCAACACACAGTGATCCGGCACCACGGGGTGGAACGACAATGGCAACCAGTGAAAATGGCAAGAAAATCGGCATCATGGGTGCCGACAAGGATGGATGCGAAATCCTGGAACTCTTCTCCCATAACAAAAGCGTGGAAATCCTCTTCGTGGCCGATACCGACTCTGCCGCGCCGGGCCTGGCCATGGCCAAGAAGCTGGGCATCAAAACCCTGACCAAGCCCGAGGTCGCCTTGAAAAACTTCAAAACCGATCTGATCATCGATTGCACAGGCTCTCCGGAAACCCTGCGCATGATCACCGATCTGGTCGGGCAGGCCGGTGTCATCCCGTGTTCCACGATGCTGATGCTGCACAAGGTGTTCAGCGAACAACGGGGTCAGGCCAATCATCAGGTTTTCGCCGATCTGGCCGGTGTCCGCCAGGAGATCGACCGCAACACCCGTGACGTTTCCAAGACCCTGCACGGCATCGAGAAAATCTCCAACGAGCTGGAAGTGTTGGCCATCAACGCCGGCATTCAGGCTTCCCGTGCCGGCGAGTTCGGCAAGGGGTTCGCGGTGGTGGCGGGAGAGGTCAAAAGTACCGCTCGGGTGGCGCGGGATCTGGCCGGAGACATCGATCGGGTCATCAGCGAAATTTCCTCCATGTCCAAAAAGATCGATCAGTCCCTCAAGAAGGTGCTTTGAGTGTGGATCACGGCCCCTTGCTTTCAGGCAGGGGCCTGTGGTCACGCAACACTGGACAAAATGGCGTAGATCTGACGTTCGGTAAGGGCATTGTCCCGCGCCAACTGTCGCACGCCCGCACCGGCGTCATAGCGGCGCACGATCTCCCGGTTGCGGGTGCGGCGCAACAACTCCGCAGCCCGCACCACCGTGAGGGTTTCGCCCCCGAAATGGTGGGAGAGTCTGCGTGCCTGTTCAAATCCCAGCATGGTCACCAGTTTGTGTTGCACCCGCAATTTGCGCGGCACGAAAATCCGGGTGCCGCCGCAGGCGTTCACCAGTTGCAACGCCCCCTCCCGACCGATCACCTCGGCGATCTCTTCCAGCGAACTCGGCAGATCTTCTTCCAGAATCAACTCCAGGCCACTGCTCATCATGCCACCTCCTCCACACGGACCGCTGACGGACTGATTGTCTGAAGATCCGTTTCCGGGTTCAGGCTTTCCAGTTTGAGTTCGTACCAGAACAGATCTTTTTCCACCCGTCGCACGCCCAGCATTTCCAGGCGTTCATCGCTCCAGCCCCGCATCGCCTCCCGGTTGACATCCTCTCGCACCCGGATCCCCTCCACCACGCCCAACTCTTTGATCTTTCCAAGCACCTGAGCCCAGGTGCCCCGGCCCTGGGGTTTCAATTCGTTGGATTTGCGAAAACCCAGCACGCCGAACGACAATTCGATTCCCCGTCGTTTGACGAACAGGGATTCCTTGTTGAATTCGGCAAAGGCCAGCAGTCCATTGGCCAGGGCTTCCAGGCGGGCGCGGCGGGGGGCGGAAAAGGCTGCCGCCGATCGTTTGATCCGATCGATGCTGGCGTTCATATCCGCCTCGATGGCGTCGATGCTGCGTTTGAGTTGCGCGATCTCTCCCAGCACGCCATTGGCTTCTTTAAGGTCGCGCACCACCACGAGGTTATCCGGTTTGTTTCGTTTGCTGACTGTCATACTCGTCTCCTGTTTTGATCAGTTCGGTTTTTAATTTGTTCCTCCCGGAAATACTCGGATTTTGCATGACCGTTGTCAAGAAGAAAGATTTAAAAAATTACTGTTGCTTACCATTTTGAATCATTTATAATCTTAATTGAATTGCAATGCCGGTATTATCGAAATCTTATAGCGTCCGGCCATACCTCATCCAAGTTCGGTTTTTGATTTCAATCGGAGCGCGCGCATGAACCACAAGCAAGCCATTCCCGGATTCACGCAACGTTTATTGTCTTTGATCGGCGACGATCCTCCGTATACCTGGGCGATACGGATGGGCATTCCCAAGGCCACCATGCATGGATTATTGCGGCAGGCTTCGCCTTCCACGGCCACGTTGTTGAGGATTGCCGAGGGGACGGATGTGTCCGTGACTTGGCTTTTGACGGGCCGGGGGCCGGAGCGGGTTTCGGGTGGGGTGGAGAGGTGGTGTGCGCCGGAGGTTTGGGCGGATTCGCAAGGGGGGGATGTGTGGAGCGGGGGTCCGATTGCGGAGTCGGGTGTGTGGGTCAGGGTGGATGGGGACGGGATGGAGCCGTTGTTGCGTGTTGGGGATTGGGTATTGGTGGATGCGCGGGATGCTGTTGTGATTCGTGATGGTCTTTATGTCGTGTTGATGGACGG
>JADGBT010000101.1 GCA_015231375.1 Magnetococcales bacterium | reverse complement strand
GCCGCAAGCGCTACCTTTGCCTTGAAAACACTGGTGTGTTGTTTGCGTATATTGCTCATATCCACTCCTCGCATGTTAGAGATGGTTCAGAGCTTATCACATGGTCTGAAAATTGGGGTCCATTATATCCTTCAGGACGGATGCAGGAGGGGAAACCAGATCAAACTCGGGTTGATCGTTCATGAAAACCGCCAAAACAATCCACAAGGATGCATCAACATTAATGATCACAATACAATACACCGATCATATCGGTCAAACGTTGTCCTCCGCAACGACCACGGATGATCTGTCATCACCCATAGCCCGACGGCGGCACAAGGGGGACATCATGTCGCCCGGAAAACGGAGTGCCGTGATGTCGCGGATTCGTGGCAAGCATACAGGAATCGAAGAGATTGTTGCAGGTTTGCTTTCCGAGGCAGGCATGAAATTTGACCGGCATGCGGGTGATCTGCCGGGTCGTCCTGATTTCGTGTTCAGGGAGGCCAGAGTGGTTGTTTTTGTCGACGGGGATTTCTGGCACGGGTGGCGTTTTCCCCTTTGGCAGGACAAACTGTCCGAGAAATGGGAAGCAAAAATCGGCGCAACCAGAAGACGTGATCAGCGTAATCACCAGAAATTGAGGCGCATGGGGTGGAGAGTTGTGCGGTTGTGGGAGCATCAAATCGAAAAGGATCCATCCACGTGCATCAGAAAAGTGTTGTTTGTCATCTCTGGATGTCTTTCCGGCCAGAGGGGCAATCCAGTACAACGTGATGATGCGACATGAGCACCTGGCTTTTCGGCAATAACCTGGTATGATGTCAGACATGAACATTCGAGTGCTTGATCTATTCTGTGGCGGGGGGGGAAGCAGTTGGGGCGCGCACAAGGCGGGTGCCAGGATTGTGTGCGGCGTTGACGCATGGGATGTCGCCATCAAGACCTACCAGGACAATTTCCCGGACGCAAAAGCTGTCCAGGAACGTCTCACTCCTGATTTCAACCCTGCACAACTCGGTGATCTTGGCCGGATTGACATGATCCTGGCATCCCCTGAATGCACCAGCCATACCTGCGCCAGAGGCAAGCGGGAACGTTGCGATGACAGTCGGAATACGGCCTTTCTGGTGCTGAAGTTTATCGATCATTTTGAACCACGATGGGTGGTCATCGAAAATGTTGTCCACATGAAACAGTGGGAAAGATACGATGAATTCATCGCCGAACTGCGCAAACGGGGATTCAAGATCAAGGAGCAAACTCATGACGCTGCATGGTTTGGCGTACCTCAAAACCGGCGGCGTCTTTTTATCGTCTGCGACCGGAATGGCGATATTCCTGCGATTACCCCGGCTGAAGGGACAGTAAAACTGACGGCGGGAGACATCCTGGACACTTGCAGAACCTGGAAATGTGGCCCTCTTGACAATGGAAAGCGCGCCCTCCCGACCCTCGAACGGGCACGGCGGGCCATCGATGCACTGGGGGAAGGCAAACCGTTTCTGATTGTCTATTATGGCAGTGACGCAGCCGGTGGGTGGCAACCACTGGATCGCCCCATCAGGACACTGACCACCCTGGATCGCTTCGGATTGGTGGAATGGGACAACAACATCCCGACCCTGAGAATGCTGCAAGTGCCTGAGTTGCGCCGGGCCATGGGGTTCTCTGACGATTTTCGGATGCAGCAGGGCTGCCGGAGGGATCAAATCAAGGTGCTTGGGAACGGCGTTTGTCCGCCGGTCATGACGTCCATTGTCAGGCAAATCACCTCAGAGTTCCGAGGCAAATATATGGTTCCACGATCGATTGCACACCATGATATTCCAGAAATTGCAAACGGTCGTGAGATCAAGTCATTGATGGCAATGCCATAATGCATCCCGCCCCTGTCAAACGATCATCCGGCCCCATTGTCGGACTTTTTGGTGATGGAATGTTGCATTTCTTTGGACACTGAGGCGACTTTTCGCACTGGCCATTGCCATCCAGAAAGAGACGTGAGCAAAACATCTATCGTTTTGAACCGTAGCCTTTCTGAAGGGTGCATGTCTGAAAAGTGGGAGCAGTTTGTTCCATATTGTCGGTATATATTGACATATGCCGACAATATGGAATATCCTTGGGGTATGGAAAACCACTGCCAAACAATCATCAATCTCGCCCGAACCCACGGGATCATTCGACCGCGCGATCTGAACGTCCTGGGGTTGCCTCGGGTGGCTCTCTCGCGAATGGTTCGACGTGGAGAACTTGCCCTGGTCGGGCGGGGTCTTTATGCAATCCCTGATCGGACGGTATCCGAGCATGGTACCCTGGCCGAAGTTGCGCGCAGGCACCCCCAGGGGATTGTCTGTCTGCTGTCCGCCCTGCAATTCCATGATCTCACCACGCACGCACCTTTTGAAGTCTGGCTGGCCATTCCCAACAAGGCACGCACCCCCCGGATGGCGTATCCACCGCTCCGGATCGTTCGATTTTCAGGCGATGCGCTGACCGAGGGCGTTCAGGAGCACCTGGTTGACTGCGTACCCGTGCGCGTGACCAGTGTCGCCAAAACCGTGGCTGATTGTTTCAAATACCGCAACAAGATCGGATTGGACGTTGCTATCGATGCGTTGCAAGCATCCTGGAAAGAGAAACGGTTCACCATGGACGAGCTTTGGCATGCTGCTGCCGTTTGCCGGGTCGCCAATGTCATGCGCCCCTATATGGAGAGCCTGACTTGAGATTCCACAAACATGGCGGCATCAGTACGCGCTAGGCTGGCAAACCATGCGCGGGAGTCGAGACAGGATTTCAATTTCGTCCTCACCCGCTATGCCATCGAACGTCTGCTCTATCGGATCAGCATTTCGGAACATGCCCACCTTGTCCCTACCAAAAATCCCATCCGCCCCATTTGGGGTCCCATTGCCAAGATGTTTGACGATGGGGCCTCTGGATTTTTTTGGACACTGAGGCTGATTTCCACGAAAATCAGGGGCAAGATTGAGTGGTTGGAGGTCGTCATGGCCCAAAATTTCATGAATCGGGCAAGAGACGTCGGAACCTCACCCATTGGGTGTGCTCTTTGACAAGTCGAAACCGGAGTTGAACAGGCCGCTTGTGATCCAGACACTCCCTGCGAATAGACCCGATCACCCGTTCGCAACAGGCGTTTTGCCAAGGAGATGCTGACCCAATCTTCACTTCTTTGATTCCCATGGCCTTCAGGATTTCTTGGCATCTGCCATGAAAAACCGGATCTCGATCATGGATCAAATAGCGTGGCGCTGAATCCCAGGGGAAAGCATCCCTGATTTGTTGAGCGACCCATGCGGCGGTCGGGTTGGTGGTGATATTGAAGTGGATGATGCGGCGACGTTCATGGTCAAGCAAGATCAGGACGTGGAACACCGTGAAGAAGAGTGTCGGAACAGTGAAGAAATCCATGGCAACCAGGTAATTGGCGTGATTTTCCAGGAAG
>JADGBT010000100.1 GCA_015231375.1 Magnetococcales bacterium | reverse complement strand
ATGGCGTTTCCGCAACCCAGGCACTCAAAGACCTATTCCTGGGAAAATGGCCGGATTTCATGCGATCCTGATCTCCAAGCTCTTCCTAGACTCATCCACACAGTGAAGGGGGTGCTGAATAGTTACCATGAGAGCATGGATATTCCGGCCCGATTGATCGAATTGCAAAGTTTGGCGCGGCATGAGATCGACGCGCTCAAAGCGCGGGATTGACCGCGCCATGGGCATGGTGGGGGCGGTGTCTCTTACCCCACCCCAAACTCCCGCACAATCCCCTCCAGCCGTCCTTGTGCGATGGGAGAAAGCGCCAGGGTGAGATGGATGGATGCGTCGTCGTCGCGGCGTTCCAGGATCTGGCCTTCGCGGCAGAGGCGGGCGAGCAGGGCGCCTTCGGCAGAGGGGATGGTCAGTTGGAAAATCCGGGTGTTCTTGCGGGACTCCCGGCCCAGGGTGTCCAACAGAGCGTCGATGCCGGCGCCGGTCACGGATGACAGAATCAATACCCCGTCTCGTCCTTGCAGACGGCTGACCAGTCCCGAATCTTCCGGCAGCAGGTCGGATTTGTTGTACAAGGTGAGCATCGGTTTGTCTCCCACCTCCAGTTCCCGCAGGGTCTCCAGGACGGCCGCTTCCTGTTCTTCCCATTCCGGATCGGAAAGATCCACCACATGCACCAGCAGATCCGCCTCCAGGGTCTCTTCCAGGGTGGCGCGGAAGGCGGCCACCAGTTGATGGGGCAGGTCGCGAATGAAACCCACCGTGTCGCTCAGAATGATCCGGTCGCCGTTGGGCAGCACGATCCGGCGTACCGTGGGATCGAGGGTGGCGAACAGTTGATCTTCCGCCAGCACATGGGCGCCGGTCAGGCGGTTGAAGAGCGTGGACTTGCCCGCGTTGGTATATCCCACCAACGCCGCGCTGAAAAAAGGTACCTCCTGTCGGGCGCGGCGTTGCAGGGCGCGGGTGCGCTGCACGGTTTCGAGCTTTTTTTCCAACTGGCGGATCCGATCGCGGATCAGGCGACGGTCCACCTCGATCTGGGTTTCTCCGGGACCGCCCCGCAGTCCCACGCCTCCTTTCTGACGTTCCAGATGGGTCCAGGAGCGCACCAGTCGGGATTGCTGATACAGCAAGGCCGCCAGTTCCACCTGCAAGCGTCCTTCCCGGGTCTGGGCGCGGGAGGAGAAAATTTCCAGAATGATGCCGGTGCGGTCCGATACCTTGGCCACCAGTCCCTTTTCCAGATTGCGTTGCTGCACCGGGGTCAGGGAGTGGTTGAACACCACCAGTTCGGCTTCGTGTTCGAGCACCTCGGCGGCCAGGGTCTCCAGGTTGCCCTTGCCCAGATAACTGCCGGAGTGGACCTTGGGCAGCGGAAAAAAACGGGTGGCCACCGGAACCAGTCCCGCGCTCAGCGCCAGTCGTTTGATCTCTTCGGCGAGCCGTTCCGCCCGATCACGGGTTTCGGACTGGGGAATGGTCTGCACCAGCAAGGCGCGCATGGGCTTCGGGGAGCGGTCGATCTTGGCTTCTTGGGTCACGGAGTGGCTCGCGGGATCTGGGAGCGGAAACGAATGACAATCTTTGAGAGTATAACGCTTTTCCGGAGCGCGGCAAGTCACCCCCCGGCCATGAAGCGGCGAATGTGCGCCAGGGCTTCCGCGTCTGGCGGCTCCGACGACAAGACGATGACCCCGGATTCCCGTTTCAGCCAGGTCTCCTGCCGTTTGGCGTAGCGGCGGCTCTCCCGTTTGGCGTGGTCGATGGCCTCCGTCAGGGGCACGGCTCCGGTCAGATGGTGAAACAACTGTCGATAGCCCACGGCCTTCATGGCGGGCAATCCCGGATCGTAGCCTTGGGCCAGCAGGGCCTGGGCCTCTTCCAGCAGACCGAGTTGCAGCATCTGGTCGAAACGGGCCTCGATGCGGGGATAAAGGACCGTCCGGGGGGGAATGAGGGCCAGTTTGAGCAGGCGCCAGGGAGGCGGCGGGGGTTGCTGTTTTTGCCAGGTGCTCAGGGGCGTGCCGGTGGCCATGAACACCGACAAGGCCCGCAGGATGCGTTGGGCATCGCCGGGGGTGATCTTGGCGGCGGCTTGTGGGTCTGCGGTCGTCAGACGCTGGTGCAGATGGGGCCAGCCGGTTTGCGCGGCTTCGGCGCGGATGGCGGTCAGCCAGGTTTCGTCGATGGGCGGGGTCAGGGCCAGTCCCTGTTCCACGGCCCGCAGATACAGCCCGCTTCCGCCGACGAACAGCGGCGTCACCCCCCGCTGGTGGAGGGTGCGGATCGTCTCCCAGGCCGCCTCCCGGTAGCGGTCCGCAGACCAGGGGTGATCCGGATCGGTCACGTCCAGCAGATGATGGGGAACGAGTCGCCGTTCTTCCGGGGTGGGTTTGGCCGAGCCGATCTCCAGCCCCCGGTAGATCTGCACCGAGTCGGCGTTGACGATCTCCAGGCCCAAGGCGGTGGCCAGAGTCATGGCCAGACGGCTTTTTCCCGAGGCGGTGGGCCCCATGAGAAAAATCACGGGGATCTTGGCTGCGGTTTCGTGATACAGTGGAGCGCTTTGAGGCGGGATCGGATCGGGTGGGATCGTTTGCATGTCAAGGAGTTCTCATGTCACTGGAAAATCGCATTATTCTGGTCACAGGCGCCGGTTCCGGCCTGGGACGCGCCGTGGCCTGCGCCTGTGCGACTGCGGGAGCGCGGGTGTTTTTGCTGGGCAGTCGTTCGAAAGCGTTGAAGGCCACCGATGATCTCATCCGCAGCGCGGGCGGTGAGGCGGGCATCGTGCCTTTGAACCTGGAAAGCGAACTGCAACGGGTGCCGGAGGTGGCCAAGGCGTTGTTCGAGCGTTTCGGGCGTCTGGATGCGCTGGTCAACGCGGCGGCGTTGGTGGGACCGCGCACGCCGTTGGATCTGCATTGTCCGGCGGACTGGGAGTCGGTGTTCCGGGTGAACGTGGCGGCTCCTTTTTTTCTCACCCGGGAGATGATGCCGTTGCTGAAACGCAGCGACTCCGGGGTGGTGATCCAGGTGGTATGCCGCGAGGGCATGGAAGCCGCTCCGTTTCGTGGTGCGTATGGCGCCTCCAAGGCGGCTTTGTGGCAGATGACCCGCACCTGGGCCGCAGAAAGCCCCCAGGGTCCGGTGCGCATGAGCGCGGTGGATCCCGGTCCCATGGCCACGGCCCTGCGGGCCAAGGTCTTTCCCGGAGAAGATCCCGCCACCCTGCCCACCCCGGAGAGCGTGACCGGAATCTTTGTGCAATTGGCCTCCGGGAGTTTCAAGGGTGGGCATGGGGAGTTGTTCCAGGTGGGAAAGGATTGAAACCGCATCCATTTTTGGATATCAACTCTTGAAAAAAAAGCGGGGGTCTGGGGGACTCTTCCCCCAGGGTTTTGACTTTCAAACACAAATTCTCTAGGGCGTGTTGACATTCAAGAAATTAATCATTCCTATTCAAGCCAAATCATAGTGCAAACCAAACCAATCATAGCGTTAAAGCATTTATCTAACTTCTCATAACGAGTTGCAATGCGTCTGAAC